>JAVBOY010000032.1:0-11524 GCA_031550085.1 Lentimicrobiaceae bacterium
GGATATATAGGGCAGCAACTGTTCGAAATGTTGTTCATTAATGGAATTCAACTCATTACAGGACTGAGAAAGAATATGAAAGGGGCTGTAATGTCTTATTCGGATAAAATATTACTCAGAAAACGCTCTGTAATAGAAACAATTAACGATGAGTTGAAAAACACTTGCCAAATAGAACATTCCAGACACAGGTCGGTGGCTAACTTTTTTACCAATCTTTTGGCGGGATTGGCTGCCTATAGTTTCTTCCCTAAAAAACCTGCTATCAAAGTCGATCTTGATCCTATTTTCAATCAACTTGCTCTTTATTAATGCTTTTTATATCGAACTTAGGTGTGATAAAAAAGAGGACCAGTGGAATACTCTTATTTTTTATAAAAACCAAAATGTAGAAAAAGTACCATATCGTAATATCAAATTTATAGGAATTGCATTGAATATTCATAAAGATAAAGCCTCAAAAGTTTTGACTTTAAATAGAAATGAGATTCGACCGGAATATCAATCAGAATTGTACAAAAGCATCCTTAAAAGCACTTTCAATATCGTAACAAAATACTTTGTCGAGATTTTTAAAACGGAAGAACAAAAAGGTATTGGTAGTATGTTTTTAAATTATTATCAATGTCTTGATTTTTTAAAAGATTTTGATGTGACGAAATTTAATCAGTGGCAGAATTTGAAAATAAATGTCGGTACTGAAGAAAAAACAATGCAAAAAATCATTAATGACATTGAGGTTGTAAAGTTAGTTCAAAGTGGTAATTTTAGAGATGACGAATACGTATTGAGTGGGAAAGAATTGATTATCCGGAAAAATAATTACCATATAAGTGATTATACTTGTTTTCTTTTAGAAAAAATAATAGAAACAAATTCCTTCGCCTTCTATAAAGAAAATGAAGAAATTGTAATCAAAAAAGGGCAACAGGGAAGTCCTGTTTCTGATAAAGCTTTAAAAAATATTTTAAAATCAAGATATTCGCACTATGCGAGACATATTATTCCCTGTATTGAAAGATATTTTAAGTTAAGATTAAAAGATAACGCTTTTATTTCTTATGTAAACAAAGATAATTTTCTTCATGGCATTAATTTACCATATCCCAAAATGTTATCCCCTTATATTTCCATAGAAGTGGACGTTAAAGATTCACAATGGGAACTTCAATTAAATGAAAAACTGTGTAATTGGGTTTATGAAAATCGGTATGATGAAAATACTACCTTGGGAGAAATTAAAAGTACTTATGACAGTTTCATAGAAGAATTCAAAATTGAAGAACTCAATCAGAAATAATAAAGAGCAAAAAATAATCTGCAAAATGAATATCCCCAATATCCCCACAAGTGAGAATTTGGGGATTTCTATTTTAGCGGTATAAATCATTTATCTATGCTCACGCAAAAACAACGCAGGTAAAGCGGTATTCCTTCTTCGCTCACTTAGGCAGGAAAAAGCATGCTTGCAAGGGTATAACAAGCGGCTTAAAAAATCTCCACCTTACAGGTAGTATTTTTTAGCCGCCCTTGCCAAGCACCGCCGCCACACTTGCCGTTTGCGCTCCGGTAGGTGCTCACGGCAGCGCAGCGGCTTGTTTTTCCCGCCAAGCGTTCACTCAGTCGTCATTCACGGCTACTCCTGCCCCCCTGTAACCCCCAAAAGGTATTCGCTACGCTCATAAAACTTTTCTCAAGGGGGCAGCCGCCGCTTGTGTTTGTGCTCGCCTGCGGGTCGCTCGGGCTAATCGGGCTGTCACACTTTTTGCGGTCGCTCCCATGTTGGCTCCTGCCGTATTCGTTTCGGTCGTACCTCCGTGCACTCATACCGCACCGCCAACCCCGCGCAAGAAAATGGCGGTAAATTACTCGCGTATATTATACCACAAAATATATAATATCCGCTCGTCTTTCATTTACCGCCATATCCTTGCTTTTGCCCACCCCACGCTCCAAGCAAAAAGGTGCGCCAGCCCTGCGTGTTCCACGTAGGCGGCCACAGCCTCCGCTTACGCTATGGCTATCCGTGTCCGCCCCCCTCGCTCCACTCGCATGCGGCTCGCGCCTAATGTGGCTGCCAAAAATTACACTATGCTATCGCTACGCTGCAATTTCAGCAGCCACGCTCAAGGCTGTTTTACCTGCGTTGTTTTTGCTCCTCCCACACCAACGCCCCGACCACCCACCCCTAAAGACAGTTGAATATATTTTCTGTGCCCTGTCGGGCAGGATTTAAAGACAAGTGCAGTTATTTTATCAAAAAAAAGGAATATGCAAAGTTAGCCGTTCCGCTTTCCGCCCGTCAAGGTCAAGCCCTGCGGGTTTTTAAAAAAATCTCCACCCTACGGGTAGTATTTTTTCAAAAAAACCTTGACTGTCGCCGCTTCACCGGCTGTTTGATTGGCATATCCTTTTTTCTTTCCTTTCGTTTTTCCTTTCCGTTTTCGAAAAAAAAATAATTGTTGGAATATCCCGAAAACGCAAGACACAGCAACCCGAAGCATAGGACACTGATAATAAAAAAGCAACCTCAACACCCTTTAATTTTGCACACGGATAAGGTCAACGCTCTATTTCAGCCGTACCAAGTCCAAGTAAAACAATTTATTCACCCTAAAATTTAAGTATCATGGGAAAAATTAAACAGGGAATCTTGGGCGGCTTCTCGGGAAAAGTAGGAACCGTCATCGGAGCAAGTTGGAAAGGCATTAGTTACATGCGTTCCATTCCCCAAAAAATCAAAAATCCACGTACCGACGGGCAAATGTCGCAACGCACCAAATTTGCGATAGCGCTTAACTTTTTAAAGCCAATGACTGGCTTTCTTCGTACTGGCTACAAACTGTACACCCACAAGCAAACGGCAATTAATGCCGCTATGTCACATGTAATAGCCAACGCAATCGACGGCGCTTATCCCGACTACCTGTTGGACTTTACGAAAGTATTGGTGTCGCGCGGAGCGCTTACCCCGCCAGCCAATGGCAGAGTAGTTCCCGAAATCGGGTTTATAGCCTTCACATGGGACGACAACTCCGGCACAGGTTCCGCCAAACCAACGGACAAAGCATTGGCCGTCGTGTACAATCCAAGTAGAGGTGAAGCCATTTACGACACGGCAGGTAGCGAACGCATGGCCGGCAGTCATCAAATCCCCGTCCCTGCCGATTGGACCGGAGACGCGGTAGAAATCTACCTCGGCTTCATTTCCGAAGACGGCAAAGAGGTTTCAAACAGTGTTCACTTGGGCACTTTAAACATTGCTTAGCCACAGCAATACTTGTTTTCTTGCGTGGAAGCCGCTCCATTTTCGGAGCGGCTTTTTTGTACACACTCAAACCAAAATCTCAAAAAACACATAATAACTGCCATTCTCGACATTATCTTCCGTTTCATTCTTATAGTTACTTATACAAAATTTTTCTTACCTTTGCACAGCAAGCATTTGAGGCTTATAGTTGTTTATATCGCATTTGTACCATATATGTACAATTGTTTTGTAAAATGCTGATTATAAGCATTTATAATCTTTGAAGAGGTGAAATAAAGTCGATTCTAATCGATAACTCAAAATAGCGAAACCGCAGTAAATAATTGATTTATTGCGGTTTTTTGTTTAAAAGATTGATGGATTTGATGTTTCGTTTTATCGTATATTTGGCTGCTAATCTTTAAATTTTAACAGCACAAAATGAAAATACGGATTTCAAGAGCCTGGATGGCTAATTTTTCTGCCAATGTAGTAGGAGTCGTTATCGGTATTGCACTTACTTTCGGCGTAAGCCATTTGGTACAGCGACACCACGAGAAAAAACAAGTGCGTGAGATGATGGTACTGGTCAGGCAGGAACTGCAAGAAAATAAAGAGTGGCTGCAAAACCGTGTCGCCGATTACAAAAAAGATTTTGGCATTTATCAGGTATTATCGTATCAGGCCTGTTGGGAAAAAATATCCAAAGACTCGTTGCTCGCCTGCATTCAGGATTTTAATAACGGAGGTAGCATTTCCTCAACAAGGTTAAATGCCTGGAATATGTTCCAAAATTCGGGCTATGCACAGCGATTGGGAGATTTTGACCTGGTATCAAAGCTCTCGGAATGTTATTTCTATATGCGTACGGCCGGCGAATGGTGGAACGAATACCTCGATGCGAAAAATAAAGCATCGGGTATTTATGATGTATTATGGGGAAATGAGCCCTATGCTTATCTGGAAGCGTTAGCGAAAAACGAAGAATCCAAAAACTTTCTTCAATCATACGTTCTGTTCAATCGGAATAACCAGGCCGGAAATTTTGAAACAATTATTACCTATATCGACTACATCTTGGATTTGATTGACCGGAAAGGGAATTACAACTACGAACCCAAAATCAAAGACGACGATTTTGCTAATTTCCTCAAAAAACGGGAGAACGAACGGAAATAAGTTGAAATATCAACCCTTTGCACACCACTTATTGGCTTTTGTGCAAAAGTGCAGCACTCAAATTACTCTACTCGACAATCCGGATGTAATGTTACTAGAGTAGGGACCTGATACAATGGCGGAGATTGGAAAGATAACTAACTGTTGATCTTCGTTCACAGCAGCCGCAATTTCTCGCTTTCGGCTGTTTTTGTTTACTTTTGTCAAAAAAAGATTTTTGAAAAACTACCCTTTAGAAAGTTGGTTGCCCATTACGCGCGATGAAGTGGTGAAGCGGGGTTGGAGCGAGTTGGACGTGATTCTGGTTTCGGGCGATGCTTATGTGGATCATCCGGCCTTTGGTGCGGCCATCATCGGGCGTGTTATTGAAAATATGGGCTTGCGTGTGGCATTGGTTCCGCAACCCAATTGGAAAGACGATTTACGCGATTTCAAAAAGATGGGGCGCCCGCGTTTGTGTTTTGCCGTAACGGCGGGCAATATGGACAGCATGGTAAACCATTACACGGCGAACAAGCGCTTGCGCTCGGATGATGCGTACACGCCCGCCGGAAAATCCGGATTTCGTCCCGATTATGCGACTACGGTTTATACAAAAATCCTCAAACAACTGTATCCCGATGTTCCGGTAGTGATCGGTGGCATTGAGGCTTCCATGCGCCGCCTGGCGCATTACGATTACTGGAACGACAGCCTGAAACCGTCGATTTTAATTGATAGCGGCGCTGATTTACTGATTTACGGCATGGCCGAAAAAGCCATTGTCGAGGTGTTTTCGGCTTTAGATGCGGGAAAACCGCTTTCCTCGTTGTGGGATATTCCGCAAACGGCATTTGTTTTGGATCAGAAGCAAATTCAAGTTCTTGAAAACAAAGAAGGGATCATTCGTTTGCCTTCCTGGGAGCAATGTTTGAAGGATAAAAAGCAATTTGCCGAAGCTTTTAAACGGATCGAAACCGAATCGAATAAAATGGGTCCAAAAACGTTACTTCAAGCGGTCGGAGAAAAGGTGGTGGTGGTCAATCCGCCGGATGGCACGTTCTCGACTGCCGAGTTGGATGCCGTGTACGATTTGCCGTTTACGCGCTTGCCGCATCCTAAATATACCAAACGAGGCGTGATTCCGGCTTACGAAATGATCCGCCATTCGGTCAATATCCACCGGGGATGTTTCGGCGGTTGCGCTTTTTGTACGTTAGCCATGCATCAAGGCAAGCACATTGCTTCGCGTTCTGAAACCTCCATTCTAAAGGAAGTCGAAGCCATCACACAAATGCCGGATTTTAAAGGCTATGTTTCCGATTTGGGTGCACCTTCGGCCAATATGTACGAAATGAAAGGGAAGGAGCCTGATCTTTGCCAAAGCTGTTGCCGGGCTTCGTGTATTTATCCCAATATTTGTAAAAATCTGAATTACAACCACAAGCCGCTTACACAGTTGTACCAGAAAGCCGCTGCGGTCAAAGGGGTTAAAAAAATCACCATTGGCAGCGGCGTGCGGTACGATTTGTTGGTGAATGCGTCAAAAGAAATCGATCAAAAATACGGTCTGGGCGAATATACGCGGCAGTTGATTACCCACCATGTATCGGGGCGTTTGAAAGTCGCGCCGGAACATACTTCGGAGCAGGTATTGAAAATCATGCGCAAACCTTCGTTTCGTTTGTTCTATGATTTCAAGCAAACATTCGATGAAATCAACCGTAAAAAGGGCTTGAATCAACAATTGATTCCGTATTTTATTTCAAGCCATCCGGGCAGTCGTTTGCAGGATATGGCGCAATTGGCGTTGGAAACCAAACGGCTGGGGTTCCGCCTGGAACAGGTTCAGGATTTTACACCGACGCCCATGACGTTGGCCAGCGTCATTTATTACAGCGGCATTCATCCGTTTACCGGAGAACCGGTATACACGGCGCGCACCAAAGATGAAAAACTCGACCAGCGGGCATTTTTCTTTTGGTACAAGCCTGAAAACAAGCCTTGGATCCGTACGGTCTTAAAAAAAATGGGACAAACGGAATTGGCGAATAAGTTGCTGGCGCATTAACTCATCACGTATTCAGAATCGGTTTCTCTCGTTTTATTTGGCAAAAGTCAATGTTTCTTTTTCTCAAACCTTATTTTCAAGCAAAATAGGGGCCTGTTTGCTTCCTCCCGTCACTTTCCCTTTGAGTAAATGGTGGCGGTAAATGGCAAAGGTCGTTAAGACCAATGCGCAGGTAACCAGCCCGTCGATAAAAAAACCGTACCGCTCGCCGATCAACCCGATGGCCCAACCGGTAAACGTATTGCCCAAAGGCGTGCTTCCGGTATTGACCAGGACATAAATGCTCATGACACGGTTGCGGTACTTATCGTCCGTATTAAGTTGGATCCGTGCGTTGGCCCGGTTCAGGAAGCACAAATTACAGAAACCGATGACAACCAGCAGGACAGCCATATATAGGAAATGATACTTTTCCGGAATATGGACAATGGTCAGCATTTGCATGAGCGCCATAACAAGCGCGGCAAGCACCAGAAAATAACGGGCATGGATTTTATCGCCAAAACGGGCCATAAAGAGGGCGCCGAAAAGCGAACCGAGTCCAAGCACCGACATCATCAGGCTGTAAGTTTGCTCGTTACCCAACATAACATCTTTGGCAAAAACGGGTAATACCACATTGGCATTCATGGAAAATGTACACACAATCAACATAATGATAAACGTAGGCAGCAAAATGCGGTTCTGGAAGGTGTACCGCACGCCCGATTTGATTTCAGTAAATATATTGATTGCCTTTCCGAACCGGCTGGGTTTTCCAACTACACGAATCAACCAAATACCATAAATGACGGGGATAAAACTGAGCCCGTTGATAAAAAAACATTCGGCCGTTCCCACAAATTTCATGATGATACCGGCAATGGCCGGCCCGATGATCCGTGCTAAATTAAAGCTCGTGGAGTTTAGCGAAATGGCATTGGGCAAATCTTTTTTACCGACCAATTCTACAAAGTAGGATTGCCGTGTGGGTTGGTCGATGCTGTTTGCAATTCCTGCCAGAAAAGCAAGCGCTGCAAAATACCAGTACGTGGTGGCTTTCTGCCAAACCAGCAAAGCCAGGATTAACGATTGGATCAGGAAGAGGCATTGTGTGAAAAGCAGGATCTTTTTTTTTGGAAAACGGTCGATGAGCACTCCGGCAAACAAGGAAAATGCCAGTACAGGGCCAAATTCAAACACGCCCATCAAACCGAGCAAAAACGGGGAACCGCTGATTTTGTACACATACCAACTCAATGCGGTTACCTGGATCATGCTGCCGATAGTGGAAAGCACCTGCCCGATCCAAAACACCCGGAAATCGTGATGATACAAGGATGAAAAAGTTTCCCGGAAAAGTGTTTTAAAATACATAAAACTTGCAAAATATAGATTAGCATAAAACAAAAACAAGGCGGAAAGTGTTTTCTTTTTTACATACTCAATTTAGGTTTGGGATGTTTTGATATGAATAATGTGATGGATGCAAAAAAGCCGCTGGATTAAGAGCGGCTTTTTTCATTCCCTAAGTTTAAAACAACTATTTTACAGCATCCACAATGGCTTTGAAAGCTTCGGGATGATTCATGGCTAAATCGGCCAAAACCTTGCGGTCGAGTTCGATGTTTTTAGCATGAAGTTTTCCCATGAATACCGAGTAACTCATGCCGTATTCCCTTGTACCGGCATTGATACGGGTAATCCATAGTGAACGGAAATTGCGTTTTTTGGTGCGTCTGTCACGGTATGCGTATACGCCTGCTTTCTCGTACGCATTTTTGGCGACCGTCCAAACATTTTTACGTCTGCCGAATTGGCCCTTTACGGCGTTTAAAATTTTCTTTCTGCGGGCCCTTGATGCTACTGCATTTACTGATCTTGGCATTTTACTTTTGTTTTTTTGCTTTCGCGTTCAAAAAAAGATTTGAAACTTTAAGGCGGAAAGCAAAGGTTAAACATTTCATTGATTAACACTGAAGCATGTCTTTTACAGCTTTCACATCGGCCGGATCAACCACCGTGGTGTAACCGAGGTTACGTTTGCGTTTGGTTGATTTTTTGGTCAAAATGTGACTTTTGTAAGCATGTCTTCTTTTCGGTTTACCGGTGCCTGTTAGCGTAAAACGCTTTTTAGCAGCGGATTTTGACTTCATTTTTGGCATGTTCTTACCGTTTTTTTATTAATATTTACTTGTAAGTAGGGAATCAAATTTATTTTTTCGGAGTCAGTATCATAATCATCCGTTTGCCTTCCAAAGTGGGCATTCGCTCCACTTTGGCATATTCCAAAAGCTTTTCGGCAAATTGGTACATGACTTTTTCGCCCTGTTCTTTGTACACAATCGAACGCCCCTTGAAAAAGACTTCCACTTTCACTTTGGCGCCTTCCTGCAGGAATTTTTGGGCATGTTTCAACTTGAAATCAAAATCATGCTCATCAATTTGCGGACTCAAACGGACTTCTTTTACAACAACTTTGGTCGATTTGGCTTTCATTTCTTTTTGCTTCTTTTTCAGCTCGTAAAGAAATTTTTTATATTCGACCACTCTGCAAACGGGCGGATTGGCCGTTGGCGAAATTTCGACAAGGTCTAATCCCAAATTTTCGGCAATGGCAAGGGCTTCTTTAAAATTATAAATTCCTGGCTCGATATTTTCTCCTACCACACGCACAACAGGGGCTTTGATACGTTCATTGATTTTGTGTAATTCTTCCTGCTTGCGCGGCATGCGGCGGTCTTGTCGCTGAAAATTATTAATTGTTGCTATGACTATACTCCTTATTGGTTTGTGAATACTGCGAAACAGCAAGCTGTTTCAATGAATTATCTTTTTTTATTGTTATTGTAATTGCTTGGTTATTTCTTCTTGTATGTGATTTATAAATGCGTCTAAATTCATGCTCCCCAAATCGCCTTCACCGTGTCTGCGGACGGAAACCGATCCGGTTTCTTCCTCTTTTTCCCCGACAATCAGCATGTAAGGAATTTTCAGCATTTCAGCATCGCGGATTTTCTTTCCGGTTTTTTCGGAACGCTCGTCTACGAGGGTGCGAATTTCTGAATTATTTAAAATATCTGCAACTTTTTTTGCATAATCGATGTATTTTTCGCTGATAGGCAGGATGATAACCTGATCGGGGGTGAGCCACAAGGGGAAATTTCCGCCCGAATGTTCCAGCAAAACCGCTACAAAGCGTTCCATCGAACCGAAAGGCGCACGGTGAATCATAACCGGACGGTGTTTTTGATTGTCGGATCCGGTGTATTCCAGTTCGAAACGTTCGGGTAAATTGTAATCAACCTGAATAGTTCCCAGTTGCCATTTGCGTCCCAACGCATCTTTTACCATAAAATCGAGCTTGGGCCCGTAAAATGCGGCTTCGCCGTATTCCACAATGGTGGACAACCCTTTTTCTGCTGCTGCTTCGATAATAGCGCTTTCCGCTTTTTCCCAGTTTTCGTCGCTTCCGATGTATTTTTCTTTGTTGTTGGAATCGCGAAGCGAAACTTGTGCGATATATTCCGGGAAATTCAGCATCCGGAAAATCCGCAACACAATATCGATGACACTTTTAAACTCATCCTTCAATTGGTCGGGGCGGCAAAACAAGTGCGCATCGTCTTGTGTAAAACTACGGACACGTGTCAAACCGTGCAGTTCACCGCTTTGTTCGTAGCGGTAAACCGTTCCGAATTCAGCCAAACGTACGGGCAAATCTTTGTAGGAGCGGGGTTTGGAAGCAAAAATCTCGCAATGGTGCGGGCAATTCATGGGTTTCAACAGGAATTGTTCGCCTTCGATCGGGGTGTTGATGGGTTGAAACGCATCTTTCCCGTATTTTTGAAAATGGCCCGAGGTTTTATACAATTCCACATTGGCAATGTGTGGTGTGATCACCGGCAAATAACCGGCTTGACGCTGCACGTTTTTCAGGAATTGTTCCAGGCGTTCGCGCAGTTGGGCTCCTTTAGGCAACCATAACGGCAATCCTTGTCCGACGCGTTGCGAGAAAGTAAATAATTCCAAATCTTTCCCCAAACGGCGGTGGTCGCGTTTCTTGGCTTCTTCGAGCAATACCAGGTATTCATCCAGTTCTTTTTGTTTTGGGAACGTGATTCCGTAAATGCGGGTCAGCATTTTGCGCTTTTCATCGCCGCGCCAGTAAGCGCCTGCAATGTTCAACAGTTTGATGGCTTTGATAGGGGAGGTGTCGGGAATGTGAGGCCCCCGGCAAAGATCAACAAACGAACCGGTTTCGTAAAATGTGATGGTTCCGTCTTCCAGATCGGAAATCAGTTCGATTTTGTATTCGTCGTTCTTTTGGGTGAAAAAATCCAATGCTTCGGCTTTTGTTTTTTCTTTGCGGACAAAACCCGGTTTGGCATTGGCCAATTCCTTCATTTTGGCTTCGATTTTGGGAAGGTCTTCGGCCGTGATTTGCAATCCGCCAAAATCCATATCGTAGTAAAATCCGTTGTCGATAACCGGGCCGATTCCGAATTTGACATTGGGGTACAATTGCTCGATGGCAGCCGCCATCAAGTGCGCCGAGGAGTGCCACATGGCTTCCTTGCCTTCTCTGTCGTTCCAGGTGAGTAATTGCAAGCGGGCATCCTGGTGAATCGGGCGGGTGGCGTCCCAGACTTCATTGTCGATTTTTGCGGCCAATACGTTGCGGGCCAATCCTTCGCTAATGCTTTTGGCAATATCTAAAGCCGTGCTTCCTTTGGGATATTCTCTTACCGAATTATCAGGTAATGTAATATGTATCATAAAATCAAAATCTTACAAAAAGAGTAAAAAGTTGGCAAAGGTACTATTTTTGCGCAAAATAGTCTAATAAATCGGTAGGTCTTACTAAAAAACTTCAAAAAAATATTGCTTACGTAATAACAACAGGCTTTTTTCTATTTTGTTTTACATTACTGTCCCGTTAAAATCTAAAATAGTTCTTTGAAATATTTGAAATTTAGTTAGTTACAATCGATTTTCGAGCGCGACGATTTCAATTTCTAACTTTGTGGTTCATAATATAACCGCAATGAATAAAGAGAAATATG
>JAVBOY010000057.1:0-2793 GCA_031550085.1 Lentimicrobiaceae bacterium
ATTTAGATATTGCCAATTTGGAAGTGTTGACGCACACGATCAAAAACTACCGAGGCAGTTTGCTCGTGATTTCGCACGACCGGCATTTTGTCCGCGAAATCGGAGTGACGGGGCAACTTGAGCTTAAGCGGGAGTAATTAGATGAGGCTGTTCAAAAAGCATTTTTTAACCACTAAGTATACAAAGTAACAATTAAGGCTCACAAAGAGAGAAGTATTGTCTTTCAAAACTTTGTGTTCTTTGTGAAAACCCTTTGTGCTCTTCGTGGTAAATGTTTTTTTGACTTTTGAACAACCACATCTCTCATTTCAAGCGAACTTTATTTTGTATATTTGCGGAGACGCTAAAGACGACATCTTACATCATCCTAAAAATATCGCAACGTCATGAAACCTTTTTTTAAAATCAGCTTAGCGCTCATTGCCGTGCTACTGCTTTCTTGCTGTCAAAGCAAATCGGAACGGAAACTGCAAAACATCGAGACTTTTGCCCACCTGTATGGCTATGCCCGCTGGTTTCATCCCAGCGATGAGGCGCAGGATGTCGATTGGGACAAGTTTGCCGTATTGGGCGTACAAAAAGTACAACACCTCAAATCGAATGCAGCATTGAGGGACACGTTGTATAATTTATTCTCGCCCATTATACAAGGTTTGCAAATTTACAAGACCGACCAACCGGAAATTTTTAATCCCGAAATTTTGACTCCTGCAACCAACGATAAAAAACCGGTATTTTGGCAACATTCCGGAGTTAACTTAGGAATGAAAAGTAATACCTACACCAGTATAAGAAGCAATAAAAACACCAGTCAGCAACCTAATTATTCTACGACCGGTAAAGATCTCTCCAATCTTTTTCTTTTGAAAGGCAAACAAATAACGCTATCGGGGTATTTTAAAATAAAAAATTTAACCGACCAATGCGATATAAAACTTGCCATTCAAGCCTTTCAGAATGATTCCCCTTCTGCTAATCAGTATGTGGATATAAAATCTGATGTGTGGAAAAAATACGAAATCACGCTGAAAATACCATTGGAAGCAACCAGCATATTCTATGGATTTGTAATAACCGGAGAAGGTACAGTGTGGGCCGATGATTTTCAATTTATAGCAAATAATAATGGAACGTGGGAACCTATAGATGATATCAATATGGGATTTGAAAACGGCTCTATCAGTCAAGAGGAAAAAGACTGGTATAATCAGCAAAGAAACTATTTGGCAGAGGTAGCTACGGATAATCCTCATTCGGGAAAATATTGTTTCAAAGCGTCTTACATTGAACAAGCCGATAAAAAACCCGCCTTCGGAGAAATCATTAAAGAGCCGATAGGAAGCGGCTTGACCTGTGTGGTTCCTTTGGTTTTGTATAACAGCGATTCCGCCACTTTCCCGAAAACAGAAGAGGCTATTTTGGAACGATTAAAATCCGAATTAGCAAACATCAACATTGATACGAATTTCAATTCAACCGTAAATCTCGCCAGCGTGATTATCACGTGGAACGTCATACAACATTTCTTTCCTTATTTCGATGTTATCGATACGGATTGGAACGCCATATTGGACGAAACATTGAAGAATGTGCTTTCGGATAAAAACAAAAAAGAATTTTATGTAACGCTCTGTAAAATGATGGCTAAACTGAATGATGGACATGGTATTGTTTTCAACGAAGAAATGTTTCATCTTCCTATCCACACCGAACTGATAGAAAACAATATTGTTATTACCGCTTCGGAAAACGAGTCAGTACAACAAGGTGACATCATAAAAACGGTTGATGGGAAACCGGCTATGGATGTATTACTGGAAATAGAAAAAACTATTTCGGGCTCGCCCCATTTACGTCGTCACCGTGCGTTGAATATTTTTGGAAGTAAATATACCGCGGACTCCACGGAAATAAAAATTGAACGGGAAGGTGCCATACAAACTATACAGCTAAACAATGACTTCAAAAAGAAAAGCATGTTTTTTAATAGCATAGGAGAAAAAACGGCACAGACAAAGGGTCTTGAGGAACTGGAACCAGGCATTTATTACATCAACTTTTCGAAGTGTACAAAAGAGAATTTCAATCAACAAATAAACGAATTGTCCAATGCCAAAGCCATTATTTACGATAACAGAGGCGGCAGTGCATTTTCTTTTTTCGACATTATTCCTCATCTAATTGATAAACCGGCGGCCTCCGCGTGGTGGAATGTTCCGCAAGTAATATATCCCGACCGGAAAGACATGACTTTCAATCAAACAAATTGGTACATGTATCCTCAAAAGCCATTGTTCAAAGGGAAAAATATTATTATCAATGTTCCCGCGGTGGTAAGCAGTGGTGAAACAGAAATGGGAATCATTGATAATTATCATTTAGCAGTTACAGTGGGCGAACCCACCGCCGGTTGCAATGGCAATGTCAATACTATTGTGCTTCCTTGTGGCTATTCCGTTTGGTTCACGGGTATGCGGGTGCTTAAGCACGATGGCAGCCAACTCTACGGCGTAGGCTTTGCTCCTGATTATCCGGTGAGCCGCACCCTGCAAGCCGTGAAAGAAGGCCGCGATGAGTTCTTGGAAAAGGCATTGGAAATAGCGAGGTTGCCGTAAGATCAAATCTCTATCAGTCAAAATCCCACCACACTTCACGTTGAGGTGGATTACCAATCGTATAAGGCTCGCCTATCCGAGGGACTGTTACCGGTATTCCCAGCGAGTCGGCACGAGGAAGTAAACGTTTTACCGGATCGTTCCAGGTATGGTAGGTTGCCGAGAATTTTGCCCAATG
>JAVBOY010000007.1:0-73787 GCA_031550085.1 Lentimicrobiaceae bacterium
CCATTCGTCAAGTAATGAGGCGTAATCGTGATCGTACCGCTGATCGGGGCGGTCGTCGTATTCGTGCCTGCAAATGAAGCTATATCGCCTGTGCCACTGGCTGCTAAGCCAATCGCTGTATTGTCGTTGGTCCAGGTATAAGAAGTAGCGACACCGCTGAAGGTAACCGCTGCCGTGTTGGCGCCGTTACAGACCGTTTGATCGGAGACCGCATCCACTTCCGGAGTCGGGTTCACCGTAATCACAAAACTTGTCGTAGCACCGGTGCAATCTACCCCATTCGTCAAGTAATGAGGCGTAATCGTGATCGTACCGCTGATCGGGGCGGTCGTCGTATTCGTGCCTGCAAATGAAGCTATAGTACCCGTGCCACTGGCTGCTAAGCCTATGGCCGGATTGTCGTTGGTCCAGGTGTACGAAGTTGCTACCCCGCTGAAGGTAACCGATGCCGTGTTGGCGCCGTTACAGACCGTTTGGTCGGAGACAGCATCCACTTCCGGAGTAGGGTTCACCGTAATCACAAAGCTCGTCGTAGCGCCGGTGCAATCTACACCATTCGTCAAGTAATGAGGCGTAATCGTGATCGTACCACTGATCGGGGCGGTCGTCGTATTCGTGCCTGCAAATGAAGCTATATCGCCTGTGCCACTGGCTGCTAAGCCAATCGCTGTATTGTCGTTGGTCCAGGTATAAGAGGTAGCGACACCGCTGAAGGTAACCGCTGCCGTGTTGGCGCCGTTACAGACCGTTTGATTCGATACAGTAGTTACAGAAGGGGAGGGATTTACAGTAATCGTAAAAGTCCTTGATGTTCCACTACAAGCCGCACCAGCATTCGTATAACTCGGAATTACCGTAATTTTTGCAGTAATCGGCAATGTTGTTGAATTTGTAGCAAGGAATGAAATATTACCGGTACCACTTGTTCCCAATCCGATTGCCGGATTATCATTTGTCCAATTGTATACTGTACCTAAAACGGTACCCGCAAATGTAACCGTTGTTGGATTATTGCCATTACATACTGTTTGGTCTTCAATCAAATCTACCGTTGGGGTTGGATTTACCGTAATGGTAAATGTTTGGGGCGTTCCGGTACAAGTTGTTCCTCCATTCGTATAACTCGGCGTTACCGTGATATTGGCAACAATGGGAGAACTTGTCGCATTAGCTGCCGTAAAAGAAATATTTCCGGTACCGCTGGCACCTAAACCAATGCTTGTATTATCATTTGTCCAATTATATACAGTACCGACAGTGGCTCCAGCAAAAGTAACCGTTGTCGGATTATTCCCGTTACATACGGTTTGGTTAGGCACTAAATTAACGGTAGGTGTCGGGTTTATCGTGATTACAAAACTTGTCGTAGCTCCAATACAATCTACACCATTTGTTAAATAATGTGGAGTAACCGTAATCGTTCCACTGATCGGAGCGTTCGTCGTGTTCGTGCCTGCAAAAGAGGCAATATTACCCGTTCCACTGGCAACTAAACCAATGGCCGGATTGCTATTTGTCCAAGTATAGGAAGTAGCTACACCACTAAATGTTATTGCAGCCGTGTTTGAGCTATTGCAAACTGTTTGGTCTGCCACTACGTCAACCACCGGAGTCGGATTTACCGTAATTACAAAACTGGTCGTTGCACCCGTACAATCCACTCCATTCATCAAATAATGAGGAGTAACCGTGATTGTACCGCTGATCGGGGCAGTCGTTGTATTTGTTCCTGCAAAAGGTGGAATATTACCTGTACCTGTAGCAGCTAAACCAATGGCCGTATTTGTGTTTGTCCAGGTATAAGAGGTGGCCACTCCCGTAAAAGTCACAATAGTAGTATTTATACCTTTACATATTGTTTGGTCAGCAACCGTTCCAACAGAGGGGGTTGGGATTACCGTTATCTTAAAGCTTCGCGTTGCAGCAGCGCATGTTGAACCTGCACTTGCCGATACGGTCAAGTTGGCAACAAGAGGAGTGTTGTTAGAATTGGTAGCAGCAAAAGAAATATTGCCGGTTCCGCTTGCACCCAAACCAATGGCCGTATTATCATTTGTCCAACTATATACGGTACCGGCAGCTAATCCGGTAAATGTAACCGTTGTCGGGTCGTTTCCATTACATACCGTTTGATCCGGGACAACATCTACTGTCGGATTCGGATCAATCGTAATCACAAAAGTTCTGGGAGTACCCACACAAGTGACGCCACCGTTCGTATAACTTGGGGTTACCGTTATGTTTGCAGATATCGGTGTAGAACCCGTATTCGTAGCGGCAAAAGAAATATTGCCGGTTCCGCTCGCGCTCAAACCAATACTTGTATTATCGTTGGTCCATGTATAAACAGTACCTGAAGTAGCGCCGCTAAAATTAACAGTAGCAGGATTTGTACCGTTACAAATCAATTGATCGGGAATAGCATCTACCGTGGGAGTAGGATTCACTCTAATCGTAAATGTACGCGGGGTTCCGGTACAAGTGAGATCTCCATTCTCAATGCTAGGCGTTACAGTTATCGTAGCTACGATTGAGGCATTTGTCAAGTTAGTTGCCGTAAAGGAAATGTCTCCTGTACCACTTGCAGCAAGACCAATTGCCGTATTGTTATTGGTCCAATTAAATATTGTTCCTGCTGTTGGTCCGCTAAAGTTCACAGTGGTTGGATTATTCCCATTACAAACCGTCTGGTTGGATACTGTATTCACCGTTGGAGTTGGAAGCACAACGATTGTAAATGTTTTCGCCGAGCCGGTACAGGTTTTCCCTCCAAAAGTATAACTTGGGGTCACTGTGATCGTAGCGCTAATTGGAGAATCTGTAAAATTAGTAGCTGTAAACGCTGGTATACTACCCGTTCCTGATGCACCCAAACCAATCGTAGGATTGTCATTTGTCCATGCATAAGAGGTAGCCGTACCGCTAAATGTAATCGTCGATGTATTATCTCCATTGCAGACAACAACATTTGAAACATTATTAACTGTTGCAGAGGGATTTACAATAACCGTAAACGTTTTTGAGGACCCTTTACAGGTAGCTCCATTTGAGAAGTCAGGAGTAACTGTAATTGTCGCAATGACAGGTGTAGTACCTGTATTTGTAGCCACAAAGGAGGCTATATTACCGGTACCACTTGCAGCCAAGCCTATGGAAGTATTGTTATTCGTCCAACTATAGGACGTTGCCACTCCTGTAAACGTAATTGCTGTGGTGTTATCTCCATTACATACCGTTTGATTTGCAACGGAATTTACGGTTGCTGACGGATTCACCACAATGGTAAATGTTTGGGGAGTACCTGCACAATCTACCCCATTATTGAGATAATGAGGAGTAACTGTAATGGTTGCCGTTACCGGAGAAGCCGTAACGTTGGTAGCAATAAAGGAAGGAATAGTTCCGGTACCCGTAGCTGCCAAGCCTATGGAAGGGGTATTATTAACCCAATCGTAAGAAGTAGCTACTCCGGTAAAAATAATTTCCGAAGTAGTTTCGCCATTACATACCGATTGATCATCAACAAGATTGACCACTGGCGTTGGATTTACGGTGATGGTAAACGTTTTAGTAGTACCCAAACAATCTACCCCATTATTGAGATAATGCGGAGTAACCGTGATCGTAGCGCTAATTGGCGCATTCGTAGAGTTTGTCGCTGTAAAAGCTGCAATATCACCCGTTCCGCTGGCTACCAATCCGATAGCCGGATTGGAATTCACCCAGGTGTAAGATGTTGCTGTCCCACCAAATGTTACTGCAGTAGTATTCGATTCATTGCATACCGTTTGGTTGGCAATTGTATTCACGGTAGGCCTTGGATTTACAGTAATGGTAAATGTCTCTGGATCTCCTGTACAGGTTGTTCCTCCGTTTGTATAACTAGGTGTTACCGTAATGTTGGCAATGATTGGAGTTGCCGTCGCATTTGTTGCCGCGAAAGAAATATTCCCGGTTCCGCTGGCAGCTAAACCGATGCTGGTATTACTATTCGTCCAGTTATATACGGTACCCGAAGTCGGACCGCTAAAAGTTACAGTCGTCGGATTCGTTCCATTACATACGGTCACGTTTTCTACCAAATCAACAACCGGAATCGGATTTACGGTAATCGTGAAACTTGTCGTCGTACCGGGACAATCAACTCCATTTGTTAAATAATGAGGTGTCACTGTGATGGTTGCTGTAATTGGAGCGCTTGTTCCATTTGTAGCCGTAAAAGCTGCAATATTACCCGTTCCGCTGGCTGCTAATCCGATTGCCGGATTGCTGTTTGTCCAACTGAACGAAGTAGCCGTACCGCTGAATGTCACTTGCGCAGTGGATGCTCCTTCACATATAACCTGATTCGCAACACTATTGACTGTCGACGTGGGATTTACGGTAATTGTAAATGTTGTTGGCACTCCCGTACAATCCAAACTATTATAAAGGTAATGGGGAGTTACTGTAATCGTTCCAGAGATGGGCGCATTCGTGCTATTTGTAGCCGTAAAGGCAGAAATATTGCCACTTCCACTAGCAGCTAAGCCAATGGCTGGATTGCTGTTGGTCCATGTATACGATGTTGCATTACCACCAAATGTGATTGCAGACGTATTTGAACCTTTACATATAGTTTGATCGGCAACAGGATCCACTGTTGGAGTCGGATTCACCGTAATTTTGAATGTCCGTGAAGTCCCTGTACAAGTTATATCTTCATTGGTATAACTTGGCGTTACCGTGATATTCGCAACGATGGGCGAGCTTGTTGCATTAACAGCTGCAAAAGAAATGTCACCTGTACCACTGGCGCCTAGACCGATACTTGTATTATCATTCGTCCAGCTATATGTCGTACCTGAAGTAGCTCCACTAAATGCTACAGTTGTCGGATTATTTCCGTTACATATAGTCAGGTCTGTTAAAGGATTAACGGTCGGTATCGGATTTACCGTGATGGTGAAGCTTGTTTTACTACCCGCACAATCCACGCCATTCGTCAAATAATGAGGTATTACCGTGATCATACCGCTGATCGGAGCGTTCGTTCCATTCGTCCCTGCAAAAGAAGGAATATTACCGGTTCCGCTGGCTGCTAACCCAATTAAAGGATTGCTGTTTGTCCATGTGAATGAAGTGGCTGTACCACTGAATATCACTGCATTTGTAGATGATCCGCTACATACCACTTGATTTTCAACGGTAGCCACCGTTGGAGTGGGATTCACCGTAATTATAAATGTTTTAGGTGTACCGGGGCAATCCGCACCTCCATTGTCATAGAGAGGAGTTACCGTAATCGTACCGCTAATCGGTGCCGTTGTGGCATTTGTACCAACAAAGACCGGGATATTACCGGTTCCGTTGGCTGCCAAACCGATGGCCGGATTGCTGTTTGTCCATGTGTATGATGTCGCCGTACCTGAAAAAGTTACGGCTGTTGTGAGCGAAGCATTACATACCGTTTGGTCGGCGATTGTATTTACACTTGGCCCCGGGTTTACGGTAATGGTAAACGTCCTTGGATTTCCTGTACAGGTTCTTCCTCCATTCGTATAACTGGGTGTTACCGTGATATTGGCAACAATAGGAGAACTTGTCGAATTAGCTGCTGTAAAAGAAATATTTCCGGTACCGCTGGCGCCCAAGCCAATGCTTGTATTATCATTTGTCCAATTAAATACTGTACCGGCAGTAGCTCCACTAAAACTCACTGTCGTCGGATTGTTTCCGTTACAAACGGTTTGATTTGCCACAAGGTCAACCGTAGGTGTTGGATTTACTGTGACCGCAAAAGTTATTGCTGTTCCCGGGCAATCCACACCATTCGTCAAATAATGGGGAGTTACCGTGATGGTTCCGCTAATCGGTGCATTGGTTCCATTTGTGCCCGTAAAGGCCGGAATCGTTCCGGTACCACTGGCACCCAATCCGATTGCGGTATTGCTGTTCGTCCAGGTAAATGATGTAGCTGTACCGCTGAATGTCACTGCAGTAGTAGCTGACCCGTTGCATACCGTTTGGTCGCCAACAGCATTCACTGTTGGAGTCGGATTTACAGTAATCGTAAAGGATGTTGGAGTACCCAGACAATCTACCTCATTGTAAAAATAATGAGGGGTTACGGTAATGGTTCCGCTAATCGGTGCTGAAGATGCATTCGTTGCTGTAAAGGGCAAAATATCCCCTGTTCCGCTGTTGCTCAAACCGATCGCCGGATTCGTATTTACCCATGAATAGTGTGTTGCATTACCTCCAAATAGGACTGCCGCTGTATTCGATCCATTACATACCGTTTGATCTGCCACCGGATTTACGGTTGGCGTCGGATTTACCGTAATCTTAAATGTTCTTGGTGTACCCGCACAAGTTGTTCCTGCATTGGTATAGCTAGGCGTTACCGTAATATTGGCCACGATAGGTGTTTCCACTATATTCTTCGCTGCAAAAATGATAGTCCCCGTTCCACTGGCAGCTAGACCAATGTTTGTGTTATCATTCGTCCAGTTATATACCGTACCCACTGTCGGGCTACTAAAAATAACCGTAGTGGGGTTATTCCCATTGCACACGGTTTGATCGGCAACAAAATTCACTGTCGGAGCCGGATTTACCGTAATTGTGAAATTCGTCGGAGCTCCTACGCAATCTACTCCATTTGTCAAATAATGGGGTGTTACGGTTATAATGGCACTGATCGGTAGATTGGTTGCATTGGTTGCCGTGAATGACAGAATGTCTCCTGTACCATTTGCAGCCAGTCCAATAGAAGGATTGCTATTTACCCACATAAATGAAGTTGCGGTACCACTGAAGCTTATTGCTGCCGTGGATGTACCGCTACATACTACTTGATTTGAAACGGTATTAACCGTAGGCGTGGGATTCACTGTGATCGTAAAAGTAGTAGGAGTTCCTAAACAATCTACACTATAGTACAAATAATGAGGTGTTACTGTAATGGTTGCTGTAATTGGCGCATTGGTAGCATTGGTAGCCGCAAAAGCGGGAATATTCCCCGTTCCGCTGGCACCCAAACCGATGGCCGGGTTGCTGTTTGTCCAAGTATAGGAAGTTGCCAATCCACTAAATGTAACCGCAGATGTATTTGAACCAACACATACGGTTTGATCTGCAACATCATTCACTGTTGGAATGGGATTTACGGTAATCGTAAAACTGATCGGAATACCGACGCAAGTCAGATTGCCTTCCACATTATTATAAGGTGTTACGGTAATGGTTGCCGTAATCGGGGATGTTGTCGTATTCGTAGAAGTAAACGCAGAAATATCCCCTGTGCCGCTCGCTGGTAATCCAATGGCCGTATTTGAGTTTACCCACTCATAGGTATCGGCCGTTCCACCAAAGAGTACCTGTCCCGCTTCAGTACCGGCACAAACAGTCATGTTCGGGCGCGAATCCACTGTTGGAGTCGGAATTACCTGAACATATACCGAATCGTATTCACTGCATTTGTAAATATTTGTCGCTTTGATGTAGTACATCCTTTCTACATCCACCAAACTATTTGTGATTGAAGTCGTATACTGCCTGTTACTATAAAACGATACCGTGTCGATATTAAGACTACCCGGATAAACGATGGCTGTGTGCAAATCAACAGAAGTTCCTTGGCAGATATTTATGGTATCCTTGGTAATCAAAGTAACCGGAAGTAAGCAAGCCCGTTCGGCCACAAAAATATTAACAACCGCCGTATCGCATTTCCCCGGAGGGCTAGCACACAAAATGTAAGTAAAGTAATCCGTTCCGGAAAACTGTACATCCGGCAAATATTCAAAGGTACCATTTGACTGGTTAAGAGTCAAGCTCCCGTGTTCTGTGGTTTTCAATACCGTAACCGTCGTAACGGCACCACTGGGGTAAACATCGTTTCCAAGAACGGCTTTTGATGGCACGGTAAGACGCAACGTATCGTATTTGAGCATGGAATAAGCATCTACCACCGCAATAACGGATGACGTGTAATGAGAGTCATCATAAACGTTGATGAATACATTGGCTGTAGCACAAGCTCCCGATTGATCACAGACACTATACTTGAATATATCCGTTCCCAAAAAGTCAGGATCCGGTGTATAATTAAAGGTACCATCGGGATTTTGAGTCAAAGTACCTCTCAATGGGTTTGAAACAATGGTAGGTTTCGAAAGAGGGCCTTCTTCCGGATCAAGATCGTTTTCTCTTACTTCAAAATTCAACAAAGAAGTTCCTTTTTTCAAGGAATAAGTATCATCCATGGCAGCCGGAGGATTATTCACGGTATTGTTTACATCCAAAACCGTAATATAAAGCCATGCTTTTTCCGTAAGGCCGCATTGATTTCTTACGGTGTACTGGATGCTGTCTTTCCCAACAAAATCAGAATTCGGTGTGTAACTGAATTCCCCATTAGGAGAATAAATAACAAGATATCCATTGGGTGTCATTTGGCTTGAAGTAGCCAAGAATATTTTTTTCAATTGCAATACATAATCATCGTATAAGAGATTGCCTTTTACAGTTTTGTTTTTATAGGTATACACCCGGTTATCCAATGATTGAATAAAATCAATGTCTTTGTGAATGGTAATCCCGTCATAGCTGGTCATGCAAGAAAGCCCATCCGTTACTTGGATGGAATAGGAGCCCAATCCTAAATTTGGAATTGTAACCAGGCCGGGACTTACAGGAACAGTCGTCTTTCCGCCATCAAGGCTGTAACGCAATTGAGGTGTTCCGGAAACTTTGATTTGGATAGAACCTCCTGACGTACCGCTACAAGTGGCATTTTGCACAGCTTGTAAATTGATGACCGGATTGCTTGCCCCTTTCACCCGAATGGTATCAGATGTTTCGCATCCATTTGCATCTTTCACATAAATTCGATGCAAACCCGGTGCCAATGCCAACGTATCCGTAGCACCACTTAACATCGGTACCCAACCTTGTCCATTTACGCGATAAAAATATCCCGGTGCTCCGCCGGAAGCAGTCACTTTCACCAAAGCATCGGTAGTACAACCAGGTTGACGCTCCTGTATAAGGGTTTCAGTAATTCCGGAAGTAGCTTTTACTTGGAAGGCCCCTGTGGTTGTGGAACAACCAACAGCATCGAGTACTGTGATTACATAAGTGCCCGGGGCAAAGTTTGCTCCTAATATTCCGTTGGACGGAACAGGGAAATAACTTCCTGTATTATTGATCTGGTATTGATACGGAGCCGTTCCGCCGTTCACCACCAACTTGATTGATCCGTTGGTCGAAGAACAACTGGAAGCATTAGTCGTGCTTGCCGTAGCATAAATTCCACTGTTAGCCACCATAAGATCAACAGGTTCGCTAATGGAAGCCGCACATCCCGTCTGGATCCGGTCCCGGATATATACATTATAAGTGCCGGCGCCTAAATTATTGATCACACCCGATGCTGGCAAGTTTGCATAGGTTGAACCATTGTCCAGACTGTATTCGTAGCTGGAACTTCCACCCAGCATCGTTAATTTGATACTGCCTGCCGTCGTGCCACAGTTTGGTTGTGTAACCACGGCAATGGTCCCGATTTGCGGCATTTTATTTACATTCACCTGAAAATCAATCGCATCCAATGATTGACAGCCCGATACATCACTGGTGGCCACTGCACGATAAGCTGTTGTATCCCAGGGTTCCACATAAAATGGTTGGGTCGT
Source organism: Lentimicrobiaceae bacterium (assembly GCA_031550085.1). GTDB lineage: Bacteria > Bacteroidota > Bacteroidia > Bacteroidales > UBA4417 > UBA4417. The sequence continues at coordinate 9,681 of JAVBOY010000007.1, forward strand.
AGTTAACAAGGTATAATTTCCCCCGGCTTCTTTCTTATAAATTGAAATGGTACTGCCCACATTGGCTGTCTCCTGGAAGAAATGGGTTAACTCGATTCGTGTTCCTCTGCAGATGGTTGTATCCGCTGGTCCCGTCAGTTTTACAACCGGGCGCGGGTTTACCGTTACGGTGAAATAAGCCCGGTCCAACTGCATCGGAGGATCTGTTTTGGTTACATACTGCGTCCAAACCGTATATTCTCCGCCTTTCCACCAAACAATCCGGGCAATATTTTCATTCGTATAATTTGCTGCCGTCGATCCGGGCAACGGGATACGTGTAGGTGTCGCCCCTGTAAGCCCATCCGGAATAATGACATTCCAGGCATAGGTTTCCATATTTTCCGCTGTCGTGTAATAAGTTGTATCAAACTGGCACAACTCATCCGTACCCAAAAGGGGTGCAATCGGGAAATCTACCGTATCGCAAAGTGAGGCTCCGGTTACGCGGACCATCAACTGTTTTCCTAATTCTTCGGGAACATCATTCAAACTGACGACAAACGTGCCACCTTGCGGCACATTCTCCGTAATATAGGTAAAACTTTTTAAAAGTACATCCGGAGCATCAATCGAAGTGGATGAATTCCGATCCGAATAAAAATCGATTTTCAACGAATGCCCGGCATAAAAGTCGGTTTCCGCTTTGACCTTAATATCTCCCGACCAAAAACCGTTACTGTTTGTGCCCACAATTGAGTCGGCCAAACTGAATTGGAACCGTTCGACATCTAACGTAGGATAAACTCCTCCTCTGGTTGAATTAAAAGTACATCGCTGGCTATCGCATTCAATGGAATCGGAAAAGACCACTTCCGCGTAGAAATAATAACTGTCGCAAGGAGCATTCCGGGTACGGAACTGAAGTTCGGCAACCATGGAATCGCCCGGCATGATTCCGGAAATAACGGGCATCACCAACTCCAATCCAAATTCGTCCGGGTTAAAATAAATGGCATCCCTGTCACGGACATTCCGGATGGGATTGTAACTGTTGGGAATAACCTCCAACCCGGCAGGAACCAAAATTTGGAAAGTTTCTTTGGTCGAATCGGTTTCCAATTGACCGGTAACCAAGGCGGTCAAATGCCAGGTAACAATATCCCCCGTCGCATTGGTGACCGGGCTGGCCGGCGTAAATTTAGAAAAGATATGATAACGGTTCATCACCGAGGTATCTTGTTTGGTATCAAAATCCTCGGTTTCAACTGTTTGTTCAGGCAACGGATCACCGCAGAAAGAGGATCCGAACAAATTGATGGCCAGGTTTGTGCCCGTATAAAAATCGCAAGCTGCCGATACATTCATCCGGACCAGTAAGGAATCACCGGCTGCCAAACTACCCGGTATCGCCCAAGTTGTCCCTATCGGATTGCGTAAGGTTTCCGTAATCGGAGTCCAAGTCCCTGTTTCGTAGGGGTATTGCATTTCGGCTGTTTTGATGGTCAAGCCGGTTGCATTCAAATCATGCAGACGGACTGACATATTGTGAAGCGAACCCAAACTGGATGCCTTCACTTTTACTTCATATACCGTATCTAGGCACATATCCTGAGGCAACACCGGTTGAGTAACCAATTCCAACTGCATTTCGGTGGGATACGGCAAGATGTCCAATTCTATGGTATCGGAAACATACGGGCAAGATCCCCCGTTATTGGCTCTTACAAACAATTTGATTCTTTTTCCGGCTTCCGAGGGTTCCGGGTTGTATTGTACATTGGGTTCCAACGGATTGGGAATGTATTGTGACGGAGCGCCTATAGGAGTTAAAACTCCCCTCGAATCGTACCATCCCACCCAGATAACACCTCCGGTGGTTTCAGCATTCAAACTGATAAACTGGTTGTGACAAAGTTCTTTCGGGTCATTGGTTGCAATATGAACGGTAGGCATTTCATTTACCTTTAATACCACCGCTTTCCGTTCGTTCACTTTGCTTTCACAATAATTCTCTCCTTCTACCGAAACATAATAGGTGGTGGTAGTGGTGACGGCAGTCGTGAGTATCCCCAGATTATAATTCGGGCCTATATATAAAGGTGTCGTCGCCGTTTGGCTGTCATACCATTTGAAAACCGGATTGGTAACTCCGGATGCCGACGCCTTCAGAACAGCAAGCGAATCCGTACAGATGGTTACATCCGAGGCTGTAATCAAGGCGGCCGAAGCATTCGGCCTGATATTAATGGTAATTGACTTCAGCTCACTATAACATTCATAGCCCGGCATAAACGCCCGCATGTAATAAGTTGTCTGGGCAGTCGGGGTCACGACCGGCGCTATTTCCTGCGTCCCTGCGGCATCACTGTAAAAAGTGACCGTACTTCCCGTGGAAGGTGTCATCCCGTTTATAAAATTATTCAGGTTGACGCTCTCTCCCAAGCAAATAGTATTGCCTGCTGGATTGACCGTAAATGAAGGCGGATTGGTAATTACAATGCTGAATGCCCAATAACAGACCGAATAGAAACTGCTGGGAACTGCATAAAAGACCACACCCGGCGTAATCGGGAAACCCGTTTGAGCGGTATATTCGATGGCATTCACCGGGGGTTTCCCGGTTTCCTCATCAATCGAATTGTAATACCGGGTCCCTTGTTGGAAGTTTCGGTCCACCGCTTCGTAAGGAACGGTCGTTCCTGCTTTACAAATCACAATGGGGCGGATATCCGGGATCACCTGGCCTTCACAGGTATTGCCCACATTGATTTCAATGCGTGGCGGCGTTAAAATGGGAACACCACTGCAAGCTCCTTCCTGGAAGCCGTAAATAAAATTCCAACCTTCAAACGGAATACCCGTGGTATGGCCCGTCCCGCTGGTAGAACCATCGATCACCACCTCAGGAGTACACGAATGCGGTGTGACCAGAACGGAACAATCATCCGTCACCCGCAACTCAAAATGCAAAGAAGCATAGACATGGTTCGCCGGGTACTGCAACGTACTCATCGGAATATTTCCCACATTCCACAACAAGGTTCCCGATGCGCCCGCTGTTCGATTAAAAACCAAATTCCCTTCCGGAATTCCGTCGTAGGTGGTTGTAGCCCCTAAGTATTCCGTGACATAGGGAACCGGTAGCTCCACGACCAGATTATCGATCCCTTCCGGCCCTTTGTTCCGGATATAAAGATCGTAAGAAATTTTGGCGCCCGGCCCCACGGTATACTGTCCGCCCACCGGATTGATCGGATTCCCGTCTTTATCCTCCACATTGATAATGACATTTTCCGCTTCCGGCTCGGGAATATATGCATCAATCCCGACCACGATACAATAGATAATATAGGTATCCTGGGTGGAACTGTATTTAAAAATGGTCGATGTCTGGTTGTTGGTAATGTATTGTTTGGATACATTATTGATATTAAAAACAGCAACATCCATCCCGTTATTATTCACCAAATTGGGATTGCGAGGATTTCCCCCGGTCAAGATGGAACAATTGAAAAAGTTATCTACCGAATTCCCTGAGTGGGACAAATCGTCAAATGCCCCGGTATTCCGGTTTCGCATTTGAAAGCGATCCCCCGGAATCGTCCGGTCCCCCTCGCCGGCCATCAGACCGAGTTTCACATTGACGTCCCCTTCCTGTACGGCATGGAAACCGGTTACCGGAAGGTCCTGGGAAGCTGAAACACTTCCGGCCACATAAGCATGCCCGTCGAAAACCACAATGTCGCGCCGTTTCATCTGGGCATTTTCATAAACCACCACCATGCCCCAGCCCCCGTAAAATCCGGTGGTTCCGCCGTTTCCTTCCTGCAGGGCGATATCGGCAACGGTATACTCTCCAATCCCATACTGTTTTACATAGTCGGTCACTTCGGCATAAGCCGAGTACATATACCCGTAGGCAGAAGTGGGATAACAAATGTTCTGGGTGAAGTTGGCTGCCGGCGCCACAATTTGCGTATAACCCGTTGCTCCCTGGTGCTTCAAATACACCACGTGCTTATCCAGCTCCTTGCTAACAGTTACAGGAGCATAATAAACCCCCGAAACACGCACGGTAGCGCTGCCCGTGGCTGCCGCCGTATAGTTGGATACCGCGCCGCTGCCGCCGGTATAACGCACCAAGCGGGAAATATCCAAAATGGTCCCGTTCGCATCGATATGCAAAGGAGAAGTAAATGTAGCAATGGTTGCCGTCGAACCTGTTGTTACCGTGTAGCTTGAAGCGTCAACCACCGTCCAACTCGAACCGGTGTTGGTACTGTAGCGGATCACGTTGTTGTTCTGATATTCCACCCAAACCGTCGGCAAAGATGTGCCTGCAAATTCATAACGCGGATAATAAGCACCGGAAGAGCCTTGGCAGGACATCAGAAGGGTGTAGTTTGTGCCCCTAAGCGAGGAATTGTTGCCCACGGCTAAATACTGGCTGTGGACGGTCATTTGGTTGTTACTCGTATTGTTATAAGCATTGGGATTGCCGTTGGTTGCCGAAGCTCTCGTCAATTTGGTAAGGTGAAGAATGGCTCTTCCTGCTTCGTCGTAAAGGGGGGCTTCCGGGTTAAACACTGCCGTCGTAATACTACCGCTTGTAGTGACGGTAGCTCCCGGAATGGGGATCCAGGTTGACCCGTTATCCACGCTGTATTGGATGATACCGGTATTCAGAAAGTCGATTAAAACCGTTTGAAAAGTGGATGTTGCGCCTGCCACTACCGGAGTTAGGGTATACCGGGTATAGTAATTGCCGCTGGAGCTACCGCCCCGGGCCATCACAACGGTATAGTTCGTATTGAGCGTGCCGCCATTGGACACCGTTACGGTAGCATCCGTTGCCAAAGAAACCGGCACATTACCGGGGACGCTTTTCGAAACGGTAAACACATTTGGACTCGTTCCGTCATGCGCCCTACCCGACCAGTACAGGCCGGCATAGACAATATTCGAGCATTCCGGAAGGGATCCGTTTTCGCTCGAAAACTGCAAGGTAGCTGACGAAGAGTTGAAAGTGTTCGGATCGTTATCCACATCCACATACACCATAATATTGTTGCTATTGTCTTTTTCCACGGCATACTCCGACAACGTCAGGTTCGTATTTCCGATCATGGAAAAATCGCCTTTCACGTTATAGATTGTTTTTCCGGGAGTATATACGGATGTCCGGGGCAGGAACGGCACCACAACCTGCGCATTTTGCGCATGGGCAAATTGTGCTGCAAAACCCAGTGCCACGCACAAGAGAAGTAATTTTCCGTTTCCTCTTTTTCCAGCAAAAAGCGTATAAAACATATTCATAAACTAGAATTTTTCAATGACTCTTTTTTAATTTTTACCAGGACTCTGTGAGATACCGAGAACTCAAGACAAGCATTTTTTATGTTATTCCGGAATTGATAATTGATACAACACCGTGACATCATGATCGGTGGCCTGTATGATCAGACCTTGCGCCGTAGCCAGCAGGCAAGCGTCTTTCCCGCCTTTGCAAACATCAAAGGTGAATACCAGTTGAATGTATTCCAGGCTATGAAAGGTTTTGAATTGGGAAAGATCGATGGAAGCCAGGTCTGCCGGCGAGTTCAGCAGGATCTTTAGGACTTTGGCTGCCGAATAGGCTGAATTTTCTACGTACAACTTTTGGATGGCATTCGGGCGGCACTCCACCACCAAGGGAGTCTCGCCTCCATAGATCGTGTTTGCTTCATTTTTGACGAAAAGCGTCGGCTGTACCTTATACAACCAGGCGCTTAGCGCACCGTCCTGCTTCACCGCTTCTGCGGTCGAAAGGAAAACAACACTTCCGCCTTCCTGACTCGGAACAAAATGATCATTCCGGCTCGTGGAATGCATCCCGGCATTCCCGGCAAGTAAAGCAAGGGTTTGCAAAAATACCATCATGCAGGCAAGCGCCTTCAAAGCGCCGACTTTTTTAAGCGTACGAGTTGTTATCATATCATGATTTTTTTATATTCTCCATCAAAATAATTAGCTCTATTTCTGTTTTCTACTACCCAATTACCCATTTCTAGTTTTTGTTGCAAAAGATCCTTTATCAATTCCCGGCAAAAACCCATCCCCATCAACATTCCACATTCCTTTTATGCCACAAAATCTCCCGATTCTCATTCCCAAACAATTATGGTTAACATTTAATTTTTTTTAAATCACGTAAACCTTGACTAGTAAACATTTCTGAGTACCATAGGTTCGGATTTCGATATCTATTTTTTCGCTATGCAACGCGAATTAGGCCAAAAACGAACACAAAAGGCTCGTTTTTCCCAATCAACATAAATCAATCCACTTTAAATCCGGCATGTATGATCTAATTACAAAGGATTTTGCTTATAACTACCTCTCTGCGATAGATTCCACAAGGGATTCATCACATTCAACCTTCTCAATATTGCTTAAAACCAACTGTTTCCGTAAAAAATAACATGCACTATGTAGTTTGCAAAAACTATTCCATTATCCAAGGTTAGGGAGGCAAAAAAATAAAATTTAACTTTTTTTAATAATTAAATGAGCCCCTATCTTCTGGCACGGAAAAAAAATCGCCCAAATCCAACCCCGCTAATCGTTAACCCTTCCCAAAAAACAACCTGTTTTTCCAGGACTGTTTCCTATTATTCCGGAAGAAATCTTAACCATTCGCATAAAATATCGATTTTAATCGATGCTATTTCATTGGCAAAGTAAATCTTAACAGTAAAATTTCAGGAACCAACGAATGCCTTCTCCCAAGGCAAAAAAAATCTAATAAGGTACATGGAAAAAAGGGTTTGTATAGGGTTCCACATCTCCGAAACAGGTTGCTTGTCTCCTTTCACTAAATCAAAAACCATGCAAGAGCCGTTCCAAAAACGGCACGGAGGATAAAAACGCCCCATGAATCCGGCCAAACCGGCAAGCAAAAACTAAATTCGCCTCTACTCCGTTGAACGAATTCATTTTTTGTATTTTTGCTTGGAAAAGAAAACCATCCGGTATTTCAATACGCCGCATATCAACAACCTTCGAAAGAATTATGAAAAAAAGCCATCCCGACGATCCGTTATACTCCAAAAAATTACGTACTACCTATTTCACCAGCATCATGAACCTTGCGGCTTTGCTGGTTGTCATCGGTTTGTTGGGATTGTTCACCATCCATACGGCCAAGCTGACGAAACAACTCCGGGAAACCCTGAACTTTTCGGTCATCCTCCGCGACGAGGCTCCTTTGGATAAGATTTTGGAGTTCAAACAGCAAATCGAAAAAACAAACTTCGTTCACAACGCAAAATATATTTCAAAAGAAGAAGCTGCCAAAGACTTTACGGCCGAACTGGGGGAAGATTTTGTAAAATTCCTGGGTTACAACCCGCTGCCGCCCAGCATTGAAATTCAAATCAATGCAACTCATTTCAATTTGGACAGCGTTCCCAAATACGCACAGGAATTTCGTTCGAACCCCATTGTAAAAGAGGTTTCCTACAACCTGCCGCTGATTGCAACCGTAAACCAAACCACCCAGAAGGTGAGCCTTGTTTTATCCGGGCTTGGGGTTGTCTTACTAATCACTGCGATTCTATTGATAAACAACACCATTTGGTTATCCGTTTATTCCCGGCGCCATACCATTCGTTCCATGCAACTCATCGGGGCAACGAACGCTTTTATCCGCCGCCCGTTTATGCGCCGCAGCATGTTGCATGGGCTGTACGCTTCGATCGTTGCCATTGCGATCTTGATCGGCGTCCTATATTTCTCATGGAGAGCGGTTCCCGAGTTGGAAAGTTTGCGCGACTACAAACTTTTTGGGATTACGTTTGCAGGCCTATTGATTTTTGGAGTACTTTTGTCCGCAAGCTGTACGTATTTTTCCCTGCGAAGGTTGATCCGTACAAAAACCGACCGGCTTTACACCGCATAACAATGTAATGATTTAAAAACAGGAGCATTACAAAGAAATACCGATTCTAAATATACCTTTATTATAATAGGAAATCAACATGGCAAAACAAGTAACCCTAAAAACGGATGACACGGCTTCATCAAAAAAAACTTCCACGCTGTACGCATTCGGAAGGGAAAATTACCTGCTGATGATCGTGGGTCTGGTCGTTATGCTCATCGGATATCTCTTGATGATCGGCGGCGGAAGCAAGGATCCCAATGTCTTCAATTACAAAATGTTTGATTTTCAACGAATGACATTATCGCCCATCATTATTTTCATCGGGATTCTCATTGAGTTGGTTGCTATTTTTAAAAAGCCCAAAGCTTAGTGGGGAACGGTGAAGCGTGAAGGGTGAAATGGTTCAAGGTAAACGCTGAAGGGCAAAATTGGGAAGGTATTGCTCGAGTGTTGTTTTTTGTTGTTCGTTGTTTGTTTGCCTGTCATAAAAAGTCCATTTTCAACTTTCAATTAAAAAAGTTCATCGTTCATATCTCATCATTCATCATTAAAAAAACGCACTTTCCGTTTTACCCGGCTCGTTTCCTGCGGCCGCTTTGCTAAGTTCAACTTTCCAGTACTAAATGACTATTCTTGAAGCTATTTTAATTGCCATTGTGGAAGGAATCACGGAGTTTCTGCCTATTTCCTCCACCGGCCACATGATTATTGCCCAAAGTTTGCTGGGAATCGAAAGCTCCGATGTATTTAAAGCGTATATCGTTAACATTCAGTTCGGCGCCATCCTTTCCGTTGTGGCGCTTTATTGGAAGCGCTTCTTCCAGAGTTGGGAGTTTTATGCAAAACTGTTCGCCGCCTGCATTCCGCTGGTAATTGCTTATCTTCTTGAAAAACAGGTTGATTCCATGATGGAAAGCGTGTTGCTGGTGGCCGTATCGCTTTTGGTCGGGGGGACTATCCTGCTCTTTGTCGACGGCTGGTTTCGCAAAAATGAAAATGCCGGCGAGAAAAAACTCAGTTACAAAAGCGCTTTTCTGATTGGATTGTTCCAGATTATTTCCATTATTCCGGGCGTTTCGCGCTCTGCAGCCACCATCGTAGGCGGCATGACGCAAAAATTATCGCGGAAGCAAGCAGCCGAATTTTCCTTTTTTCTGGCCGTTCCGACCATGTTCGGGGCGTCCATGCTAAAACTCATTGAAAACAGGCAAGTTATTTTTTCAAGCAACCTTGATATTTTTCTCATCGGAAATGTGGTTTCGTTTGTGGTTGCACTCATTGCCATCAAAACGTTTATTTCCTTCCTCACCAAACATGGTTTTAAACTATTCGGTTATTATCGAATTGCAATCGGGCTCTTATTAATCATACTGCTATATTTCAATGTCAATTTGCAGGTTTTTTGATAAAAAAACCGGATTTAAATCATGCGATATAAGAGATTATTTTTTTCTTTTCGACCCGTTTCTTGTTTTGGAGTTTAAATTGAACACACCGCCTCAAATCCAATAATTCATTTTTATGGACGATTCATCCAACATTTACCAAAAAGGAGTCACCTTCTTTCTAAACAAACCCTTAAAATGGACTTCGTTTGATGTGGTAGGTTCCCTTCGCGGTTTTTTAAAAAATGAATTGGGATTAAAAAAAATAAAGGTCGGCCATGCCGGCACGCTGGATCCTTTAGCTACCGGACTACTCATCATCTGTACCGGCGCAAACACCAAACGCATTGAGGAATTCATGGGCCTGGAGAAAGAATATTTGGGAACATTTGTTTTGGGTGCCACCACGCCTTCCTACGATTTGGAACATCCGGTCAATGAAACCTTCCCTTGGGAACACATTACCCCCGGCATGGTTAGCGATGCAGCCAGCCGGTTTTTGGGCGAGATCGATCAGGTTCCTCCTGTTTTTTCGGCAATCAAAGTAGGCGGCAAACGGGCGTACAATTTTGCCCGCAAGGATAAAGCTTTGAATCTGACAGCCCGCAAGGTTTTTATCCGTGAATTTGAAATTACCCGGGTCGACCTGCCTCAGGTTGACTTCCGGATTGTTTGCAGCAAAGGGACTTACATACGCGCGATAGCCCGCGACTTCGGAGAAGGGCTGGGAAGCGGCGCCTACCTCTCCAAACTATGCCGCACCCGCATCGGCCCCTATTCGTTGCTGGAAGCGCAAGAACTCGAAACCTTGAAAAAGGAACTTCGTGCCCAAAAACCGGCAGAAGAAGGAGAATAAGGCGTTTCGCAAACTATTTTATTTCGTTTCCGCTTTCAAAAGGTTGGGTCGGAGCCACAAAACACAGTTTCCCTTCTTTGTTTTCAGCCATCAGGATCATGCCTTGCGACTCGATGCCGCGCAACGCACGCGGAGCCAGATTGACCAGAATGGTGACTTGTTGGCCGATAATTTCTTCGGGCTGGTAATGCTCGGCAATACCCGAAACGACGGTTCGTTTGTCGATTCCGGTGTCGATGGTAAGTTTCAGAAGTTTGTCGGCCTTGGCGACCTTTTCTGCTTCCACGATGGTGCCGACGCGCAAATCAATTTTTGCAAAATCGTCGTATGAAACGGTTGGTTTTTGCGGAGCTGCAGGAGCCGCCAACGCTTCCGTTTTTTGGTTTTCCGCCTTGGTATCCAAAAGCTTTTGTACCTGCGCTTCAATAACCGCATCTTCTATTTTTTCAAACAACAGTTCCGGTGCACGCAACGCATGGTTTTCGGATAAAAGGGCCGCGCTTCCTGCTTGCGCCCATTTCATCGGATTTAAATTGAGCATTTGGAACAGTTTTTCCGAAGTAAACGGCAAAAACGGTTCGCACAAAATCGCCAGGTTGGCGCATAGCTGCAATGCCAGGTTCAAATTGGTTCCCACCCGCCCGGGATCGGAAGCATAGGTTTTCCAGGGCTCGGTATCGGTCAGGTATTTGTTACCCAGGCGCGCCAGATTCATCAATTCCGACAACGCTTCGCGGAAATGGTAGCTGGCAATGTTTTGTCCGATGCGCCCGGGGAAGGTTTCTAATTCCGCGACAACGGCTTGATCCAATTCGGTAAGGGCGCCCTGCGCGGGAACGTTCCCGCTAAAATATTTGTGCGTCAATACCAGGGTGCGGTTCACAAAATTCCCGAAGATGGCAACCAGTTCGCTGTTGTTTTTGGCCTGGAAATCGCGCCAGGTGAAATCGTTGTCTTTGGTTTCGGGTGCGTTGGAGGTCAGCACATACCGCAGCACATCCTGCTTTTTGGGAAATTCAACCAGATATTCATGCAGCCACACGGCCCAATTGCGCGAGGTGGAGATTTTGTCGTTTTCCAGGTTTAAAAACTCATTGGCGGGTACGTTATCGGGCAAAATATACGAGCCTTCGGCTTTCAGCATGGCCGGAAAAATGATGCAATGGAATACAATGTTGTCCTTGCCGATAAAATGCACCAGCTTGCTGTCGGCGCTTTTCCAGTAAGGTTCCCAATCCTTCCCGGTTTGCTGCGACCAGTCTTTGGAGGCCGAAATATATCCGATGGGCGCGTCAAACCAAACGTACAAAACTTTCCCTTCTGCCCCTTCCACGGGAACTTTTACGCCCCAGCTCAAATCGCGGGTAACGGCGCGGGGTTGTAAGCCGGCTGAAATCCACGACTTGCATTGCCCGTAGACATTTGTTTTCCAATCGTTTTTATGGCCTTCCACAATCCACTCATTCAGCCAGGCCTCGTAATCGTTGAGCGGCAAATACCAGTGTTTGGTTTCGCGCAACACGGGAACGGCCCCGCTTAAAGCGGATTTCGGATGGATCAGATCGGTGGCATTCAAGGAAGTTCCGCAATTTTCACACTGGTCGCCATAGGCTTTTTCAAACGCGCATTTCGGGCAGGTTCCGGTGATGTAGCGATCGGCCAGGAATTGATTGGCTTCTTCGTCAAAGTATTGTTCGGAAAACTTTTCAATGAATTTGCCTTGCTCATAGAGCTTTTTGAAAAAATCGGAAGCCATTTCGTGGTGGATGGGCGACGAGGTTCGGCTGTAAATATCGAATGATATTCCAAATTCTTCGAACGATTTTTTGATGATCGTATGGTATTTATCCACTACTTGCTGCGGCGTAATGCCTTCTTTTTGCGCACGGATGGTAATGGGTACGCCGTGTTCGTCGCTGCCTCCGATAAAGAGGACATCTTCGTTGTTGGAGCGCAAATAACGTGCATAAATATCCGCCGGAACGTAAACTCCTGCCAGATGGCCGATATGAACGGGCCCGTTTGCATAGGGTAAAGCGGAAGTTACAGTATATCGTTTAAAACTCTTCATGGTTGTTTATTTTGTGAACAGTGAACAGTGAAGGGTGAGTTGCCTGTTGAATCGTTGAGTTGTTGAATTGTTTATTTGTGAAGGGTGGGTTGTTTGTTGAAGTGTTGAGTTGAAAAAGGGGAAATCGGGGAAACAGGGGGAATGGATATGGTAATTTAATCTAATAATATTCTGTTTTAATCGCATAGGGTGAAGGGGGGTGTTGAACTGTTGAATCGTTGAGTTGTTGAATTGTTTATTTGTGAAGGGTGCAGGGTAAAACCGGGGAAGTTGGGGAAAGGGTTTTCTCCATTTCGCTTCGCTCCAGTCGAAATGACCCAGAGTTCATCGTCCATATCTCATCATTTATCATTAAGAAACTCGTTTTCAATTTTCAATTCTCCATTTTTAATTGAAAAGCTTTCTGCTTTTTCCCTTCTGCTAAAAAAATTACACTGAGTACCACTGAGGGTTCGCTGAGTTCCGCTGAGGTTTTCTGCCAACTTGTTTACCAACAACCCATTCGTAATTTTTAATTTTTCATTCGTAATTTCCCCACTTTCCATTTTCAACTTTCAATTATTTAAGCTCGATTTCCTCGTCGTCGGTTTCAATTTCTTCGCTGACTTCAATAATAGGCTCTTGTTCAAAGCTTTTGGTTACCACCCTTTTATTTAAGGATAATAGCAAGGAGGGCAAAACGGCCACATTGAAAAACATGGCAATAAACAAACAACTCGATACCAAAATGCCCAAAGCCTGTGTGCCGCCGAAACTGGACGTAATGAATACACTGAAACAAAGTACCAATACAATGGAGGTGTAAATCATGCTGTAGCCCGTTTCGCGCAAAGCGGCCAGCGTCGCCTGCTTGATATTTTTACAGGCTTTCAGTTCGAAGCGGTAACGCGCCAGGTACTGGATGGCATTGTCGACCGAAATTCCCAGCGCAATGCTGAATACAATAATGGTGGAGGGCTTGATGGGAATGTTGCAAAATCCCATGATGGCCGCCGTGATCAACAACGGGACCATGTTGGGCAACATGGAAAGGATCACCATCCGGAGGCTTGAAAACATCAACGCCATCAAAAGCGAAATCAAAACAACGGCGATGAGTACGCTGATGATCAAATGTTTGATTAAATAATCCGTGCCTTTGGCATACACCACGCTGTTTCCGGTAATGGAAACCTCATAACTGTCCTTCGGGAAAATACTGTCTACCTTCGGGGTGAGGCTATCAAGCATGGCATGTAATTCCTTGGTAGGTAAATCCTGCATTTGGAAAGTTACACGTGTTCGTTGCTGGTTGCTGTCGATAAATGATTTTAAAATATTGGTTTTCCCTTCGGCCTTGCGGGGAAAATAGGACAATACAAAACTTTGCTCCTGCGCATTGGGCAATTCGTAGCGTTCGGGATTGCCGTTGAAATAGGCCTGTTTGGCAAATTTCGCCAACTCGGCCACCGAAAGCGGCTTCGAAAAGACTTTCTGCCCGGCCACGGCCTGTTGCAATTCATCAATTTTTTTGATGGTCTGCATGCGCATCACCCCGTTTTTCTTCTTGGTATCGATCATCACTTCAAAAGGCATAACGCCGCCGAAATTGCGTTCAAAAAACTTCAGGTCCTTGTAAATGGGGTCGTCGGTACGAATATCGTCTACCACTTTCCCGGATGTTTTCAACTGGAAAACGCCGACCAGGCCGACGACAATCAACAGGCCGGAAATCCAATAGATCATTTTCCGTTTGTTTTGAACCAGGAAAAGGATTTTATCCAGGATTCCTTTTAAGGATTTGTTATCCAAATGCTTCAACTGTTTTTCGGTCGGCGGGGCCATGTAACTGAACAGAACAGGTACCAGCGTGATGCACAAGGCGTATTCCAACAAAACGCAAAGGGACGCGACAATGCCGAATTGGCGCAGCATTTGATTTGAAACCATCATAAAGGCGCCAAACCCGATTGCCGTTGCCGTATTCACCATCAGCGAAGCATAGCCGATACGCTGAATGGTACGCGAAAGGGCCTTTACTTTATTGCCGTGCTGGCGGTACTCCCAATGGTATTTGTTTAAAACATAAATGCAGTTTTCAATGGCAATGATGACAATGAGCGAGGGAATGACCCCCGTAAGAATGGTGACTTTAAATCCAAGCAGGCCCAATAATCCCAAGGCCCACACTACACTGATCACCACCACGACCAAAGAGGTCGCCACCATTTTCAGCGACCGGAAGAAAAGGAAAAAGATGATCGCCGCAACCAGTATCGACAAGAAAACAAACAAATACAACTCGTGCTGTATTTTGAGCATCATAAACGTGCGGATATACGGCATCCCCGAATAGTGAACTTCATGCTTGGTTTTGGCGTGGTATTGCTCGGCCCGTTCCTTGATTTGATTGACCAAAGCAATCCGGCTTTTGTCGTTTACCTTGTTTTTATTCAGGGTGATGGCCATCAAATACACATCCGTATTCGGGTTGTAAAGCAGCCCTTCGTAAAATTTAAGGGAATGCACCAGTTCTTTGACACTGTCCACCTCGGCCTGGGAAGAAAAGGTTCCGGTAACCAACGGATGAAACTCGAACTTGCGCAAGCTATCGTTTTTGGTCACGGTAATGGCGCGTGCTACCGAAGCGACTTCTTCAATGCCATCCAATTTTTTAATGTCGTTCCCGAGTTCAATCCATTCATTGAATTCATGCATCTCAAACATATCGGGATTTTCAACGCCCAACATCAGTACCGACCCGTCTTCGCCGAATTGTTTTTTGAAATTATCGTACCCAACGCTTACCGGATCGTGCGCGGGCAACATGCGGGCATAATCGTAGGACATTTTCACCTTAAAAGCCTGCCAGGCAAAAAAAACAGTGATTGCAGCAATACCAATCAAAACCCATGTACGGTTACGCAAATTGAGCCGCACCAAAAATTTCCACATAATTTTTCTGGAATTAACAAAAATAAGCCGCGAAGTTACTAAGTAATCAAGAATTTGCCGAACGAACGGACTGAAAATATGATTTTTTAGGCTCTTTTTTATTGGAATAGCCGGGGTGTCGCTCAAAAAGGAAATAGGTGCTGCTGCATATATCCGGCCGGCAGGTGCAAAAAAGCGGTCCATGAAAAAAGCCCCGGTTGTACGTAAGCCGTTACAAAACCGGAGCTGCTTTTTTTATTCGATAAAACCTTGGAGAGGGGAATCCTGAACTATTTTTATTGTTTCAAATTTGCTCCCCGAAGAAATCGTGTTTACCTCATATCAATCACTTCAAAGCCGGGGTATTGCGCCTTATTGAAGGTAAACTGCTTGTCATCCGCTGATTGGTCTGTGGTAAACTTTGAAATATCATAGGTAAAAACACTGTTGTTCCGGTCAAAATACTGGAATTGGGAAACCTGTGTTTTTGCCTTGTCGATGGTTAAACGTATTTTGATAAAATTCTTTCCTTTGGCAATGGGATAAAGCTCCACCACCTGTGTATTTCCTTTTTCCTGCACAAATTTGGCCTTATAGTCTTTTGAATAATCGGACAACATTTTGGTAGGGCTGAATCCTTCGTTCCCGCCGGCATCGTTGATATTCACTTCCTTGGCGTCTTTCATCACGGTCCAGGTGGTTTTCCCATCACAAAGAATTTCCTGATTGGCGATGGACAAGCTATACTTATCTCCTTTCGAAAGCAAATTTCCTTTAAAACTGTCTTTTACCTTATCTTTTTTGTTTTCCATGGAATAGGAAAAGTCGATCCGGATGGTTTTGTAGGATTTGATTTTTGCCGAAACCTTATCTAAAATATCAGTGGCTTTTTTATCGCTTTGGGCATGGGCTGCAAATACGGCAACTAAAATGAGAATAAAAACACTGCTAACTTTTTTCATCTGTTTATTTTTTAATGGAACATAAAGGGCTGATGGAATCCGTCTTAAATAACTGTTTTTGGCCGGTACGAACATCTCCCTTAAAGGTTGTTTAAAATTTATTTTTCGATTTTTCTATGCTTTAAGATGCCGCCGCTATGCGGCTTAACTGGTTGAACTTTACTTTATTTACAAAGATATCGCCACGCTGTGGCTTTGAGTAGTAGCGGCATCGCCGCAAAATCTTTACAGAATATGGATTTTATGCCATTTTCAAGCAACACGAAATCTTTCCCTGAATAGTTCTTTCCCTGAAAATTTAAGCAACTTCTTAAGAGTATTCTATTTTTTTACTTCGCTTACGATTCACCCCCAGCATTTCCCGGCAAAGTTCATTTGTTTTTGGAATAAACCGGCATGCAGGGTTGTTAATAATTTTATAATTCTGTTTGACGGTCTTTACTGTATAAATCTTTCAAAAACTGTTCCAAAGCCATTTCGCTGCCGATTTTCACCTCGCGGGCTTTGCTCCCTTCAAACGGCCCCACAATACCGGCAGCCTCCAACTGGTCGATGATTCTCCCGGCCCGGTTGTATCCCAATTTCAGTTTCCGCTGAATCAGCGAGGTAGATCCTTGCTGGGCGAGCACAATGACCCGTGCGGCATCTTCAAAAAACTCATCCCGCTCGGAAGGATCCATTTCATTCGCCGCAAGGTTATTTTCTTCATCGGCGCATTCGGGGAGTGCATACGGTTCCAGAAAACCGCGTTGCGAACCGATAAAGCTGGTAATCCGCTCTACTTCATGCGTGTCCAAAAAGGCGCATTGCAAGCGGATCAGGTCGTTGCCCGTGGAAAGCAGCAAATCGCCGCGCCCGATCAATTGGTCGGCTCCCCCCTGGTCCAGAATGGTGCGGGAGTCGATTTTCGAAGTGACGCGGAAAGCAACACGCGCCGGGAAGTTGGCTTTGATGATTCCGGTAATGATGTTCACCGAAGGGCGTTGGGTTGCAATAATCAAATGGATTCCGATGGCACGGGCCAATTGCGCCAGACGGGCAATGGGAACTTCAATTTCTTTGCCTGCCGTCATAATCAGATCGGCAAACTCATCCACCACCAAAACGATGTAAGGCAAAAAGCGGTGCCCTTCCAACGGATTGAGCTTCCGCTCGATAAATTTGGTGTTGTATTCTTTGATGTTGCGGACCTGGGCATCCTTGAGCAAATCGTAGCGGGCATCCATTTCAATGTTGAGCGACTTGAGCGTCCGCACGACTTTAGAAGTATCGGTAATGATGGCTTCTTCCGAATCGGGAAGTTTTGCCAGGTAATGGCGTTCGATCCGGGAGAAAAGGGTTAACTCCACTTTCTTGGGATCGACCATCACAAATTTAAGTTCCGAAGGGTGTTTTTTGTACAGCAAGGAAGCGATGATGGCGTTCAATCCCACCGACTTCCCCTGTCCGGTGGCTCCCGCCATCAGGATATGCGGCATTTTTGCCAAATCGGCTACAAACACTTCGTTTTGGATATTTTTCCCGATTCCGAAAGGCAGTTCGAAGCTGGACTTTGCAAACTTCTCGGAGGCCAAAACGGCCTTCATGCCGACAATTTCAGGTTTCTGATTGGGCACTTCAATTCCAATGGTTCCTTTCCCCGGAATGGGGGCAATAATCCGGATTCCCAGGGCCGAAAGGCTCAGCGCAATATCGTCTTCCAAACTTTTAATCCTCGAAATGCGGACTCCCGGGGCCGGAATAATTTCGTACAACGTAACGGTCGGGCCGATGGTGGCTTTGATTTTATCAATCTGGATCCCGTAGTTCCCCAAGGTTTCCAAAATCCGGTTTTTATTGGTCTCGAGTTCCTCCTTGTTGATATTTACGGTTCCGTCGCCGTAATCATCCAACAAATCCAAGCCGGGAAGCTGGAACGTACTCAATTCGGCCCTCGGGTCGAACGGAATATCCAGGCCGTTGTGGATTTGCGGAGCGGGAATAACCGCAGGGTCCGGAA
This sequence comes from Lentimicrobiaceae bacterium, assembly GCA_031550085.1. Classification (GTDB taxonomy): domain Bacteria; phylum Bacteroidota; class Bacteroidia; order Bacteroidales; family UBA4417; genus UBA4417. The sequence goes on from JAVBOY010000007.1 coordinate 27,773, forward strand.
CAGCCGGTTCTTCTTTCCCTGGAGTTGTTTCAACCGGCGCCGCCATCGTTGGGGTCTCGACGGTAAATTCCACGTCCTCTTTTGCCTTCGCTTTGGGAGATGGGGTTTCCTTTTGAAACGGAGGAGTAATCTCAAAAACGTTCTCCGCCAACTGGGTTTCAACGGTTTTTGGCGTTTCAACAACAACCGGCGGAGCATCCGGAATGGGTTTATTGAGCAGCAATTCTTCTTCCTTCTCATCCACCGCATATTGTTCCAGATTGTGCTTATCACCCGGTTGGGCGGAAGTGTTTTTTGCAGTTCCGGCAAGGTCACTACCCAAGCTTGAAACTCCTTTTTGGACTTTATCTTTCAGTTTGTACAACGACAGATTGTAGGCTAAAATCAAGAAACAAATAAACGTCACAAGTAACAGGGCCACCAACCCCATTTTCCCGATAAATCCCTCGAGCCAGGCAGAGAGTTCATATCCGACGACCCCGCCAAGAATGGATAAAGAAGTGTTTTTAAAGAGAAAGCCCAGGGCCACGGAAAGCCAAACCATCATGCAGATAAAAACCAGAAAGCTGCGTAGCAAAGGACGGATACTGTATTTTAAGGTGTAACGGATTCCTACAAAGAATAACCAAATCACCATAAAAAACGCCCCGATACCGAATCCCTGCTTGATAAAAAAAGCGGATAAGGCCGCGCCGGCTCTTCCGCCCATATTGTTCGCAACTACCTGCGAGTCGGAAAGAATGCGTTGGAACGTAAGGTTCGAGAAGATATCATCGGACGAGCGGTCGTCAAACCAGTTGATCAAGTACGAAACAAAGGAAAACAAAAGGAAAATGGATACAAAGGTGCAAATCACGCCGATGGTTTGCAGGAGTTTCTCGTGTTTTCCGGAAGCTGCGGACTCTTTTTTTGCGCGCTTTGGTTTTTTGCCGGCTGTTTCCGCAACCGGGTTTTCGTCTTGCTTCAGGGGAGTATTGCGGGGCCGTGGTGTTTTGGCAGATGCGTCTTCCATTCGTATTCGTCTATGTTCGTAAATTGTGCATGCAAAAATGATGCAAAGGATTTTTGCAAAGATACAATAGAATTGAATTAGGGGTTCTTTTGGGATCACTGGTTGCCTTTTTGTTTCAAAACACCTGTTTGAGGTTCCGGGCATTGAAAACCGGAAAAAACGGACAAGCAATCCGAAAGGTTGGAGCATAAACCGGCGCCCATCAGCCAGGGCGCAACCAAATGCCGGGCGTTTTGATTTGAACAAAACGGCTGCGCAGGAAAAAAAATTGGTTGCGCAGGAAAAGTAAAACGGCTGCGCAGGAAAAAAAATTAGCTGCGCAGGAAAAGTAAAACGGCTGCGCAGAAAAAAAAATTGGTTGCGCAGGAAAAGTAGAACGGCTGCGCAGAAAAAAATGGTGCCGGGTACACGGTGGACAGAGCAGGTAAAACGGAGAAATCGGGGAAGTTGGGGGGATTTCTCCGTTTCGCTTCGCTCCAGTCGAAATGACGGATGGTTCTTTGTTTGTTTGTAACGTGTAATGAGTTTTTACGATCCTTGTAAATTGTAAACCTTCACGTCTTTGAGTCTTCGTGGCACAAATAATTAGCCACTAAGGCCCCAAGACACAAAAACCCAGAGCCTTTAAGTCTTTGTGGTATAGAAACAAACTCCCTGTCAATTTCTTCTTGCTAAAAAAGTAACACAGAAAGTCACACGGAGATTTTCGTTCACCCGCCTACTTGTTTACTCGTCTACCTGTCAACTAAAAAACTCATTTGTAATTTTTCATTCGTACTTTCTATGGAAGCGCCTCGCTTTTACCCGCCGTCCTATCCCTTGGTAAACGTTGCGTTTCTTAGCATTTCCTGTAATTTCTTGCCCGGCGTAAAAATCACCCCTACTTTTTTCACGGCTGTTGCCGTTACTTCTTCGGCAGTGGTTTTGCCCTCGCTGCTGAGTGTGATGCGAAGGCTGCCCAAGTCGCCGAACCGGATGATTCTGCCGTCCGACAAACCTATGACGGCTTCTTCTACCATTGCATAAAGTACGGCGCGGATGTCTGCGCCATTAACGGTACTGGTTTTCTCAATGGCTCTGGTCAAGCCGTCAAGACTTAATTCCTTGTCATGTACGGGGTTTGCATAAAATTTTTTCTGGCCGCCGCCGGCTACGCCCGGTTGCCCGCGTTCTACGGATTTGATTTGAATAGGCATGTTATTTTGTATTTAAGGGTTTGTACTGATGATGTATTAACAAAACCATAGAAACATTTTTCGTAGTACAAAGTTGATTTTTTTGAAAAAAAATGCCGGCCCCCAAGGGAGGGTAAAATTTATTTTTCGATTTTTCAGGGCTTAAGATGTCGCCGCGATGCGGCTTGGCAACGGCATCGCCGCAAAATCCCTGTCCGGCGCAGGTTACACCGGTGTCGCCATACTCAAAACAGCTTATACTCGTTGAGGCGGTTCAAAAAGCGTTTCTTTCACCACAAAGGCACGAAGTTTATACAAAGAGCACAAAGTCAATAATTTCATTGCTTGCAGTTGTATCCTTTGTATTCTTGTGGTGAAATTTTTTGACTTTTTGAACAGCTCCTTAAACTCCGGTTGTAAAGCTTTTTTACCCGTCTGGGGCAGGGCTGTTAACTTCTTGTTGATGCCTTACAGGCAAATGGTTGTCATGGAATATCTTTCTATTGACATAGTTGTCCTAAGGACAACCTCAGGGCCGATACCTCCCCGTCAAGGGAATAATATCCATAAAACAGGACGGAAAGGAAGAGCTAAATTGCCCGTTAGGGCATCAAGAATGAATGATTCCATCAATTTAGAATTTACCTGTCCGGCACAGGTTACACCGGTGTCGCCGTACTCAAAACAGCATATACTCATTGAGGCGGTTCAAAAAGCGTTTCTTTCATCACAAAGACACGAAGTTTATACAAAGAGCACAAAGTCAATAATTTCATTGCTTGCAGTTGTATCCTTGTGGTGAAGCTTTTTGACTTTTTGAACAGCTCCTTAAACTCCGGTTGTAAAGCCTTTTTACCCGTCTGGGGCAGGGCTGTTAACTTCTTGTTGATGCCTTACAGGCAAATGGTTGTCATGGGATATCTTTCTATTGACATAGTTGTCCTAAGGACAACCTCAGGGCCGATACATCCCCGTCAGGGGAAGAATATCCATAAAACAGGACGGAAAGGAAGAGCTAAATTGCCCGTTAGGGCATCAAGAATGAATGATTCCATCGATTTAGAATTTACCTGTCCGGCGCAGGTTACACCGGTGTCGCCATACTTAAAACAGCTTATACCTGTTTTCAGACAAAAAAACAAATTCTCTTATTCCAGGCAAAGCCTGACTTTTTGTTGCCCCGGCGGCAGTACAACTGCCGCCGAACTGAGTATCCCGCCGCTCGTGCGCTTCTGCTTCTACTTCACGATCACCACCTTGGCTGTTTCCCGCAACTTCCCGTTCACTTCCAAACGCAGGAAGTAAAGGCCTTCCGGATGGTGTTGTACCTCAAACAGCAGTTGGTCCTGCATTCCCGATAGCGGTTTTTCCTGTAAGATCATGCCCCGTAAATCGGTGAATAGCAGGCGGGCCACATGCGGCGTTTCTTCCAGTTTGTACCGGGCGGTAAAACATTGGCGGGCCGGATTGGGCTGTATCGTCAGCAAGGGTTCTTGCCGGATTACCGGACGATTGCCTTTTTCGTTTTTGGCGCCGGCCATTTCGCGTGGGGCTTCGGGATAATAAATTTCCTCATAAAAACAAGGTTCGTAAAGAGTCCAGCCTTCGCATAAAATTGCCTTGGCTATGGATGCAACCACACTCAACCGGCTGTTAACAATGGTATTTAAAATACTTAGCTGCTCCGCCGTAAGGGTATCTACTCCTGTTGTTTCCCGTTCTTTGACGATCTCAAAAAGCTGTACGGCATATTGATAGCGTTGCAATTGCGTGCCATTCAGGGTGAACTGTTGGGATATGGATTGCAAAACAGCTTCCGCCTGGGTATAATTTTCCTGCGAATGATACCAAAGAGCCAACTCGTAATACGATTCCGGCGTATGAAAGCGGGCCAGCAGGGCCACAATGCTATCCGAGCGCTGTCCTGCCGGCAGCAGCGTATCGTTAAGGTAACACGAAACCAACTCCCGGAAGGCTTGCTCGTATTCGCGATGCCAAAAAGCCCTTTTAATTTCCAATACTTCTTTGGTACTTATTTTTTCTTTCCCCTCCGCTATTTGATCCATCATATAAGCCGGCATATTGCGGTCTTCCAGCAATTGCATCAGCGTATCGTTTTTAGCGGCATGCGAATTGGCTACCATCACATCGCGCAGCATCCCATCGTTCAACACAGTCTCTTTGTTGATGGCCAACCCCATGATGGTATCGGACACATAAGGCGAGGTATGGAGCAATTCGTTGCGGAGGTCCAGGGCATCCGGCGGCATGGCGGTAGCGACTTCCCAGGCCAGGTCGCCGGTCGATCCGCCGTCGAGCAAGAGGCCCAATTCCTGTTCGGCTTGCACTTTTTGGGTTTTGGCATGATTCATTTTATCGGACACTACCTGGGCTTGGGCATACAGTTCGGCAATGGTATGAGGGGTGACCGGAACATCTATTTTGCCCGGGCAATCGGGCTTGTTCCCCTGTAAAGGATCTGCCATGCCGATTAAGTTTATATTTTCCCCGCAAACCGGTTGGGTGCGGTAAGCCGTCGGAGCGCTGTTGTAAACATAGTAGATGGGGCTTAATTGATTCACCATATCGGCATTCCCACCGGTCCGGTTGCTCCGGAAAACATTGTTGGCAAGCACGTTCTGCTGGTTGTCGCCCAACACCTGATATTTGGCAATGCCCGTTTCTGAGATGCGCCAGTCATAGGTACGGGGGATGCCGATGTCAATATAATTGTCGTAGAATACATTGCACTGGTAGCATAAACCCGTTGCACCCGTCTGGTTGTGTCCTTGCGCCAGCGAGCCGTACAGCAAATGGTGGAAAGTATTCTTATAAACGGTCGTCGCAAACCCGTTTGTCGACGTAATCACCAGCCCTACCCCCGATTGTGCCGCAGAATCCGACGTATAAAATTCGTTTTCCTCGATGCGGAAGCCGTGGGCATCGCTGGTGTAGATGCCGTAGGTTTTGTAATCAGGAATGCTTTTTACCTGGAAACGGTTGTGGAAAATATTTACCGACGAAAGAAAATGACCGAAGGAGGCAATATAAATGCCACCGTAGTTGCCGGTAAATTGCGAGTTCCGGACGGTAATCCCTCCTTGCGGGCTTAGCCCCCGCGGATAGGAAAGAATACCGCGGTAAAGATTCGTAAACCCGGACGGGCGGATGGCGCCGCCGCTCACCCGTTGATCGACGGTAAACGAGGAATTATCGCTTTGGATACCGTAACAGCCGGAATATTTCAAATCTTTCAGGTTCTCGCGGGTATCGGTAAAAGAGCAACCCAACACGGAAACCTGGCTCACATCTTCCAACCATATAAAGGTGGGGCTGCCGCCCAGCGTTCCGGAATCGTCCAGAATAAAGTCAGTAGCCTCGATCGACGAGCGTTTGTGCGGATACCGGTATTTGCTGAAGTAAACGGCAATGGCGTTATTCCGGAAGGTGGCCCCGTCGCAGCGGATAAAACCGCCGCCGGAATCGCTGTAATCGTCCCGGGTGCCCAGCGAAACAGCCGTGACGGCATTTTCAATAACAGCGCCGGGCCGGATGTCGATGGTACCCTGCTGTTGGTACGTTTGCGGCAAATGGGGGTTGCCCTGCACCAGAATGCCTTGCCAACGTTCCGCCCCTTCACAAAGGTTGGTAAGCAGGCACCGGCTGCCAAGAACCAGATGCCCGCCCGGCTCTACAATAATATTGGCGTTATAGTTGCTGCGGCTAAACCCGTTGACGGCGACGGTGGTGTTGATGGTTAACGTACTGCCGGAACTTACGGTAACATTTTTTTCAATATAAAGAGGGCTGTCCCAGGTGGTATTCTGGCTGATAACGTCCGGAGCCGCCGGATAAGACTCGTACGGGCTTACGTTTACGGCATAGCGCGCCAGCTCTTTCGTACCACCCAGACTGCTTACCGTTGCCTGTACCCAGGCATCGCCCTGGGCCACGGCGCGAAAGATTGCCGTAGGTCCGTTTTGTGCCACCAGGCGCAAATTGGAACTGTATTTCCATGCAATGGAAGGCGTAGCGGCTCCCGCCGGCAAATGCACCGCGTAGTTGGCAGTGCCGCAAAGAGGGATTTTACGGCTTCCTTTTACATACGTATCGATTTCGTTAATGAACCAAGTATACAAATCGGGATCAAACAAAACATGATCCATGTTTTTATTTACAGGTCCCCAATAATCGCCAAAAGGAGTAAGTTTTTCGGCCACCATATCACGGTGAGAAATATCGGTACAATAGTTAGGAATTACATTCCTGTTCAAATCCAAAGTGCTGGTTATGGGCATAAAACAATGACCTACCTGTTCCATTTGAATAGGTTTTACTCTAGGATCCTTAACAGCTTCTTCATAAATTTTCTCAAAAGTATTATAAACCCCTCCCGGAGCAGCATCAAGTCCACATACGCCATTATTTGGCGCACTAATTGTACATGACTCTCTAACGTATTTAGTTTCAAATGCCCCAAATCCCAAAAGCCAATGCCATAGTGGGGCAAGATATGCATAAGTTCCTCTGAAAACTTCAACACTCTGTCCGGAAGCGGGAAATAGCCTTATTTTTGCTACATTCAAAGACCCGCCAGATATCGTTTTTGCATATATATCCATAACTTCATTTCCGTCTACCCCATTGGGGGTGCCGTTTAAACTACCACTTGCAACGGCTACTTTTCTCAAATTGGAGGGATAACCCATTGCTTTTAAATCGCTGTAATACCGGTTAAACATTCCAGAAGCGGAAGGAAGAGCATGTACAATAAGCATTTGTTGGGCGGCTGTACAACAGACAGTACTTTCCCAAGATTTTTTGGCGCCTTCAGAACCAGCTACATATCCGAAAAACTTTAAAAAAGCTTGAGCCCCAATAGCAATATTAGCCCCTTGATGGGGTGAATCGAACGATACCCATAGCCGGCAGTTGTGCTTGCCGTAATTGGTATATTCGTTGCGATTCTGTTCCATATAAGCCAAGGCGTAGCGGGTAATTTGCCCGCCCATGCTGGGGCCCACCACCACAATTTCTTCGGTGCTGCCGCTGGCAGCCAAGCGGCGGTTAATTTCGTTGATAGCCTCTATACACACCATAGCATTGCGCTCTATATACCCACCACCGTCTGGCAGGTCTAGTATTACCAAATCGTATCCCTGTTGTATAAATTGCTCTCCGGCGTGACGGAGCGTATCCATACTGTCTTTATACTCCAGCAGTTCCCATATTGATTTGCCTTCTCCTTCTCCCGCGTACTTTTCGGGCTGTCTCATATTACCCGGATCAAAACCATCTACAATTAAAATAGGTTTGCGGAGAAGGGTATCATTGTTTTGTGAAAAATAAAACCACATCACTCCTTCTCCTTTGGCCGTGGCGCCACCATAATCGGTAAAGGTAATTTTCGCATCAATGCGGCGATCTTTTATAATGTTGGGGTGGCCGCTGCCTTTGGCTAAGGGCGGGGCAACCGCGTATTTAAAATAAACTCGGGCATAGGCGGTAAAGCTTTGCCCATTACTAAACGTGGCTACAAACCGCAAAATTTTTACCCCGCTTTGGGTATAGGGTATAAACAATACAGCATTTGAGCCTATGGTGCGCAGTCCCAAGCCGTCGCCGCAATCTACCTGCAGCAGGCTGACAGACAAACCGGTGTTGTTAAACCGCAGGCTGTCTTTAAACCTTAAACTCGCCCCCGTGCCATACACCGTATCGACAAAAACTGCCGCCACAAAAGCTTTGTTTTCCTGATACAGCGAGGCGGTAATGGCAGGATTTTCAATCAGTACACTGTCGGCGGTAAACATCAGTTTTTGTTTGCCCACCACACTATCCATCATATTAAAACGGCAAAGCATCAGCCCGGCATCTATGGTTCCGGTGCCGCGCCAGCTTCCCCGTGTTCGTTCCTGCAGTTCCTCTACCGTAAGAGGAAACCGCACAGCAGGATTAAATGCTGCTCGGTACAATTCGCTATAAGCCTGTACAAAATGCAAACGCGAACCGGTATCTGCAGGCGCTATTTGCGAGTTGTAACGGTACAATTGGGCAAAAGGCACCACCCTTTCGTAAAGGATGCCTGTGGTTGCCTGTGTGCGGCTGATATTTATAAAAGCGCTGTCAAAAGCCTGCGTATAAGTTTGCTCCGTTTGGGCGTGCAATGCTATTGAAAACAGTGCTATGCATAAAGTTGTAACCATCTTTCTCATAAGGCAATATATCTTTTGATTAATAAACTGCTAATATCTTGATGCTTCAAAATAAGTAGTATCAAATTGTATCGGCTGGGTCGCATTTTTTACCTGATCCACCGATATTTCAAAAAAGCCATTTGTCGCATCCCACACATAGGGGGGGGGGGGGGAGCTTCTACTGTAATAAAATACTTATCCCTATCCTCTCTATGCGTACGCTTTATAAAACGTATTTCATACCGCCCGTTGGCATCGGTTTTATAATATTCTATAGGGGGGGGGGGGGTAAGAAAACCTCCACTGCCTTTTGTAGAGATTGCTCTTACTTCAATTTCGCACCCTACACACGGTTTTAGAGAGTCTTTGTTGTAAACATAGCCATAGCCTACTACCGGGTAATAGGTTTTGGCGTAATAGTCTTCTTCTTTTTGGCAGGTAACAAAAAGCAAAGGCGCTGCCAGTAGCAAAATCAATAAAAATCGGATGTTTTTCATGGTTTTTTCGTTTTAAAATGGTACAAATATAATCAACAAACCGTGCAGTATTTTTTTGTTTAAAAACTTGGCAGGCGTTTGGTGGTATCCCAGGCCGCACGGTACAGCTCGCTATAAGCTTGCATAAAATGGGTAGCGCTGCTGGTATCGGCCTGGGTCCGGTTAAAGTTTTCCAAATTAGCAAAGGGCATGACCCGCTCATATAAAATACCCGTGGTAGCCTGGTTTTTATCGACATATTGGAAGATGGAGTCGACCCATTGGGTATACGTGGGTGCCTGCGCAGATACAAGATATATCTGGCCCACCAGAAGCAGGAATAGACTGATTTTCTTCATGATGCCTTGTTTTTAAGGAATAAAAAAATACGTGGTATCAAGCTTCAGTGTACCGGAACTATTTGTTACCTGTTCCGACGAAATAAGATGTGTTGCCGAATTAGTCGACCACCAAATATGGGGAGGAGGAGGAGCTATTGAAGGCTCGGAAATATATATTATATACCTTACTATTTTTGTTTTATTGTGTTTTTTAGCAAACCGCAGGCAATATTTTCCGTTTGCATCGGTTTCAACCGTTTCCGTTACCGAAGGTCCGCTGCCCCAGGGGAACCACCCACCTCCTTCTCCAAAGGCTTTAATTTCAACAACAAGATTTACCACAGGGCTCAAACCAGTAGAGTCTCTAAAAAACACATAGCCTTCGCCTATGGTTTTGTGGTAGGTTACATCATCTTCTTTTTTACAGTGGGTAAATAGCAAAGGTAATGCCAATAGCCAAAATAGGAGATTTTTTTGTCTTTTCATGGTTGATTGTTTTTGTTTGGAATAAAGATATTTTGTACAAATGTAAAGATATTTAAAAAAACAGCCTTACAAAAAAGTTCACTGAGATACGTTTCTAATATAAAAAGGGATTTAGGCGGGCAAAGAACGTCCCTTCACGGTTTCCTGGTTTTAAGGAATAAAAAAATACGTGGTATCTGTTTTCAGGATGCCGGAACTGTTTTTTACTTGCTCCGACGAAATAAGATGCGTTGCATTTTCAGGGTACCACCAAGTATATGGTGGTGGTGGAGGGGAAGGAGCTGATACAGATACAACATAACTTGCTATTTCTTTTTTATGATATTTTTTAACAAACCGCAGGCTGTATTTCCCGTTTGTATCGGTTTCGACCGTTTCCGTTGCCGAAGGCCCGCTGCCCCAGGGGAACCACCCATCCTCTCCGTCAAAGGCTTCAATTCTAACAGAATGGTTTGCTATCGGGTGCAGGCCGGCAGAATCTCTAAAAAACACATAGCCTTCGCCTGAGGTTTTGTGGTAGGTTGCATCGCCCTCTTTTTGACAGGCAGAAAATAGCAAAGGCAGGGCCAACAGCCAAAACAGGAGAATTTTTCGTCTTTTCATGGTTGATTGTTTTTGTTTGGAATAAAGATAATTTGTGCAAATATAAAGATGTTTCAAGAAAAATCCTTACAAAAAAGCTCACTGAGATACGTCTCTTAATAATAAAAAAGGATTTAAGCGGGCAAAAAACGTCCCTTCACGGTTTCCTGGTTTTAAGGAATAAAAAAATAGGTGGTATCAAGCTTCAGCGTATCGGAAGCGTTTGTCACCTGCTCCAGCGAAACATCAAATGTTGGATTTTCGGCGTACCACCAAATATGGGGAGGAGGGGGAGGAGGGGAAGGTTCAGACACATAGACCACATAGCGCACTATTTTCGTTTTGTTGTGTTTTTTTACAAAACGCAGTCGATATTTTCCGTTTGCATCGGTTTCGACCGTTTCCGTTACCGAAGGCCCGCTGCCCCAGGGGAACCACCCATCCCCTCCGTCAAAGGCTTTTATTCTAACAGCATGGTTTGCTATCGGGCGCAAGCCGGCAGAATCTCTAAAAAACACATAGCCTTCGCCCCGGGTTTTGTGGTAGGTTACATCGTCCCCTTTTTTGCAGGTAGCAAATAGCAAAGGCAGCGCCAACAGCCAAAATGGGAGAATTTTTCGTCTTTTCATGGTTGATTGTTTTGTTTGCAGCAAAGATAAAAATAAAATCGAATATTCTGCGAATAAAATCGAATACTGTATTTTTTGGCGCTTGCCATCCCCTTTCGCTTCAAAGTAGTTATGATTTAGCGTAGCCTTTTCAAGCTGCCAAACGGGAGCGCCCGGCCGTAAGGGATGTAGTCGTTTCCCGGCTATGGCTATGCGGTAGGACAATCCGCTCCTTTAGAGGGTGTAAATACGGAAAACACACCTAAAACGGCCGATCAAAAAAAAGAAAGGATTTGTTTTCAGCGTAAAGGAGAATCAAAAACTTTTCCGCCTTCACATTTTAACGTCCGGGCCGGAAATCGCTGAATCATGTTGTAGTTGTGGGTTGCTATAACGACGGCACGCCCGGTTTGGCTGATGTTGTAGAGCAATTGGACAATTTCTTCGGAAGTTTCCGGATCCAGGTTTCCGGTCGGCTCGTCGGCCAAAATCAATTCGGGATGGTTTACCAAGGCCCGTGCAATCGAAACGCGCTGCTGCTCCCCTCCCGAAAGTTCGTGCGGCATTTTAAATCCTTTGGTCAACAGGCCTACGTTATCCAATACTTCATTGATGCGGTAACGCATGGCATTTTTATCTTTCCAGCCGGTGGCATGCATCACAAAAAGCAAATTGTCGTTCACACTCCGGTCGTTGAGCAACTGGAAATCCTGAAATACAATCCCCAGCTTCCTTCTCAGAAAAGGAATGTCTTTGGTACGCAATTTCCGCAGATTATATCCGGCGACTTCGCCCTCCCCTTGCGTTAAGGGGACTTCCGCATAAAACGTTTTCAGCAAGGTACTTTTTCCGGTTCCTGTTTTACCAATCAGATAAACAAATTCGCCCGGGCGGATGGTCAGGGAAACATCGGCCAACACCAGGGCATGTTTTTGGAAGATCGAAATGCTGTTCGTATGAATAATCGCGTCCGGATTCATCCTCGTAAATTTTTCACAACAAAGGTAATCAAGTTCTTGAATCTGAAACGGGTTCTTTCTTTAAAAATGAATACCCGCCCGGGGGAATCAAAAGCTGTAAAATATAATTTGGCAAAAGTCCCATTCGAATAAGGTATTTTCCGGCAAACCGAAAAACAAAAAAGCGGCTGCCTAACCCTGCAGCCGCTCTCTCACTTACCACCTTGATATGAAAACTTTAATTCATATTGGCTTCGGTAAACTTACGCCCGGCATCCAATGCCGCCAGGTTTACATCCACCATCTCCGGTCCTTTTTTTCCGAAAATAGCGCGCACGGCATCCTGGAATTTTTCGTAATCAATCCCTAAAAAGGGTGATGCCGCGCCCAAAATAACCATATTGGCCGATTTAGCCGCGCCCAGGTTTTTGGCAATCTCATCCGCATCAATCGCAATGTAACGGGGCTGTTTCTTGATTTCTTCCATCAAGGTTTCTTGCTCCGGATAATTCGTGATGTTGATAAAAGGCTTGGTATTTGTAATAATCCAACCTTCGCCCGAAAGCATCGGCAAATAGCGCAAACTTTCCATCGGCTCGACGGAGATGATCAAATCGGCTTGCCCGATCGGAATCAAATCGCTGGCGATGTCGTGGCTGGCAATCCGTAAATTACTCGAAACGTCGCCACCGCGTTGACTCATTCCATGCACTTCGGCTTGTTTCAGGTGCAAACCGTTACTCAATGCGGCCATCCCAATGGTTGCAGCAATGGATAAGATCCCTTGTCCACCGACGCCTGCTAAAATTATATCTTTTTTCATCTGTTTATTTTTTTATATGAAGGTCAGATGGAAACGCCCAGAAACATTATCACTTGGTATAAGCATGCTCTTGATGGCTATTTCGGACCTATTTATTTTAAATTTTTACTACCTGATTTACCCTTATTGCTGAACAGCTGCTGCTTTTTCTTTTTCCTTGCGGGCTTCCTTTAAGCGGCGTGCTGCCGTTTGAATGCACTCGCGGCGGGGAACAATCACCGAAACGCCTCTGTAATCCAACTCCCGTTTGATGGCCTCCATATTTTCCTGATGGTATTTCGGCGAAGGGTTCAGTTCAATAATGTGCTCGGGATCCACGCCTGCTGCTTTGCAAAGTTCCTCGATACGCCCGGAAGCGCCCGATTCTTGTCCGCCGGTCATGGCAGTGGTTTCGTTATCCAAAATTAAAATCGTAACCGGAGAATTATCCCGGACGCAATCGATCACACCGGTAATGCCGCTGTGTGTAAACGTACTGTCTCCGATAACGGCTACCGAAGGGAACAATCCGGCATCGGCAGCGCCTTTTGCCATGGTAATGCTGGCGCCCATATCCACGCAGGTATTAATGGCTTCCAGCGGAGCCAAAGCGCCCAAGGTGTAGCAACCGATATCGGCAAAGACTCTTCCTTTACTCCAGGTGTTCAAGGCTTCGTTCAAGGCCTGGTAAGAGAAAATATGCGGGCAGCCCTTGCACAAAGAAGGCGGACGTTGAGCAACCAGCGATGGAATTTCTTTCCCACGGGTGTCTTCTTTTCCCAAAGCCACAGCCACAATATTCGGGTTTAATTCGCCATCGCGGGGAACGGTTCCGTCCAAACGTCCGTGTATCGGTTTCCCGGTATTCAACGTGCCCCGCATCATTTCTTCAACCATGGGGTAGCCTTCTTCCAAAATCAAAAGTTCATCACATTCGTTGTAGATCTTTTGAAGCATGGCAATGGGAAGCGGATATTGGGTAATCTTCAGGACCGGATGCGGAACAACACGGTCCGGATGGTTTTCCATCAGGTAGTTGTAAGCAATCCCCGTGGTGATAATTCCCAATTTTTTATCTGTGGCATTGATGTATTTATTGAACCCTGCCTGTTCGCTTTGTTCGGTAAAATCAACCTGTTTTTCCAAAAGGTCTCTGTATTGCCTGCGGGCAATAGCTGGAAGCAGAATAAATTGTTTCGGATTTTTCGGAAGTTGCAACGGATTTTGCTCGCGTTGGGTTTCCTTGCGTACAACTCCGGCACGCGAATGCGCCAAACGGGTGGTAATACGCAACATCACCGGAACGCCGAATTTTTCCGACAGGTCAAACCCGTAATGCATCATATCGTAAGCTTCTTGCTGATTGGAAGGTTCTAAAATCGGAATAAAAGCAAACTTTCCATAAAAACGCGAATCTTGTTCGTTTTGCGAAGAGTGCATCGAAGGGTCGTCGGCCGCAACAACAATCAGGCCGCCGTTGGCGCCCGTAATTGCGGAATTGATAAAGGTGTCGGCTGCCACGTTCAAACCCACATGCTTCATGCAAACCATCGCTCGTTTTCCGGCATAGGACATTCCTAACGCGCCTTCCATGGCGGTCTTCTCATTCACCGACCATCCGGCGCGAATTCCTTTCGATTTCGCTTCTTTCGATGATAAAATATATTCTGTAATTTCTGTTGAGGGAGTGCCCGGATAGGCATAAACTCCCGATATACCGGCATCAATGGCTGCTTGCGCAATGGCCTCGTCACCGAGTAACATGAGTTTTTGCATGGTATAATAAATTTTAGTAAGTTATCAAAAAATTGCTTTGTCGTCTAAGCAACAAAAGTAAAAAACTTCTTGTTCACGGGAAAGCAGATTGATTTTAAATTAAAGAATTTTAATAACATGGAGAAAAATATATGTAGCTGGAAATGAAAGTGATTTCTTTTTTTTAGGATTCTTTTTGTGCCGTATCAAGAAACTCAGTTTCTGGTTTCGGCTGATTTTAAAAATCAAATACTTTTGCAAAATCAATCAAACCATTTTTTCAAGTTGAATTATCTGGCTCATCTTTATCTGGCAGGGACGCAACCCGAAAGCATTGTCGGCAATTTTATCGCCGATCATGTGAAAGGGAGCTCCATTGACGCTTTTTCATTCGGAATCAAGCGGGGAATTGCCATGCACCGCGGGGTTGACGCGTTCACCGATTCGCATCCGTTTTTCCAGCAAAGCGCCGCCCGCCTGCAACCCCGGTACAAGCATTATTCCGGCGTGGTAGTGGATATGTTTTACGACCACTTTTTGTCGAAAAATTGGCAGGATTACGCTTCTATTGATTTGGACGTATTTCTGGATCAAAAGTTTAAAATCTTAACGAGCTTTTTCGACATCCTTCCACCGCGTGCAAAACGGATTTTGCCTTATATGATGGAACAAAACTGGCTGGCCTCCTATGCTACCTTTCAAGGCTTAAATCAGGCGTTAACCGGGCTTTCGAGGCGGACTAAATTCGTATCGAACATGCAATATGCCGTCGACGATTTGAAATTACATTATGCCGGCTTTGAAAGTGAATTCCGTTCGTTTTTCCCTGAATTGGCCGCCTTTGTAAAAGACCGCTACCATCCCGAGAATATGGGGTTTTAGAGGGTAAATAAATTGTTTGTTGAATCGTTGAGTTGTTGAACTGTTGAATCGTTAGGTTGTGAATAGTGAACAGTGAAGGATGAAATGGGGTAAAGGTACAAGGTAAAGGGTAAATGGGGGAAATCGGGGAAGTGGGGGAAACGGGGGAAATGGTTGTTTTGTGATCTGGCCGAATAGTAAAAAAACAATCTAATAATAGTCTACTTTAATCGCCTAGTGTGAAATGGCTGTTTAATTGTTGAAGTGTTGAATCGTTGAGTTGTTGAATCGTTTATTATTTGCTAACGTTCATGAGACCGCTTCGCTAAATTCTTCATTCGTAATTTGTAACTTTTAATTCGTAATTCTTTCTGCCTTCAGCTTTCTCCTTTCTGCATTAATAACTAGGCCTACTCGTTTACTGGTATCTAAAACCCTTTCTGCAATTAAACCTCGTCACCCGTTACCCGTCAAAAACTCATTCTCAATTTTCATGTCAATTCTCCATTTTCAATTTTTCACTTTTAATTCTTCATTTTTAATTTTTAATTCTTAATAACCATCCTGCCCGATCGTTGTTACTTTTTAGGGAAGATTTCTTTTTTGTTATCAAAATCATTTTTATTGGGGAATCGTTTACATATAGCATGAAGAGAGGGCTGCTTTTTTGGGGATTTCTATTTTCATTTCAACTCCTACAGGGACAGGGAATCAATCCGGTCGAGCAGGCAAGTGCGTTTCTAAATAAGCAAACCGACCTGATTGATCTGGCAAAATCCCTTTTCAAAATAGATGAAAAAAGCGATTCGGCTTTTGCAAAACGGAAAGTCTACATTTCCCTGCTTCCTGCCGCATCCGGAGTTCCCGGCGGAGGAGCCGCCCTGATTACGTCCATGAACTTCTCCTTTTATATGGGAGATCGTGAAAACACCAACCTTTCAACGATTTGGTTCACGCCTTATACCAACTTTGCGGGACAATTCGTCATTCCGTTTAAATCGAATATCTGGACGGCTAATAACCAACTTAACCTGGTCGGTGATTTGCGGTATATGAAATACCCGCAATATACCTGGGGCTTGGGCGGGAACTCGCCGGAAAGCGACAAAACCCTCATCGATTATCAATACATCCGTTTTTACCAGAATATTTTACGGAAAATTTTCACCGGATTCAACGTGGGTGTGGGGCTCAACATCGATTACCATTACGATATCAAGGTAGAGTCGGACTCCTTACCGGACCGTATCCGAATTCCCTCCTCCTCCACTTCCTCCGGATTTACGGCGAATTTCTTGTTCGATACGCGGCAAAACAGTACCAACCCGGTTCGCGGTGTATATGCACTGGCCGCGCTGCGTTTCAATACCTTGTCGATCGCTTCCGACCGGGCGTGGCAAAGTTTGTATCTCGACTTCCGGAAATACATCAATTTTTCAAAAACCAAAAAAAATCAACTGGCATTTTGGGGTTATTATTGGAAAATATTGGGCGGCACTCCACCCTATCTGGATTATCCGTCCAATGGTTGGGATCCGGTATCTCAGCGGTCGGCGCGCGGAATCCGGCAAAACCGCTTTCGCAGCGACGGATTGATTTATCTGGAAAGTGAATACCGGCTCAGCTTCTCGGAAAATGACTTTATCGGCGGCGTGGCATTTGTCAATGCAACCTTACCGGAAGATTACAGGGGTTCGGAATACAACTATGTTCATGTTGCCGGAGGCGTGGGGCTTCGGATTAAGTTCAACAAATTCTCGGGCACCAATGTCACCCTCGACTATGCCATCAGCAAGCAAAGCCCACGGGGAATTATTTACCTGAATTTAGGGGAAACTTTTTAAAATATTATTTTTAAGCTATTTACAAAAAATAAATTACATAAAAAAATGAAAGAGCGAACCGATCGGAGGGTTTGCTTGTTATGGAAAACAATTCTTACAAAACACCTACTTTTGTAGAAATAAAGCGGTGCTGTTTTTTTACATCTTATTTAAAAATTTCATTTTATGAAAATTGAAGTTTACCTCACCTTTAACGGAAACTGTGAAGAAGCCTTGAACTTTTATGCCACGGCATTGCAAGGGGAAATTACGCATCTGCAACGGTTTGAAGATACGATGCCGGTTGCCGGAAACTGGAAATCGAAAGTGCTTCACTCCAATCTTACGTTGGCCGACGGCACACAAATCATGGCTTCCGATTCCATGGGAGCCGACCAGCCGGTCGTATCCGGAACCAACTTTTCGATTTCTTTGGATTTCGAAACACCCGAACACCTGGAAAAGGTATTTCAGGCCCTGGCAAAAGGCGGCACGATTACCATGCCGTTGCAAAACACATTCTGGAATGCCCGTTTTGGCATGTTAACCGATCAATACGGCGTCCGCTGGATGTTCAACTGCGCCCTGGATACTCCAAAACCCGAATAACGCAGGTTATTTTGTCTGGTACAGAATTTGCTTTATTTAATAAATTTAAAGAGCAGCGCGACAAAACAACTCTGCTCTTTTCTTCGTTATAGAACCTATGATTCAGCATTCCCCTTTTCGAGCGACGTTAAAGGCTAAAGTAGCAGCCGGAGTCATTTTTGTTTTCCTTTGCCTCTCAGGTATTCCGGCTTTTCCGCAGCAATTGCAGCCCGTGCAAATACAACAAGGCCCCACACAGGAACAATTGGGGATCCAATATTACAATAGCCGCGAATATGACAAAGCCGCTGCCATTTTTGAGCCGCTGTTCGATAAAAACCCTTCCTACCTCAACTACTACTATTACCTGATTAGTTTGGTTGAATTGAAAGACTACGACAAATGCGAAAAAATCGTCCGTAAAATGATCAAGGCCTCTCCCAACGACATCAAATTCCAGGTGGATCTGGGCTATGTTTACAATGTGCGGGGCGATGTGGCTAAAGGAAAAAAAATCTACGATGAATGTTTGAAGGATTTGAAAGCCTCGAATTCGAAAGCAGACATGATACAAATATCAAACCTGGCAAACGCCTTTGCTACCCGCCGCGAAATGGACTACATGATCAAAACCTATATGCGGGGGCGTGAATTGCTGAAAGACAAAAATGCTTTTTCCCTGGATTTGGCACTCTTGTACGAACAAATGGGCGAAACCGAAAAAATGATCACGGAGTATTTGGCCGTTCTGTCTTCAAACCCGCAGCAAACGGAAATGGTGAAAAACCGCTTGCAAAGTTATTTGGCCACAGATACCGAAGGCTCGGTAAACGAACTTTTCCGAAACACTTTGTTGAAATACACCCAGCAAAATCCCGATGAAAGCATCTATGCGGATTTACTGCTTTGGTATTCGATCCAGCAAAAAGATTTCGAGCTGGCGCTGATTCAGGCAAAAGCGCTCGACCGGCGCTACAACGAATCGGGCCAACGCATTTTTGAGCTGGCGCAACTAAGCCTGAGCAACGGAGATTACAAAATTGCGGCAGAAGCCCTGAATTATATCGTCAAGAAAAATGTAAACCCTGATTTGGTACTTGCAGCCCGGATAAACCTGTTGGATGTGGACTATTACAACCTTTCGCAAAATCCGAATTCCACTTCCGCAGATTATCTCTTATTAGAAAAAAAGAATAAGGATTTACTGGACGAATTGGGGACAACGGCTTCCACCTTACCGCTTGTGCGAAAATTAGCCCATTTGGAAGCATTCAACCTTAACAAACTGGACGATGCGATGACCTTGCTCGAGAATGCCATTGCCTTACCCAATATCCGGCCGCAAGCTTTGGCCGAATGCAAATTGGAGCTTGCCGACATTTACCTGTTCAGCGGAGAGCAATGGGAAGCGACTTTATTGTATTCTCAAGTGGAAAAATCCTTTAAAAACGAACCGATCGGACACGAAGCGAAATTCCGCAATGCGAAATTGTCCTATTACATCGGCGAATTTGATTGGGCCAAGACACAGCTTGACATCCTAAAAGCCGCTACCAGCAAGCTTATTGCAAACGATGCACTGGCGCTTTCCATTATGCTCCATGAAAACATGGACGAAGACAGTTCGTATACCGAACTCAAAAAATACGCCCATGCCGATTTGTTGTTGTATCAAAATAAGGATCAAGAGGCTTTGCTGGTGTTGGACAGCATTCTAACCGAATCTCCCGGACATAACATCGTGGATGAAGTGCTTTTTATGAAAGCGGAAATTGCCGTTAAAAACCGAAATTTCACACAAGCGGCTACTTTTTATCAAAAGATTTTCGAGAGCTACCCCTACGATTTGTTAGCCGACGACGCATTATTTTATCTTGCCTTGCTTTACGAAAACCAGCTGAACGACAAAACTAAAGCCATGGAGCTTTTTCAAAAGCTGATGACGACTTATCCCGGAAGCCTGTACGTTGTCGACGCCCGGAAGCATTTCCGCCAACTACGCGAAGGAAACGGGAAAATGCCGCTTTAAAAAAACGGCATCCGGTATTATTTTACTCCCTGCGCATCCAATACGGCAATGGCGGCGATATTTACCAAATCGCGTACCGTAGCATCTTCCGACATAATGTGAACCGGTTTTGCCAACCCAAGCAACACAGGCCCAATGGACTCCTGAGCACCCATCTGCTTGACAAACTTGCTCAAAATATTTCCCGAATTGAGGCAGGGGAAAATAAAGGTGTTTACCCGATTGTCTTTCAACTTATTGAAGGGATACTTGGCAAAACGTTGTTGGCCGTCCAATGCCATGCTGGCTTGCATTTCCCCGTCAACCGACAATTCCGGATACTGCTGGTGCAATGCATCTACCGCGAGTGAGACTTTATTCGGGCTGCTTGCCGTTCCCATACTTCCAAAGTTCGAATAGGACAACAACGCAATTTGCGGTTCGATATTCAATTTTTTCACGGCCTCTGCCGTTAAACGGGTAGTTTGAACCAACGATTCGGCACCGGGCGAAACATGAACTGCTACATCGGACAAGAACAAGGGCCCCCGCTTGGTAAACACGATTTGCATGCCGGCAACATGATTTTCCTTGTTGTCGGAACCGATAATTTGCAATGCCGGACGCAATACATCCACGTAATTGTTGGTATAATGCATAATACATCCGTCGGCATCGCCCGTTTCAAGCATCATCAAAGAGAAATATTCCCGGTGCTGCATTTTGTCGATGGCATCGTGCATCGAAACACCTTTGCGTTGGCGTTTTTCAAAGAAAGCCGTTGCATAGCGCTCGCGGCGCGGGCGTTCATTATCGCTCCAAAGGTCTATGATGGTGATGCCTTCTTTTTCAATGTGGTTTTCAGCCATCCGGTTCAAGATCTTTTCGGAATTTCCCACCACAATCGGTAAAGCGACACCCGTATCGGCCAATGTGCGGGCGGCCTGCAACACTTTTGTGTTGGTTCCTTCGGAAAAAACAATGCGTTTGGGCGCTGTTTTGGCTTGGTCCCGCATGGAACGAATCAACGAACTGCTTTGGCCCATCCGTTCTTCCAACTTGAAGACATAAGCATCCCAATCGGTGATGGTGTGGCGAGCAACGCCCGACTCAATGGCAGCTTTGGCCACAGCGGTCGAAACAGCCACAACCAAACGAGGATCCAACGGTTTGGGAATCAAATATTCGCGGCCAAACATAATGCTTTGATTTTTGTAAGCAACCACTACCGATTCGGGTACCGGTTGCTTGGCCAGATCAGCCAAAGCACGTACGGCTGCAATTTTCATTGCTTCGTTAATGGCCGTTGCCCGGACATCCAAAGCGCCACGGAAAATATACGGGAAACCAAGCACGTTATTGACCTGGTTGGGGTGATCGCTGCGCCCGGTCGCAAAAATAATGTCTGTCCGAGAAGCAATGGCTTTATCGTAAGCAATTTCAGGATTCGGATTTGCCAACGCAAACACAATCGGATTGCCGGCCATGCTGCGGATCATTTCTTCGTTAAGCACGTCGGCAGCCGAAAGTCCCAAAAACATGTCGGCACCTTTTAGGGCATCTTCCAAAGTATGCACATCTCGTGAAGTAGCAAATTCTTTTTTTGCTGCATTTAAATCGGTACGTGAAACATGCAAGACGCCTTTGCTATCACACATCACCAAATTTTCACGCTTGATTCCCAACTGGAAATACAACTTAGTACAGGCCACTGCCGAAGCGCCGGCTCCATTGACCACCAATTTGACGTCTTCGATCTTTTTCCCGGAAATTTCCAAGGCATTCAGCAAAGCGGCCGACGAAATAATCGCCGTACCATGCTGGTCGTCGTGCATCACGGGAATTTGCAATTCGTTCTTCAGACGTTCTTCAATGACAAAACATTCCGGAGCTTTGATGTCTTCCAGATTGATGCCGCCAAATGTCGGGGCAATCATTTTCACCGTTTCTACAAATTTATCCACATCTTCGGTATCCACCTCAATATCAAACACATCGATATCAGCAAAAATTTTAAACAGCAGCCCCTTCCCTTCCATGACCGGTTTGCCGGCAATCGCACCGATATTGCCCAATCCCAGTACCGCCGTTCCGTTCGAAATAACAGCCACCAGGTTTCCTTTGGTGGTGTATTTGTAAGCGTCGTCCGCATTTTTTTCGATCTCCAAACAAGGTTCCGCCACTCCCGGCGAATAAGCCAACGAAAGATCGGATTGTGTACTGTGCGGCTTGGTCGGTGTAATTTCAATTTTACCGGGTTTCCCTTGTGAATGGTATTTTAAGGCTTCTTCTTTAAAAAAATTGCTCATAATGTTTGATGGATTATCGTGTAAATCTTGTGTTTCTGTGTATTTTCCACTCTCAGGAAATGTGTGACAAAGATACTTTTTCATACAAGTACCTTCAAATTTTTTGGACGGAAATTTTAAGCGTTTAAAACTTTTTTTTGAAATCCAACAAAATAAAATAGATTGCTAAAAACCAACAGTTTAAAAATTTATTTTTTGAATTCGACTGGATTTTTTCGTTTCCGCTAAAATATTTTCTCCATTCAGTTGTCTACCCTTATAGAGCGCGCACTCGGCAATAAACATAAAGTGAAACGTCTAAAAATTAAAAGGATATGATGTTAAGAGATTTTGGAATGGGGTTCTTTGGAAGGATGCCATTCGGTTCGGATCCCAGAAAAGAATTATTTGAAAAATGGTCGGCAATGACCCCCGAAGAAAAAGTTGAGTTTATGGACAAACGCATGGAAGCCTTGAATAATGGCAAGCGTGAAGCAGGCGGTTTTTTCGGACAAAGGGAATTTACGGTAGCATCCATTGACCAACGTTGCGAAGAATGGTTGAAAAAAACGCCGGAAGAAAAAGAGGCGTTTATCAAAGAACGGAAAGAAATGATGAACAAACGTTTTGGAGGAGGTCTCTTTGGAGGTTGTTCTTTTGAGACGAAAGAAACGCCAACAGAGGAAAAATAATTCATCGAAACGACGGAACCATAAACCGGTTGTGGAACCGCATCCCAACCGGTTTATGGTCCTGTTTTAAAAACGATTTCTGTTTTTTCAAATTTCCCCGTCTTGTTTGTCTACATAAACAGCGGATTATTTTTCCAAATTTCATCCTAAAAAAAATACACCATGAGTGCAATCATCCTTCAAATTATTAACATTTGCGTGCTGGGGATGGGATTTTACCAATTTCTACGGGAGGGTTACCGCTTTATCAAAAAAGCCGGCAGCAAGTTCAAAACGTACTTGGCGATTCCACAGAACCTTCCCCCAAACATCGCTTAGCAATAGGAATAACCCATAAAATAGAATCAAATAAAAATAAAAGAGTTATGAAAAGAGTAAAATTTTTAATGCCTGTTGTTTTTTTAGCCATAGCAGCTTTATTAAGCGCAGCCGTCATGCTGTTATGGAATTGGCTGATGCCTGCACTATTCGGATTGATTGTCATTAATTTCTGGCAAGCGTTGGGATTACTGGTTCTGGCACGCATCTTATTCGGCAGTTTTGGTCATGGACGAAAAGGAAGACACGGCCGCATGATGCATGGGATGCACGGGAATAACCCCCTACGGGAAAAATGGATGAAAATGACGGACGAAGAGCGAAAAGAGTTTATTAAAAGAAGGCGTGCCCATTTTCATGGAAGGTTCGGCGGATCTGATTTTTTTGGAGAATGTGGTCGTACCTTTGAAGCCGAAAATACGCCCAAAAAGGATAATGAGTAAGCAACAGGAACCACAAGATGTCGGGCAACTGATCACGGAATATCGTCCGCAATTGAAAGCGTTTATCCGAAAACGGGTTTCAAACCAAGAAGATGCGGACGATATCCTGCAAGACGTTTTTTACCAATTGGTAAAAACGGTCGATAGTGCATTGAGCCCTATTGAACAGGTTTCTGCCTGGTTGTACCGCGTTGCCCGGAATCTTATTATCAATAAAGGAATCAAAAAACATGAGGAGGAACTCCCCGTTTACCGGAACGACGAATCCGACGACGAGGTTTTGAAAGACTTTTCAGAAATCCTTTTTACAAATGAAACGTCGCCTTCTCCCGAAACAGAGTATTTGCGTTCGTTGGTATGGACGGAATTGGAAGCTGCCCTTGCTGAATTGCCCCCCGAACAACGCGAAATATTCGAATTAACGGAATTGAACGGCATTCCGGTAAAAGAAATTTCGAAATCCACAGGCATTGCCGCCAACACCTTATTGTCGCGCAAGCATTATGCCGTAAAACATCTTCGGAAGCGGCTGGCAGGATTGTATCAAGAAATTATCGACACTTAAATCCATAAAAACAGCCGGTGTGCAAACACAAACCGATTTAGAATATTGAATCGTTCAGATTTTTTTTATTTTTCATTTAGTTAGTTAGAGCAAACTAACTAAATTTGCAGCATTAAAAAACGACTATGAAAAACCAGCTAAAAGAAAGCATGGTAAAGTTTACGCGGCTCATATCGGCGGCGGAAGAAGATGCGAAGGAACGTTGCGAAGTACAGGATTTAACCATAACCCAACTCAATTACCTTGAAATTATCGGCGAATTGGACAACCCGACCATCACGGAACTGGCGACGGCGATGGGATTGACGAAACCTTCCGTAACCATTGTCGTTGACCGTTTGATTGCCAAAGGTTTTGTCTGCAAAGTACATTCCAATACCGACAAACGAAGCTCATTTTTGCATTTGACCGGATTGGGTGAGAAAATCAACCAATGGCATGATCACGCCCACGATTATATGATTGGCCGGATTGCCCGGCAACTCAATGCGACGGAGGTGGAATTATTCACCCTGTTGCTGAATAAAATCACCCATGCGAAAACCCAAAAAGATCAGTGATGGAAAGCATAAAGAATAACCCGCAATTTTCGGGCTTAACGGATGAAGAAGTAAATTCCCGTATTGCAAGGGACGGATACAATGAATTGCAGGGAAGTAAATCCCGAAATTTTTGGGCCATCATATTCGGCGTAATAAAGGAACCCATGTTTCTGCTACTCGTGGCATGCGGTACGCTTTACATGGTACTCGGAGACATAGAAGAAGGATTTATGCTGTTGGGATTTGTGTTCGTGGTCATGGGTATCGAATTTTATCAGGAACGTAAAAGCGAAAAAGCGCTGGATGCGCTGAAAGATTTGGCTAGTCCGCGGGCATTGGTTATCCGTAATAACACGGAAATACGCATTCCGGGACGCGAAGTTGTTTGCGACGATGTAATCGTTCTTCAGGAAGGCGACCGCATACCTGCCGACGCAACCGTTCTTCAAAGCGTCAACCTGTTGGTGGACGAATCGTTGCTTACGGGCGAATCCGTTCCCGTGCGCAAACACGGTTGGGCGGGTGAATCCTACAATGTACAAGCCGGCGGCGATGACCGGCCTTTTGTTTATTCCGGTTCCATGGTAGTGCAGGGGAACGGGCTTGCAAAGGTTACCCACACCGGAATGAATACCCAAATCGGAAAAATCGGGAAATCCATCCGTGAGGTGGAAGAATCGCCAAGCCGCTTGAAAAAAGAAATAAATTTATTGGTAAAACGCCTGACTTTGGCAGGAGCCATCCTGTTTATTGCGGTCGTTGCTTTATACACCATGACACGGGGCGATTTGTTACAGGGATTCCTGGCAGGCATTACGCTGGCAATGGCCATGCTGCCCGAAGAATTTCCTGTCGTATTGACGATCTTTATGGCCGTAGGTGCATGGCGTATTTCAAAGAAACGGGTATTGACCCGGCAGCCGAACGCCATTGAAATATTAGGTTCGGCAACGGTATTGTGTACTGATAAAACGGGAACGCTGACCGAAAATAAAATGAAAGTTACCAAGCTGTATAATAAAGAAGCTTATTGGACGGCCAAAGGCACCAGCAATTTTCCCGAAGAATATCACGATATCATCGAATACGGAATCCTATCCAGCCAGGTCAATCCTTTTGACCCGATGGAAAAAGCGATCAACCGCATCGGCGAATCGTTTCTGAAAGGCACGGAACACTTGCATTCCGATTGGGATATGGTGAAGGAATATCCGCTATCCAAAGAACTCTTGGCGATGTCGAGGGTTTTCCGGAGCAAATCGTCGAACCAATTGGTTATTGCCGCCAAAGGAGCGCCTGAAGCCGTTTTTGAACTTTGCCATTTATCGGACGAAATCCAAAAAAAATATGCCGGCGCCGTACAATCCATGGCTTCGGAAGGGCTACGGGTACTGGGTGTTGCCCGATCGAGCGTGCCGGAAAGCAAGTTGCCGGAAATACAACACGATTTCGATTTTGAATTTGTGGGCTTGATCGGCTTGTCCGACCCTATTCGTCCGCAAGTTCCCCAAGCGGTCAAAGAATGTCACAAAGCCGGAATCCGGGTGATTATGATTACGGGAGATTATCCTGTTACTGCCCAAAATATAGCAAAGGAAATCGGTTTGCAAAACTATTCCGAATGTATTACAGGTGCGGAATTGGCCGGAATGGACGAAGCCGGATTGAGTGAAAAAATCAAAACGATCGACGTATTTGCAAGGGTTGTGCCGGAACAGAAGCTAAAAATTGTCAACGCACTGAAACGCAATCACGAAATCGTCGCCATGACGGGTGACGGAGTGAACGATGCACCCGCATTGAAAACCGCCAACATCGGCATTGCAATGGGTGAAAAAGGAACGGATGTGGCGCGTGAAGCGTCCGAACTGGTTCTGATGGATGATAATTTCGGCTCTATCGTAGATGCGGTTAAGATGGGAAGGCGCATATTCGACAACCTGCAAAAAGCTCTGGGGTACATTTTTGCCATTCACGTGCCGATAGCAGGGTTGTCGCTGATTCCGGTTCTTTTTTCCGGTTGGCCGCTTATCCTATGGCCTGTACATGTTGTTTTCCTGGAATTGATTATCGACCCGGCCTGTTCGGTTATTTTCGAAGCGGAACAAGCAGAAAAGAATGTGATGTCGCGCCCGCCACGAAAAATGGACAAAGCATTTTTCGGAAGTAAAAAAATACTCATCAGTTGTTTTCAGGGAATCTGGATACTGATCGTCACCTTGGGAGTCTATTTTGTAACGCTCGAGACCGGTTATAATATCGGTGAAGTAAGGGCCATGACTTTTGCTACTTTAATTTTTTCCAATATTGCCACCATATTGACCAACCGCTCCTGGGAATCTTCTATTTTTGCCATTTTACGCACACCCAATAAAACGGTCAAATGGGTCGTGGGTGGAGCCGCATTATTTATCCTGTTGGTTCTGACGGTTCCGTTTTTGCAACGCTTATTCCAGTTTGCGCCCGTCAGCATTTGGGAAATAGCCATCACGTTTGTTGCCGGAATGAGTACCATGACTTGGTTTGAGGTATACAAACACTTTTGGTTAAGGATACAGGTTTAGTTTCTATCGGTTTTTGTAAGTATTGGAATATTTACAAAAAACATCCGGAGTAAAGTATAAACCCTCCTTTTCAAAATACATCCGTTTCCAATATTGCCTGAAGCAGTCCGGATACTCTCAATTCCTCAGATTTTATTTTGGATAGAACCTGCTTCCCCTTATCGGTCAATGTAAAATACATCTGTCGTTTGTCTTTTTTTCCAAGAATGCGCATGACAAGGTCCTTTTCTTCTACCGAGGCGATTACCTTCGAAGTATTCGACGGGGTTAGTCCTAATAAATCACTGAGTTCTCCCGATGATAAGCTCTCCGATTTTTGTAATGAACAGAGGAGCATTCCCTCGTTAAGGCAGATACCGTAGCATTTCTCGAACTGTTGTTCAAATGCCATGATACTACGCTGAACATCCCTGATTTTACACAATTTTTCCATTTCGGGTAGCATAACACTTATTTTTTAAGCAACACTTCATCAATCGCTTTTTTAAAATCGGCCTTGCTCATGGCTCCCTGAGCCATTTGCGGTTGTCCATTCATCGGCACGAACAGCAACGACGGGATTGAACGGATGCCGAATAAAGCGGCAAGTTCTTGTTCCTTTTCGGTGTCGATTTTATAGATCAAAATGCTGTCGCCGTACTCTACGGCAAGTTCCTCCAGAATGGGCGCAATCATCTTACAGGGCCCGCACCAGGACGCATAAAAGTCAATCAACGCAGGTTTTTCTCCCAGATAGTTCCATTCCGCAGGATTGGCTTCAAAATTTGCCACTTTTGTTAAAAAATCAGCTTTCGTCAATTCGATTGTTTTCATTTTATCTTCCTTTTTATTGTTAGAACTCTTTGTATGTGCATTGCCGCAGGCAGTAAGCACTATCCCGGCAATCAATACGAAGAACAGGTTATTCACTTTTTTCATTTCCGTTATTTTTAAACAGGCTCAACAATAATCCTCCCATAACGGCGCCCCAAAGAGTGCTGTTTACCGGCGATGATGTGATCGGGCAACTGCCGCTGTTGCAGCCGATGAATTTCCAGTAAAGAAATCCGCCGATGGCTCCCAACAAAATTCCAAACAGGATAAGCCTATGCTTTTTTACTAATTTCGTAATCATTTTTTTTATACAAACAGGTTGACATTCGCATTTTCGGTACGTTCCATATACGTTGCAACACCTCCGACAGTTATTTCGTCAAGCAGTTCTTCCCGTTGAACGCCCATCACATCCATCGACATCTGGCAGGCGATAAATTCCACCCCATTGTCCAATGCTTGGCGGCGCAGCGATTCGAGAGAATCGATACCCTTTTGTTTCATGATGTGACGCATCATCCGGTCACCGATTCCCAACATGCTCATTTTTGAAAGACGCAGTTTCAGAGAATTTGAAGGCAACATCATCCCAAACATTTTTCCGAAAATATCTTTTTTGACTTTGGGCTTTGAAATCTTTTTAATAACATTCAATCCCCAGAATGTGAAGAAGATGGTCGTTTTCTGTCCCGTTGCAGCGGCACCATTGGCAAGCACAAATGTAGCAAGCGCTTTATCCAAATCGTCGCTGAACATAATCAGTGTTTTGGCCTTACCATCGCAGGAGGTCACGACATTGCACGCCTTGGGCGAACCTTTTTCGACGATAACGGTGTATTTGCCCTTTTCTTCTAAATTGGATATCAGAATATTACCGGTACTGTTACACCATGCCTGAGCATCACGGGCAAATCCCGCATCGGTTGCCGTCATCTCGATGCGTTCCCCTTCCCGGATTGAATCGATGGCTTGTTTGATTTTCAGAATGGGGCCGGGGCATTGTAAGCCGCAGGCATCTATTTTCAGTGTTTCTATTTCTTGCATCCTTCTTTGTGTTTCCATATCGATTTTATCTTCCGCCACGGTGTTGAATTTTTTGTTGGTAATGGGTGCTACCGCCGTCGAGTAGGTTTTATATCCGCCCGAAAGGTTCTTTGCCTTTTTGAAACCGCGGGCAGCGAGAATTTTCAGCGCCAGATAGCCGCGAAGGCCCACAGCACAGAAAACATAAATATTTTTATCGGTGGGGATTTCGTTTAAACGGCTGCGCAGCTCATCAAGCGGAATATTCACCGCTCCCGCAATCGAGCCGAAGGAATACTCCGCCGGTGTGCGGACATCCAGCAGGAATACTTCGTTGCGGTCGGCGCTTTCCACATCGCGCCATGAAACGACCGGCATCGTATTGTTGGCAATGTTATTGGCGACATAACCGGCGATGGCAACCGGGTCTTTGGCCGACGAGAACGGCGGGGCATATGCGTGTTCCACTTTCATCAGGTCGTAAATCGTACCGCCGTTTTTAATCAGCAAAGCGATTTGGTCGATCCGTTTATCCACGCCGTCGTAACCCACGCTTTGCGCTCCGAAGAGTTTTCCGTTCCCGGGATTGAAAGTGAGCTTCAGGGTCAGCGGCAACGCACCGGGATAATAGCTTGCGTGCGAGGCGGAATGCGTAATCGAACTTGCATGTTCGATTCCCAGCTGTGTAAGGCGTTTTGCCGGCAATCCCGTAGCAGCGACGGTCATATCAAAAACTTTGGCAATCGAAGTGGCAATGGCGCCTTCGTATTTCGTTGTATTTCCGAATACCATATTGTCCGCTACAATACGCCCCTGGCGGTTAGCCGGATTGGCAAGATAGTTCAGGTAAGGTTTGCCCGTCAACGGATGCGGAAACTCAATGGCATCGCCGACAGCATAAATATCTTTTACCGACGTTTCCAGATAATCGTCCACCCAAATGCCTCCGGCCTCACCGATTTTTATCCCAGCCGCCGTTGCAAGCGTGATTTCAGGACGAACGCCCATGGAAAGGATGACGATATCGGTTGTCAGTGATTCACCGCTTTGGAAAAAAACGTCGATTTTATCCCCTTTCTGTTCGAAACGTTCGACGCTCTGCCCCAGGAAAAGCGAAACGCCCTTCTGCAAAAGATGTTGGTGGAGATGTGAGGCCATCGAAAAATCGACGGGTGCCATCACCTGATTTCCCATTTCAACCACCGATACATGCGCTCCTGCCGCATGCAAATTTTCGGCCATTTCCAGGCCGATAAAGCCCGCCCCCACAACTACCGCGCTTTCGATCTTACGGGAAGCGAGGTAGTTTTTTATCCGGTCGGTATCCTCCACGTTGCGAAGCGTAAAAATGCCTTCGCTGTCAATTCCTTTTAACGGCGGGCGAACGGGTGAAGCTCCGGGCGAAAGCAATAATTTGTCGTAAGGCTCCGTATAGGTAGAAGTATCCGGACGGCAGATCGTTACCGTTTTTTTCAATGTGTCGATGGCTACTGCCTCACTTTCAACCCTCACATCGATATGAAAGCGGTTGCTGAACGAAGCAGGTGTCTGCAAAAACAGTTTTTCCCGTTCTGCAATCGTGCCTCCAATATAGTAGGGCAATCCACAGTTGGCATACGAGATATATTTCCCTTTTTCTAATATAACGATTTCTGCAAACTCGTCCGCCCGGCGTATTCTTGCTGCCGCCGTTGCCCCTCCGGCAACCCCTCCGATAATAACGTATTTCATACCCTAATCTTTAATTTTTATTTTTCAGGAAAAAACTTTCCGTAGAAATCCGAATGCAAAAGTATTTTTTACTTTCCATTAAAACAAATTTCCAATGGAAAATTTATAAAATCATTTTTGATTGTATTCATAACGGGAATTGATTTTTCGGATGTAAAAAGACACTCCCGTATATGCAGCAGGCAGCGGAATCGTAATCCGCAAAGGGTACAATTCTGAGTATGGAAATTTTATAGAGATTCAACACGCTGGCGGTTTTCACTCGTTCTATGCTCATTTAAGCAAAACGCTGGTGAATGCGGAGGATTCGGTATGGGTAAGCACATTGCTTGTGTGGGAAACAGCGAATTAACAACGGACTACCACTTGCATTCTAAAATCAGGAAAGGTAAGCGCTTTTTGAATCCAACTGAATGGTGTTGGTGCTTGTTCGATGTATTAAAAGCCCAATAGTTTCAGACAATTTACGGAGAAATACTTGATAAATATTTTATCAGGTGTTACCCGCCATGTGTATGGCTGTGGTGCCCACCATAAGAGTTGCCTGTTTCTGCTTCTGTTACTTTGACTGTAAAATCGGCAGTATGAACTACATTGCTTGTCCGGAATTGCACCCAAATACGATAAGTATCCATTTCTTTGATAAAAGTCTCAGCATACAGCGAAAAACGGTTATCCGAACTGGGGTGAATATGTAAGAAGTTTTTATTCTTTTCACCAATCATCACAATATGAGCCGACGCACCTAAATAATTCTGAATATCGTCTTCTTTTACTACTTTCCCTTCTTTTTCAACCGAAATATTCAAAGGCTGGTTTCTGTTGGTCTTAAAATCGTTACCATTTAAAAGTGTAACCTTATAACCGTCTACGTCTGAAATCAATTTGCTATCTGCCAATTTAATAGCTGCCTCAACACCACCGGAAACATTCACTTCAAATTTTTGCACTTCCCTGGCAGAGCTTTCCGGCTTAAAATCCATATAAAGCAGATACTTTCCATTATATGGGAATGTTTCAGTTACCACATAAGTTCCATCGGCCTGTTCAGCCGGATGTATATGGTCAAACCAGGAGAGGTCTTCGTTTACAATAATTAAATGTATTTTCCTCTCATGGCTTGTTTCAATGGATACCAAATGATTGTCTTTCATAATCCTAAATTGAAGGTTTGTTTCTTTTCCCGCTTCAAGGATTTCAGGAGTTACTGTCAGATTAACAGCTATATTTTGTTTCTCCCCAGAACGTTGTACTAATTCCATACCACATTTAGGACATTTATCTCCTTTGTTGCCTGTTATTTCCGGATGCATCGGGCAAGAATAAACCTGTTCGTTAATCATATTTTTCATATTCATACTTTTTAATTGTTTTAGCCATAGTATATCCTTTTTATGTCCTGCCAAAAGCCTCTTTCTGGGGCGGTATCATTAATTCCCTTTTCGTTCGCGTAAAACCGCTTTCAAGGCATTCATTGCATGGATGCTCTTGAGAAATAAGTCTAATTTGCTTTTACGAGATTCGTAAGAGCGTTACTTTTTAAGTTCCTTTAACATCGCTTCTCCTACCAATGTAGCGGACTGAGGATTTTGTCCCGTCACGACCCTTTGGTCGACGGTCACGTGAGGCTGCCAGAGTCCCGATTTTTCAAACTTGGCACCTCTTTCAATCAGTTTGCTTTCGAGTAGAAACGGCACTACTTTATCGAGCCCTACAGCAACTTCTTCTTCATTGGTAAAACTATTGATTTTCTTCCCATCCACCAGATATTTTCCGTCGCTCAATTTAATATTTACCAATCCGGCGGGGCCGTGGCATACCGCCGCCGCCACCCCGTTATTCTCGTAGATCGTACGGGCAATTTTCTGTAACTCCGCATTATCTGCAAAGTCCCACATCGTACCATGTCCTCCGGCATAAAATACGGCGATATAGTCGTCGGGGTTTACGTCCGACGGTTTCATCGTATTTTCAATTTTAGTTCTATACTGCGGATTATTCCAAAATTCGTTATTTACCGAATCTTGTAAATCCAACCCGTCAATGGGTGCTTTTCCTCCCTGCGGGCTTATAAAATCTATTTCATAACCTGCATCCGCAAGCACTTTCCACGGATGGGAGGCTTCCGACAAATAAAACCCCGTAGTCTTACCCGTGTTGCCGAGTTCGTCGTGGCTGGTGAGCACAAATACTATTTTCTTTTCCATTCCTTTTGAATTTTTATCCGTTTTTTACCCTGTCCGCAAGCCACAAAAGCAATCACTGCAAACAGACCTAATAACACAAAAATTATTTTATTCATATATTCGCTTTTGTTTAGATAATTTAAAAATACATTTTCATGTATATATTTTTATGAGTAGCAAAAAAATAATTTTCCCATATATATAAAACGGTTTTCAGAGGATTTGGTTTAATTTGCAAGCTCTATTTTGCAGAAATAGAGTTGGATAGAAAAGATGGTTTGCAAATTTTATATCCGGCTTTTTGTTACTTTTTCTCGCATAGGTTCTTCGCTCATGAAAAAAGTTACAGGCTGGGAATTACTCCTTGCCCGTCTAATCCGTTAATAAGAGAGTAATAATACTCCGGTGGAAAAAATAAAAAAAGCCTTGTATTGAATTACAAGGCTTTTCTCTTTGTGATCCGATTTGGGTTACTACTATTTTATCCTAAAACGATATTATTCAGTCAGTTATAAATCCGGCCTTTTGAACACCGTAGCAGTTATGTAGCGACTATCCCGTTCCCCTTGTCCGGACAACGGCGGACACTGTCATAACGCTGACTTCAAGGAATAAAGATACGCATTTTTATTCATAGAAACGAATAAAAGAAAAGATTTTTCAGGCTTTGCATTCGCTACGGCGTTTGTGTTCATTCGTCATCAATATTAAGGCTATTTCTTTTCCTGAATATTACTCCTGTACTCTATCGGCGTAAATCCCGAATGCTTCTTAAAGAACTTCCCGAACGACGACTGATCGCCGAAGTGCAATTCGTCCGCTATTTGCTGGATATTCATATCCGGGTTACGCAGTAATATCTTGGCTTCGGCTATCAACGCTTCACTTATCCATTTCATGGGGGCTTTACCACTGGCATTTGTCATAATGCGGGCAAGGCTTCCGGGCGTCATGGATAATTTTTGTGCATAAAACGATACCTCGTGCTGTTCCTTACAGTTTTCGAGAATCAATTTTATAAATTCATTTATCACTTCTTCTTTTCTGCTATTCTGCCCTTGATTCTCATCTGCCTGCATCTTTTTCAAACGGATATCCACAACTTCCAATAAGAAATTCGTCACCTCGGTTTTGACAATATACCGCTGAAAAGTATGTTCGGGCGTATTCATGTTTTTCTTGATGCGTTCGATAATAGCCACAAGCCTGCTCTGTTCGTATTCGTCGAAAGTCATCAGCGGCCCCGAATCAAATGTGGAAGGAATAATCGTGTTTTTCAACGGGGGTATCCATTCCAGCATAGACATCAGAAAGTCCTGCGATAAAATAAGGGTGTACCCCTTATAAGTATTCGGTATTTGGACATCATCAATAACGTGGCGCCCGTTCAAACACAGCATAGCGCCTTTTGTCAGGCGGTATTGCTGATAATCCACATTAAAACAGGCTTCGCCATACCTGCAAAAAAAGAAAACAGCCGCATTGATGCGCATCGGTGGATGTGTTTCGGAACTGCGTATTTTCTTCGACGACAACACTTCATTATCATAGAAGATAATATCGCCGTCGATAGAACTCCTCACATTATCCTGTCCCATGTGGTGCTGGGATGCCTTTTTAAAATCTGAATTAATAATATCCATGATGCTCTTTTTTGCAAAGATACACTTTAAATCGGACTTATGTTACAAATGGACGAATTTGAGTTAAATTCCGACTATATCACAAAATAGAAATACCCTGAATGCACAGTTTGGACGAACAACAGATAGACTTCAACTACCAACCACCTCTTTTAAAGGCTCACCTTTGCATCAGAATTAAAACGAAAAAGTAATGATTAGAGATCGAATTATCCAAACAGCCGGAAGCCTCTTTGCACAAAAGGGTATCAATTCGGTAAGCATGGAGCAGATTGCCGAGAGAGCAGGAGTTTCCGAAAAATCTCTGTATGCGGAATTTACCGGTATGGCGGATTTGCTGGAAGAATGCCTGAACAGGGAAATAACGAAAATTGAAACGGCCATTTCAACGGCTCAATCTGTTTCCCAATCCGTATTGGAAACATTGATACTTGTTATGTACGTGGCTTTTAAAGAAAAATCCGACTTCTGCACCGCTTTTTATGAGGATTTGAGCAAGTATCCGGCCACCCGTAAACATTTAGCCATTTTCAACATGAAAATTCAAAATAGCTGTGCCGGCTATTTCATGAAATGTATGGAAGAAGGCTTCTTCGTTACGAACGATAATCAGGAGCGCATGGCATTGATTTACATGGAAGAAATATGCAGCCTGGCAACGAAGTATCAGCACACCATGATAAAAACCCTTATAAAAGGGATTTGTACCCCGAAAGGTTTGAATGAAGCAGCGCGGATTCAAACTGTCCTTGAAATAAACGTCAACAGAATATCAAACTTAAAATAAAAATAGAAATGAAAACAAAATCAATCAGTTTAGTTCTCGCACTTTTGGCTTGCAGCCCGTGTTTCGCACAGCTTCGCATCGAAGACTGTTACCAAAAAGCCCAAGCCAACTATCCCCTCATCAAACAGTATGATTTGATTGAGAAAACGAAAGAGTACAACCTGTCGAATGCCAACAAAGGCTATCTGCCGCAGGTGATGTTTTCCGCCAAAGCAACGTACCAATCGGATGTAACGCAAATCCCCATCGACTTTTCGCAGATGGGCATACAGGGCGTGGAAATTCCCTCTTTGAGCAAAGACCAATACGGCGCGACTGTCGATGTGAACCAAACGATATGGGACGGCGGAGCAATCAAGTCCCAAAAGGAAGGTTTGCGCACGGCAGCCGAAGTCGAAAAAAAGAACGTAGAAGTCAGCATCTATTCCATTAACGAAAGGGTGAACCAACTCTATTTCGGTGTCCTGTTGGCCGACGAGCAAATCCGACAGAATCAGTTGTTGCAGGACGAATTGAAAAGGAATTACGACCAAGTGCAGTCGTATGTGCAAAACGGAATTGCCAACCAAGCCGATTTGGATGCCATAAAGGTTGACCAGTTGAAGGCGGAGCAGAACAAAACACGGTTCGTCAACACCAAAAAGGCATACACCGAAATGCTGTCGAAACTAATCGGCGAGGAAGTAAATGCAAATACCGAATTTGTAAAGCCGGACGCAACACGTCCCGCCACTCATACTATTAACCGCCCCGAACTGGAATTATTCGACGCACAAATCAAAAACCTTGAAACAAAGAACCGCGAAATAAACGCCGGACTGATGCCGAAGTTAGGGCTTTTCGCTACGGGCGGATACGGCAAGCCGGGCTTGAATATGCTGTCCAACGATTTCGACGCCTACTACATTGTCGGGGCTAAAATCTCATGGAATATCGGGAATTTCTATACTAAAAAGAATAGCAAGCGAAAGGTTCAAACCAACATCCGTTCGGTGGAAACACAACGTGAAACATTCCTTTTCAATACCCACCTCGATATCGTGCAAAAAGACAATAACATCAACAGTTATTTCGACCAATTGAAGTACGACGACGAAATCATTGCGTTGAGAGGTTCGGTAAAACGCGCATCGGAAGCGAAAATGGCTAACGGAACCCTGTCGGGTAGCGATTTAACGCGCGACATCAACGCCGAACAAATGGCTATGCAGGATAAGATTCTTCACGAAATGGAACTCTTGCTTGCCATCTACAACCTCAAATTCGCAACAAACAATTAATCAGAAAAAAATCATAAACAATTAAAAAATAGAAAACATGAAAACGAGTAAATTTTTTGTAATCGGGATAGCCGCAGCCATTTTAACCTCATGCGGAAACGGTAATGGAACTTATGACGCTTCGGGCGTTTTTGAAGCCACGGAAGTCATTGTTTCCGCCAAGAGTACGGGCGAGTTGGTACAATTCGACATTCAGGAAGGTCAAAATCTGGAAGCAGGCAAACAAATAGGCTGCATTGATACCACCCAACTGTATTTGAAGAAAGTGCAATTACTGGCGAACATGAAAGCCGTAGATAGCCGCCATTACAATGTATCCAAACAAATCGCATCCATTCAGCAACAAATCGCCACGCAGAAAACCGAACAAAAACGGTACGAAAATTTGGTGAAATCCAATGCCGCCAACCAAAAACAGTTGGATGACGTCAACGCCCAAATCATCTTGCTCGAAAAGCAACTGGCCGCCCAAACGGAAACGCTGGAGAATAACAACCGCAGCGTATCGGGCGAAAGTATGGGACTGGAAGCACAAGTGGCACAGATTGAAGACCAAATACAGAAAAGCATTATTTCCAGCCCTATCAACGGAACCGTTCTGTCTAAATATGCCGAACAGGGCGAGTTGGCTGCACAGGGAAGAACCTTGTTCAAGGTGGCCGATATCGAAGATATGAAGTTGCGGGTGTATATCACCGCCGACCAACTGACTTCATTAAAAATCGGGCAGCAGGTGAAAGTGTATGCCGATCAGGGAAAATCGGACAGGAAAGAATATCCCGGAACGATCACATGGATTTCGGACAAAGCCGAATTTACCCCGAAAACCATTCAAACCCGTAACGAACGCGCCAACTTGGTGTATGCCGTAAAAATTGCCGTGAAGAACGACGGCTATATCAAAAAAGGAATGTACGGAGAAATTAAAATCAATTAGTCATGATAGCATTGTCAGCCAATAACATCAATAAAACTTACGGAAAAGTTCAAGCCCTGAAGGATTTGAGTTTTGAAGTAAACAAGGGCGAAATCTATGGTATCATCGGCCCCGACGGAGCCGGAAAGACAACACTTTTCCGCATACTGACAACACTTTTGCTTGCCGATAACGGTAACGCCACAGTGGACGGGCTGGATGTGGTAAAGGATTACAAGCAAATCCGCAACATCATCGGATATATGCCGGGTAAATTCTCGCTCTATCAGGATTTGACGGTGGAAGAAAACCTGAACTTTTTCGCTACGGTTTTCAACACCACCATTCAGGAAAATTATTACCTGATAGAAGATATTTACAAGCAGATCGAACCCTTCAAAAAGCGGAGGGCGGGAAAACTTTCGGGCGGTATGAAGCAAAAACTGGCGTTGAGTTGTGCGTTGATTCACAAGCCGACCGTGTTGTTCCTCGATGAACCGACCACAGGAGTTGACCCCGTATCGCGCAAAGAGTTTTGGGAAATGCTGATAAAGTTGAAAGCGCAGGGCATTACCATTATCGCCTCGACACCCTACATGGACGAAGCCACGCTTTGCGACCGCATAGCGCTGATACAGGGCGGTGAATTTATGCAGGTGGATACCCCGCAAAATATTATCGCCGGATATCCCGACACCCTTTGGGCTGTTCAAACCGACCAAATGCCCCGCTTGCTGAAAGAGCTTCGGAATAATCCCTTAGTGAAGTCTGCCTACTCGTTCGGCGAATCTATTCACGTCACATTCAATGGCGAATTGAGAATGGATAACGAACAGTGGACAATTGAAAACGAAGGGTATCATGTTCCGTTTTCTATCGGCAATTCTCAATTTCAAAAAATAACGCCGACAGTGGAAGACTGCTTCATGTTGCTGTCAAAAAATCAAAACAATGAAAGATAGAGTTATACATACGGAAAACCTGACCAAACGGTTCGGGAACTTCACAGCGGTCGATAACATTTCATTCGATGTTGACCGTGGCGAGATATTCGGATTCCTCGGAGCCAACGGAGCGGGTAAAACCACCGCCATGCGTATGCTGTGCGGATTGAGCCATCCCACATCGGGCAAAGGAAGCGTAGCCGGATTCGATATTTTCAAACAATCTGAACAGGTCAAGAAAAACATAGGCTATATGAGCCAAAAGTTTTCGCTGTACGAAGACCTGAAAGTATGGGAAAACCTGCGGCTTTTCGGCGGAATCTACGGAATGAAAGAAAAAGAAATAGCCGCCAAAACAACTGAAATTCTGAAAGAACTCGGATTTGAAGCGGAGCGGAACACCCTTGTAAAATCCTTGCCGCTGGGTTGGAAACAAAAACTATCGTTTTCGGTATCCATTTTCCACGAACCGAAAGTGGTTTTCCTCGATGAGCCGACCGGAGGCGTTGACCCCGTTACCCGCCGCCAGTTCTGGGAACTTATCTATCAGGCGGCAGAGAGAGGCATTACGGTTTTCGTTACCACCCACTATATGGACGAAGCAGAGTATTGCGACCGCGTATCCATTATGGTGGACGGCAGAATCGAAGCACTGGATACGCCTAAAAATTTGCGTAATCAATTTCAAGTGTCAACAATGGACGAAGTTTTCCAACAGTTGGCACGAAAAGCAACACGAAAAGCAGATTAATCATGAAACAATTATTAGTATTCATAAAAAAAGAATTTTACCAGATTTTCCGCGACAGGCGGACGATGACGATATTGCTGGTAATGCCGATCATGCAAATATTACTGTTCGGATTCGCCATCAATACCGAGGTAAAGAATACACGGGTTGCCGTGTATGATCCGTCGAAAGATGCTTCGACACAACTTATTTTAGACCGCTTTCAGGCAAGCGACTATTTCACCATTGCCGAAGAACTGACAAACCCTGACCAAATAAACGACGTGTTCAAGAGTGGCAAAATCGACTTGGTAATGGTATTCAGTGAAAATTTTGCCAATAATTTACTGAACGACGGACAGGCAGCCGTTCAGTTGATAGCGGACGGAACCGACCCCAATCAGGCGTCGATATTAACTGGATACGCTTCGGGCATATTAGGTTCGTACCGGCAGGAACTCATGGAACAATACAATGTGCCGTTCCAAATTACGCCCGAAGTAAAGATGTTGTATAATCCGCAATCGAAAAGCGCGTACAACTTTGTGCCGGGCGTTATGGGGCTTATCCTGATGCTTATATGCGCCATGATGACATCCATTGCCATTGTACGCGAAAAAGAAACGGGAACAATGGAAATCCTGCTGTCGTCGCCCCTGAAACCGATATACATCATTTTCGCCAAAGCGGTTCCGTTCTTTACGCTATCCGTCGTCAACCTCATTACCATTCTTCTGCTGTCGGTTTTCGTTATCGGTGTGCCGATTGCCGGGAACCTGTTCCTGCTGGTGCTGGTATCCCTGCTGCTCATTCTTGTGGCGTTAGCGTTGGGCTTGCTCATATCGACTTTGGTAAATACCCAATTGGCTGCGATGATGGCTTCGGGCATGGGATTGATGATGCCGATCATGCTGTTGTCGGGCATGATGTTCCCCGTAGAAAGTATGCCGGAAGTATTGCAGTGGCTTTCTTCCATAGTGCCTGCCCGCTGGTTCATAGAGGCAGTGAAAAAGATAATGATTCAGGGAGTAGAGATTCAGTTTGTCGCCAAAGAACTGTGCATCCTTGCGGCAATGGCCATTGGTCTTATCGCGTTTGCCCTGAGCAAATTTAAAACCCGCTTAAATTAAACAGTCATGCTAAAGTTTTTAATAGAAAAAGAATTTAAACAAATCTTCCGGAATGCGTTTCTTCCGAGAATGATTATAGCGATGCCGCTGATGATGATGTTGGTTTTCCCCTGGGGAGTTAATCAAGAAGTAAAAGACGTCAGGTTGAGCATTGTCGATAACGACCACAGCACCTATTCGGAGCGGTTGGTAAACAAAATCACGTCTTCCGGTTATTTCAAGTTGACCGACGTGTCGGCTACCAACAGCGATGCCATGAACAGTATCGAATCGGGAAAAGCGGACATCATCTTTGAGATTCAGGATGATTTTGAAAAGAATATTACCACCGAAGGAAAAGCCGGGGTAATGATTTCGGCCAATTCGGTCAACGGAACAAGGGGAGGTTTGGGATCGCAATATCTTTCGTCCATACTTACCGAATTTGCAGGCGAATTACGGGAAGAATACGGCAACCAAACCGTAGGAGCCGCCACAGAGATTCCTTCATTCGACGTAATGCCGCAATACAGGTTCAATCCGCATTTGGATTATAAAGTCTTTATGATTCCGGCCTTAATGGTGATGCTATTAACCATGCTTTGCAGCTCGCTGCCAGCCCAAAACATCGTGGGGGAAAAAGAAGCGGGAACCATCGAACAAATGAACGTAACCCCCGTGCGGAAACTGGACTTTGTATTGGCAAAACTAATCCCCTACTGGATTATCGGCTTTGTCGTATTAATCGTCTGTATGGGATTGTCGGCATGGGTATATGGGCTTTACCCCGCCGGAAGTTTGCTCACCATTTTCCTGTTTGCAAGCATCTACATCCTTGTGGTTTCGGCAATGGGGCTGGTCATATCCAACTATTCGGATACCATGCAGCAAGCCCAATTTGTGATGTTCTTCTTTATGATGATTTTGCTTTTGATAAGCGGATTGTTCACACCCGTTTCCAGTATGCCGGAATGGGCGCAGGCGCTCACCGCTATCAATCCGCTGAAATACTTTATACAGGTTATGAGGCTGGTCTATCTGAAAGGAAGTGCGTTCATCGAATTGATACCACAATTCCTCACCCTGTGCGGCTTTGCCGTGGGATTCAGTGTTTGGGCGATGTTGAGTTACAAGAAAAATCAATAAAACCATCAATGCCATGAAACCGGGAAAAATCATATTCATTGTATTGTCCGTTTTTGCGGTACATACATCCGTCGTCGCTCAAACCGACGACGCAAAGAAAAGGTGGGAGGCGCAGATCGACACCAACCGTGTCAATTCTTTAAGGCCGGAATACTTGCAACTCGACAAGGATATCGTGTTGGAACAGTTCAACAAACAGCCGAATTTCGGGATGTATAAGGACAATTATTTTATTACCGGCGTACCGACCAATAAGGCCATTAACCATCAGACCGCAGATGCGAAATTCCAAATAAGCATCCGCCAGCGATTGTTCAATACGATCATGCCCTTCAACACGCAACTGATGTTGATATACACCCAAAAATCATTCTGGGATATTTATGATGAATCGTCCCCGTTTGCCGACAACAACTATAATCCCGGACTTTTATTGATAAAACCCATTATCGACAAAAATTACCTTAAAGGGATGGCAACTATGTCCTTTGAGCATGAATCGAACGGCAAAAATGGTCTTGAAAGCCGCAGTTGGAATTATTTTACCCTGTCCGGCGTGTATTTCTATAATGCCTCTTTTTCGGTTCAGGCCAAATTATGGTACGGATGGCTGGACGGCGAAAATCCCGATTTATTCGACTATCGGGGATATGGATTGGTTGCGCTGAATTACAGAAGTTTTAAAGACAGATTCGGTGCTTCATTGGTCATAAACCCCTGTAAGGAAGCGGTAAATACCCAATTGGAACTCACTTTTCAGCCCAACAAAAGG
The DNA here is from genome assembly GCA_031550085.1 of Lentimicrobiaceae bacterium. Lineage (GTDB taxonomy): Bacteria > Bacteroidota > Bacteroidia > Bacteroidales > UBA4417 > UBA4417. Next base: position 69,938 of record JAVBOY010000007.1, read on the forward strand.
GCGAATCAGTATTTGTTCCTGCAATGGTATCAGGGGTATGGCGAAAGCCTGTTGGAATACAGCCAATACACATCAATGATACGGGTGGGAATCTGTATCAGGCCGCCGATGAGAAATTTATATTGACAAATGAAAAGGGGTATAAAAACCGACGTAGCTCAACGGTTCAGAGCGTCCCGATATAAAAATCGGAAAGGTTGCAGGTTCGAATCCTGCCGTCGGTACACAAATAAAATGAGATAATAAATATAAAATAAAGCCATATGAAAACTCATTTCAAACAACTGTTCGACACGATCCAAATCGAATTACAGGTTATTGATTTGGACGGCTGCGATATTTCTCTTGATGAGTCTGTGGCAATGATTGAATTTCTCAAGAAGTGCCTTTTAGATTTAAGAAACATTCTTCTTGCAAAGGAATCCATAACTATTGAGGAAGAAATAACCTTCTTCAAAGAAATGAAGCCGGAAATATTGGGGAAGTTGCTGTATTTCCATAAAGTACATAACATTGAATTAAACCGCCCTACGGGAAGTAATGGTACGCAAAGGACATACTATGAAAGTAAACTAAGCAGTATAACGTATTTCTTTGAACGACATCTTGATTTTTACCAGTATTACAGGGCTAAATCAACTTATATGGATGAAGTCTACTTCGTGCGGGGAAAGTCGTGTCCGAAGCTATGCGCCGATACTACGCAATATATCCACGATCCTTTATTCTCCACGGTATATGATTATAAGGTTGCGAAAATTATTTGCAATGAAATGCTGCGTATCTACCTGAATAAAAAAATGGCGGGCCTGGAAAAACAAACAGTTATTGATAAAAACAGGGAGTTTATGCCGATGAGTACCATGAAGTGGACAGGTTCAAAAGTAGCAGCCATAGAATTTGGCTACGCACTGCATTGTTGCCCGGCCATTAATCGAGGACAAACAGATATCAAAGAAATAATGTCGTGTATAGAAACCTTTTTCAATATTGATTTAGGCGACTACTACCGGACATACGTTGCTATCAAAGGACGAAAAAGAGATCGTACAGCATTCTTAAATTCGCTTATCGACGGATTAATCAAGAAAATGGATGAAGATGACAGTATGGGGTAATTTTTGAGATTGATTAATGTGCTAATTATGAGCATTGTGTGAAAGCGAAATTACCAAGTTGGTAGATGCCGTTTTAACCTTGATTTCCGTCGATTTTCAGCCTCAAAACAGTCGTTTTGGGGCTTTTTTCATGTCCTTTCTTCTCAAAATTTGTTGCCGATGAAAAGTGTCCGCCAGAACACACAAATTAGAACTGCCGAAACTGTTTATTCATAAGGCTTTCAGAACTTTCCAAAAATAAATATCTACCAAGTTGGCAATTTTACATTTTGCGACTTCCGAACTTTGCTGAAAAGAAATTAGAAATCAATATGTTATGGAAGTGATTACTATCGACAGCGGGGCTTATCAATTATTGGTGGAAAAAATAGACCGGATAGCCGAATATGTAATGAATCAAACCCAAAAGGAAGATGCGGGTTTGGACGATGAATGGGTGGACGGCTACGAAGTTTGTACCTGTCTGCGCATCAGTGAAAGAACCTTACAGCGGTTGCGCTCAAAAGGGGAAATCTCTTTTTCCGTTATTGGCGGCAAGACCTATTATACGATAGCCGAAGTTAAGCGACTGCTCAAAGAGCGGCTGGTCAGGAGCAATCCTGACAATATTGATGAGCTTGTCCGGCAACACCAAGAGTATTTGGATTTGCGGAAAAAACAAAGGCCAAGAAAGTAAGCATCCCTTAAAATATACAGTTATGGTCATAGATAATAACGATTTCAAAGATTGGATGCAACGGATTATGTCACGCTTCGATCGGTTGGATAAACATATGGAAAAGATGGAAATAAAAGAAAAGTTACTGGAGGGCGAACGGTTGTTGGATAACCAGGATGTTTGCCAGATGCTCAACGTGAGCAAGCGGACGCTTCAGCGTTACCGCTCGTCGGGCGAATTACCCTATCAAATGGTCTATCACAAAACTTTCTATAAAGAAAGCGATGTGGAAGCCTTTATCAAGGCGAATTTTGCCAAAGGTGAAGATACGGAGGGCGATGCCTCCGAAGATACAGGGGGTGACCCCGAAGGTGCAGGCGATTGACCGTCTGTTTGTGTCATAGTGATTTTGTTAGAAGAAGCCCGCACCGTCGTGACGACAGGCGCGGGCTTCACTCTTAGAGAACGGCACAAAAAAAGCGGATTGCTCCGCTTTTCGTTTATCCCAACGAGAAGTCAGGAACGCCGGAAGACATGACCGTCTTCAAACCAGTAGTCGCCGATGAATAAATCGCGGGCGAATTTCTCATAATCGAAGTATGTTTTTGCAAATTCCGGTAAATCGTAGCATTCTTCAACGATTTCATAGGCAAAATCTTCTTCGTCTTTATATTCGCCCTGATAATCGTCGCGGAACGATTCGATGAGGCTATCAATATCGTCCGTGTCAATGTCACGGCTGCCGTCGTTAAGCCAAATGTAGAAGGCTTCCTGTTCGGTATTGTTCAAGTCCGAAACAGCCTCGATAACTGCGAAGATGTTATCTGAAATCCAGCTTTCGCTGATAAGTTCCGACGGGATATTTTCGTAATCCTGAAACATAAATTCCGCGTCGTCTTCGTCGCTGTGCAACTCGCGGCAAGCGTCGTAAAATTCTTCTTTATCGGAATAATCCGAAAGGTCTAACCACTTTCCGAAAAGGGAACCTTCATTGTATTTGGCATAAGTGCCTATATAAACCCGTGCTTCTGATAAATCTTTCATTACTTCAATTTTTAAGTTTCGACCCGATGGTCATTTTGTTTTCATGGGCGATTCACGGTGTAGGCTTTAGGGATGTCAAGTTTTTGAAGAAAAATACGCTCGCCCAATAGGGAAAGAGGAAGATTTTTATTTCAAACGAAGCCTGAACTTGACAACCCGTCAAGAAGCCGTAAACACCTTTGCCCAATGAATGCAAATGACCCTGCTGGTCGAATTTGATTGAGTAAAGTCATGGAGTGAGGAAGTGCGTCATTATAGGCTTTGCATAAATCAATGGTTTACTTAATGTTGTGGTTATACTATTCGCTGATACTGGATAAAGATCGTACCTTTGCGTAAATAAAATTTGCGCTATGTTGATAGGTGATAATGTTACGACAAAAAATGTTCATGGCCTTTCGTCCACGGAACTTCAGCGAATTAGAGATTTTCTACAAGGAGCGGTTTACTGTTGGTGTAAAAACAGGAAAGGAGAATGGTTTAATGCACGAGATTTTTTAGGCGGAGATAACTTCTATTGGGAACATTACCCTCTTGGAGTGTTATATTTCCGACAAATTAACGCTGGTAAAACGCACGATGAAGCATTTGAACAGGCAGCGAAAGATGCAGGAACTATTCTAAAAAAGATGCTCTATGACGATGATAGAACGTTTGAAACACAAGGAGGATACACCCGCAGTTATCGTTGGGATGGTAAATAAAAAGGCGCCCGGAGCCAGGCTCCGAGTGTCCACCACTAAAAAAATCAGATGTCAAGCAATTATCCCTAATTAGCAAGTCATTGATTCTTTCAGTGGCAAAGGTAAGGAATTTACTTGTACTTGCCTTTCTTTCCGCCGCCTTTGTTCTTGTCCTCAAATTGAAACACGGTTTTGTAATCGGCATCGAAAGCTACGGCGGCATCGAACGTCTTGCCCGTTTTGCTGCTCGTAAAACCTTTGATTGTGCCGGTCTTGCCATTCATAAATAAGGTGGTTAGCTGCGTATCGGTCAAATCCTTTTTGGCGATACTGCGGAAAACCATCAG
>JAVBOY010000003.1:0-83629 GCA_031550085.1 Lentimicrobiaceae bacterium
CCGGCAACTCAAATGTGCTCAGTTTGTTCTTATGAAGAAGAAGCTATGTTTTGCGACAAATGTTCCGAAAAACATGCCAAAAAATGTGAGGATTTTGCCGACTACGCAGCCATGCCAATTACCAATTCACCACGTATGGGCATTTGCGGTTATGAGGGAGGAAGCATTGATATAGAAAGGGATGGTGTTTATAAATCATAATGGAAAAATTTATTACACCTTTAGTGTGACACCAAAAGCGTGATACTTCAAACGGATATTTCGCAAAATGAGTTACACATTTTGCGAAATAAAAATAACCAAATCGCCATGATTAAGCAAACCCTCTACTTTGGTAATCCGGCTTATTTAAGCCTGAAAAACAAACAAATGCTGATCCGTTTCCCGGAAGTGGAAAAAAATGATGACCTACCTGAATCGTTTAAAACAGCATCTGTTGTAAGCCGTCCGGTAGAGGATATTGGTATTATCATCTTAGATAATAAACAAATCACCATTACGCAGGGATTAATGACAGCCTTACTTGAAAATAACGTAGCTTTTATTGCTTGTAATGACCAACATCATCCTATTGGCATGATGTTGAATTTAGATGGACATACTTTGCAAACCCAACGCTTTCGCTCCCAAGTAGAAGCTTCGGAACCATTGAAAAAACAACTTTGGCAACAAACCGTTTCGGCCAAAATTGCCAATCAAGCGGAGTTGCTTCGAAGATTGGGGAAGAATGTAAAAACGTTGGATTTTATGGCAAGTAATGTAAAATCAGGCGATACGGATAATTACGAAGCCCGCGCGGCGGCTCTCTACTGGGGCGAATTATTTACCGATTGCGTGCCGGATTTCCGCAGGGAACGCGAAGGTTGTCCGCCTAATCATTTACTCAATTATGGTTACGCCATTTTACGGGCGGCGGTAGCAAGAGCTTTAGTGGGTTCGGGATTGCTGCCGACTTTAGGCATTTTTCATCGTAATCAATATAATGCTTATTGTTTGGCCGACGATATTATGGAACCTTACCGTCCGTTTGTGGATAAGGCGGTTTATGAAATGGTTAAAATGGGAAATGTGAGCGAAGAACTTTCCGCACAAAACAGACAGCAACTGCTTTCGGTATTAAGTCAGGATGCATTTTTTGATAAGGACAGAAGTCCTTTAATGGTAGGAATTACCAAAACAACGGCTTCTTTAACCGCTTGTATGGAAGGGAAAAAGCGCAGAATCAATTATCCTAAGTTATATGAGACTTAATGAATACCGGATTATGTGGATATTGGTGTTTTTCGATTTGCCGACAGAAACCAAGGCCGACAAAAAGCGTTATACAAAATTTCGCAAAGATTTGTTGGATGATGGTTTCGGCATGTTTCAGTTTTCAATTTACATCCGGCATTGCAGCAGTCGGGAAAACATGGATGTACACATAAAACGAGTGAAAAAATTCTTGCCCGAATTCGGCAAAGTCGGTATTCTAACCATTACTGATAAACAATTTGGATTGATAGAATTGTTTGAAAATCGAAAGCAGAGCGAAACACCTGAAGTTTCACAACAATTGGAATTATTTTAAATTAGAAAAGTATTTTTAGAACGAAAACGGTCACTTCTTTTCAAAGAAACGACCGTTTTTCATTTCTAAAAGAAATGGTAATTTTTTGAAATTCAATCTCTTTGTTCTGGGTATGTTCAAAATTACCACGATTTTTCAAAGAACGCAATCAAATCACAACCTTGGAGGCATCGGCTTTTCTATTCCCTTGTTCAAAATTACCACGATTTTTCAAAGAACGCAATCAAATCACAACTAAGTATGAAATGTCTAACTCCACAAGTACGTTCAAAATTACCACGATTTTTCAAAGAACGCAATCAAATCACAACTGGAAAGAGTAGTTAACCATAAGCAGCAATGTTCAAAATTACCACGATTTTTCAAAGAACGCAATCAAATCACAACAAGTAAATAATCGTTATATTTTTGTCGAAAGTTCAAAATTACCACGATTTTTCAAAGAACGCAATCAAATCACAACACTAAAACAGTATCCCCCTCTTCCAAATATGTTCAAAATTACCACGATTTTTCAAAGAACGCAATCAAATCACAACGTTAAATGGAACAACCAAATGATTTTCGAGTTCAAAATTACCACGATTTTTCAAAGAACGCAATCAAATCACAACGGTAGGGTAATAATGGAATGAGTGCATCTTGTTCAAAATTACCACGATTTTTCAAAGAACGCAATCAAATCACAACGCATCTTGGTAACGGTAATTTGTTTCTCCTGTTCAAAATTACCACGATTTTTCAAAGAACGCAATCAAATCACAACGGAAGAACCCATCTGCATATTAACGGAATTGTTCAAAATTACCACGATTTTTCAAAGAACGCAATCAAATCACAACGGTTTTATTGACGAAATCCATTGCTATTAAGTTCAAAATTACCACGATTTTTCAAAGAACGCAATCAAATCACAACGGAAAACTTAATTTTAGCGTGGAATACGAAGTTCAAAATTACCACGATTTTTCAAAGAACGCAATCAAATCACAACTGCTAGAGGACATGAACGTTGGAAAATGCGTTCAAAATTACCACGATTTTTCAAAGAACGCAATCAAATCACAACGATTTATGGGAAGTTTTCCCCCAAATTTTGGTTCAAAATTACCACGATTTTTCAAAGAACGCAATCAAATCACAACGGAGCGATGACTCTTTGGACGTTTCTCCAGTTCAAAATTACCACGATTTTTCAAAGAACGCAATCAAATCACAACGAAAGCGTAAGTAAGTGGATTGAAAATAGGGTTCAAAATTACCACGATTTTTCAAAGAACGCAATCAAATCACAACAAAGCAAGCTTTCAATTCGGGTTTATCACCGTTCAAAATTACCACGATTTTTCAAAGAACGCAATCAAATCACAACGGTCAATATATAGTTTCATCAAATGAAAATGTTCAAAATTACCACGATTTTTCAAAGAACGCAATCAAATCACAACGGTAGGGTAATAATGGAATGAGTGCATCTTGTTCAAAATTACCACGATTTTTCAAAGAACGCAATCAAATCACAACGAGAGGGCGACGAAGGAAAGGCCGCGGACGGTTCAAAATTACCACGATTTTTCAAAGAACGCAATCAAATCACAACCAAACCTCAATGGGCTTCCACCCCACATTAGTTCAAAATTACCACGATTTTTCAAAGAACGCAATCAAATCACAACGTGAAGGAGAAGCATGAAAACACAATCCCGTTCAAAATTACCACGATTTTTCAAAGAACGCAATCAAATCACAACAGATAAGGAGTTTTCAAAATCATGGGAATAGTTCAAAATTACCACGATTTTTCAAAGAACGCAATCAAATCACAACCGAGTGCGCTTCCTTGGGCGCAGAAAGGTAGTTCAAAATTACCACGATTTTTCAAAGAACGCAATCAAATCACAACTGAGGAAATGCGAATCTATAATAGTTTCCTGTTCAAAATTACCACGATTTTTCAAAGAACGCAATCAAATCACAACAACTAAAAAGGCGTGGAAGTTTTTTACAAAGTTCAAAATTACCACGATTTTTCAAAGAACGCAATCAAATCACAACAATGTCCGAACGCCTCCGAATCGGATCTAGTTCAAAATTACCACGATTTTTCAAAGAACGCAATCAAATCACAACGCCAATAAACAATGATAAACAATCATTGTTGTTCAAAATTACCACGATTTTTCAAAGAACGCAATCAAATCACAACACATTCCGGAAGGATCGTACGTTTTCCAGCGTTCAAAATTACCACGATTTTTCAAAGAACGCAATCAAATCACAACCATTACAGAAAGATCCGGAATCATCCCAAGGTTCAAAATTACCACGATTTTTCAAAGAACGCAATCAAATCACAACACCGGAACATCATTTTCCATCGCCATCATTGTTCAAAATTACCACGATTTTTCAAAGAACGCAATCAAATCACAACGGGTTGTAGTCGTTTCCTTCTATTTGCGTAGTTCAAAATTACCACGATTTTTCAAAGAACGCAATCAAATCACAACTGAGGAAATGCGAATCTATAATAGTTTCCTGTTCAAAATTACCACGATTTTTCAAAGAACGCAATCAAATCACAACATGATCTGGTACTTTGCCGTTTCCGGATCGGTTCAAAATTACCACGATTTTTCAAAGAACGCAATCAAATCACAACAACTCGGATACCGAGTTATTGAACAATTAAGTTCAAAATTACCACGATTTTTCAAAGAACGCAATCAAATCACAACAGAGTGTCAAAATAGGATCAAAAACAATTTGTTCAAAATTACCACGATTTTTCAAAGAACGCAATCAAATCACAACGCGGAACCATCATCGGACTTGGAGCCAATAGTTCAAAATTACCACGATTTTTCAAAGAACGCAATCAAATCACAACTACAAGCACACACCCGTCTTCATATGTTGAGTTCAAAATTACCACGATTTTTCAAAGAATGCAATCAAATCACAACCTCGAAGCCGCTCCACCCGCACAAAAACGCATTCAAAATTACCACGATTATTCAAAGAATACGATCAAATCCAAAATATCGTATTGGCATTTATAAAGTACACAAAACACCAAGAGGCCGTTTAAGGCGGCCTCTTGGTATTTTGCGTGTCGTTCTAATGGAATTTACATTTAGAATATCCCTCAAACATTAGTAGGCAATATTGTCTACCGCAAGAATGGATGAAAGGATATGATCTGACACATCGGTTACGGTAAAAGTGACGTAAGCAGGCGATCCGACATTGGGGAAATGGATGGTATGCTGTTTCCAACCCGTATGGCCGGTATAATCATCACCGCCATCGGGCATGCCAGGGAATCCTGTGAAAACGGTATTTCCTTCAAAACCGACTTTGTTCACACTGGTGATAAATTCCGAATAGGATCCATTGGGGCCGGAAATCGTAACAATTGCACAGTCGTCATATTCGGAATCCACATAGTCATTAAATTCTGCCGAAATAAAATCGTAATAAAAAGTGAGCGTACTCATATTTTTATTTATAGGGCCTAAAATCATCATGCTGCTGGCATTACCGATTGCATACCCCATTTCGGATACAAGTGCATTGCCCGATGATATGGCTGCATACTTTTCTCCGGCTTGCGGATAAAGGGAGCCTGTTGTTCCCATACGAATGGATCCGTCTCCGATAAACAAAACACCTGCATTCCCATTCTCGAATCCACCGTTGTTTTCAAAGTCTCCATTTGTACTCTCGGTGGTTTCATAACTAAACACAAGGTCTTCAATCATGCTATTTCCGCCATCATCTTGTAAGCCCTTTTTAATGGTGACCTTAATGGTTTTATTTGCAGCAAACTTTTCGGCCGGCGTAAATGTCATAATCGCATAACCACTTGCACTTTCGTTAATCACAAGTGTACCCGGGACGCTTGTTCCGTTAACTTTAACTTCAATATTCGCCTTTATGGAGTTGAGATAAACTTTATCATTAAAAAAGAGCATAACCGGTATATTGGCCGGAAACTTTTCAAGTGTTGTGTTTTGACTTGCCTTAAATTTAGGTGCTGTACCGTTTCGATGCGCCGACGGAGCCTTTGCAAAAAGGGATAAATTGCTTCCCGAAGGTATTGTTTGCACAATAGCAAGCGGTTCGTAATCATCTAAATCTGCGATTGTCGTAACAGCTCCATTCCCATTATTGATAATCGTAAGTTCAGGGGTTGTGTCTTTGTCTTTTTTGCAAGAGTTAAAAATAACTGTCGACACTAGAAAAGCAAAGCAAAAGAATAAAGAGATTTTTTTCATATGACCTGTTTTTGTAAATATTTCTACGGCAAAAGTAGGGCCGGGAAAAAGCAAAAACAATCCCCTTTTGGGAGGGGGGAGAATAAAAAATAATGGATCCAAAGGCCTGAAAAGAATTTCTTCGGAATCAAAAAATAAGGATCGTAAGTGAACAAATTATCTATCTCCGTTGAAGCGAAACGAAGAGTATCTATTTATTTGAAAGTTTTATTAAAACATAATTGATTACATTTTCTATTATTATCTAATATAAAATTGACAAAATACCAGCAAAACACAATCAAATTGACACCAAAATAAGTATCGGGTTTTTAATCGGGTTGGTTCCAGAATTATTTCTGTTTTTCAAGGGACATGATTGGAGCACAGATTTTTTACAAAAAATAAAAATAACAATTTCAAATACAAGATTTTTTTATCTTTACTGCCCTCTTTTTCACTTATTTTTGAGCAAGTTGATTTTCTATATTCCCAAAATCATGATGCCTATGAAACGTTTGTTTACACTCGCCACCGTATTTTTTGCTTTTTGCATAACGGCTTATTCCCAAGTGATTCCTGACAATATTATTTCGGCTGATTGTTATGGAAATGTAAGCCCCAGCGCTTGGAGCGTGAACGAGGCTTGGAGAAGTACACAGGAAGTGTGCGCATTAATTACTCCTGTGGTAGGCGACTTGGACGGTGACGGGATTCCTGAGATAGTAGCAGCAGGGCCTAGAGTAGGAAATACGAAATACTTTAACAAACTGTACATATTTAAAGGGGAAAACCGCAATTCTGTAAAAACAATAAACACGGGGAATGTTGGCTTTAGGAATTTAGGTGCTTTTGCCATAGGAAAAACCACAATCGATGGAGAAGAAAAAGCCATTATTGTTGTGGCGCTAGCTTCCGGAAAACTGCAAGCCTGGGATCCCAACGGATCGTTAACGGTACCCTTGTGGACATCCACTGCCAACTTCGTTTCGGGGACTTCAGCCATAGATATGTTCACATCCGTGCATTTTGCTGATTTCGACGGCGATGGTGTTCCTGAGATTTATACCTCCGACCGTATTTTTGATTCCTCCACCGGAAAACTGTTGGTAAGCAAAACTGGAGGAGGAAGCCGGGGTGAAGTGAGTATGTGGGCTTATCGCTCTGCGAAACATTATTTTTCACATGTCGCCGATGTGATGGGCGAAGGTAAACCCCAATTAATCCTTGCCAATGAGGTGTACCGGGTAAATATTGTCAGCAAAACCGATCCCACACAAAACAGCTTGGCTTTGGCAAGTTCAATTCTTCCCTTTGCTTTACCAGGTGTTGAAAAACTTGACGGGGTATCCTTGGCTGTGGATATCAATCAAGATGGTTTATTGGATGTATTGGTTGTTTCTTCGGGTGATGATACGCACCTAAAAGTTGGATTGTATGCGTGGGATCCCCGAACACAAAATGTGATTGCACAAACCGTGTTTACAGACGTATCGCCTCAATCCTCCACTTTATCTCAAGCCGGAGTTCCTTTTGTGGGGGATGTAGATGGCGATGGAAAGCTCGAAGTACTGATGGTAAATAGTGATAAAATTCACGGATTTAGAATTTTCAACGATATGTTTTTAGAGGTATACAATATGCCGGTGAACGATCCTTCCGGCACCACGGGGATTACCCTTTTTGATTTTAACCAGGACGGAACGGCAGAACTGGTGTACCGCGATGAGCAAAATTTACGTATTATGCGTGCCAATCCTTTTTTTCAAAACTTTTCAACCTTGCAATCCTATCCTTGCGGTTCGGCAACCATTTGGGAATACCCCTTGGTAGCAGATGTGGATAACGACGGATCTGCAGAGATTGTTGCTATTGGTGGAGGTTCTGCAGCCTATGATGGTACACTACGTATTTACAAGTCGGGCAATGCTTCCAGCCCATGGGCGCCGGCACGCAGGGTTTGGAATCAATACGCTTACAACGTGGTCAATGTAAACGAAGATTTAACCATACCAAAAATACAGTACAACAGTGCCACACCTTTTTCAGGTGGTGTCTGCAACAGTGCCACTCCCACACAACCCTTCAACGGTTTTCTACAACAGGCTACCACCTTGAACCAATACGGTTGTCCATTCTGGTTGCTGCCTGATATCGTGTTCGATGGGCCCGTAAATTATACCGTATATCCCGACGGCGATTCGTTGGTTATCCAATTAACCTTGAAAAATCAAGGTGATGCGGCAGCACAAGCGCCTTTCTACATCAGCGTCTATAAAAATTCGGTATCCATCCCCAATCTGGTGCACACCCATGCACATCCCAATCCGATTGGCAAGGGAGAAAGTGCTACGATAAAATTTACGATTTACAACCTGAGCGCATTTAGCCCCTTTAGCTCCCTTATTGTTAAATTTAACGATAACGGAACGGGGATTTCTTTTCAACCCGAATGTGACAGTACCTACAACAATGTCCCCATTGACGTGAAAATGGGAATGGGGTGCGCGGATGATTATGCAACTACCGGAACCAATCATCCGGTTACCATTGATGTTCCTCTCAATGACAGCTATCCCGGATGCAACCGGCCGGATATTACCATTTCAATAACATCCGTACCGGCACACGGTACAGCTACGGTCAATGCCAATAAAGACATCGTCTACACTCCTATTACCGGATGGTATGGTATCGACAGTTTGCGGTACCTGCTTACCGATTGCCATGCTGAAAAAGATTCCGCCATGGCATATATCGCCACACTCAAACCCGGGGCACTCATGTACGTGGCTTGTCCCAATGCAACAACAACCTTAAGTTTGCATGACATACCCGGTGTGAAATACTACTGGTATACTGCCCAAACGGAGGGAATATTGGTCTCGGGAGGAAGCAATGCAAGCAGTTTGACTGTAACTAAAAACGCATCCGCTCAAGAAACCTGGTGGGTAGAAGCACGTTATGGCTCCATCATCTTCCCGCGCTATAGGATCGATCTGTTTCTAAGTGAAAGTTGCGGCGGAACTCAAACAGCCTGTGCTTCTACAGGAAGCCTTTTATTCCGAGAAGACTTTGGCGGAAACCTTTCGAGCGATCCCGTGTATAAACCCACAGGAATCCCCCAAGTTACAGGATACAATTATGTAACAACTACTTCATCATCAGACGGCGTATATTGGATCCGGAAACAAAGCATCGACCATTCCGGGCTTTGGTATATCTTCGATGACCACACCTATCCTCAGGATGTTACCCGGGGCTATCTCCTACAGGTAAATGCCTCCCAAGCACCGGGACAATTTTATGAACAAACTATCGAGGGTTTATGCGAAGGTGGCAAATTGACCTTTACCGCCTGGATTTCCAGCGTCGTGCTTGATGCCTTCGGCGTTGACAAAACAAACATGGTGTTTTTGTTAGAAGACACTCACGAAGAAACAATTGCACAATATTATACCGGAGATGTCCCCGATATGGATCCGGCCTGGAAGCAATATGGATTCGAATTTACAGTTCCCCAAGGTATCAATTCATTGAAACTGCGCATCATAAACAACGGAACAGGTTCTGTGGGCAATGATTTTGTCATGGACGATATCGAAGTGCGTTTGTGTACGCCTCCCGTAACAGCAACCGTAAACGGACTGACAAGCGATACCATTTGTGCGGGAGATGGAGTCAATTTAACAGCTTCTTATACCGATAACGGTACGTTCCCCGGAGGATTGGTAGGATACTGGTTGAAATCAACCACCGGAAACATCAACGATCCTTCCGAATGGACCAGGATAAGCAGTTCCGACGTAACAGGAGGAGGATCTATTTCCTCTTCCATCTCCGATAATCCCGCAGGAACAACCATCTATTACCGCTTTGTAACAGCCAACTCAGCCAATATCAACAATCCTATGTGCCGGGCTGCTTCCGACGTCTTATCGGTATATTTCCGGCCCGTTCCTTCATTTACCATTCAACATGCGGCTACCTGTTCTGAACCCATTAATCTCTACGCCTGTGTCCTGGATTTAAAAGATGCCCTTCCGGACAGCCTTAAATTCAGTACCGAGGATACTTTCACCTCTGGCCTTATTAGCAATCCTTCCAGTTACGTCTTTACAGGAATTACAACCATTTATGTAAAAGCATCCAACGGTTGTACCTCCGCGGTACAAGAAATTACCATTACTGCAGGTGCCTTGTGGGTCGTTATTCCCACAGACAGTGTGAAAAACGTATCCTGTTATGGTGGAAGTGACGGAAGCGCTTTGGCAAGGCCTTTAAACGGCACCTCTCCTTATACATACCTCTGGAACACAACGCCTCCGCAAACCGACAGCCTAGCTATGGGTCTGGCTAAAGGCACATATTCTTGTACAGTGGCCGATGCGGTGGGTTGTGTCGGCACGACCGATAATATCATCCTTACCGAACCGGATCAAATTACCGTGGATAGTATTAAAGCAGCGAATACGTTCTGCAACGAACCTTACGGACGGTGCCAGGTGTTCCTTAAAGGAGGAACTTCGCCCTATTCCTTTACGTATGACGGAGGAACGACTTGGGATACCTCAAATCCAAAAACAGCCTTGATGCCTGGGGATTATCTGGTTATGGCAAAAGACAGCCTGGACTGCTTGACAGGAACCTATCCTTTCACCATTGCAGACAGTCCGCTACAAGTGTCCATTGCGGCTTCCGATACGGTTTGCAAAACTCAAAACATGGTATTGAGCCCGGGAGTTATTCCACTTTCTTATTTGTGGCAGGATGGAAGTACTTCGCAAACATGCCCCGTATCGGATATTGGCTGGTATTGGGTAAAAGTTTTCCAGTCGCCCACCTGCCAGGCTGTGGATTCGGTCTATGTGGAAAATTGCAACCTGATCGATTTCCTGTTTTTCCCCAGCGCTTTTTCCCCTAATGGTGACGGGCTGAATGACGTATTTATCCTGATACTCAACCCTAAGATCGCAGATCAGGTGCCGGAAGATCATTTTGCAATGCAGGTTTATGATAAATGGGGCGGGCTTGTTTTTCAAACGAAAAATCCTAAGATTGGATGGGATGGAACCAACTCGGGGCAAAAATGTCCGGTAGGAGTCTATACCTATCTGGTAAAATACCTCGACCCGCTTGAAAACAAAGCCAAAACTCTCCGGGGAAGCGTATTATTATTGGAATGAAGGAAAGCATCAAAATTTAACAAGCTTCAAAAACAATTCAATGAGATCATTTCATATCCTTTTTATATTATTTTTTACTTTTTTCATATCAGCTGTTTCTGCACAAGAGCTGCCCGATAACATTATTTCCGCCGATTGCTATGGAAATATAAATCCTACCGAATGGAGTATCACTGAGGCCTGGCGGAGTTCGCAAGGCGTTTGCACACTTGTTACGCCAGTGATCGGTGATTTGGATGGTGATGGTATCCCTGAAATTGTGACAGCCGGTTTTTCTTACGATGATTATTTAACTGAAATATTTATATTCAATGGTGCAGATCGGGACGCTGTAAAAAACTATCTCTCTGGGGTATCCGGGTGTTCAATATAGACATCAAGGAGCTTTTGCCATTGGAAAAACAATCATTGGAAGTGTAGAAAAAGCGATTATTGTTGTGGCAAGGGATGATGGGAAATTACAGGCATGGGATCCCAATGGATCATTGATGGGGCCTTTATGGACCTCTACCGATGATTTTATTTCATCCTTCAACTATGGCCGTGCGTTCACTTCCGTACATTTTGCTGATTTCGACGGAGATGGTATTCCTGAAATTTATACCTCCGACCGCATATTCGATTCGTCCACAGGAAAACTCTTGGTAAGCAAAACCGGAGGAAATCGGGGCGAAGTAGACATTACATCCCGGGGTGGAATAAACTATTTTTCACATGCTGCCGATGTATTGGGTGAAGGGAAACTTCAATTGATCCTTGCCAACGAGGTGTACCGGGTAAATATTGTAAGCAAAACTAATCCCTCCTTAAATAGCATGGGATTAGCAAGTACAATTTCTCCATCCGCCTTGCCGGGCCTGCAAAAACTGGATGGAGTATCCATGGCTGTCGATATCAATCAAGACGGGCTATTGGATGTATTAGTTGCATCCTCAGGAGAGAATACCGACAGGAAAGTGGGGTTGTATGCTTGGGACCCGCGAACCCAGAGTGTCATCGCTGAAACTGTTTTTTTTGACGAATCTTACCAGATGCCGGGATTATCTCAGGCAGGAATCCCTTTTGTGGGCGATGTGGATGGTGACGGAAAACTCGAAGTATTGATGGTAAATACAGATGTAATTCATGGATTCCGGATTGCAGGTAATAAATTTGAATTGGTATATAATATGGTGGTTAACGATCCGTCGGGTACGACCGGCATCACCCTTTTTGATTTTAATCAAGACGGAACGGCAGAACTGGTGTACAGGGATGAGGATAACTTACGCATTATGCGTGCCAATCCAACTCTACAAAATTTTACAACTTTAAAGTCCTATCCCTGCGGATCGGCAACTGTTTGGGAATTCCCCGTGGTGGCCGATGTAGATAACGATGGAGCTGCTGAAATCGTTGTGGTTGGCGAAGGGCATCGTGCTATGGAGGGCTCTTTACGTATCTACAAATCCGGCGACGCATCCAAACCTTGGGCACCGGCACGCAAAGTCTGGAATCAGTATGCCTACAATGTGATCAACGTAAATGAGGATTTAACCATACCAAAAAAACAGTACAATAGCGCCACTTTCTTTTCCGGTGGCGACTGTAACAGTCCCACACCGAACCAACCCTTCAATAGTTTTTTGCAACAAGCAACCACGTTAAACCAACACGGTTGCCCGTTTTGGTTATTACCCGATATCGTATTTGACGGGCCGGTAACTTATACTTTACATCCTGATGGTGATTCTTTGGTTGTCCAATTAACATTGAAAAATCAAGGCGATGCGGCAGTGTTGGCGCCGCTCTACATCAGTGTTTATAAAAACACAATCACCGTTCTCAATCGAATATATACCTATTCTTATCCAAAACCCATACACAAGGGGTCAGGGGCTACGATCACATTTACCATTCACAACATCAGTTCATTCAGACCGTTCCACTCGCTTATTGTGAAATTTAATGATAACGGAAATACGCTGAATTTCCAGCAGGAATGCGATCACAGCAAAAATAACGACACAATCGACATTAAGATGGCGAACAGTTGCACGAACGATTACGCAACAACTCAAATAAATAAACCGGTGACCGTTAATGTGCTGCTTAATGACGGATTCCCTGGATGTACGCGAACCAATGTAGCCCTCTCCGAAACATTCGTATCTGCTCAAAAAGCCAAACATGGGGCTGTTTCATTCAATGCCAGCAAAGATCTCGTTTATACTCCCGATGCCGGTTGGTTTGGAATCGACAGTGTGCTCTATGTGCTCACGGACTGTGGCGGATATCAAGATTCCGCAAAAGTGTACATTATCACGTTCAAACCAGATTCTTCTTATATATCTTGCCCTAGCCTCAGCGTAACTTTGAACTTAGAAATGATACCGGGAGTACAATACGATTGGTACAACACGCAGACAGGCGGAACCATAGTACCGGACGGCGGCAATGCAAACAGTTTAACTGTAATAAAAGACCTATCGGACCAACAATCCTGGTGGGTGGAAGCGCAGTATGGTACAATATCTTTCCCCCGCTACCGGATTGACCTAAATCTGAATACCAATTGCAACTTGGAAATGCTCTTATTACTTCCCAATGCTTTTACACCCAACGGAGATGGAAATAATGATGTATTTCTGATAATATGTGATTCTGACCTTAAAAGTTGGATTCAAAACGATTTTCTAATGCAAATTTATGACAAATGGGGAGGGCTTGTTTTTCAAACGAAAAATCCCGATCCCGGCTGGGACGGAACCTCTTCAGGAAAAAAATGTCCTGCTGGCGTTTACACTTACCTCATAAAATATCACGATCCTCTAAATGGAAACAAACAGAAAAGTCTTCGGGGCAATGTATTATTATTGGAATAAATTGTTTGTATGAAACAACTCCTATTCAAAAAATCAACAGATTCCATGAAACTGTCCGTATTTCTATTAATCACCCTTTTTCCTGCACTTTGGTTGCAAGCCCAAAACAGCGACGTCAAGTGCTTTTTGATCGGTGTAAACTTCTCCCCTGACTATTGTTACCGGACAATGGTCAGTAATGGAGAGCCCGAAGGAAACAGGTTTGTTGATCTGCGGAACGATTCCGATATCCCAAAATTTGGTTTTACATCCGGCATAAATGTTTGTTACAATCGATCAAAAACGCATCGGAATAGAAGCCGGTATTCAATATGCAAACAAGGGGGTTCGAACAAAATTTCTGGATGTTCACAACGACCAGAATCCTTCCATTGTACAAAAAAAGGCATTTGTATTTACCTCACATTATATCGACCTTCCGTTGAAAATTAATTTTACTTGGGGAGAGAAACGTTTGCGTTTTTGCACAAGCGCGGGAATTACACCCAACATTTGGTTCCGGGAAACCCTCACAACCAAGGAAAAATTTGAAAACGGTGATGTTAAAAGAAAAACAGAGAAATATCCATCCGACCATTTCAGAAGGTTCAACATATCTCCCACAGTAAGTGCCGGAATCAACTATAAAATCAGTGACCGCTTTCTTTTAAAAATGGAACCCACTTTCCGTTATGAACTTTTGGACTTACTCGATTCCGATAGGGCAGTTGTAAAACAATACCTTTGGAGTATCGGCTTAAATACCAGTTGTTATTTCAGTTTGAAGTAATCAAAGAAAAATCCTTCTGCAAACAAGCAATCTTGCGATAACCCCTTATTCGATAAAAATCAAAAAAATGGAAGTAAAAAGGAATCCATTGTAAAAACAATTATTACTTGATTTACAGCCTTTTTTAGACTGAAATTATCTTTCGAAAATTAATTTATTTGAAACATTCTATCAGGGGAATCAACAGATTTCAAAACGATCTCATCCGCAGAAAACTATTTTTTTGTACGTTTGACAACTAAAAAACAAATTCTATGGAACATAAAACAGACGAAAAAATTAAGGGCTTACCCGACAATGCCTACCGTGAATTGGGCAAAGACGAAACCTACCAGCCCGTTATGTCACCTCAGAAAAAATATCCCGAAGTCACCGTTTGGAGCGTCACCTGGGGAATTGTAATGGCCGTTGTGTTTTCGGCTGCCGCCGCTTACCTGGGGCTTAAAATCGGTCAGGTTTTCGAAGCCGCCATTCCCATCGCCATCATTGCCATCGGGTTGTCATCAGCATCCAAACGGAAAAATACCTTGGGCGAAAATGTCATCATTCAAAGCATCGGCGCCAGTTCTGGAGTTATTGTGGCTGGAGCCATTTTTACACTTCCCGCACTCTACATTTTGCAGGCCAAGTATCCCGAATTGGGTGTTAGTTTTTACAAAGTATTCTTATCCTCGCTGTTGGGCGGCTTTTTGGGAATCCTGTTTCTGATTCCGTTCCGCAAGTACTTTGTAAGCGATATGCATGGCAAATATCCTTTTCCCGAAGCAACCGCCACCACCGAAGTATTGGTTTCGGGGGAAAAAGGCGGTTCCCAAGCCCGCCTGTTATTGGTTGCCGGCTTGGTAGGTGGTATTTACGATTTTATGATCGCCGCTTTTGCTTGGTTTCCCGAAGTCATTACCACACGTATTATTCCCGCAGGAGAAGCTCTGGCAACTAAAGCCAAAATGGTATTCAAAGTAAACATCGGCGCGGCAGTCATGGGCATCGGTTATATCATCGGATTGAAATACGCCGCCATCATTTGCGCCGGCTCGTTTTTAGGCTGGTTTGTGCTTATCCCGTTAATCTCGCATTTTGCCGACGGGCAAACGATTGCTGTGGGAGCCAACATCACCAAACTGGTCGGTGATATGAGTGCTGAAGAAATTTTCAGGAATTATGTACGTCACATCGGTATCGGCGGCATTGCCATGGCCGGAATCATCGGCATCATCCGTTCGTCGGGCATTATCAAATCGGCATTTGGCCTGGCCGTTAAAGAAATGGGTAGTAAACAAACAGGACAAAAAAAAGAAACTCTTCGTACCCAACGCGATATTTCGATGAAAATCATTTTGGGTGGCGTATTGCTCACAGCAGCGATCATTTTTATTTTCTTCCTGTTTGGGGTCGTTCACAACTTGGGTTATGCACTGATCGGATTGGCCATTGTCATGATCATTGCCTTCCTCTTTACAACCGTAGCGGCAAACGCCATTGCCATTGTGGGAACGAATCCCGTGAGCGGCATGACCCTGATGACGCTGATTTTAACCTCCGTTGTTCTGGTATCTGTCGGGCTGAAAGGAACCGAAGGAATGGTGGCCTCGCTGGTAATTGGAGGCGTGGTTTGTACCGCCCTTTCCATGTCGGGAGGTTTTATCACTGATTTAAAAATCGGTTACTGGCTGGGGACATCCCCTTACAAACAACAAACCTGGAAATTTCTCGGAACGTTTGTTTCGGCAGCTACCGTGGGTGGTGTAATCATGATTTTGAATAAAACCTACGGATTTACCGGTGAGAATGCGCTGGTCGCTCCGCAAGCCAATGCCATGGCTGCCGTTATTGAGCCGCTGATGTCGGGACAAGGTGCTCCCTGGATGCTATACGTTGCCGGTGCTTGTTTATCACTGATTTTAACCATGATCGGCATTCCCGCTTTGGCATTCGCCCTGGGAATTTTCATTCCGCTCGAACTAAACACTCCATTGTTGGTAGGTGGATTAATCGCTTATTTTGTTGCTCGAAGCACCAAAGACGCAAAATTGCAACAAGCCCGCAAAGAACGCGGCACTCTCATTGCATCCGGATTTATTGCCGGAGGCGCTTTGATGGGAGTCGTAAGTGCCATTTTGAAATTCCAGAACATCAATTTAATCAGCAATCCCGAATGGGCCGAAACCAATCCCGCTGCATTTGTCGGTATTGCTGCTTATGTGATTTTAATTGCATATTGTTATTGGGAATCCAAACGCGCCAAAGTAACCGAAGAAGAATAAAACAAACTGTATTCATGGAAAGGCTTGGTTTACTTTTGTGTAAATCAAGCCTTTTCCTTTTAAAATCCAAAAACATATAACTCCCCGCAACACAGCAACGCTAGACAAACGGAAAGAAACCTCTAAAACGCAAGTAATGGGATGCCCAATCCGTTCAGATTCAATCCCAAGCAATTTCTACAAAAAACCTATAAAAAGGCATTGTGAAACCATTCACACATAATAAAACTTCCTACCTTTGTGTACTTTTTTAAAAATTGAAAAGCATGAATGATACCTCAAACTTCATCGAAAAAGAAGATGTTGTTGTAAAATTTGTAGGCGATTCGGGCGACGGAATGCAGCTTGCCGGAACGCTATTCAGCGATACCGCTGCTTTGGAAGGCCTTGACCTTGCCAATTTCCCCGATTATCCGGCCGAAATCCGCGCACCCCATAACACCATTGCGGGCGTTTCTGGTTTCCAAGTACGTGTGGGACACAAAAAAATTGACAATTACGGCGACCACGTGGACGTTTTGGTTGCCATGAATCCCGCATCGCTAAAGTCGAACATGAAATGGGTACGCCAAGGAGCAACCTTAATTGTGGATGCGGATGCATTTGACGAAGCTGCTGTTAAAAAGGCCGGCTATCCGAGTAACCCGTTGGAAGACGGCAGCTTGGCTAGCTACAATGTAGTCGCTGCACCCATCACTTCGCAATGCCGTGCTACCTTGAATCCCAAAAATATTGATAACAAAACGGCCGACCGTACCCGTAACATGTATGCGCTGGGTATTGCCTATTACCTGTTTAACTGGAAATTGGATCATACCTTCCAATATTTTAAAGAAAAATTCAAGAAAAAACCGGAAATGATCGAAGCCAACAAACTGATCTTGCAGGCCGGTCATTCTTATGCCGAAAACGTGGAAGCCTTGCCTTCACCATATATGATTCCCAAAGCTGAATTGCCCAAAGGCCGTTACCGCAACATTACCGGAAACGTGGCTACCGCTTGGGGTTTTTTAGCTGCTTCGGAACGTTCGGGACGTCCTTTATTTTTAGGCTCTTATCCTATTACGCCTGCAACTGAGATTTTAATTGAATTAGCCAAACACAAATCGCTGAGAGCAAAAGTATTCCAAGCCGAAGACGAAATTGCCGGAATTTGTTCTGCAATCGGTGCAGCTTATGCCGGTTCACTGGCATTAACGACCACCTCGGGGCCGGGTCTTTCGCTGAAAAGCGAAGCCATGGGGCTGGCGGTGATCACCGAGTTGCCTTTGGTTATTGTGGATGTTCAACGTGGCGGCCCTTCAACGGGACTACCCACCAAAAGCGAACAAAGCGACCTGATGCAAGCGTTGTTCGGACGCAACGGCGAAGCCCCCATGATTGTGTTGGCAGCATCAACTCCAACCGATTGTTTCTATTTTGCTTACATGGCTTCCAAGTTCGCCATGGAACACATGACTCCGGTTATTTTACTTACCGATGGAGCATTAGGAAACGGTTCCCAATTGTTCCGCATTCCCAAAGTGGCGGATCTGCCCGAAATTAATCCGCCGTTGGCACAACCCAACGATCCTGATTTTAAACCCTACCGCCGCAACGAGGAAAAACTGAATCGTTTGTGGGCAATTCCCGGAACCGAAGGATTGCGCCACCGCGTGGGCGGGCTGGAAAAAGAAAATATTATCGGAAACGTATCGACCGACCCGCAAAATCACCAACTAATGACCCATTTACGTCAGGAAAAGGTAGATCGCCTGGCAAATTACATCCCGCAGCAAGAAGTTCTAGGTGAAGAGTCCGGAGATCTGTTGGTAGTAAGCTGGGGCGGAACCCGAGGCGTGGTTCAATCGGCCGTGGAAGAGCTGCAAGCCGAAGGTAAAAAAATAAGCATGGCACACTTTAATTACATCATGCCGTTGCCTAAAAATACCCATGAGATTCTGAGCGGCTACAAAAAGATTGTGGTTTGTGAACTCAATGCAGGACAGTTTGTAAATTACCTCCGCATGAAAGAACCTTCGTTCAACTACATGCAATACAACAAGGTACAAGGCCTGCCGTTTACCGTAAGCGAACTCACCACCAAGTTTAACCAAATTTTGAAGGAGATATAATCATGACAGATTTTCCAAATAAAACCATTGAACGGTCAGGGGTTGAATTGACCAAGGAAGATTTTGTAAGCGATCAAATGGTGAAATGGTGCCCAGGCTGCGGCGATCACGCTATTTTGGCAGCCGTTGCCAATGTTTTCCCGAAAATCGGGTACCGCAAAGAAAACTTTATGATGGTGAGCGGTATCGGCTGCTCGTCGCGTTTTCCGTATTATGTAAACACCTACGGATTTCACGGCATCCACGGACGCGCCAATGCCATTGCCAGCGGAATTAAAATTGCAAATCCCAATCTCAGCGTTTGGATTGCTACCGGCGACGGCGATTCGATGGCAATCGGCGGGAACCATTTTATCCACATCATCCGCCGCAACATCGATGTGAACATCATCATGTTTAACAACCAAATTTACGGATTAACCAAAGGACAATACTCTCCCACCACTCCCATGGGTTGCGTGACCAAAACCTCGCCCCAGGGAACCATTGAACATCCGTTTAATCCGGGTGAATTGATATTGGGTGCGCAAGGAACGTTTTTTGCCCGTGTCGTAGACACCAATGTGAAATTGATGACTGACGTGATGTTTGAGGCGGCCAAACACGATGGAACCTCGGTAGTGGAAGTGCTTCAAAACTGCGTGATTTTTGCCGACAAAACCCACGCCGCCATTACCGACAAAGAAAAACGCGACGATGTACAACTTCATTTGAAAAACGGCGAACCCATGATTTTCGGTAAAAACCGCGAAAAAGGAATTCGCCTGAACGGAACCAAATTGGAAGTAGTAACGATTGGCGAAAACAGCATTACCGTCGACGACTTGCTGGTTCACGATCCCTACCAACAAGACCCAGGCCTTCACCTGATGATTGCCAAAATGGCGCCGCCGCATTATCCGGTAGCTTTGGGTGTCATCCGTTCGGCCATGTACCCCACTTACGACGATTTGGTGGTCGATCAAATTTCGTATGCCAAAGAAACCGGGAAAATCAAAAATGTGGACGACCTGTTAAACTCGGGCGACACTTGGGAAATATAAAAGCTGGAAAATGCAATTTGTAAAGAAGCTGTCTGCGTAAAAGACAGCTTCTTTTTTGTCCTGTCAATCTAGAGTTTCAAATTTTGTTAGCATAACCGCTAAACGGGAAACCGAATTCGTTACTTTTGCATTCTCAAAAACCCGGCTCGCAATTTTTTATTGCGGGCTTTGTTGCGTTGTTCAATGCAACTCTTTTGAAACAATTGTTTTTAATTTATTGTAGATGAAACCAGCCAAACATCCGCTTTTTTATCAGCCCGATTCACGAATTATCGAATTGACCGAGAATCTGAAATCCAATCCCAAAAATGCTTTTCAACTTCGCGGACTGGTTGGTTCGGCAGCAGCCATGGTAGCAGCAGCCGTTTTCGAAAAGCTACCGTTGATTCATGTTATCGTTGTGGGAGATAAAGAATCCGCTGCTTATTTTTCCAATGATTTGGAAAGTTTGCTGGGCGAAAGCGAGAAAAAATTTCACGAAAAACGGGTGTTGTTCTACCCTACCTCCTACAAACGCCCTTACGAAATTGAGAAAACCGACAACTCCAACATCTTGATGCGAACCGAAACGCTCAAACGCCTTTCGTCGCGGCAAAACAATACCATCGTAGTGACCTATCCTGAAGCCTTAACCGAAAAAGTAATTACCCACCGCTATCTGGAAAAGGCCACCCTACATTTGAAATCGGGAGAAACGGTCGACTTGGACTTCATTTACGATATGCTGGAAGAAAGTGGTTTCCGGCGTGTCGATTTTGTGGCCGAGCCGGGAGAAATGGCATTCCGAGGAGGAATCATCGATGTGTTCTCTTACACCAACGATTACCCCTACCGGATTGAATTTGAAAATGATTTGGTTTCATCCATCCGTTCGTTCAATCCCGAAACACAGCTTTCCATTGATGTGTTGGATCATATTACCATTGTCCCTAACGTTCAGGACCGGGTACTGAGAGAGCAGCGCGAAGGTTTTTTGCAATTTGTTCCCAAAAATTCAATAATCTGGTTGCAGGATGCTCCCTATGCGCTTGATTTGATTGAAAAAGAATTTATCAAGGCCGAAGAAACGTTTGCAAATCTGGGCAGCACCATCTCCCGTCTGGAGCCCAAGGAATTGTTCTTAAACCGCGAAGAATTCCAACGGCATTTATCCGACCTGACCCTCATTGAATTCGGGAAACATCCGATGTTTCAATCAAAAGAACTTTTTGCTTTCGATTGCTTGCCCCAACCTTCGTTCAATAAAAACTTCGATTTGCTGATCTCTAATTTTCAGGAAAATACGGCAGCCGGATTTACCAACATCCTAACCACCGACAGTGAGAAACAAACCGAGCGCATCAAACTTATTTTGAGTGATTTATGCAAAAATCGCAACATCGAAGGTTTGGACTACCAAATCGCCGGCATTTCCATTCACGAGGGATTTATCGACAAAACTTTAAAAATCGCCTGCTACACGGATCATCAGATATTTGAACGCTATCATAAATTCCGCCTTCGCGAAAGCTATTCGGGCAAACAGGCCATCACGTTTAAAGAATTATACGATTTAAAACAAGGCGATTATGTAACCCATATCGACCACGGGGTAGGGCGTTTCGACGGGTTGGAAAAAATTGAAAACAACGGAAAAATCCAGGAAGCCCTCCGCATCATTTACGCCAACGAAGACCTGTTGTATGTAAGTATTCACTCGTTGCACCGGATTTCGAAATATTCGGGCAAAGAAGGCCATATTCCCAGTGTCGACAAGTTGGGGTCCATGAATTGGAGCAAGCTCAAAGCCAAAACCAAAGCCCGCGTTAAAGACATTGCCAAAGACCTGATTAAATTGTATGCCCAACGCAAAGCTTCACAGGGGTTTGCTTTTACACCCGACACTTATTTGCAAGCAGAATTGGAGGCTTCGTTCATCTACGAAGATACGCCCGACCAAATCAAAACCACGGTAGACGTAAAAACCGATATGGAAGCCATCAACCCGATGGATCGTCTGGTATGCGGCGATGTAGGTTTCGGGAAAACCGAAATCGCAATCCGGGCGGCATTTAAAGCGGTAGCGGATAGCAAACAGGTAGCTATTTTGGTTCCCACTACCATTTTAGCATTACAGCATTACAAAACATTTAGCGAACGCTTAAAAGATTTTCCTTGCCGTGTCGATTATATCAATCGTTTTAAAACCACGGCCCAGCAGACACAAACACTAAAAGAACTGGCCGAAGGCAAAATCGACATTTTGATCGGAACCCACCGCTTACTCTCAAAGGATGTAGGATTCAAAGATTTGGGATTGATGATTATTGATGAAGAACAACGGTTTGGGGTATCGGCAAAGGAAAAACTAAAACAACTGAAAGTAAACGTAGACACGTTGACGTTGACAGCTACGCCGATTCCGCGCACCTTGCAGTTTTCCCTGATGGGAGCGCGCGACTTGAGTGTGATCAACACGCCGCCACCAAACCGGTATCCCATTCAGACCGAGCTGATTGCATTTAATGAGGAAGTAATCCGCGATGCGGTGAATTACGAACTGTCACGTAACGGACAGGTTTTTTTCATCAACAACCGCATTCAAAATATTATGGATGTGGCCGGAATGCTGAAACGGATTGTTCCCGATGCTAAAATCGCCATCGGACACGGGCAAATGGAAGGAGCCAAACTGGAAAAAATCATGCTTGATTTTGTGGACGGCGAGTACGACATTTTGGTAGCAACGACCATTATCGAAAGCGGTTTGGACATCCCCAATGCCAACACCATTGTCATCAATGACGCGCACCATTATGGTTTAAGCGAGTTGCACCAATTACGCGGCCGCGTGGGACGCACCAACCGCAAAGCGTTTTGTTATTTGGTGTCTCCGCCGCTGAGTGTGCTAACCGAAGAAGCCCGCAAACGCCTGCGTGCCATCGAGGAGTTTTCGGAAATTGGTTCGGGATTTAACATTGCCATGCGCGACTTGGATATTCGCGGGGCCGGAAATATTTTGGGTGGCGAACAAAGCGGTTTTATTTCGGAAATCGGGTACGAAATGTATCAAAAAATTTTGGAGGAAGCCATGCAAGAGCTTCGCGAAACCGAGTTCAAAGATGTTTACCCCGTTTCAGAGCAAACGGTTTTTGTGCGTGATTGCCAGGTAGAAACCGATCTGGAAGTGATGATTCCCGACGAATATGTAAGCAATACCCGTGAACGGTTGAGTTTGTATGAAGAACTGGACAAGTTGGAATCGGAAGAAAAACTATCGATTTTCCAAGAAAACCTGATCGACCGTTTTGGTCCTGTCCCGGGCGCTACACAAGAACTTTTCAATGTGGTGCGGCTGCGTTGGATTGCTAAAAAGCTGGGAATCGAAAAAGTGATTTTGCGAAACAAAAACATGGTTGTTTATTTCGTTTCCAATCCCGAATCACCTTTTTACCAAACCGAAACATTTACCCAAATCCTGAAATACGTTCAGGTCAATCCGGCTTCTTGCCGTATGAAAGAATCGGCAAACAAGCTTACTTTAACCTTTCCCCAAACCTTATCGGTACGTGGCGGGGTGGATCAATTACAATTAATCGGTTAGGAAAATTTATTAACGCATCCGGAAATCGGAAACCTCAAAAAACAAAAGGGCGGAAATAATTTTCCACCCTTTTATGTGTTTTGATTTTCAATTGATTCAACTATTTTGCAAAACTGATTGCCCGTGTTTCACGGATCACCGTAATCTTAATCTGTCCCGGATAAGTCATTTCTTCCTGAATCTTACGTGACAGATCAAACGATATTTGGTTTGCTTCTTCGTCATTTACTTTATCAGCTCCTACAATTACCCGTAGCTCGCGCCCGGCTTGAATAGCATAGGTTTTTACAACGCCGGGATAATTTAAGGCCAATTCTTCCAGTTTATTCAACCGTTGAATATATGCTTCCACTACCTCGCGGCGAGCTCCCGGACGGGCTCCCGAAATAGCGTCGCACACCTGAACAATCGGAGCAATTAAGCTTTCCATTTCCACTTCATCGTGGTGAGCGCCGATGGCATTGCAAATATCGGGTGCTTCTTTAAATTGTTGCGCTACGCGCATACCCAAAATAGCGTGCGGTAATTCGGCTTCGTTTTCCGCTACTTTACCGATATCGTGCAACAATCCGGCACGTTTTGCCTTTTTTACATTCAATCCCAATTCGGCTGCCATGGTGGCGCATAAATTCGCTACTTCGCGCGAATGTTGCAGCAAGTTTTGCCCATACGACGAACGGTAACGCATTTTCCCAATCAAGCGAACCAATTCGTGGTGCAAATTATGAATTCCCAAATCAATGGTGGTACGTTTACCCGTTTCAATCACCTCTTGTTCCACCTGTTTGGTGGTTTTGGCCACCACTTCTTCGATACGGGCCGGGTGAATCCGGCCGTCGGTAACCAATTTGTGCAACGAAAGGCGTGCTATTTCACGACGAATGGGATCGAAACCAGAGAGAATAATCGCATCGGGCGAATCATCGATAATAATTTCAATGCCTGTAAGTGATTCCAGCGTACGGATGTTACGCCCTTCACGGCCAATGATACGACCTTTAATTTCTTCACTTTCAATATTAAAAACCGAAACCGTGTTCTCGATGGCATGTTCCGAAGCCGTACGTTGGATGGTTTCAATCACCACTTTTTTGGCTTCGGTTTGGGCCTTCATTTTGGCTTCCTCGATGATTTCATTTGCTAAAACCATAGCTGTCGATTTTGCCTCATCTTTCATGCTTTCAATCAGTTGCGACTTCGCTTCTTCGGATGAAAGTCCCGAAATGGATTCCAAACGGTCGACTTGCAGTTTAAAAACTTTTTCTACCTCGACCTGCTTTTTCCCAACAACTTCTTTTTGTTGGTCAACTGTGGTTTTCAGGTCGTTCAGTTCTTTTTGTTTCTTTTTAAAATCTTCGAGTTGTTGGGAAAGTAGTTGTTGTTGTTGTTTGATTTGATTTTCGCGTTTATTCAAAACGCCGTCTTTTTCGGAAGTTGCTTTTTCGTGGTCGGATTTTAATTGCAAAAACTTTTCTTTAGCTTGCAATATTTTTTCTTTCCGGATCATTTCAGCTTTTTCTTCGGCATCCTTCACCAACTGGATGCTCTTTTTTTCGAGTTGCTTGCGTAAAATTGTCATCGCAATTGCAAGCCCCACGCCAACTCCTACTAATGTGGCTACTAGTCCTATTACTATTTGCATGTTAAGTAATTAAAAAATTAAACGTATGCCGTAAAAGAAGAGAAACAAAGAAAAAACCCACATCGGTTCAAGAAGTTTTGGGAAACCCCAAAACGACAAGATAGGGCTGCCTGATAACGCAAACGTCCACTGTCAATTTTGCAATTGAACCAAACCGAAGCTTGGTTGAGGCCTGTTTTTGCTATTCACTGAGCTTATGCCCCAAGTGTAAACTGTTGAGTTTCCAAACGTAAGTTGAACCAATGCGGGTTATGCTTTCAGCATATTGTTTTCAAAGAACATCAGGTTGACTGATTTTGTTTAAGAGCATTCGTAAGTGTTTGATCTACACCCTGTAATGTGTCATATAACTTTTCATTCACAAAAGCCATTTCCGATGCAGTTTCTGTACTCAACGTCGCAAAATGAAGTGCCACCATCGCTAACAAATTTTGCTTGTCGTTGTAATTGTATGAATTTGCATACCGGCTTACTTGTTCATCAATCAGTTTTACAGCTTTACGAACGGCTTCCTCCTCATCTCTTTTCACAAACAAACGATATGTCCTGTCTGCAATAGAAACATTTATTGCCAATTCATCAGCCATGATTCTTCATTATTGTATTTTTTATTTATTGCTCAAAAAATCAATACACCTGTCGAGTTCCCGCAACAATTCATTAATCTTTTTTTTCGATTCTGTCGTGTTACTATTCTCTTCTACGGCGTTTCTTATTTGTAATATATATTCTTTTTGTTCTAGTTCGGTTATTAACTTGTTTTTCTGTTGAATCTCATCTTCCAATTGCCTGCATTGTTGTTTTAACTCTTCAATCTGACCGTGCAATTTTGCAATTTCTTCAGCAACTTGCTTCGATTTATATTGAATACCCAACACCAACGTTTCAATATGCTGCATGTTTCGGAAATGAGAAATTCGTTTTCTTGTGCAAAGATAGTGTAGGGAATTGGAATTCTATAATTTTTTTGTTGCTTTTGTTTCCTAAAAAAGCAAAATCACACTCTTTGAATTTATTTCCGGTTGCCAAAGTTTCCGTACTTTTGCCTCTGACAGACCTTTTGAAAGGTTTGACTTTTTTCGGTTTCATTATTTTATTTACCTTTCAACGAAAATTATTGGAAACTCATTACAAACTCCTGTCTCCGGTCAGCGGATCGTTTTTTGAGGATGAAAATTGGCTGTTGGATATTTCCAACGAATCCGCTCCTTGTCTGCTTCGAAGTGTTTACCAAGCGAAACAATTGAATTTGAAAGGCGATGAACTCGGCATTTATCGCTTTTCCGACTGGCTGCCCATAAAACGGTTACTCAAAGGTTCTTCATCACCGGTTACCTATAAAAGCGAAAAATTAGCCCATGTGTTAGGCCTAAAAAACCTTTACATTACTTTTTCCGGTTGGTTCCCCGAAAAAGGGGCAAGCATGAAAACATGTTCGTTCAAAGAAACCGAAGCTTACACGGTTTGCGCCCGAATGGACGAGCGCTTTGACAAAGTGTTGGTGGTCGCCTCAGCCGGAAATACAGCGCGGGCCTTTGCCAGCGTTTGTTCCAAAAATAACATTCCGTTACTGCTTTGCGTACCCGAAGACAATCTGGATGCGCTTTGGTTTGACGAACCCATTCGCGATTGTGTAAAATTAATTGCAACGAAAACCGGAAGTGATTATTACGATGCCATCCATTTGTCGAATTTGGCTGTAAAAACCGAAGGGTTTCTTGCTGAAGGCGGAGCCAAAAATGTAGCCCGTCGCGACGGCATGGCTACGACCCTGCTTTCGGCAGCAACGCATATCGGAAAAATTCCCGAATATTATTTTCAGGCAGTCGGAAGCGGAACCGGGGCTATTGCAGCTTGGGAAGCCAATTTACGTTTGATTGACGACGGCCGTTTCGGCAACCATAAAATGAAATTGATGCTTTCGCAAAATGAACCATTCCACCCCATTTACGATGCATGGAAAGCATTATCACGTGACATCCTGCCGATGGACGATGAGGAAGCACGTATAAAAGCCAATTTAATCTGCGCCAAAGTGCTTTCAAACCGGAAACCTCCTTACTCTTTAACCGGTGGACTTTTTGATGCCTTAAAAGACACAGAAGGGGATTTACTGCTGGCTTCGAACCTCGAAGCGGGCCAAGCCGCCGAATTGTTTGAACAAACCGAAGGAATTGATATTCACCCGGCGGCAGCCGTAGCTACCGCAACCTTGCAAAAAGCCGTTTCGGAAGGCCGCATTCATCCCGAAGCAATCATTATGCTCAACATCACCGGCGGAGGTGAAAAACGTTTTAAACAGGGGAAACCCCTGCACGATTTAAAGCCGGATCATATTTTTGAAATTTCGGCCAGCCAGGAAGAAGTCAGCCAAAAGTTAAAGAAACTATTTGCCAAAGCATAAAACCGGGCTTTGCGCAAAGCGGAATTTCGGATATTCATTTAAATTTAAACCCTCTTCGAACTACGCTTCCGGCGGATTCGACTGCTCCAATACGTGCCAATCAATGGAATTGATAATTGAGGTTAAATTTTTGATCGAACTTTCATCGATTTTAAAAACGGCCACCACATTTTCAATGGATTTCAATTGTTTTTGCAACGGATCATGATCGGGAAAAGGCCCTCGTAAAAAGAGGAAATAATCGATTTGTTTGAATTTGGGCAATAAAAAGGATTGGCCGTTGTAATTTCCGACCAGAAAAAAATGAGTGCGAACGGCTGGGCTGTAAGAAATGAAAAACGGGTAATAGGCAATGCCCGTTGTCGAACTTACCGGCAGATCGGCGGTGTTTTTTAATTGCGAATTTAAAACCTTACTCACAAAAAATGCCAGCCGGTAGTCGTACAAACTGGTTGTAATGCCCAGTATGGCATCCATCGGCTCGTATTCGTTTTCGATTTTTATAAGTTTCGCCATTTTAATTTATTAGTTCGAAATTCACGACACTTACCGCTCTCCTAGCCTTTTTTCAATAACATGCCACTCAGCAATTTTAATCCGATTTCCGCTTTCTTTGCTTCAAATTGGGCTTGAAGCAATGCGTATTGGGTGTCGATCAATTTATTCTGAATTTCACGCAATTCGATATCGTTGATCGTACCCAGGGTATATTTCTCAAAAGCTATTTTCACATTCTCGGCAGCAATGTTTTGATTGGCATTTTCAATGCGCACCAGTTCCAGCGAGTTACGGTAATCAGTAAAAGATTTTAACAGATTGGTGCGGATATCCAAATCCAGTTGTTGAAAAGAAGTTTCGCTCGATTCCTGTTGAAGTTTTGCATTGCTTATTCTCCTCGAAACACTTCCGCCGTTGAACAAGTTGTAGTTCAAGGTAAACCCGAATTGCGGCCCGTTTTGCCTGTAAAAGCTGTTTGTTCCGTAATTATAGTTTGTGTTGCTGAAATTATAAGCCGAATTGAATCCAAGACGCGGATAACGTTCTGATTCAATACTTTTTACGGACAATTCCGCCAAATGGGTATCCAACCGGGCTTCCTGCAACTGTTTATTTTCGGACAATGCCCTGCTTGCCAATGCCTCATAATTATAAACAGAAATTAAAGTAATGGAGTCCAAAACATCAAAGTTTGTTCGCGGGTCACGGGCCAGTAGCCGGTTAAAATCAATTTTTGAGTTTTCAAGAATCCGCATTTGCTGGATTAGCCGCGAACTATCTGCATTCAAGTCAACCGTCGATTGCAACAGCATCAGTTCCGAACCGGATCCCAATTTTAATTTCGCTTCGGAAATCCGCTTGCGCTCGGCCGAAAGTGCGGCAGCTTCCTGCAAGCGGCTGACCACTTGCTTGTTTTGGATAATTCCGTAATACAGCAGCATGATATCGGCAACCGTACTTTCAATGATCGATTCCACCTGCACTTGTCCAAGTTCTGCAATCAACCCCAACGTTTTTTGATTGGTAAACATATTGAACCCGTCGAACAAAGTCCAGTTCAGTTGGATTCCGGCCGTAACTACGTTGGTATTTGCATTGTTTTGCGTGCTTTTGACATCGTTAAAAGGTTTCTGCGAGATGGTTCCGTAGGTATTGCTTTGGGATGCATTTAAACCAACCGAAGGCAAAAAGCCAGCATTCCCCAACGTATTGTTGTTTTTTGCAATTTGTTCCTCGTTGCGTTGCAGCTTAATGGAATAGTTATTGTCCAAGCCGATTTTCAGTGCTTCTTCAAGTGTAATAACGGATTGAGCTTGTGTAAAAACTGAAAAGGTTAAAATGCCGAATATTAGTATTGTTCTCACCGGAATTTTTTTTACAAATTTTAAAAACAAAAACGATTGGAAATTAAACACACTAAGTGCTTATTTGTCATGTTTTTCAATATTCCACTAATCCATGGTTTGCGAAGGATGTTTCGACGCATCAAGCATTAATGAATATTCTTCAGGTGTTATATCGTTAAAAAAGAAGTCGATCGGGTTGATTTTGGTCCCATTTTTAATAACTTCATAATGTAAGTGAGGCGCTGTCGACTTCCCAGTATTCCCCATCAGCGCAATTTTTTGTCCACGAACGACTTTTTGTCCTTCCTGCACCAAAAATTTCGACAAGTGAGCATATAACGTTTTATACCCAAAGCCGTGATTGATCACCAGTTGAACACCGTACCCGCCCGTATTGTATTCTGCTGATTCCACAACGCCGTCGCCTGTCGCATAAATCGGAGTTCCCACAGCAGCAGTAAAATCCAACCCATAGTGAAATTTCGGAACCTTGTAGAAAGGATCCGTCCGGTAGCCAAAAAATGAACCGATCCGGCGCAAATCTTTAAAATCAACCGGACGAATCGCCGGAATCGAAGCCAGCATTTTTTCTTTGTCTTTGGCCAATTTAAAAACCTGGTCGTACGATTTGCTTTGCATATAAATTTGATTGACAACCGCATCCAGCTTTCTGTAAGTATTAACAACGATATCCGAATTCCTGTATTTTTTCAGGTCTTCGTAACGGCTTTCATTGACGTACCCCCGCATTCTTTTCTCAACGGGAATGGGCTCCGCTTCAAAAATAACCCGGTAAATGTTGTTGTCCCGGTCGGCCAGGTCGTTTATAACAGCTTGTGCATGATCCACACGATCGTTTAGAATTTTATACTGGAGTTTGTATTGTTCGATTTCACGTTCCAGCATTTTTTCACGGGGCGACGAAATAAAACGGTAACCCAAAAGCAGCAAAACCGCAGCAAGTACCAAACCCAATGCCGAAGCCGAAAGCCATTGCTTAATACGCTGGCGTTTCGATACCTTTACACGTTCAATTTTAAGTGTTTTGGCATTCAGGTGATATTTTATTTTTGTCATATCTTAAAATCGATCGTATGAAATGCTGCAGGAAACAATTGAACAAATTGTAAGTGAGGCATGTATATAAGAAATATCCAGAATCGCCACGCAAAAATAATTATTATCAGTAAATTTGCGGTCTTTTTTAGAATTTTTGAAAAATTAATCCTTGATAATTCAATACCTATTTAGATAGCATTCCATGACTTCAGCACAAGTACGCCAGCAATTCCTCGACTTTTTTGCATCAAAGCAACATCAGATTGTTCCTTCAGCACCTATGGTGGTGAAAAACGATCCGACCCTGATGTTTACCAATGCCGGGATGAACCAGTTTAAGGATATTTTTTTGGGAATCGCCCCGGTGAAATATCCTCGTGTAGCCGATTCACAAAAATGTTTGCGTGTTTCGGGAAAACACAACGACTTGGAAGAAGTGGGACACGATACTTACCATCATACCATGTTCGAAATGTTGGGCAATTGGTCGTTCGGTGATTATTTTAAAGAAGAAGCCATTGCCTGGGCTTGGGAATTGCTCGCAAATGTTTACAAAATCGACAAATCCCAATTGTACGTGACTATTTTTGGCGGCGACCCAAGCGACCATTTACCGGAAGATACCGAAGCCCTCGAAATCTGGAAAAAATATGTTCCGGAAGACCGGATTTTGCGGGGTTCTAAAAAAGATAATTTTTGGGAAATGGGCGACACCGGTCCCTGCGGCCCATGCTCCGAAATCCATGTAGATATCCGGAATCTCGACGAACGGGCTAAAATTCCAGGAGCCGGACTGATCAATAAAGACCATCCGCAGGTGATCGAAATCTGGAATAATGTATTTATCCAATTCAACCGCCAAGCTGATGGAAAATTGGTTCAACTGCCTGCAAAACACGTAGACACCGGTATGGGATTTGAACGTTTGTGCATGGTTTTGCAGGGCAAACAGAGCAATTACGATACCGATGTGTTTACGCCGCTTATTCAGGAGATTGCCAAACTTTCGAACATTGCTTACGGAACAAATGAAAAAAGCGATATCGCCATGCGCGTCATTGCCGATCACTTACGCACCGTAGCTTTTGCCATTGCCGATGGGCAATTGCCTTCCAACGTGAAAGCCGGGTATGTAATCCGCCGGATTTTGCGACGTGCCGTTCGTTACGCTTATTCGTTTCTGAATGCACGCGAGCCGTTTTTATTCCATTTGTTTCCTGTTCTGGAAAACCAAATGGGGTCTTTTTATCCCGAACTGGTAAAAAATTCCGAACTAATCAAACGGGTAATGGCAGAAGAAGAAAATTCCTTTTTGAAAACCTTGTCAATGGGAATTCAAAAATTCAACCAATATATTGTCAATAATTCCGCCAACAAAATCATCAATGGCGACTTTGCTTTCGAACTGTACGACACCTATGGTTTCCCGATTGATTTGACCGATCTGATGTGCCGCGAAATCGGCTGGACCGTGGATATGGAAAATTTCAGCAAACGGCTGGAAGAGCAAAAATCCCGTTCGCGAAAAGATGCGGAAGTAGAAACCGGCGATTGGGTGGATTGCCAACCGCAAGAAGATCATGTTACCGAATTTATGGGCTATGATGTCACAGAAACCCCTGTTCGGATTTTGCGTTACCGCAAACTGATCGCCAAAGGGAAAGAAATTTACCAACTGGTTTTTGATAAAACACCTTTCTATGCCGAAAGCGGCGGACAAGTAGGAGATACCGGTGCGCTTACTCGTAACGGTGAAAGCATTGAAATCACCGACACCAAAAAAGAGCACGGCTTGATTGTACATTTGGTTGAAAAATTACCGTCGAATTTGGATGGCACCTTCACCGCCAAAGTGGATGAAAAGAAACGGACACTCACGGCCAACAACCATTCGGCGACCCATTTGCTGCATTATGCCTTGCGGAAAGTCCTCGGAACTCATGTGGAACAAAAAGGATCGTTTGTTGGGCCCGATTATTTGCGTTTTGATTTTGCCCATTTTCAAAAAGTAACGACGTTGGAATTGATTGAAATCGAGGCGGTGGTGAACCAATTGATTCGTAAAAATTTTGTTTTGAACGAGCAACGGGCTACATCCATGGAAAACGCGCAAAAAATGGGCGCCCTGATGTTTTTCGGCGACAAATACGGCGATTTGGTGCGGGTCATTCAATTCGGTGATTCCATTGAGCTTTGCGGAGGCACACATGTCAAAGCAACCGGACAGATCGGATATTTCAAAATTACGGCCGAAAGCGCTATTGCTGCCGGTGTTCGCCGTATTGAAGCCATTACGGCCGACCGGGCGGAAGAGTTTTTAAACCAACAACTCAACATCATTGATGAACTGAAAGCGTTGATCAAAAATCCCAACGATCCGCTTTACGCCATTCGCCAGTTGATTGAGCAAAATTCCGAGCTTCGGAAAGAAATCGACATTTTGAATGCAGCTAAAATCCACCAGTTAAAAGATCAATTGATCAAAACAGCAGAGGATTTGAATGGAATCCGTTTCATTGCAACCAAAGTTGATTTGGATATGGCAGCCGCTAAAGATTTGGCATTCGGGTTAAAAACTTCTTGCGACAATCTGGTTGCCGTTATTGGAAATGTTGCCGGCGACAAACCCGGCATTACTATCATCATTTCGGAAAATTTGGTTGCCGAACGCAAACTAGATGCCAGAAAAATGGTTCGCGAGTTGGCCAAACACATTCAAGGCGGCGGCGGCGGTCAGGCACATTTTGCCACGGCAGGCGGGAAAAATGCCGATGGAATTGACAAAGCTTTGCACGAGGCCTGCTCTTTGGTGCAATCTTTGTGATACAGTATTAAAATGCTGTTTCACAAAGAAAAATAGATGACATCATGAAATCCTTTTTCAAATCAATTTGTTTTGTTTTAACTTAAAATCTAGTCAACATAAAAAGATCCTTTTTACCTTTGCCATCGAAGTTGAATACAATTGCTGATTTATGAAACAATCTTTTTTACTCTTTCTATTGTTTTTTCTGGTAACAGCCTCACAAGGACAAGGTCCTACGCTGGAATATAACACACATGCTTTAAAAGCAGGAGAAAGTGCGACTTATCAATGCGCCGAATATGTAACGGTACCTATAACTTCAGGAGCCAATCAACTTTGGGATTTCCGCAATTTAAAATTCACAACCAAAGAAATTAACGATCAGCTTCCCATTGCCCAAGCTCCGTATTCAGGCTTTGAGGACGCGGCCAATGTGATAACCGTTGTTAACGGAAATGCCGCTAATTATTTTCATGTAACCCCATCAGGTATCGAACAAGTAGGATATGCGGGCAAAAACGGTAAAGTACGATTCTCCGAGCCCGTCAAAAGGATGGTATACCCGTTCTCTTACAAATCTCGTTTGACCAGTCAATTTTCAGGAGAAGCATTGTTTGGAACCGAAACGCTGAAACTATTCGGAAGCGCTTCTGTAGAAGGCGATGCTTGGGGAACTTTGCTTTTGCCCAATGGTGTTGTGTACGAAAATGTTTTGCGGGTAAAATTTGTCTACCACAATCATGAAATATCACAATGCGGTACGCACGAAATTCTTCAAACTAAATACTATTATTATGTAAAGGACCTCCGGGACCCCGTATTCACTATATTGGAAGCGGATTTTATACACGAAGGAGTTGTTACGAATTCGCAAAAATACTGTGCCATACTTGAACCTGTTACGCCTAAGGTAACAGAACAACCGTTCCAAATTACGTTTGAAAGCAAGGTTACAGAATTTACGGTTTATCCAAACCCTTTTTCCGAATCTTTTGTGGTTGACTTGACATTGAAAGAGCAAAGCAATATTACCATCAGTTTATTCTCCGGAGATGGAAAATTTTTGGGGAATGTTGTTGAAAATCAACTTTTGGATGCAAAGAAACATTCGTTCAACTACAATGCAGGCAGACTTCCGGTGGGTGTCTATTTTGCTGTTTGCAAAGATGGAAAACACATTGTTACAAAGCAATTGGTAAAAACCCACTAAACATATTTTTTCCATGTAATAGAAGCCGAACCCATCACGCAGGTTCGGCTTTTTATTTGGCAAAATAGATTATAAATTTAATTTTCAGCAGATTATATTCACTTTCATTGTTGTCACAAAAGCAGGTAATTTTACGGGTAAACAAGATTTTGTTGACTACTTCTTACAAAACACCTTTTCTGTTGTTTTGATATTACCTTAACTTTGCGTTGCAGTAATTTTTTGGCATGAAAAATAAAAATTCCGATCCCAATTTTAAATCGGCATTAAAAGTAAACGATGGAATCGAACAGCCCCCCTCCATCAATTCCGATGCGGCAGAACGCTTTAAAAAAGTAAAACGGGAAACGCTTTCGGTCGACGACTATGTGAATGGAATCCGGACAGCAAACCGGACTATTCTAAGTAAAGCCATCACGTTGGTCGAGAGTTCTTTGCAAGAACACGAAGCCCTTGCCCAGGAGATCATTGTAAAATGCCTGCCGTTGGCAAAAAAATCGGTCCGGATTGGCATTACAGGCGTGCCGGGAGCAGGAAAAAGTACCTTTATCGAAGCCTTTGGAAAACACTTAACCGAAACCGGCCATAAAGTGGCTGTTTTGGCTATTGATCCCAGCAGCTCACGAACCAAAGGCAGTATTTTGGGCGACAAAACCCGTATGGAAAACTTATCGGTCGATGCCAACGCATTTATCCGTCCCTCCCCTTCGTCGGGTTCTTTGGGGGGCGTTGCGCGCAAAACCCGTGAATCTATCATTTTGTGTGAAGCCGCCGGTTTCGATGTCATCATTGTGGAAACGGTGGGCGTAGGACAAAGCGAAACACTGGTGCATTCCATGGTCGATTTTTTCCTTTTGATCATGCTTACCGGAGCCGGCGACGAATTGCAAGGCATCAAACGGGGAATTATGGAAATGGCCGATGGAATCGCCATCAACAAAGCGGACGGAGATAATATTCACCGCGCCAGCCTGACAAAAGCCGAATTAAAAAATGCGCTCCATTACTTCCCATTGGCCGAATCCAAGTGGGAAACCCAGGTAAATACCTGCTCCGCCTTAACGCACAGCGGAATCGCTGATGTATGGCAAATGGTGCTGGATTATGTCGATTTTACTAAAAAGAATCAGTATTTCGAGCAGAGAAGACTCGAACAAAGTCGCCAGATTATGATTCAAACACTGGAACAATCCATTTTGGATCGTTTTTACCAAGATAAAAGAATGAAAAAATTGCTCCAACAAACCGAAAAAAAATTGATGAATCAGGAGCTTAGTGCTTATCAGGCTGCAGAACAATTATTGAATGCCTATTTTGAATAGTGCAGCTTTTCCCCATTAGCATTGGAAATTTCGGTATCTAAAAACAAATCACACAAATCCATGAAAAAAATAATGAAACAAATTGCCCTTGTCGCCCATGACAACTGCAAAAAGGACATGCAGGAATGGGTAGAATGGAATTGGGAAGCCTTGATTGATCATGAGTTAATTTGCACCGGAACGACCGGAACCTTGATTGAAAAGGCTTTGCAACAAAAACTCAATGAAGAAGGGGAAGTAACCAAGCGTGTCCGGTTACGACGGTTAAAATCGGGGCCATTCGGTGGCGACCAGCAATTGGGCGCTTTGATTGCTGACGGAAAAATCGATATCGTTTTCTTTTTTTGGGATCCCATGCAACCGCATCCTCATGAAGTAGACGTAAAAGCATTGGAACGGATTGCGGTTTTATACAATATTCCCACGGCCTGCAACCGTTCTACGGCTGACTTCTTAATTTCATCCCCTTTGATGCAAATCGAATACGAACCGCAAATGCGCGATTACTCGGATTATTTTAACCGAAGTATCGAAATCTGATTTCTTTTTACCGACAGCCCTCTGATTCCATAAAAATCAAAGGGTTTTTATAAAAAACTACTTGCCGGACAGGCCGGCAAATAGTTTTCTAAACAGACTGGTCTCCGCTATTTTCGATAGCCAACCGTTTGGCCATAGACCACTTTTTGTTGGGGACGAAGTTTTAGCAGTTTTGCCACCGCATCGCGGTCGATCATGCCGCGTACCACGCAGCCCATGTCAAAGGCCGAGCAGAATAAGTATACATTTTCAGCAACAAAAGAAGCATCCGACCAAGAGTAAGTGTCCATCGACTCGGGATTTGCATTGGTCATTTTCGCCTGGTCCGAAACCAAAACCAAATTAACCGGGGCAATACCGACAAAATCCTGCATTCCCGTTGCTGCCCGGTGATCACCGGCAAGAACCGGATTTAAAAGTAGGGCAACCGGATCATACAGAAAAACACCTTCTTTCAGGAAAACATAAATTTCGATGTCCTGCCAGTTCCGGGCGCTAGGCGCCGTACGTAATTTCGTTTCCTCCCGGTTGATTCCGCTTGCCGCCCAAAGTAAGTTTGATAAATCCTGAATGGATAAGGATTTTTCGGAAAGTTCCCGGACGGTTTCACGATCTTGCAAAGCTTGCATCAGGCTTTTCCCCTTTGAAAGTTCCGGTTTCAAAAGTTGGATCGGCTTTAAATTCTGGGCAGAAAGTCCGAAAGCGCTTAATAATACCATAATAAAATAAAATCGTTTCATAATAGTTCTTTTTTCAACAAAGCAAAAATAAGAAATTTGTGGGTGCAAATTTTGTTTTCAAAAAAAATGAAAAGACCTTCATCCGATCCTTGTTTAGAGCGGATCCCTTTTTTGAAATGTATTAATTTTCTGTTAACAAATTAATTAGGTGTTTTAACATAAAATTGGAAAATTTCTTTTGAAAAAAAGGTGTACTTTTGGTTCTTGGTAGATTAGCGCTTTTCCCATGAATGAATTATACCCGTTGAAGTTTCATCCTATTTTTAAGGACAAAATCTGGGGCGGATCAAAATTGAAAACCCTGCTGGACATGGATTTTTCACCTTTGTCCAATTGCGGCGAGGCATGGTTGCTATCAACCTGTGGTCGTGAAATCAGCGAAGTTCAAAATGGATTTTTGAAGGGAAACAATTTGAAAGAGTTGCTTGAAATCTACATGGGCGACCTGGTCGGCGAAAAAGTGTTCGACCATTTCGGGGAAGAATTTCCGTTGTTGATTAAGTTGATTGACGCAACAGACTGGCTTTCTGTCCAGGTACATCCCGACGATGTCCTAGCCAAGCGCATACACCAAGGTTCCGGAAAAACCGAAATGTGGTATGTCATGCATGCCGAGCCCGGATCGGAACTGATTTCTGGATTCAATCAAAAAATGACGCCCGAGCAATACCAACAACATTTGCAAAATGGAACACTGACCGATATTTTGAATTTTGTAAATCCTCAACAGGGTGATGTTTACTACATTCCTGCCGGAAGAATCCATGCTATGGGGCCAGGACTGCTGATTGCCGAAATCCAGCAAACCAGCGATTTTACGTATCGTGTTTTCGACTGGAATCGCATGGGCACCGACGGAAAGCCTCGCGAATTGCACACAGAACTTGCTTTGCAAGCAATTGATTTCGAATATCATGAAACCATTGGAACGCCATATATTCTTCAACCGAATCAAACCGTACCGGTCGTTAAAAATACCTATTTCGATACGGGAATATTACAATTTGGCACATCGGTTGTAAAAGATTATACAGCGCTGGATTCTTTTGTTATTTTATTCGGCGTACAAGGGAATTTTGAGTTGGAACACAACAATCACAAGGAGTTGGTAAAAACAGGCGAAGTCATTTTGATTCCGGCAGAAACCGGGCAAATCCGGTTGCATCCCTTGTCAGGTGAAGCAAAGCTCCTTGAGATTTATGTGCCTTAACAATATATTAAGGCCGGACATCAAACGCTAGATTTTAGTTGAATTTTATAAGCAAAATCGAGGAAATAAACCTCATTCATAATAAACTAAATTTAACCCTATATCCATGAAAAAAATCTTAATTTCTGCTTTCATCGTTTTTGCTGCGATGGTCACCGTTTCAGCACAAACCGAAGATTTTAAAACCCTTTTCAAGCTCCCCACAGTAACCGTTTCAGATATGAACGGAAAGAAAATCAATGTAGCCGACCTTCAAAACGACGGCAAACCCATGATTATCAGCTTTTGGGCAACCTGGTGCAAACCTTGTGTAAAAGAATTAAATGCAATCGCCGAATTGTATCCGGATTGGCAAAGCGAAACGGGCGTACGATTGATTGCCGTTTCCGTAGACGATCAACGCAGTACCTCCCGTGTAAAACCGTTTGTCAGTGGAAAATCATGGGAATATCAAGTATTGCTCGACCCGACCGGCGAACTCAAACGCAGCATGGGCGTAAATGATGTGCCTCACGTATTTTTGGTCAATGGGAATGGAGAAGTTGTTTGGCAACATACCACCTACTCGGAAGGATCTGAATTGGAGCTTTATGAATTGGTAAAAAAGCTGGCTGCCGAAACAAAAAACTAATTTATAATTGATGTTTATTCCTTTTAAAAATATGTTTTTGAAATCAAAACACCTTGCTAAACTAGCGGTTCTCGGCTTTTTCTTTTTTGTTGCACCTTTTTGGGGCGTTTCGCAAAATGCCAACAACTTATTGGGCGGATATGTATCGGGAAATTTCCAAATGGATGCCCAATTTTATACAACCGACTCGGCTATCAATGCTATTGCACCACCGGAAAAACTCCGGATGAATACCTGGGCGAACATCAATTATTCGTTGAAAAATTTTAATGCCGGCTTGCGTTTCGAAAGTTATCTGAATCCGCTGAACGGATTTTCGCCCGACTATAAAGGCACCGGAATTCCTTACTGGTTTGTCGATTATCGTGCCGACCAGTTTCAAGTAACCGCCGGAAGTATTTATGATCAATTCGGAAACGGATTGATTTTCCGTACCTACGAGGAACACAACCTGGGTGTTGACAATTCTTTGCGAGGTGTCCGGGTAAAATTTAACCCTTACCAAGGGGTTGAATTGAAAGGAATTTGGGGAACCCAACGCCATTACTGGGAACAAAGCAAGGGGATTTTACGCGGCGCTGATTTAAACCTGGCCTTAAACGACATGGTTCCTTCGTGGGCTGATAACAAACTTCGTGTTGAGATGGGTGGCAGTTTTATCAGCAAATACGAAGACAATGAAGAAATCCGCTACAACAACGGCGATTCGGTTTTGGTGCTTCCCCTCAATGTCTCCGCTTCGGCAGGGCGCTTGAGTTTGGGTTACGGCGATTTCAATTTGGCCGGTGAATATGCTTACAAAATCAACGACCCCAATGCAATGAACAACTACATTTACCGCCCGGGGCAAGCCTTGTTTTTGACCGGTTCTTATTCAAGGCAAGGACTGGGCGTAGTGGTACAAGCCAAACGTTTGGATAATATGTATTTTAAATCCGAACGCGACGAAAATACGCAGGTAAATGGTTATCCGGCCTTGGATATCAACTTCCTGCCTGCGATCAACAAGCAACAAACGTATACGTTGGCGGCGATGTACCCTTATGCTACTCAACCCAACGGGGAAATGGGTATTGAAGGAGAAGTCACCTACAAGATCAAAAAAGGAACCTGGCTTGGCGGGGCTTATGGGACTGATGTTTCCGTAAGTTTTTCTCAAATCAATAACATTGATACCGTGCGGGTAATTGATGCCGAAAACAACATCGGGTACGAATCCAATTTCTGGAGCGTGGGCGACGAATTGTATTTCCGGGATTTTAATTTGGAAATCGCCCATAAGTTTTCCAAGAATTTTAAAGGGACGTTTTCCTACATGTATCAAAAATACAACTTGTGGGCATTAAAAGGCCCCGAGTCAAAAGATGAGTTTGCCAACATCAACGTTTTTGTTGCTGACATGACGTACAAATTTTCGCCGACCCATTCGTTGCGCGGTGAGGTTCAAACCCTTTTCACCAAAGAGGATGAAGGAGATTGGGCGATGCTTTTGTTTGAATACAGCATTGCTCCCCAATGGTTTTTTACGGCTTCCGATTTGTACAATTTTGGAAATGAAGACAAAGACCGGCGCTTTCATTATCCTTTGGTGGGTATTGCTTACAATAACAAGGCAAACCGGATTGCGTTGTCGTACGGCAAGCAGCGCGAAGGAATTGTTTGTGTAGGAGGTGTTTGCCGCGTCGTTCCTGCTTCAAA
Organism: Lentimicrobiaceae bacterium; assembly: GCA_031550085.1. Classification (GTDB taxonomy): domain Bacteria; phylum Bacteroidota; class Bacteroidia; order Bacteroidales; family UBA4417; genus UBA4417. The sequence continues at coordinate 40,759 of JAVBOY010000003.1, forward strand.
CGGAGTCACGCTTTCAATTACAAGTAGTTTTTAACGGATAAAATTAAAATCGATGAAACATAAAATCATTTATTTCCTGACTTTTGCAGTGGCCGTACTGTTTGTTTTTACAGCTTGCGACAAAATCGAGGATCCTTTTTCGTATCAACCCAAACCCATTCCGACAGACGATAATGGGTTTCCCGAACTGCCCACTCTGGTAAAACAAAGCGTATTATTGGAAGATTATACCGCTCACAAATGTCCCAACTGTTACAAAGGTGCGGAAACAGCCCACACATTGATTGAGAAGTTCGGAAGTCAGTTGGTCGTGATTGGGGTACATTGCGGATCATTGGCGTCAACTTCCACAGAGCCATACACCTATGATTTTAAAACTCCGGAAGGTACAACCTGGTACAATTATTTTAAAATTCCGTCCCAACCGAGCGGCATCATTAACCGCCTGAATGGAGGAAAAACTTATGGAGTAACGGAATGGGAGGCAAATGTAGAAAGCGTTTTGCAACAAACGCCCGAAATCGGCTTGCAAGTATTGGCTGATTGGTTGACACAAAAAGATTCGCTTCAAATCAAAGTGAAAGTGCATTACCTGTCTACTTTAAAAAATCGCAATTTGAACCTTACGGTTTTGATCTCGGAAGACAGTATTGTAAAGCCCCAACTGGTAAGTATTCCCGGACAACCGTCCATTGATTCGCTGAATTACGTTCACAGCCATGTGATGCGGGCTGTTATAAACGGTACCTGGGGTGGCGAAATTTTGGATAAAGATGCTTCTGTTCCTCAATCGGAGGCTTTTCTGATTCCGACACCTTTGTTTGGCGAAATTGGAAAGAACAAAGATTTGGTCGCTAAAAACTGTCGTGTGGTTGCATTTGTATCCGACCGCGACACCAAAGAAATCCTTCAAGTTGTTCAGGAAAAAATTACCATCAAGTAATTTTCCTGCACCCGAATTGAATAAAAAAGATAGCCGCCTCATAATTGGGCGGCTATCTTTTTCACATAGAATGTTTAATTAGTTCCGGTTTAAACAGTTGAGATCTTCAAAAGCAACCTTCAAACGTTCAATCATGGATTTTTGTCCTTCGTTCAACCATTTACGCGGATCGTAATATTTTTTGTTGGGCTTATCTTCGCCTTCGGGGTTACCGATTTGCCCCTGCAAATAGCCTTCGCTTTTCTTGTAAAAGTCCAAAATGCCTTTCCAGGTAGCCCATTGCGTGTCGGTATCAATATTCATTTTAACCACACCATAACTGATGGCCTCGCGGATTTCTTCGCGGCTGGATCCTGATCCGCCATGGAAAACAAAGTTCACCGGATGATCAGCTGTTTTGTATTTATTTTGGATGTATTCCTGTGAATTTTTCAGAATAACGGGTTGCAATTTTACATTGCCCGGCTTGTAAACACCATGCACATTGCCGAATGACGCGGCAATCGTAAAGCGGTCACTGACTTTCAAAAGTTCTTCATAGGCATAGGCTACATCTTCGGGTTGCGAATAAAGCCGTGAACTTTCCACACCGCTGTTATCCACGCCGTCTTCCTCGCCGCCGGTCACACCCAACTCAAGTTCCAATGTCATGCCGATTTTGCTCATCCGCTCCAAGTAGCGTTTGCAAATTTCAACGTTTTCTTTCAAAGGTTCTTCCGACAAGTCCAGCATGTGCGAGCTAAATAATGGTTTGCCGAATTCGGTAAAATGTCTTTCACCGGCTACTAAAAGTCCGTCGATCCAGGGAAGAAGTTTTTTTGCCGCATGATCGGTGTGCATAATTACCGGAACACCGTATTGGGCAGCCATGCGATTTACATGCCATGCGCCTGAAATAGCGCCTGAAATAGCGGCTTTTTCGCCTTCGTTGCTTAAAAATTTTCCGGCATAAAAATGCGCACCGCCATTTGAAAACTGGATGATCACCGGCGAGTTAACTTCTTTAGCTGCCTGTAAAACCGCGTTTACGGAATCCGTTCCTACCACATTCACAGCAGGAATGGCAAATTGCAACCGTTTTGCGATGGCAAAAACCGTTTGCGTATCATTTCCCGTAATTACTCCGGGTTCTACTACTTGAAGGACTTTGTCAACCATAATTTTTTGTTTTTAAAAGATGAATAAAATAAACGGGATACAACCATATTTTTTCAAAAAAGGTTTTTCAAAAAATTATAACAACGAAAAACGCTTTATAGATTTTTTTTCATAAAATTCAATGCACTTCCGGCTTTGAACCATTCTATCTGGGTTTCGTTGTACGAATGCGTTACCGGAAATTGTTCCGAAGTTCCATCGCTATGGTGCAACACGATTTGCAACGGCTTTCCGGCCTTAAACTCCGTTAATCCTAAAATATCCAACTTATCGTCTTCTCTTATTTTTTCATAATCGGCAGGATCGGCAAAGGTCAATGCCAGCATGCCCTGCTTTTTCAAATTCGTTTCGTGAATGCGCGCAAACGATTTTACCAACACGGCTTTTACATTCAAATGGCGCGGTTCCATCGCCGCATGTTCCCGCGAAGAACCTTCTCCATAATTTTCATCTCCCACCACAACCGAGCCGATTTGAGCGGCTTTGTAAGCACGGGCTGTTCCGGGCACAGTGTCGTATTCGCCCGATAATTGATTCTTTACCAGGTTGGTTTTCTCATTAAATGCATTTACCGCCCCAATCAACATGTTATCGGAAATGTTGTCCAAATGCCCGCGGAAACGCAACCATGATCCGGCCATTGAAATGTGGTCGGTGGTACATTTACCCTTGACTTTAATCAGCAGCGGAAGGTTTGTAAAATCTTTGCGATCCCATTCGGAAAAGGGTTGCAACAGTTGCAAACGGTCGCTGGTAGGTGAAACTTTCACTTCAACCTGCGAATTAGTCGTGGGGGCAACATAGCCTTCGATTTCTTTCAAAAAGCCTCCGGCAGGGAGTTCTTCGCCAACCGGCGGATCTAATTTTACTTTTTTGCCTTCTCCGTTTACCAAATAATCGGTCAATGGATTAAACGTCAGGTCACCGGCAATGGCAAAAGCAGTTACCATTTCAGGCGAAGCCACAAAGCTGTGGGTATTCGGATTTCCGTCGTTGCGGTTGGCAAAATTGCGGTTGAACGAGGTTAAAATCGAATTTTTCTTGCTCGGGTCATCGGTATGGCGTTTCCATTGTCCAATGCAAGGACCGCAAGCATTGGCCATCACCGTTCCGCCGATTTCTTCGAAAAGGCTTAAAATTCCGTCGCGTTCAGCCAATACGCGGATTTGTTCGGAGCCCGGTGTGACAATAAATTCCGAGATGGCGCTCAAGTGTTTTTGTTTGGCCTGTTTGGCAATGGACGCAGCCCGTGTAAGGTCTTCATAAGAAGAATTGGTACACGAACCGATCAAGCCTACTTCTAATTTCAACGGATAATGTTTGTGTTTTACCCGTTTTACAAACTCGGAAACCGGAAAAGCGACATCCGGCGAATACGGCCCATTGATATAAGGTTCCAATTCCGAAAGATTGATATCAATCACGGTGTCGTAATACGCTTTGGGATGAGCAAACACATCGGTATCCGCACGCAAATGACCGGCAATTTGATCGGCCATGTCGGCTACTTCCGCACGGTTTGTTGCACGTAAATAACGGCTCATGGATTCGTCATACCCGAAAATGGAAGTTGTCGCCCCGATTTCAGCGCCCATGTTGCAAATGGTTCCTTTGCCCGTAGCAGAAATCGTTGCAGCTCCTTCGCCGAAATATTCAACAATGTAGCCGGTTCCGCCGTCAACGGAAAGAATACCGGCAAGTTTTAAAATAACATCTTTCGCAGAGGTCCAGCCGTTCATTTTTCCTTTCAGGCGAACGCCGATTATTTTCGGCATTTTCAATTCCCATGGCATTCCAGCCATGACATCCATGGCGTCGGCACCGCCCACTCCAATGGCAATCATTCCCAAACCGCCGGCATTTACCGTATGCGAGTCGGTACCGATCATCATTCCACCCGGAAATGCATAGTTTTCAAGTACCACTTGGTGGATAATTCCGGCTCCCGGTTTCCAAAAGCCGATGCCGTATTTTTCGGAAACAGATTCCAAAAAATCATAGACTTCCTTATTTTGTTCGAGGGCAATACCCAAATCTTGGCGTGCGCCTTGATAAGCTTGGATCAGATGATCACAATGAACGGTTGTGGGAACGGCAACGGTTTTTCGCCCGGCCGTCATGAATTGTAACAAAGCCATTTGCGCCGTAGCATCTTGCATGGCGACCCGGTCGGGATTAAAATTGGCGTAACATTTTCCCCGGTGAAAGGGTTCTTGGGGGAGCTTTTCAAAAAGGTGGGAATAGAGTATTTTTTCGGTTAATGTCAAAGGACGTTTTAAAAAAGCCCGAATGGTTTCGATACGTGACGGAAGGCCTTCATAGACCTTCCTTATAAGCTCAAAGTCAAATAACATGATTGAAAATTTCTTAGATATTTTTATTTTCTACAAAGCTAAGTTAATTTTTCAGTTTTGTTCAACCCGTTGTCAATTTTTTTATTTTTCAAAAATTTCTTTTCCAAATATTTAACAAACGGAGGCTTTTTTTGATTCAGGAATCATTCCAGAAAACTTACCTGGATAAAAATGTCGGTATTGCGCCCTTTATCGTCGCTGCACGAGATTTTGATCCGCCCCTCCTGAGGTTCAAAAAATGCTTTCTCTGTGGGTTTGCAGGCTTGAAGGAGTTTGTCATTGATATACCAAAATACCCGGTCTACATCGGGCGAAGCCGTACAGGCAAGAGCTAATTTTTGTTTTGCTTTTTTGTAAAGGATGTATTCTTTCCCTCCGGTAATGGATGTAATGGCAGGCCCGGCTTCCTTGTACACCTTGGTACAGGCCGGATTGTGCGGAGGAATGGCTTTATAAGGAATGTGCTCGCTTTCGTAAAAGCTCAACAAATCGCCCGACATATTGGGATACATAGCTGTTTTATACCCCGCCGTGGGCAGGCAATTGCGGCAATAAGAAATGGTACTGTCGCTATTTACAAATACAGAAATCAAATGGTTGCATTTGCGGTTGGGTGAAACTCCGGGGATGTAAAAATCTACAATCCGGTGTTCGCAAAAATCGCTGGGCGGCAATCCGCTTTCACTGCACACAAGCCGGAAATCAACCGAAGCCGGTTGTGAAAACCATTTTGTATTCTGCCGGATGTTAAGGATGTTAAATATTTTAAACAAAATGGGCGTAGCAAAATCCGAACCGTTCAATTCGGGGATTCCAATGCCGCTGAAATTGCCAACCCACACCCCAACGGTATAGTCTTTGTTATACCCGATACTCCAGGCATCCCGCCGGCCGTATGAAGTTCCCGTTTTCCAGGCAATGTGCGGCATGTGAATGCTGTTGTCAAAATTCTCCGGCAAATCGGGACGTTTCAAATTGGTCAATATTTCGGTAATCATCCATGCCGTGCCCTGACTAAAAGCCGTATCGGGCAGTATTTTTTGCTTGTGCTCGCTTTTTACCCATTGCAATGGTAGGCTGACTCCTTCGTGGGCAAAGCAGGAATAGGCCTGGGTTATTTCAGCCAAAGTAACGCCACAACCTCCCAACACGACCGAAAGTCCCAATTTCTGCTTATTTCTGGCGATCCAGCGAAACCCCAGTTTCCCCAAGCGTTCGTTGACAAAGTTGGCGCTCAATTGATTGGTCAAGCTCACCGCCGGAATGTTCAATGAGAGTTCCAAAGCGTGGTCAACCGGAAGTTTCCCACGGAATAATTCGTCGTAGTTTTGCGGGCGGTATCCGCCGAAATTTTGAGGAATATCCAATATAATGGTTTTGGGAGTGACCAACCCCTTGTCAATGGCCAAGGCATAAACAAACGGTTTTAAGGCGCTTCCGGGCGAACGCAAGGAGATTACGCCGTCTACCTGCCCTTGAAACAAATCTTCATCGAATCCGGCAGAACCCAAATAGGCGACAATGGCGTTGGTACGATTGTCAACCACAAGAACGGCCGCATTGGTAATTCCAAAACTACGGTAGCGGTTCACTTCCGAGCGGACAATGTTTTGTACATTGTCCTGGTATTTCCGGTTGATAAACGACTGAATCAATGGCTTTTCAGGGAAGGTGTGCCGCATTCGAACAGCAAAGTGTGCCGCTTCCTTGGGCGCTTCGCGCCGGTAAGCATCCAACGGTTCGAGTTGTGCGTCGATGAGTTCGTCTTTGGAGAAAATCTTTTCTTTCTCCAAGCGCTTCAACCAGGCATTCCGCTCATCGACAATGCGTTTGTTATGGATTCCCAACCGTAAGTTATGCGGGTTGTTCGGAATAATCGCCAGCGTTACGGCCTGCGCCGGGCTTAAGGCTTCGGGCGCCTGCCCGAAATAAAGGTATGCCGCAGATTTGATTCCTTCGATGTTACCGCCATACGGCAGTAGATTTAAATAAAGTTCCAGAATTTCATTTTTGGTACAATGTACCTCCAGTTGAAATGCCCGGAACATTTCGATGATTTTGCTTTTGAACGTGCGTTCGCGGGGCTCCAGCATACGAACACATTGCATGGTGATGGTCGACGCACCGGAAACTCGTTTTTGGTGTGTCAGGTTTTGCCATGTGGCACGGACGATAGCCATCGGGTTAACTCCGGGATGCCAACGGAACCATTTGTCTTCTTTCCAAAGGATGGTTTTTAAAAATTCGGGCGAAATTTCTTCTTTGGTAATTTTCATCCGCCACTTATCGTCTTTGGATAAGAAAGCATGTATCAACGTGTTGTCGTCCGCCAAAATTTGTTGCGAATAATCAATCTTAGCCCTAAAAGGAAACAAGAGATCAAGAAGAAAGAACAGAAAGAAGATCGAAAAAATCGAAAGCAGCCCGACTCGTAAGTAGCGGGGCTGCTGCCGGAATTTTAAAACAAATTTTTTCGATTTTTCTTTGATCCACCCCTGCCCTTGCTTTCCCTTCAAAAAGCAACGGGAACAGCCTTCTCCAAGTTTATTCATCAATTTTACTTACATTCTCGTTCTATCAGTTCTTTGGCTTTTGCATAACCCAACTCCGAAGCCTTTTTCCAGTCCGGGCATTGCAGGTTGTCTTCTTTGGAATAATGAGCGACTCCCCGGTTAAAATAAGCGATGGCATTATTGGGATTGATCGCAATTACTTCGGAAAAATCTTTCATGGCATGATCGTAATCTTTCAGCATCACATAACAGTTTCCCCGGTTCATCAACGATTCCTGATCCCGGGGATTCAGTTCGACGGCTTTTGTAAACGACTGGATGGCTTCTTTGTAAAGCTGTAAAGCGGCTTGAGAAGTTCCGATGTTGTAATGAATGACCGGCAATTGGGGATTCAGCTCGAGAACTTTTTGATAGTATTTGATGGCTTCCTGATGCTTGTCGGAAAGAGCATTGACCACACCCAAGCTGTAATAGGCATCTGTGAAGTTTTTATCTATCGAAATGGTTTTTTCAAAATCCGCTACTGCTTTTGCGGTTTGTTTGAGTTGTTCGTAAGTTTTTCCCCGGTAATAGTAATAATCGGCTTGATTCGGCGCCAATGAAATGGCTTTTGTTAAATCTTTTTCAGCGCCTGCATAATCTCTGGCATCAAATTTCAGTCGTCCTCTTGAATAATAGGACTTTGCGTCATTCGGATCTTTTGCAAGGGCATCGTTTAGTTCCGCCAAAGATCTTGGGCTTGCAGCTACATCAGCAGGATTTCCGGGATTGGCAGTGGGAGTCAACACATCGGTTATCGGTATGTTTGTCAGGCTTTGTTCCGTGCCTTGTTTGGTCGAATCCCCTGTCGACTGCGTTGCCGCTTTATTGTCGGTTTTGTTGTTGTTTTTGCAGGATATTACAAATACCATGAAGAACAAAGCGATCCAAAAGGTATACTGGTTCTTTTTCATTTTAATGCGATGCTATTTTTACGTTCAATTTTCTAGAATTTTTTCACGTGTGTCAACCGGAATGATCGACGAGCGTTGCTCGGTCGACGAATCAAACAGTTTCCGGTAAGTAATATGGCGCTTGGCAAAGGTTGCGCCCACCGATTCGTGAAGTTGGCGCATTTTGGGATTGAAATCGCCTACCCATGAAAGTTCGATCTCGGTGTAATCGGGTTTTCGTCTCATCACTTCATTCATGTGCCAAAACAAAGCGGATTCGATCCCGGATTTTTGAAATTTGGGTTTTACGCCCATAATAACGATGCGGGAGCGTGTAAATTTCTTTTCCGATCTGGGCGCCAGTAAAAATTGCAGTTTGTTCCAAAAGTCGGTTTTCCCGTTTAGGATCCGGATCTTTTGATTTAAATCAGGAATCATGATCTCGAATGCAATCGGCTCGCCCTGATGGAATGCAAACCAAATAAATTCGGGAATCATAAACGCTTTCATAGAAGTAAGAGCCTTCTTAATGGCATCGAACGTCATAGGCACAAAGTTCTCATGAAACTGCCAGGCATCATTGTATATTTCGGAAAAAGCTTTTGCATAGCGTTCTTCGTTATTGGGATCAAAATGTTCACAGGAATACTCTTCTTTCCGGCGCACCCAATCGGCTATTTTCCAAAAGCGTTCGGGAAATGGTTTGGTTAAATCCAAATGATTGCTGATTTGCTCAAAATAAAATTGGAATCCGTAATTTTCAAACAAATTTTTATAGTACGGCGGATTGTAGTTCATTCCAAAACTTTGCGGCATAAAACCTTCAACCAGGAGCCCCCAAAAATTGTCGTTTTCGCCAAAGTTGATCGGCCCATCCATGGCTTGCATTCCTTGCGCCTGATTCCATTGGCGGGCAATATCGAATAGTTGGAATGCTGCTTCTTGATCGTTGATGCACTCAAAAAAACCGATTCCTCCGGTAGGCTGCTGAAATGTATACGCTTTCTTTCGGTTTACAAAGGCCGCAATCCGCCCGACCAACTGATCGTTTTCATCCGTTAAAATCCAACGGCAAGCTGCGCCGTGTGAGAAAAATTCATTTCGATCCGGTGAAAAAATCCCTTCAATAATGGAATCAAGCGGACAAACGTAGTTTTTGTCGTTTTTATACAACACACGGGGTGTATCTAAAAAACGTTTTGCCAATTTTTTATTCGTAACCTCAAGTAAGTTATATTTCATGGACCGATTTTTGAGGCAAATGTATCAAAAATTCTCTCTGAAATTGCAGTACAAAAATAGGGCCGAACGTTTTCTTGGGGTGCCAACCCCAAAAATCAAGCTCCTGATTTAAAGGGGGAAAAAGAAGACAGGGATTGAATCAAAAAGATACCCATGGGGCCCCAAAGGTCTTTAACAGACAGGATTAACTATTTTTCCGATTTTTTTGATTCTTCTGAAAAGAGCATGTTACTTGCCAGTCAATATTTTTTCGATTTTTTGCAATTCGTCTTCCCGGAACGTTAAGTTTTGCAAGGATTTTAAGTTTATTTCAAGCTGGGAAACCGAACTGGCTCCGATCAACACCGACGTAACCCGCTCGTCTTTCAAAAGCCAGGCAATAGACATTTGAGCTAACGTTTGGTTACGTTTTTTTGCGATTTCATTTAGCAGCTTGATTTTAGGAAGAACTGCTTTTACTTTTTCTTCATTCAAAAACATATTGGCTTTTACGACCCGCGAATCGGCCGGAACTCCCGACAAATAGCGGTCGGTAAGCAAGCCCTGGGCCAAAGGGGAAAAAGCAATGCAGCCCAGTTTGTTGTTTTCGAGCGTGTTCAGCAATTCTTTTTCCACCCAGCGATCCAACATGCTATAGCGGGGCTGGTGGATAATAAATGGTGTTCCTGTTTTCTTCAAAAGATCTGCCGCTTTTTGAGTTGCATCTGCCGGGTAATTTGAAATTCCCACGTAAAGCGCTTTCCCTTGCCGCACTAGCAAATCCAGTGTATGCATGGTTTCTTCCATCGGCGTATTGGGATCGGGGCGATGATGATAAAAAATATCCACATAATCCAGTTTCATGCGCTGCAAGCTTTGATTGAGACTGGCGACCAGATATTTTTTCGAACCCCAATCCCCATAAGGCCCTGGCCACATAGAATGTCCGGCTTTAGTCGAAACAATCAGTTCGTCGCGGTGCGATTTTAAATCCGAATTCAAAACTTTGCCGAAATTTTCTTCAGCGCTTCCAGCCGGAACACCGTAATTGTTCGCCAGATCAAAATGGGTAACGCCGTGGTCAAACGCTTTGAGAAGAATTTCACGGACAAGCTCAAAGGGTTGGGTGTAACCAAAATTCTGCCACAACCCTAACGAAATGGCGGGTAATAGTAAACCGCTATCTCCGCAGCGTCTGTAAAGCATTTCTGTATATCGGGACGAAGCCGGAATGTAATTCATGATTATTTTTAATTTTTATTATGTAACAGTCAAAGGTAACACAACCCGTTGACAATCGGCATGATTTTTTATTCAACCCTTGAACCATACAACTGGTTTCACGTTTTTAGAGATTCACCTTGTATGGAATTTACGATATACAAACCTGATTTTTACCAAAAAGTTTTACTTTTGCAGGCATGGCACAGAATGAAGACGTTTTTAAAAAAATAATTTCCCATGCCAAAGAGTATGGGTTTGTATTCCAATCGAGTGAAATCTACGATGGGTTAAGTGCGGTCTACGACTACGCACAAAACGGTGTTGAACTCAAAAACAACATCAAACAATATTGGTGGAAATCGATGGTGCAAATGCACGAAAATATTGTTGGCATCGATTCGGCAATTTTTATGCATCCCACCATTTGGAAAGCTTCCGGGCACGTGGATGCTTTCAACGATCCGCTGATCGATAACAAGGATTCCAAAAAGCGTTACCGCGCCGATGTATTGATTGAAGAATACCTCGAAAAACAAAACGACAAAATTGAAAAAGAGGTTGAAAAAGCAGCCAAACGGTTTGGTGATGCCTTCGACCGGCAGCAATTTGTAAGTACCAATGCGCGGGTTTTGGAATACCGGGCAAAAATAGACACGGTGCATACACGTTTTGTAAAGGCTATGGAAACCAGCGATTTGGCTGAAGTAAAAAAAATCATTGAAGATTGCGAAATCGTTTGCCCCGTCAGCGGGTCCCGGAACTGGACCGAGGTTCGGCAATTCAACCTGATGTTTTCAACCCAAATGGGTTCCGTGAGTGAAGATGCTTCTACCCTGTATTTGCGTCCCGAAACAGCCCAAGGTATTTTTGTCAATTACCTCAATGTACAAAAAACCGGGCGGATGAAGATCCCGTTTGGGATTGCACAAACCGGCAAAGCATTCCGGAATGAAATCGTAGCCCGGCAGTTTATTTTCCGCATGCGTGAATTCGAACAAATGGAAATGCAGTTTTTTGTACGCCCCGGAACCGAAATGGAGTGGTTCGAATATTGGAAAAAAACGCGTCTGGATTGGCATTTGGCTTTGGGAATCCCGGTTGAAAAATACCGTTACCATCCGCACGATAAGCTGGCGCACTATGCGAATGCAGCTTGCGATATTGAGTTTGAGTTTGCTTTCGGCTTCAAAGAACTGGAAGGCATTCACTCGCGCACCGATTTCGATTTGTCGCAACACCAAAAATTTTCCGGAAAAAAATTGCAATATTTTGATCCCGAATTAAACGAAAATTATGTTCCTTACGTTATAGAAACATCGATTGGTTTGGATCGTACATTTTTAACCGTTTTAAGCCATGCTTATTGCGAAGAAAAGTTAGAAGACGGTTCGGAACGTGTGGTCATGCGCATTCCGGGGATTTTGGCCCCCATTAAGTGTGCCGTTCTTCCGCTGGTTGCTAAAGACGGCCTGCCTGAAAAAGCGCGTGAAATTTTAAGTATCCTGATGCCTGACTTTATGTGCCAGTATGAAGAAAAAGATTCGATCGGGAAACGTTACCGACGCCACGATGCCATTGGAACGCCTTATTGCGTCACGATTGACCATCAGACGTTACAAGACAACATGGTTACCATCCGTCATCGCGACACCATGGAGCAACATCGTATCCCTGTTGAAAAAATAGCAGAAACTTTACGCGACGCTATTCGTTTAAATTAGACTACTTTTTATCGTAATTTTTGTTATCCAACATTTAATTTTTTCAAAAAATGGAATCAAAGCCCTCAACCCTTGGATATAAAATTGTGATTGGCCTTATGGCTGTGGCTATTGTCGTGCTTGCGTGGATGCTGGTTTCTACCCATAACCGGCTGGCGGAAGAACGAAGCCATGTAACGATTTCCGAAGAACAAAAGACGAATTTGCAATCGGAATTAGATTCTTTGGTCGCCAATCACGAAAAACTGAAATTGGAAAATTCCAATTTGACCGGAAAACTTTCGAGTAAAGATTCGATTATTCAAAAAAACGCTACTGAAATCCGCAAATTGATTAATTCAAGAGCGGAATTGACGCAAGTAAAGAAAAAGCTGGAAGAGTTCAAAAGAATCACAAAAGGCTACGAATCGCAAATTGATTCGTTGCAAATGGTTACCCGCCAGTTGCGGAGTGAAAACGAGCAAATTAAAATCGTTTATCAAAACGAACAGCGGAAAAATACCGAACTAAGCAAAGAAAAAGAAGACCTAACTTCAAAAATTTCGGCGGCAAAAATTCTGAAAGCCTATAAGATTACAGCCGTCGGATTGCGTTCGGGAAGCGGAAAAGAACGAGAAACAGATAAGGCGTCATCAACCGAAAAAATTAAAGTTTGTTTTACCATCAGCGAAAACAAACTGATTACCGAAGGTTATGAACGCTTGTTTGTCCGCATTGCTCGGCCGGGCGATAATTTGATTTTAACCCGCGGTTCAAATTATACCTGGACCTATAAGGGAGAAATCATGCAATTTTCGTCGATGGAGACGCTGAATTATGAGGGCGAAGCCGTTGATGTTTGCACCTATTTTGAAAAGCCCGCATCGATGGATCTTCCTAAAGGGCGTTACTTTGTAACCGTCTTTACGCAAGACCGTGAAATCGGTGAAGGAAGTTTTGAGTTGAAATAGTCGCTTCAAGTTTCTTTGTAAAAGCTTACAAATGCCTTCCGAAGACCCATTTATGTGGGATCGGAAGGCATTTTTGACAGATATCTCCTTTCGGACAAAAAACTTTTCTGCGCTGTTTATTTGTTAAAACCGTGTTGATTTCCAGATAGACAAAGAAAAAAAATAATTCCAAGCGTTTATTTTTTCAAAAAATTTGGTCAGATTAAATTTTTGATTTTACTTTGCATTTCAAAGTGCTTTTTATGAAAACGTCCCGACAAGAATTAGAAGCCCTAAACGACATCCGGTCCATGATGGAACGAAGCAGTCGTTTTATTAGTTTGAGCGGTTGGAGCGGAGTTTCCGCCGGTTGTTGCGCTTTAATCGGCGCCACTTTTGCGTATCCGATTGTCGCCAAACGCCACGAATTAGAAGTTTACTACTCCAATTCCGAAACCAATACGCTGCTGCTTATTGCGGCATGTACATTTGTCGCGGCTTTTGCATCGGCATTTTTCTTCACGTATATCAAGAGTAAAAAAAGTAATATTCCCATTTGGAGCAATACCAGCAAACGGTTGCTGTGGAGTGTTTTCGTCCCGATGGCTGTGGGAGGTGCGTTTTTGCTTCGCATGATTGGTTTGGGCATTTTCGGATTGGTGGCGCCGGGTTGTCTCCTTTTTTACGGAATCGCTTTGGTAGCCGGAAGCCGCCAAACCTTAACCGAAATTAAATACCTGGGTTATGCCGAAATCATTGTAGGCTTCTTTTCTCTCTGGAAAATCGGATATGGATTTTATTTTTGGGTCATCGGATTTGGAATTTTCCACATCATTTATGGCATTTGGATGTGGAAGAAATATGAAAAGCAATGAATGTAAACGACTTAAACAAAACGTTCGATAACCGGGTACGACTGGGCATTATGAGTGCGTTGGCGGTAAATGTAACCTTGGATTTCAACACCTTGAAAGAGTTGTTGCAAATTACCGACGGCAATTTGGCATCACACCTGAAAAGCTTGGAGGAAGCGAAATACATCGAGGTAAAAAAAGGATTTATCGGACGTAAAACGAATACCACTTACTCCATCAGTCACGAAGGCGAAAAAGCCTTCAAAAGTCATTTGGATGTACTTGAAAATTTGATAAAAACAATACGTTAATTTTTTTTGTTTATTCGCTTTGAAAAACAAAGTACTTTTTATTTAAAACACAATCTTCATACACGAACAATTAATTTACTACAAAAATGGAAACTCAAGATCAAACGAATTTACAACATGAACAAGCCAACAACACTTATGGAAGACCGTTGGCAGAAAACTCCGAAAGGGAGAAAAAAAACAGGGGAACTTCGCTCACAGTCAAGGGATTGATTGTGTTTGCACTTATCTTGTTGCTAATGATTCCGATGATATTTATTTCGGAACTGGTGCGTGAGCGATTAAACCGGCAAAACGAAATACGAAAGGAAGTAAGCAGCAAATGGGCTGACAATCAAACATTTGTTGGCCCGCTTTTGGTAATTCCGTATAAAAAAGAGGTGCTAAAAAATACCAAAGGCGAAATAACCGGCTATAACGAAGGAAAACTTTATATTTTACCCGAAACCCTTGATATTTCCGGAACAATCCAGCCACACACGCGCCACCGGAGTATTTTTGATGTCACCGTTTACCAGTCGGACTTAAGCTTCAACGGACATTTCGGTTCACTCGATTTGGAAAAATGGAACATTGCCCCGGAAAATTTGCTGTTGGAAAAAGCGCAGGTATTTTTCGGTTTGACCGATTTTAGGGGACTAGAAGAACAAGTTTCCATACAATTCGGTAAGAGTACTTACGAATTAACGGCAAGCGACATGGCCGTGAGTAGCGATAACCTGAGTTTAACAGATGCATACACAAGCGTTGCTGTGCAGCAGGAAGGACCAAATACATTCGGATTGGCATCGCCCGTCACGCTTTCGATGGAAGATTTAAAAGCGGGAGAAAAATTTTCGCTCAGTTTGAAAATCAAAGGTTCCGATTACCTGGCATTTACACCCATCGGGAAAACCAATACCACGCACATTTCCTCCCCCTGGGAAGATCCGTCGTTTATTGGAAGTTTTTTACCCAATTCGCCGGCAACCATCTCAGACAAAGGATTCGAAGCGGATTGGAAAATATTGCACCTTAACCGTAGTTATCCTCAAGTTTGGAACGATCAGCAATTTTCGATCGGGAGTTCGCTTTACGGCGTCAAACTGTTGAAATCTACCGATTCGTATGCCAAAACGGAGCGCTCGGTTAAATACGCCATTTTATTCATTGCATTAACCTTTGCGTTGTATTTTTTCATTGAAATCCTGCAAAAGCGCAAAATCCATCCTTTGCAATATGCCCTGGTGGGAATTTCTCTCTGCTTGTTTTACACGCTTTTGCTGGCAATCAGCGAATACATCAACTTTAATTATGCCTACTTAATCGCAACAATTGCTACGGTCGGCCTGATTACCTTATATACCAAGAGCGCTTTCGGAAAATGGAAAATTGCCGCTTTGTTCGGAGTCGTTTTGGGAATGCTCTATTCCTTTATTTTCATCCTGATCCGTTTGCAGGACGGGGCTTTGTTGTTCGGCAGCATCGGCCTGTTTCTATTGCTGTGTGTGATTATGTACTACTCCCGGAAAATTGATTGGTACGGGAAACAGTAAGCGATTGCGCGAAAAGTTTCTTGTTTGATAATGGTTTTAGCACCACCACTTTTTTACCCAAGCTAAACTTGCAAAAGATGAAACGGCACAGGTAAAACCTGTTACCAAGCCGGTTAGCCAAAAAAAAGATAGCCGCCCCAAACATGTGAGGCGGCTATCTTTTTTTTTATTCTATTGCAAAGATTATTCTACAATTTTCAACTCTTTGATAATGTTGCTGGCTCCGGCGTATTTGTCGATTATAAACAAAACGTAACGGGCATCTACATTGATGGTACGTTGCAATTCGGGTTCAAACAAAATATTGCCGCTCATGGCTTCCCAGTTGCCGTCGAAAGCTAATCCTATCAAGTTACCGCTTCCGTCAATAACCGGGCTTCCTGAATTACCGCCGGTAATGTCGTTATCGGTCAGGAAGCAAACAACCATTCTGCCGTCTTTGGTTCCGTAGCGGCCATAGTCTTTTGCCTGATAAAGTTGTTTCAATTTTGCAGGTACTACAAATTCTTCGTCCGAAGGATTTTCTTTGGCCATCACGCCATCCAGATAGGTAACATAATCGTAAGTAACCGCATCGGCAGGTTCATAACCCAACACTTTTCCGTAAGTCATACGCATGGTGCTGTTGGCGTCGGGGTAAAAACTCTTGTCGGGTTGCATTTCGCGGATGCCGGCAACAAACAAACGGCGGGCCTTGCCAAGTTTCGGGCTTATATCGGAAACCGCACTGTTTACGCGGGAGGCGTTATCAATCAGCGATTTTGAAACAGCACGCAACGGATCGTTTTCGTATTTTTTCAACGACGGCTTATCCAAGAACTTGGTAAAATTTTCTTTGGTAGCAAAAATTGAATTTTTAAAGATATCCGCTACATAGTCGTTGAAATTGCCTTTGTACTTCTTCTCAATGTTTTTGAAAATATCCGCTTGCTGATCTTGCGGAATGTTTTCGTAATAGGCTTTTAAAACAGCCGCCAATACATCTTTCTCAATGGGAACATTGTATTCTTTATAGGTTTCGTCAGCAATGCCATAGTATTTTTCCAATTCTTTTTTCAATTCATCGCTTTTCAATCCTTTTTTCAAAACGGTTTCAACACCACCAAAACTTTGCGCTGCCGATAAGGTTTGCGATCCGTAGAACGACAACTGTGTATACCAAGCTACTTTATTGCTGTTTGCTGCAATTATTTTTCCATAAAGCTCGTTGATGGTAGGAATTACATCGCCGTATTTTTCTTTGCGGCTGGGATCTTTGGCAACCCATGCTTCAAATTGGTCTTCCAACGCTTTCTTTTTCGAGAAAACATCCAGGCGTTTCAAATCGCGCGTTTCTCCCAGTTTATTTTTCCAGAAATTGGCCAATGAAGCATATTTGCTTGCATATTGTATGCGAACGGCCGGATCGGTATCCATTCCTTTTTTTTCTGCTTCCAGAATTTTTCCTAAAACCGTTGTAATTGCCGGATTGTCTTGATTCAATGTTAATTGAACTCCTGCTGAAGTACGGTAACGGTCGGTGGTACCGGGATAACCCCAAATCATCGCATAATCGTCCTTTTTCAACCCTTTAATGGAAATAGGTAAAAAATGTTTGGGTTTCAACGGCACATTATCCTTTGAATAGGTAGCCGGAGAACCGTCTGGAGCGCAATATACGCGAAATACCGAGAAATCGCCCGTATGGCGGGGCCACATCCAGTTGTCGGTGTCGCCGCCGAATTTTCCGATGCTTGATGGCGGAGCGCCGACCAAGCGAACGTCTTTGTAATCTACATACACAAACATGTAGTACTCATTTCCGTTGAAAAAGCTTTTGAGCTCCACTCTATATTTTCCGTTTTCTTCAGCCGCTTTGCGCAATTCTTCGCTTTTCTTGCGGATGGCATCGCCACGCGCCTTTTCGTCCATATCGGGAGTAGTAACACCTAAAATGTCTTTGGTCACATCATCCATTCGTTGTAAGAACGAAACGTAGAGCCCTTCGTTGGGAAGCTCTTCGCTTTGGTTCATCGCCCAAAAACCATCCGTCAGATAGTCATGGTCAACCGAACTATGTTCCTGGATGGCCGAATAGCCGCAGTGGTGGTTGGTAAAAATCAACCCTTGGTCGGAAACAATTTCGCCGGTGCAAAATCCACCGAAATTCACAATGGCGTCTTTCAGCGAGGAGTGGTTGATACTGTAAATTTCTTCGGCAGTGAGTTTCAAACCAGCCTTTTGCATATCAACATAGTTGAGGCGTTGTACGAAGATGGGAAGCCACATCCCTTCATCAGCCTTTACGGGTTGGATGGTGGAAATGCATGCCAACACCGCTGTACATAAAATTGAGAGTACTTTTTTCATTATGAAAACTTAAAAAATTAAAAATAGGAATTACGAATAATTAGGACGCAAATTTCGCAAAATTTGCTCAAGCAATGCTAAAAATCATTTAAAAAAGTGTGCTTGAAATGCCTTTTACCGGAAGTGTCCATTGAAAAGCGCCCGTCAGGGAGTGTATAGATTTTGTAACGCTTTTTTGTTTACCCTTTGTCACCAAAACAAATTCCCATTTTCCGGGAGTTGTCGACCAGCGAATGGGAAGTTGGAACTGTTTTGAGTTTTTTTGCAACATCTTTCAACGGTATGGACGTGGTTTCATTGTTGGAAAGAACCACCATTTTGCCGTAATCCTTATTGATAATCATATCCACGGCATAAGCTCCGTAACGGGAAGCCAATATCCGGTCCATGGGCGACGGACTGCCTCCCCGTTGAATGTAGCCCAAGATGGTTTCACGGGTTTCGAAACCGGTTCTTTTTTCGATTTCTCGGGCGATATAAGAAGCTGCTGATATATCGTCGTGTTTTTCAATGCCTTCGGCAACCACTACAATAGAATAGGGTTTTTTACTAGTCCGGCGCTTTTCGAGATATTTCGTAACAACATCCAAATTATAGGGGATTTCAGGAATTAAAATGACATCGCCCCCGCCGGCAACTCCTGCATAAAGCGTAATCCAACCGGTATGATTTCCCATCAGCTCAATGACCATCACACGCTGGTGGGAATTTGCTGTGGTGTGGAGGCGGTCGATGGCTTCAGTAGCAATTGTCACCGCAGAGTCAAATCCAAAGGTTACGTCGGTTCCCCACACATCGTTATCAATGGTTTTGGGAATTCCGATAACGTTCAATCCTTTTTCATACAGCTTTTGGGCCGTCTTCATGGTGCCGTTTCCGCCAATGACAACCAAAGCTTCCAATCCCAGTTCCTTGTAGTTTTTTTTAATGAGCTCGGGTGACTGGTTGTCGAAATGGCCGTCTTTTTTAAACGGTTTGTCGCGCGAAGTTCCCAAAATGGTTCCGCCTACAGTGAGTAACCCTGAAAGTTTGTTTTCGTTCAGGATAGCATATTTTTTTTCGATCAGCCCGCGAAATCCGGAAGAAAAGCCGTACACTTTCATGCCGTATTCCGAAATGGCAATTTTCCCAACACCACGGATAGCAGCATTGATTCCCGGGCAATCGCCTCCGGCTGTTAAGATACCTATTTTCATTCCTTCGGTCTTCATACGTTTTGTGCCGTTGTTTGCTATGGATGGTTAAATAAGTATCAAGAAATCCACATTAATTGTTCAATGTGTGGAGCATTTTAACAATCAGGTTTTCACATCCCACCTGGATGTCGACCAGCGTCGCATCCAGCATGTAACAGGGAGTTGAAAACAGGTTGTTTTTTTCATCGATAACGACTTCGCCATGATTTGTTGCTACATGTTTTGCACCGGCAACTTCAACAGCTCGAATGGTTCCGGGATCTTGTCCTACGGTAATCTCGGCATGGTCAAACAGTTTTGCCAAAATAACAGGCGAAATACACAGGGCGCCGATTGGCTTTCCCAAAGCATGCATTTCCCGCAAGGCTTTTTCAACTTCGGGGTGTACTGAATAATGGGTGTTGTCAAACGCAAAGTTGCACAGGTTTTTTGCAGCGCCATATCCGCCGGGCAGGACCAACGCATCAAATTCGGCAGCTTTAAATCCGGAAAGGGGTTTTACTTTTCCCCTTGCAATTCGTGCAGATTCGACAAGGATATTCCGCGTTTCAGGCATTTCAGCTCCGGTAATGTGGTTCACCACGTGGTGTTGCGCACGATCCGGCGCAAAACATTGGTATTGAGCGCCATGCTTTTGAATGGCATAAAGGGTAAGCACGGCTTCATGTATTTCGGAACCATCAAAAACGCCCGAACCGGAAAGGATTACAGCAATTTTTTTCACCATTCTGGTTTTAAAAAACGACCCCTAAATTAACAAAATCGCCGGTCTTTTACAACGTTGCTTTATGGGGTAAGTTTTCGTGCCGGCATAATCCAACGGACAATTTTTACAATCATCCTGAAAATACGCGAGCGCCATGCGTAAGGTAAAAATCCCAAACAATAAGCAAACGACTGGAAACAATGTTCGTACAAGACTCCCGGAAAAACCCGCAAGCGCGTGGCAATCGTTGGTTTGGGATTTACCAACTCATAGCCAAACTGCTTCATCCATTTGCCTGAAACGGCTTCGATTGATTTTATATCTTTATCGGATAATTTCCCCCGCCAATCCCCGATTTTGCTTTTATTAATCGGCTCTAAAAGGCTGGTATGGTATTTTAAAAATCCTTTTTTGTATTCATTGTTTTCCAAAAATTCAGGGGCTCTTTTGTAAAATGAAAACACATCTTCATGGTAATCGATTTCTAAAAAATCGCACATTTGCTTGAAATAAACCGGCGAATCCGAAACCAAATCTTCGTAACGGATGAAACAGAATTTCCCGGGATGACGTTTTTTCTGGCGCGCCACAATCCGCGCCGACCGATTCCAACGGCTGGACAATACCGATGCAAAACGTTCTTCAAAATCGAATTTGCGGACGGATACAATTTGATCGCGGGCATCACGTACCAAATGGAAATATTTGGCTCCAGGGAATAATTTTACCAACTTTTTTGTAAAAAGGATATACCCCGGGTTTTTATCACCGACCCAAAGGATTTGCTGTTTTGCAAAACGGTCGGGCGAAGATAAATAAACGACTTTACATAAGGTTGCATAAGAATTTTCACCTTCACAAGCCAGCAGGTTATGCTTTAATTCCTCTTCATTGATCCCCCAAGTCAGGAAGCGTCTTGTTTTTTTCAAATCTTCCAAAAACCGGAGCAACTTTTTTTGCGTCCAGTATTTCGTTTTCCCGTAATCGGTTCTCAGGTCCATCACAAAGGTGCATTCAGGCGGAATGGACACATTAGGATGGGCATCAAATAAAGTCCGAAACAAGGTGGTTCCCGAACGGGGCCGCCCCAAAATAAAAAACATGGGCAGGCTTTTTGCTTGTTCGACAATGGAATTTGCAGGCATCTTTCCGATCTGTTTTTTTTAAAGAAATTTGATTTTGCGAATATCTGAACTATTTTTGAATCTTGAAAACATCTGTGTATTTTCCTTTTCTTTGTATGGAAATTCTTCTCAAAAATCAATCCGAAACAAATGGCCATTCCTTTTAACAAACTCCATTTTACGGGTAACGAAATCGAGCATCTCACGGAAGTCGCACTCACGGGAAAAATATCGGGAAACGGTGTTTTTACGCAAAAATGCCAATTGTTTTTCGAAAACAGGTACGGTTTCGGAAAAACCTTGCTCACCACTTCTTGTACGGCGGCATTGGAAATGGCAGCGTTATTAATTGATTGCCGGGAGGATGACGAAATCATCATGCCTTCCTACACCTTCGTTTCCACGGCCAATGCATTTGTATTGCGCGGAGCAAAAATTGTTTTCGCGGATAGCGAAGCGGAAACACCCAACCTGGACTTAGGGAAAATTGAAACCCTGATTACGCCGAAAACCAAAGCGATTGTGGCGGTTCACTATGCCGGCATTGCCTGTGACATGGATGCATTATTGCAACTTACGGATAAATACGGCTTGTTTTTGATCGAGGATGCCGCCCATGCCATCGACGGCTTTTACAAGGGAAAAGCATTGGGTAGTTTCGGTCATTTGGCGGCCTTTTCGTTTCACGAAACCAAAAACGTCACTTGCGGCGAAGGAGGTTTGTTGGTGGTTAATGATGAACGTTTTTTCGAACGGGCTGAAATTATTTGGGAAAAGGGGACCAACCGCAGCGCCTTTTACCGGGGCGAAGTGGATAAATATGGCTGGGTCGATCTGGGGTCGTCCTATTTGGCTTCAGACTTAACAGCAGCTTTTTTATACTCGCAACTGGAACAGTTGGATGAGATCCAGCAAAAGCGGAAATGGATTTTCAACAGTTATCTTCAAAAACTCTGCCCCTTGCAAGAAGCCGGTAAAATAACTCTCCCCTCTTTCCCTGAAGGAACCAGCCAAAACGGGCATTTGTTTTATTTGGTTACCCGCGACCACCATGAACAATCCGCTTTGATCGCACATTTGAAAGAGGCGAAAATCCAAGCGGTATTTCATTATCTGTCATTACACAAAAGCAAATTTTACCGTGAAAAACACGACGGGCGGGAACTTTCCCAAGCCGACCGCTACTCGGATTGCCTGGTTCGCCTGCCGTTTTTTTACGATCTTTCGGAAAAAGAAATCGAAGTGGTGTGTGATGAGATTATGCGGTTTTATACATGAACGGGGGGGTGTTTATTTGTTGAACTGTTGAATTGTTTAAATGTGAAGTGTGAAATGAATGGTTAAGGGTACAAGGTGAAAGGTCAAATGCTTGTTTGTTAAACTGTTGAATCGTTGAACTGTTGAACTGTTTATGTGGGAAAAGATTCTGGTATTGATGGTTTTAATCGATGTTTTAATCTAATAATACGATGTTTTAATCGCATAGCGTGAAGGGTGAACGGGGTGTTTATTCGTTGAACTGTTTAAATGTGAAGCGTGAAATGGGTGAAAGCTGAAAGGTTCAAGGAACACGGCGCAAAGATTGTTGTTCGCTTTTTGTTGTTCGTTTACTTGCCATTTAAAAGTCCACTTTCAATTCTCTATTTTCAATTTTCCATTAAACCATGTCTCGTTTACTTGCCTGCTAATAAGTAAGAGTATAAAAGTTCCTGTTTTTTAACTCTGAAATTTCAAAAATGTAAAATGAGTTTAAAAAATTTTATCGAAATACTTTGTCATTTATAAAATGAAGTGTACCTTTGCCCCCCTGAAAAGGAGACCAAAAGATTGTCCGATGGTGTAATGGCAGCACAAATGGTTTTGGTCCATTTAGTCTAGGTTCGAGTCCTGGTCGGACAACCAAGTAAGAAAACGTTCAAAGATGCAATACCTTATAGGCTGCATTTGCGAAAAAATTAGGAGGGGACATTGTGTCCCCTCTTTTCATACAATCCCATTTATCGTCGCATCAAAATATGATCACAAAAAGCTTACTCCAAAAATTGGTTGAAGAACAACTTGCCGGAACTGACCGTTTTGTTGTGGATATTTTGGTAAAGCCGGGCAATCGCATCTTTGTATTTATCGACAGCGATACATACGTACGAATTGAACACTGCATTACTTTGAGCAAACACATTGAATCGAACCTCAACCGCGACGAAGAGGATTTCGAATTGAATGTTTCTTCATCAGGATTGGATCATCCGTATACCTTGCTGCGACAATATATCAAAAATATCGGCCGCCAGGTAAAAGTAAAACTTCAGGACGGCGGGGAAATCACGGGCGAGCTTACCGCTGCCAACGAGCACGAAATCGAAGTTCAGGAACAAAAGAAAGTTAAAAAAGAAATCATTACAACACTCCATAAAATTGCGTTTCCCGACATCAAGGAAACCAAAGAAATCATCAAATTTTAACCAAAACAGTGACCATCATGGCTGATTCGGCGCACATCAATTTAGTTGAAACCTTTTCCGAATTTAAGGAATTTAAAAACATTGACCGCGAAATGCTTATGCGCATCCTTGAGGATGTATTTCGCCACATGCTGATAAAAAAATACGGCACCGACGAAAATATCGACATCATTGTGAATGTCGATAAAGGTGATTTGGAAATTTGGCGTAACCGCGAAATTGTCGCCGATGGCGATGTGGAAGACGAAAACCGCCAAATCGAATATTCGGAAGCCATCAAAATAGAACCCGACTTCGAGGTGGGCGAACAAGTGACCGAACCCATTTGGATGAAAGATATCGGCCGCCGTGAAATTTTGGCGATTCGTCAAAATTTGGTTTCCAAAGTCCAGGAATACGAAAAAGATGCCATTTTTCGCAAGTATAAAGATAAAATCGGTGAAGTCATTACCGGCGAAGTTTACCAAGCCTGGAAAAGTGAAATCATGGTTTTGGACGACGAGGGATTGGAATTGGTTTTGCCGCGTAACGAACAAATTCCCGGTGATTTTTACCGCAAAGGCGATACCATCCGCGCGGTAGTAGCCCGTGTGGATATGAAAAAAAACTCGCCCCAGATCATTCTCTCACGTACTTCTCCCATGTTTTTGGAGCGTTTGCTCGAAGCTGAAGTACCCGAAATTTTCGACGGATTGATTACAATCAAAAATATTGTCCGCGTTCCCGGCGAACGCGCCAAAATTGCCGTTGAATCTTACGACGACCGCATTGACCCGGTAGGAGCCTGCGTCGGGATGAAAGGATCGCGCATTCACGGGATTGTCCGCGAATTAAGGAATGAAAACATTGATGTAATCAACTATACAACGAATCCGCAACTTTACATCCAACGTGCATTAAGTCCAGCAAAAATAACAGCCATCACGTTGGACGATGCCACCAAACGCGCCGATGTTTACATGAAACCCGACCAGGTTTCGTTGGCTATCGGAAAAGGCGGACACAACATCAAACTTGCCGGGAAACTGACCGGCTATGAAATCGATGTCTACCGCGATAATGACGCAGATTACGAAGACGTTGATTTAATGGAATTTACCGATGAGATCGATCAATGGATCATTGAAGAATTAAAATCGATTGGTTGCGATACGGCTCGCAGCGTGCTGGAGCTAAGTGAAGAAGAGTTGGTTCGCCGCACCGAGCTGGAAGAAGAAACTATCAAAGAAGTAATCCGCATACTTAAAGCTGAATTTGAATAAGCCTAAACACGGGATTTGTAATATTTTTTAGGGAGAATACTGTTTTATTAGTATGCCGCATCGCGGCACAAAGCGCATACACGTTTCAGATTGAAAATATTATCGTACCTTTACAACCTCATACCGAGCTTTAGGCGAAACCTGGATAAAAGCATGTCAGAAGGCACAAAAACAATTAGGCTTAGTAAAGCCGCAACAGAGTTTAACGTTGGTGTTTCAACCATTGTCGAGTTTCTCCTCAAAAAAGGAGAAAAAATCGACAGCAACCCCAATACCAAGTTGTCACCTGAGATGTATAATCTTTTGGTGAAAGAATTTCAGCCGGATAAAGCTGCCAAGGAAATTTCCAAAAAGATCGGTTTGGAATACACGCAACTTCAAGCTCCAACCACCGAAACACGAAAACCTGCCGAAGAAAAAGAAGAAGCAGAACCCAATGAATTGGTGATCCGCACGTTGAATTTTCATGCAAAGCATGATAAACCGGCAGAAACCGAGGAAAAACCTGTTGTTTCGGAAACTGAAGAAAAACCAAAGAAAACTAAAAAAACGGTCGAAAAGCCTGAGGAATTGGTGGTCGTTGAAAAAGAGGCGACGCCTCCGGTTGTGGAAAAAGAGGTTCCGGCTAATGAACCGGAAACAAAAGAAGTTGTTGCTGTTGAATCGACCAACCCGGAAACTGCCCAGCCCGAACCCGGTATAAAGATTGTGGGGAAAATTGATTTGTCACAATTTGCAACACCCGCCAAAGGCAAATCGAAATCGGCAAAGACCGCCGAAAAAGAAGCCAAAACACCGAAAAAAGGCAAAGACGCTGAACCTGAACAAGACGTTGCAGCCGAAAGTGTAAAACAAGAAACACCTCAAAACGAAATTATCGAAGAAACCGTTACGCCCCCGGTTGTGGAAAAAGAAGAACTTGTTGCTCCGGAAGAGTCCAAACAAGACCTGAATCCTAACGGAATTTATACCAAAGAAGATCCCAATTTCATTTCAACCAAAGTCCCCACTTTGGAAGGCGTAAAAGTATTGGGAAAAATAGAATTGCCCGTTTTCCAAAAGCCGGAACCACAAAAACCGGCTGCTACCTCTTCGGATGAAAACCGTGCAGGTAAAAAGAAGAAACGGAAACGCATCAAAGCAAAAGAAAACGTTTCGGGAATTGAGGGTGAAAATAAGACAGATCCATCAAATCCGAAGGATCCGAAGAAAGTCGGGCCACAACCTCTACACAGGCCAGCAGATAAAAACAAAGGAAAAAAATACGGGAAGGTTATTGAACCACGGGTAGAACCATCGGAAGAAGAAGTTCAAAAACAAATCCGCGAAACGCTGCAACGCCTTTCGGCCGGAACCGGAAAATCAAAAGCTTCTAAACACCGCCGCGAAAAACGTCAAGCTGAAGCGATACAGCAAGAAGAAACGCGCGCCCGCCTGGAAGAAGAAAAGAATGTTTTAAAAGTAACCGAATTCGTTACCGCCAACGATTTGGCGAACATGATGAATTTACCGGTTACCAAAATCATTGCTACCTGTATGTCGGTAGGTATGTTTGTTTCCATCAACCAACGCTTGGATGCCGAAGCCATCAGCCTGCTTGCCGACGAATTCGGTTTCAAAGTGGAATTTGTTGGTGTAGAAGTACAGGAATCAATCGACAGCAAAGAATTGGATGCCGAAGAAGATACGGAACCCCGTCCACCCATTGTTACTGTGATGGGACACGTTGACCACGGGAAAACATCCTTGCTTGATTACATTCGTAAAGCCAATGTAATCGCAGGGGAAGCCGGAGGTATTACGCAACACATCGGAGCTTACGAAGTGACTCACAAGGACGGGCGGAAAATTACATTCCTCGATACGCCGGGTCACGAAGCGTTCACGGCCATGCGTGCCCGCGGAGCCAAAATTACCGACCTTGTTATCATTGTAATTGCTGCCGACGATACCGTAATGCCGCAAACCATTGAAGCGATCAACCATGCTCAAGCGGCTGGCGTACCCATGGTATTTGCCATCAACAAGATTGATAAGCCCGGCGCCAATCCCGAAAAAATTAAGGAAGCTCTTTCCAAACTGAATATTTTAGTAGAAGATTGGGGCGGAAAATACCAAAGTCAGGAAATATCAGCAAAGAAAGGGATCCATGTGGAAGAGCTACTCGAAAAAGTATTGCTCGAAGCTGAACTTCTGGACTTAAAAGCCAATCCCAACCGCAATGCTTACGGAGCTGTCCTTGAATCCTCTTTGGATAAAGGACGCGGTTATGTGGCAAAAATGCTGGTTCAAAACGGAACCATACGGGTAGGAGACTTTGTACTCGCCGGTTCGGTATATGGAAAAGTAAAAGCCATGTACAACGAACGCAACAACCTTATTAAGGAAGCCGGCCCCGCAACCCCATTGTTGTTACTCGGCTTGGCAGGCGCACCGCAAGCCGGCGATATGTTTAACGTCATGAGCGACGAACGCGAAGCCAAAGCTTTGGCTGCCAAACGCCAGCAATTGCAACGTGAACAAGGCCTTCGTACCCAAAAGCATGTGACTTTGGACGAAATCGGCCGCCGCATCGCCATTGGCGATTTCAAGGAATTGAACATCATCGTAAAAGCCGACGTAGACGGATCGGTAGAAGCCTTGAGCGACTCTTTGCTGAAACTGTCCACTGAACAGGTTCAGGTAAATGTCATCCACAAATCTGTGGGTGCCATTACCGAAAGCGACGTGCTGTTGGCCAGCGCTTCGAACGCCATCGTTGTCGGATTCCAGGTCCGGCCGACATCCAACGCTCGCAAACTGGCCGAGCGCGAGGAAATCGATATCCGTTTGTACTCCATTATCTACAGCGCCATCGAAGAAATCAAATCGGCTATCGAAGGCATGTTGTCGCCCGAAATTGAAGAAAAAATTATTTGCAACGTCGAAATACGCGAGGTATTCCGTATTACCAAAGTGGGATCTGTTGCCGGATGTATGGTTCTGGACGGAAAAATTACCCGCAACACGCAAATCCGCTTGATTCGCGATGGTATTGTAGTTTACACCGGACGACTCGGCTCTTTGAAACGTTACAAAGACGATGTAAAAGAAGTATCGGCCGGCTACGAATGCGGTTTGAATATCGAAAGCTACAACGACATCAAAGTAGGTGACATTGTGGAAGGATTTGAAACCATTGAAGTAAAACGGAAATTATAATCCGGCGGCATACCGTTTTTTTGTGATAGCAAATACTTTAGGAATCTTGTAAAAATTGTTTTCAAAAAATGAATGATCTCAAACCTATTCGTTCAGCTTTAATTTCCGTATTTCACAAGCAAAACATTGACAAGATTGCCCAAAAACTCCACGACTTAAACGTAACGATTTATTCAACCGGAGGCACTTACGATTTTATCCAATCACTCGGCATTCCTTGTGAAGCCGTTGAAGACCTTACCTCCTACCCTTCTATTTTCGGAGGGCGTGTAAAAACCCTGCATCCCAAAGTCATGGGCGGCATTTTATACCGGCGCGAAAACGAAGAAGACGTCAAGCAAGCCGGTCACTATGAAATTCCTCCCATTGATTTGGTTATTGTGGATTTGTATCCTTTTGAACAAACACTTGCTTCCGGAGCTCATCATGATGAGATCATCGAAAAAATCGACATTGGCGGTATTTCATTGATCCGGGCAGCTGCAAAAAACTACAACGATGTCGTTATTGTTCCTTCTGCCGGTCAATACGAAGATTTACGAACATTATTGAACGAAAAAAACGGGGTTTCTTCTTTATCAGACCGCCATTATTTTGCAGCGCAAGCTTTTAAGGTTTCATCCCATTATGATTCGGCAATTTTCGGCTATTTTAATACAACCGAGCAAATTCCGGCTTTTCAGCAAAGCTTTTTAACCTCGACGAGCCTCCGCTACGGAGAAAATCCGCATCAATCAGGCGCTTTCTACGGCGATTTGCCGAAAGTGTTCGAACAATTGCATGGAAAAGCGCTGTCATACAACAACTTGGTTGATCTGGATGCAGCCGTTGCTTTGATTTGCGAATTTTCGGAACCCACATTTGCCGTTATCAAGCATACCAATGCTTGCGGACTGGCCAGCCGCTCCAACCTCACCGAAGCATGGAAAGCTGCTCTGGCAGGAGATCCCATTTCGGCATTCGGCGGAATTGTTGCTACAAACAAACCCATCGACGAAGCTACTGCGTTGGAGATGAACAGTTTGTTTATGGAAGTCATTTATGCACCGGATTACGAAAAAAATGCGTTGGAAATCCTGAAATCAAAGAAAAATCGAATAATTTTGCAAGGCAAATCAACCCATTTTCAGGCAAAATCATTCCGTTCGGCATTGAACGGTGTACTGGAGCAAGAAAAAGATTCAGCAAAAGATAATCCCCGGGAATACCAAATTGTTACAAAGACCCAACCCTCTCAATCGCAAATCGATGATTTGATTTTTGCCAACCTTGCGGTGAAACATTTGAAATCAAATGCCATTGTTTTGGTAAAAAATAAACAAGTATTGGGTTCGGGTTGCGGAATGACTTCACGGGTGGATGCCGTAAAACACGCCATTGACAAGGCGCGTGAATTCGGTTTTGATTTGCAGGGGGCGGTCATGGCGTCGGACGCTTTTTTTCCGTTTGCTGATTCCGTTGAAATAGCACACCAAGCCGGAATTGCAGCCGTAATTCAGCCCGGCGGTTCGGTAAAAGACCCGGACAGCATTGATTATTGCAATCAACACGATTTGTCCATGTTGTTCACCGGAAAAAGACATTTCAAACACTGAACAAAACCAAAACAACCGTTAAATGGTTACTATTAACGAACAAAACTTTGATATATAGTATTTAAGAATCAGCATCATGGGACTTTTCTCTTTTCTAACTAAGGAAATTGCGATGGACTTGGGTACAGCCAACACCATCATCATTCATAACGACCAAATTGTAGTTGACGAACCTTCTATTATCGCACTAGAGCGAAGCACCAATAAAATCCTTGCCGTAGGAAAACGTGCCATGATGATGCACGGGAAAACCCACGAAAACATTAAAACCGTCCGCCCCTTGCGCGACGGCGTTATTGCCGACTTCCAATCGGCCGAATACATGATTCGTGAGTTTATTAAAATGATCGGCAGTAGCAGCAAACTTTTCCCCCCTGCTTTACGCATGGTAATTTGTATTCCAAGCGGAATTACCGAAGTGGAAGAACGTGCTGTTAAAGATTCGGCCGAACAAGCCGGCGCCAAGGAAGTCCGCTTAATCCACGAACCCATGGCTGCTGCAATCGGTATCGGAATCGACGTGATGGAACCTTCCGGAAACATGATTATCGACATCGGTGGCGGAACCTCCGAAATTGCCGTAATTGCGTTGGGCGGTATTGTTAACAACAAATCCATCCGTATTGCCGGTGACGACTTTAATGCCGATATTGAAGAATACATGCGCAAACAGCATAACATCAACATTGGGGAACGCACGGCCGAACGGATTAAAATCGAAGTGGGCGCTGCCATGACGGATATCGACAATCCTCCTGTTGATTATGCGGTTCACGGCCGCGACATGATGACGGGAATCCCCAAGGAAATTTATGTAAATTATGCAGGAATTGCCCATGCCCTCGATAAATCGATTTCAAAAATTGAAGCTGCTATTTTAAACGCGTTGGAAATGACGCCTCCCGAACTGGCTGCCGATATTTACAAGAATGGGGTTTATCTGGCTGGCGGCGGGTCGCTTTTACGCGGATTAGACAAACGTTTGTCGCTCAAAACACAATTAAAAGTGCATATTGCCGAGGATCCGCTTCACGCCGTGGCACGGGGCACGGGAATTGCATTGAAGAACTTCGACAAGTTTACGTTCCTGATAAAATAGTTTTCCGAACTATCGATTTCCGCTTAACAACGAGTGGCGGTTGATTAGCTAAACGACCATGCGAAATATTTTCGTTTTCCTGCTGCGGTTCCACTTTTTCATTTTATTTGTGATCCTGCAAATAATTGCGTTTTCCTTTTTTCTGAAATCAACCAATTACCAAAGGGCCAAATTAACCTCATTCGGCAACGAGGTTGCCGGCCGGGTTTATGAAAAAACAAATGCGGTTTACCGGTATTTCGATTTGGAAAATGCAAACCGGAAATTAGCGACTGAAAATACCCGTTTGCAAAATACCCTTGATTCCCTGTACAGTAAAAAAATCGATACGACAAGATATTTGTGGAGGGTGGATACATCCCGGCATTACAGATATACCGTCGCTCAGGTTATCCACAATTCCATCAACCGGCGAAGCAATTTTATCATGCTCAACAAAGGATCAAAAGACGGGTTGAGGAAGGATATGGCCGTAATTACGTCCACCGGAGTGGTCGGAATTGTCGAAAATGTATCGGAACATTTTGCCTGGGTTATGAGCATTTTAAATAAAAACACCCGGATCAGCGGACGCATTACCAGCAACAATCAAATGGGAACTATTGTATGGAACGGCTTCAATCCCCGCATGGGTGATCTTGTCGATGTTCCGCCACACATAAAAATCGCCAAAAGCGACACGGTGGTCACCAGCGGTTTTTCTTTTATTTTCCCTCCGGGGATTTTGGTTGGTTTTATCGAAAACTTTGAAGCAGAAGAGCACGAGCATTTTTCGACCATTCCATTTCGGTTCAGTGTCGACTACAACAGCCTGAACTATGTTTATGTGATCGAAAATTTATACCAGCAAGAACAAAAGCAGTTGGAGCAGCCTATTTTAGAAGAAGATACAAAAAATGAGTAGGGAAATCTTACAGAATATTTTTCGCTTTATCGCCTTGTTAGCAGCGCAGGTTGTGATCATAAACAACCTGGACTTCTACGGTTATGTGAACATTCAACTGTACCTGCTGTTCATCCTGCTGTTGCCCTTCGAAATTCAAGGATGGCTGCTTTTGTTGCTCGGATTCATCACCGGTTTTTGTGTTGACATCTTCACGGGAATCATCGGTTTGCATACAAGCGCTACGGTTTTTATCGCGTTTATACGCAACCAGGTGACCAAGATCGTAGGTGGGAAACCGGACTACGAAACCACATTGGAGCCGAATATCCGCGATATGGGCATCAAATGGTTCGTAACGTATGCAAGCATTCTGATTTTTGTCCATCAACTGGTTTTGAGCCTGCTTGAAGTATTCAGCTTTTACCAATTCGGGCAAACCCTCCTTCGCTGTATTTTAAACAGCATCTTGACTCTTTTTCTGTTTGTCTTTTGTCAGTACGTCTTTCGAAAGCGCAGTGCATAAAACCCGCTGTTGCAAGGAGGTTTTTTGAAAGAAATTGCAGCCTGCAACAACAAGTTTGGGGAGATTTTTGTTAAACAACTACCCCCTTATCAAAACTTTGCGTCATCGTAATTTTATTTTTCATTTTCATATTTTAGTTACAACATAAAATGGCAAACAATTTAATGGATCCCATCGGCAAGTTGATGGGACTACGCTACAAATCACATCCCTGGCATGGCGTCGAAATCGGGAAAAAAGCCCCCGGAGAATTAACCTGTTTTATCGAAATGGTGGCAACCGACACCGTAAAATATGAAGTGGATAAAATAAGCGGTTATTTGCGGCTGGATCGTCCTCAATTGTATTCGAACTTTATTCCGGCCTTATACGGTTTCATTCCGCAAACGTACAGCGGAAATACCGTTGCCGAGTTTTGCATGGAAAAAACAAACCGGAAGGGGATCAAAGGCGATGGCGACCCGATCGATATTTGTGTGTTGACCGAAAAAGATATTTCGCATGGCGATATTCTCGTAAAAGCTATTCCAATCGGCGGATTTCGCATGATCGACGGCAACGAGTCGGACGACAAACTGATTGCCGTTTTGTGCAACGATGCTGTTTACGGGAATTTTCAGGATATTTCGGAGCTTCCTCTTTCGGTTATCGACCGGCTGATGCATTATTTCCTGACTTACAAAGATCTTCCGGGCCAAGATCGCCGGGTTGAAATAACCCATACGTTCGGCAAGGGAGAAGCGCACGAAATCATCCGCCGTTCTATGGAAGACTACCGGCACCGGTTCGACAACCTAGATTCCATTTTGAATGATGTTTAAAAAACCATTTGAATTCCTTCTTGTTTCTTCTAGAAGATTTCCCTGTTTTTAGTCATTTTTGTAAAGCCATGAAAAAGAAAACCCTGGTTATCGGAGCCAGCGAGAACGAAGCGCGTTTTTCGAACAAATGCATCCGCATGCTCCTCGAAAACGGGCATCCGGTGGAAGCCATCGGAGCGCGTGAAGGAAAGATTGAAGATGTCCTTATCCAGAAAGAAAAAGTTCCCTTCGCCGGGATTCATACGGTGACCGTTTATCTGTCGCCCCAAAATCAGAAAGAATATTACAATTATGTGGTGAACCTTTCCCCCCAACGGGTTATTTTCAATCCGGGAACCGAAAATCCCGAATTTGAAAACCTGCTGCAACAAAACCACATTGAAACCGTCGAAGCCTGCTCCTTGGTGATGATGCGATCCGGAGCTTTTTGAGGGTGTAAAAAATAAATCTGTAAAGATTTCGTTCACAAAGTATAAAAAGAAAAATCTGACTAATTTTGCAGATTGAATTTTGTCCTTTGTTAAAGAAATTGTCGTAGCAGTGCGTTATTTTACCCAAAAAATCTTTTGTATCCTTGCTTTTGCCGTTTTCCTGAGCGGCCAGGCAAAAGCGGCCCTTACGGTTGAAACCATTCTTCCCACATCGAATACCTGCACGAAAGGCCATTACGGCATTCCGATCCAGATAAAAAACCTGATCGGCTGCACGGAGTTTCATTTGACCTTGACCTTCGATCAAAATGTTATCCAGTATGTGCGGCTTCAAAATTCAAATCCGGCTTTAAGCGGGTCCAGCATTCGCGTTACAAGCAGTCCGGGAAAAATTGTGCTGGACTGGAGCAGCAGCGTATCGGCAACGATTCTGGATGATTTCTTAACCGAAATGGTTTTCAAAGCCAGGGAGGGAACTACTGAAATCAAATGGGATGTGAGCGACCCGTCCACTTCTTACTACAAAGACGCTGCCGGGGATTTACCGGCTCAATTTACGGACGGCACGACCACGGTTTTTTCATCAGGCATGAGTATTACGCTGATCGAAATAGAACCTACCTGCAAAAGCAAATGCGACGCGATTTACAAAGCGACGCTGAAGGGTGGCGTCGGCCCGTTTTCTTACTTGTGGAACGGCGTAAAGCCTCGTTTTGATTCCATCAAGGAAAATCTTTGCGTGGGGGAAAATAACATCCTAATCACCGATTCCAGGGGTTGCGAATTGGACAGCAACTTTTTCGTACCCGGAATGCCCGGCGTACAAGTGGAATTGATATACGACCCGGATAAAGACGGCAACATCTACCGCCAAAATCCCGTATTGACCTTTTCGTTGGAAGAAACAAGCGGAAATCCTATTTTAACGGCTATTTGGGATTTCGGCGACGGCAGCGATTCGGTTACCGGGGTTGAAAACGTCACGCACGTTTTTGAAAATGCCAATACGAACATTGATAATTTCTATATTCTAACGGTAAAAGTTTTAACGCCAAGCGGATGTGATACCACCATTTCCCAAAAGCTGAACATCAAAGACCTTGATAAAACACACGACCGGGTGATTCCCAATTTTATAACGCCGAACAGCAGCCCGGGTTACAACGATACTTTCGTGATCAAAAATGAAAACAAGCAGAAAAACGATCCCTGGAGCGTATCGTACGAGTACGAGCGAATGCAATTGATTATTTGGGACCGCAACGGCCGCAAAGTGTATTCCAGTTCGAATTACCAGAACGATTGGAAGGCCGAAGGGCTTTCGGACGGGGTTTATTTTTATTTCCTGAAGATGTACGGCAAGTACAAAGACGAAGTGGTACGGGGGAGTATTACGGTACTCGGCGGATCCGGCACAAAATAGCTTTTGTTTTTCTAAAAACTGCATATGAAACCCTTTTTGATCCTTCTCAGTTTCTTGTTTGTTGCAACTCTTGCGTTTCCGCAGGATGCGAAAAAACCTTACAATCCGGATGCCGATGTCCGCGCCGATTTAAAAACGGCCCTGGCTCAGGCAAATAAAGAAAATAAAAACGTTTTTATTCAGGTTGGCGGGAACTGGTGCCCCTGGTGTATCATCTTCCACGATTTTATCCACGACAACGCCCAAGTTGATTCGACGATGGCCGCTGATTATGTTTTTATGTTGATGAACTACGAACGCAAGGAAACCAAAAATTTAGACCTTCTGGCGGAACTGGGTTATCCGCAACGCTTCGGATTTCCGGTTTTCGTGATCCTCGACAAAACGGGGAAAGTGGTTCATATTCAGGATTCCTCGCTCCTGGAAAAAGGAAAAAGTTACGATCTTGAAAAAGTACTGAGTTTCTTGCGCCTCTGGTCGCCCATGGCCTTAAACCCCGAAACCTACAAAGTAAAAAAGGATTCCGGCAGCGCTATAAAATAAAAATCGAGTAATCATAGATTCTTTTTTATTTCTTCTTATTGTTTCCCATGATTCTGCCGTTTTGTGACTTGCAAAGGGTTGGCTTGGCTTGTTTTTCCCCTTGGTATGAAAACCCTGAAAATTAAGAAAACGGTGATTCCCGAAAACAGCTTCCTCTGTTCATATCTTCCTGCCCAATCCGAAGAAGCGTTGGAATGTGTTTTCCCGTACGGAAAAAATTTTACGGCGGATGATTTGATCATTGCCTTTTGGACGCAATCGCCCGCATGGGTCGATCAACTGTTTTTACTTCGTGATTGGTTGGTCAAACCCTTCGGCCTCCAGGCAGGAAGCAAGCGGAGCAAGGAAAAATTCGAACAAGCCGTCCGGAACGGAGGAAGTTATGGTTTGATGAGCATTCCGGCCAAATCGGCCACCGAAACCATAATGTGCCTCAGCGACAAACATTTGAAACTGTATTTTTCCGCGCAAATAGAAGCATCCGGGGAAAAGCAAAAAGTTACCGTTTCCAGCCTGATCTATTTCCGGAATACGTTCGGGAAATTTTATTTTTATGCCATTTACCCCTTCCACCAACTTATTGTACGAAGCCTGTTGAAACGGGCCTTACGATGCTGGCAAGCGAAAAAAGGGCTTTACTAAACTCCTCCGGATATTCTCCTGCCCTATTTCCCGCTTGAACAAAGCTTTTTTGTTGCAATTTTTCGAACAAAACCCTTTCTTTAGATAGTAAAAGGATAAACGGTTATTTTTAATTAAAAATAATTCGAAAAACTTGTGAGAATTATTTTTTTGTATATTTACACCTCAAATTTGGGTTAGCTGTATTATTTAGTTTGTATCGCAACTTGACATATTTCTTCGGATTTCATTAATTTTCTCTCTACCGATTGGCTTTAGTGTTCCCGCGAAAGCGACAAAGCGGCTGTTTTGCCGTCGAAACAAATTCGTATGCCATGAAGGCAAAAAACAGTATTTACGGAGTTCTGTCAAGTTGCTTCAGCGCAGGCAGCCGGATACTGGTGAGCTCATCCTGTGTGGCAGGGAGGCAAAAACCGCTCGCGGCCTTGCCCTTCGCTAAAAGGTGTTTTCCGGCTACCGGACAAAGCTTGCGAAACCAATCCGAACTTGAACCGCCCTAGCTGCCTTGCGGCAGCAAACAAAGCAATCCCACTTTCCATGCCGGCCCCCAGCGGAGGCATCCTTAAATTTTACACAAACCACAAATCAATGAATCATGAAGAAAATCTTCTTTTTTATATTGGCTGTTTTCCTAACAAGCAGCCTGGTTTGGGTGTCCTGCAAAAAAGACGAACCCAAACCGCAACTACAGGTTCCGGACAAGTTGGCTTCCCAACAATTCCTGAACGATATCCATTGGTTCCTGAATGCTGCAAAAGCGGCGAAAACCAATTCGAACGCCAAATGCGCATCGACCGATAAAATCACGTTGGATAGCGCGTTATATCACATAGACGCAGCCCTTAACTACACTTACGCTTTCCCAACCGAATCCTTTGCCGATTACCTGACCGACAGCGTGGAGGTACGGATAAAATGGGTGCAGGGCGAAAAGAAAATGTATGTGGCCGATGCCGCATGGGTTTACAACCGGGCTGTGGAAAAACTGCGGGCCATCTACACCGGCATCCCTGCCACCAAAAAGGAACTGGTTGGCTGTATCATCCGCAATGCCGGACAAACAGCCGGCAACGACTCGGTGATTGTACGTATTGTGGCACAGTTCGGCCGGGGAACCTATGTGCAACCCTCTCAGGAAGAAGAAGGCTACTGGTGGAGGCGGGATTCTTGTAACTGCGACTTTACCCGTTGCGGGTATGGGGCACCGAATTATCTGGAGGGGAAATTGAACTACCGCCTGACTCCCCCCATTACTCCGGGTACCCGCATCGTATTTACCAGCAATTGGCAGTATTACATATATGCCCAGTCTTACCCGACGCCCAACGACATACTGGACAACGACCGCGATTACCTGCTGTATCAAGTCAGTTCGGTTTTGGGCTTTACCCACGATGTGCTTTGCATCAGCACGGAAAAAAAGAGGCCGCAGGATCCAAGCGAAATGGATTGGTACCTGGACAATATGTGGAAAATTCT
Organism: Lentimicrobiaceae bacterium; assembly: GCA_031550085.1. GTDB lineage: Bacteria > Bacteroidota > Bacteroidia > Bacteroidales > UBA4417 > UBA4417. The sequence continues at coordinate 78,196 of JAVBOY010000003.1, forward strand.
AACCCAGGGCGGAAACAAACCCTGGGATGGCAAACTTATCCGAAATATTGGAGTTGAATCGCATATACGAGACTGTGGTGGTGGAATTTTAGACCTATTTCACAGAATGGTGGTTTATGCCGGCGACTATAGAGTAATCAGTACCGGCCCGCCGGAAGAACAAGGGTATCCGCTTAGTATCGGCAGCGCCAACTAGGCTATTTCGGAAGCTCAACCGGCAGGAGAAACTGATCCTGCCGGTTTTTCCCTTTACTTTTACAAATTAGAAAAACAGAAAACATGCAAAGAATCTTCCTTTTCTTGATTTTGCTTTTAGGCGTCAGCGCCTTACCCGCCCAAACTTCCTATTCCCTCCGGTTTCAAAACGAGCAGGACGAATGGGTAAATGACCTGATTGAAACCGGCGGGCAAAAAATGATTGCGGTGGGAGCAGAACGGCAGGGCAGTTCCCAATTGGGTAACTATAAGGGAAAAATCTGGCAATTCCGTTCGCCAACCGATACACTCACCAAAACGTTTGCCTATGGTGATACGGCCTGTTACTTCTACCGTATTTTCGAGCTGCCCGGCCCGGAATATATGGTATTTGGAACAGCCTACCTGCCACCCGATTACAACCGTTATACTAACGAAGCATTTCTGTTGTTGCGATTGGATGCCTCGTTGAACGAAATCTGGCATCGGACCATCCACCTAGAGGGTTACAAAGGCCTCCACTTTTGTTATGCTGAACAATTCGGCGAGTTCTTTTATGCGTTTGGTTCCGTATCGGAAAACGGGTTCGATCCCTATCATCCCTGCAACTTCCGGCTGAATGCGGCTGGGGAAATCCTAAACTGTTATATTTCGGAGGAAGATGTCCCGTCTTATGTCTATCATGTGGAGGCATGTCTAGTAGATCCGGCTGCAGGCCGGCTGTACCTGTTTACCGATCTGGTCTCCGGCATTGTTGTGTACGATACAGCCCTGAACCCGATCGGAAAAACACGTTTTCCCGATGTCTACAATCCTTACACCTTCAGGGCGGAAATCCGTTATGAGGGGCAGACAACGGTCAAATGGATCACTGATACCACCTTTGTGATAACCAATAGCATTTATCATGAACTCAACGGCGGGTTGATCCGGGATTACAATCAGGGTTTTTCGGAACTGGATACCACCTTTTCCCTGGCGCCCATTACCTATGTCGGCAGCATCCCCCAATCAGAGGAACCCGATACAATTGATAGCCCGACATTTCGAAAATCCTTTGATTTCCGGGCGCCCGACAGCATTTTTTTTACCGGCAATCATGGATCCGGAACACCTTCGTTTATTACGGCCGGGCTGCTTAACCGTGCCTTAGAGTTGCAATATGTGCGCTACTACGGGGGCGATGCTCAATATGAAGCGCGGGGCATGGTATGTACTTCCGACGGAGGCTTTGTAATTGCTGCTACCCGCTACGACAAGCAAACGCAAAACAACGAAAGGGATGTACTGTTTTTAAAACTCAATCCCGAAGGCCGGATTGTCAGCACGCCCAAACAGAATCTTTGTCCCGAAAGTATTTTCAGCTTGTATCCCAACCCGGCAAGCGAAGCCTTTACCCTGCTGCTGGCACCACCCAAAGCCGAGATGCAATTGCTGACCTTGCAAGGACAAGCCGTACACAGCCAAGCGCTGACCCGGGGCGAGAACCGCATTGCCTGCCGGCCGCTCCCTCCCGGAGCTTACCTCTGCAAGGTGGTGACGCCCCAATTTACCGAAACCAAAAAGATCATTATCAAGTAGGAAAACAAACTCCAAACGTAAAACAGAAAACCATGCAGAAAACCGTCCTTTTTTTGATTTTGCTTTTAGGCGTCAGTGCCTTACCTGCCCAAACTTCCTATTCCCTCCAGTTTCAAAACGAGCAGGATGAATGGGTAAATGACCTGATTGAAACCGGCGGGCAAAAAATGATTGCAGTGGGAGGAAGCGGAAATAGTTCCGAGCCATACAACACCAAAGGCAAAATCTGGCAATTCAGCTCACCGGCTGATACGCTCACCAAAACCTATTTCTATGGCGATACCGTCTTTTCCTTTTATCGTATTTTCGAACTGCCCGGCCCGGAATATCTGGTATTTGGAATGGCTGGCTTACCGCCCGATTACCGTTATCGAAACGATGCCTTTGTGTTGCTGCGGCTGGATGCCTCGCTGAACGAACTTTGGCACCGGATCATCCGCCTGGAAGACTATCAATATAGCCATTTTTGCCATTTTGAACAATGCGGCTCCTCCTTTTATGCGTTCGGTTCCGTCTCGGAAAACGGCTTCGACCCTGTCCATCCCTGCAACCTCCGCTTCAATACGACCGGGGAAATACTAAACTGTTATGTTTCGGAGGAAAATGTCCCGTCTGCCTACCATGTAGATAATTGCCTGGCGGATCCGGATGCGGGTAGGCTGTACGTCTTTACCGACCTGGTGTCCGGCATCATTGTATATGATACGGCCTTGAACCTGATCGGGAGAAAGCGTTTTCCCGATGTCTACAATCCATACACCTTCAGGCCAGAAATCCGTTATGAGGATTTCGTAACAGCCCGCTGGATCACCGATAGCACCTTTGTGGTCACCTGTAGGCATTATCGTGAACTCGACAACGGTTTGATCAAGGATAACTACCAGGGTTTTTCGGAACTGGATACCACCTTTTCCCTGGCGCCCATTACCTATATCGGCCGTATTCCCCAAGCAGGGGAACCCGATACCATCGATACCCCGGCATTTCGAAAATCTTTCGATTTCCGGACGCCCGACAGCCTCTTTTTTACCGGCAACCACAATATCTTTTGGACTAACACCCAAAGACCTTCATTTATTACTGCCGGACTGCTTAACCGTGCCTTAGAGTTGCAATATGTGTGCTACTACGGGGGCGACGCCCATTACGAAGTAATGGGTATGGTGTGTACCTCCGACGGAGGCTTTGTAATTGCCGCCAACCGTTACGATAACCAGACGCCGAACAACGATGCGGATGTGCTGTTTTTAAAACTCAATCCCGAGGGCCGGATTGTCAGCACGCCCAAGCCAGATCTTTGTCCCGAAAGTATTTTTAGCCTCTATCCCAACCCGGCAAGCGAAGCCTTTACCCTGCTGCTGGCGCCACCCAAAGCCGAGATGCAATTGCTGACCCTGCAAGGACAAACCGTACACAGCCAAACGCTGACCCGGGGCGAGAACCGCATTGCCTGCCGGCCACTCCCTCCCGGAACTTACCTCTGCAAGGTGGTGACGCCCCAATTTACCGAAACCAAAAAGATTGTGATCCGCTAGCTTTTTGCAACGGGCTCCGTATTTTTTGTGCCCTATACTGCCTTTCCGGTAACCAGTCTCCGGTCAAACGGGGCGTTCAAAAAGTCAAAAAAACTTCACCACAAGGGCACAAAGGCTCTTGTACAAAAAACACAATGGCATAAAAATGAAATCAGTAGCGTTGTGCTCTTTGTATAAACTTCGTGTCTTGGGGGTGAAAAAACTCTTTTGGAACACCCTCGCAGGCTCCGGAATTCCCCTGTATTCCGGAAAAGGCGTGTTTTCGAAACATGAAAAAAACCTGTGCAAAAAAATAAATTGATATACGTAAGGAATTTTATTTTTACATCTGTTTAAATAAACATCCAGATGCAAGAAATTTCAACCGCAAAAATGTTCTCAAAAACATCCCTGCGCAGGAAATTTTAATTGCACACGTGAGGGAGCAAATTTTCATACGTGAGAAAATAAATTTTCATACGCGAGAAAATAAAATTATACACGTGAGAAAATAAATTTTTATACGTGAGAAATTTTGACGGCACACGTGAGAAAATGGATTAACGTTTATTCACAAATGGGTAACCAAGTTTTAAAACCAGAAAATCATGAAATACAAACTTACCAAACGAGCCAATCCGCAAGACCGGACAAAGGAAAAATGGTACGCCAGCCCGGTCAACGACGGCAAAATTACCAAAACCGATCTAACCAAGGAAATCGTCACCTTATCGTCCCTTTCGCGGGGCGATGTGTCCAATGTGATCGAAAGCCTGCTGGAAATAATCCCCAAATATCTGCTGATGGGCAAAAGTGTCATCCTTGGGGAATTGGGCACTTTACGTCTTTCGTTCTCGAGCGAAGGCGTGGAAGCAGTAGAGCAGTTCAGGCCGACCCTGATCAAAGGGAACCGGATACTTTTTACTCCTGGGGTGGAATTGAAAAAAAATGTGGGGGAACTGAAATTTGAAAGAGAGGAATAACCCTTGCTTCGAATCCGGATTTCAAAAACAAAAAGCACGGGAATGGGAGGTTTTACCTTTCATTCCCACGCTTTTCTTATTCGGGTCAAGCTATTTTAGATTTTCATCGGTTTGACATAACCGATTGGAGAATAAACTTTTAGCGGGGTTTTAGATTCAGAGGTAACGAGTTAGTAACCGTGCGTATTTCAGCATTTTGCGGTGTTATACTGTCAAATAACTCACGCATATTTCCCCCCTTTCTTTATCCGATAAACACCTCTTCTGTGGAAAGAATGAATAAGGCAAGGCTTTTATCGGAACTCCACTTTCGAGGAACGAGAGAAGAAAGGTTTAGCATCGTTATTTTTTGCTTCTAATTTTCGAAATCCCTTTTCTGCGCCTATGGCATTGAGGCGTGTCAGTTGTCGTTCTGCCATTTCGTGCAGACAGGCGTATCGGGTAGATTTATCCATATCACGTTTCAAAAGTTCTGCATTGAACGATTCAAGATTTGCCAAGACAACCAATTCGTTAATACTTGCCGTATCGCGTATATTCAAACCTTTTTTTGAGTATTCGGGATTTGCCTCCCGCCATTGCTTTGCGGTACAAGCCCATAAAGCGAGGTTCAACATATCGGCTTCATCCGCGTATGCTTTCTCTCGCTCAACATCAATTTTTGGAATGATAAAATCACGGACGGCATCGGTATGAAGCGTATAATTCACTTTACTAAGTACCCGTTTTACATTCCATTCGCCGAGCATCGGATTGTTTTCAGCCTCTTTAAGCCGCTGATATTCGGTAATCAAATAGAGTTTAAACACCGGGCTGAGCCATGAGCCGAACTCAAACGCAATATCTTTGTGGGCGTAAGTTCCGCCATTTCGCCCTGCTTGGGAAATCATACCGATAGCATCGGTCGATTCAATCCATTTGCGGGGTGTCATATTAAAACGGTTTGCCCCAGCCTCGTGCAAAAAGGTGTCGAATTCGACACCTTTAAAGGCGGGGTTGTGCAACATCTCCCAAGCACCGAGAAACTCAAGGGTATTGCGGTTGCGCATCCAATTGCGGATGTGGTCTTCTCCCTCTTGACCCTTTACCATATCGGTAAGGCAAATATAATCGTTGTTCTTCTCCGAAATAACGGTTATTTCCGTTCCTTGTACAGTTATT
>JAVBOY010000055.1:0-3722 GCA_031550085.1 Lentimicrobiaceae bacterium
ATCCCCAAGTTGGGGACGAATTACGTCAACAAGCTGCTGACGAACTTGCTTGTCTTGTGAGTAAAACTGGTAAAAGTATTTACAGTATTTCAGGTTTGTAGCAGAAAATCCCTGCATATCAGGAAATTCAGACTTCAATTCGTTACTCAACTTTTCGAAGAATCCGCTTCCCCATACGGCATCCATTTGGCGAATAACGATATCATGCCCTAAATCCCAATACAGGCGTAACATCTCTTCATTCACTTTTATCATCGCCTTTATCTGGCTTTGACGGACACGTGTTTTCAAGCTTATTAGCCACTGTTTGAAATCAGAGTCTTTTACCAAATCAGTACTCATTAGAAATTTGTATTTAATTATATTTCAATCGATTGTTTTTTTAATTTCTCCAAATATTGATTACTGAAATCAACTTTCAATTCTACCCAAAGTGGCAAATGGTCAGATATTTGGAAAGTTCGCCATATCGAAAGATAATACTTTTTGATTTCCTGTTCTGTTTTCCCTTTGACTTTGTCAAGAAAATATTCCTTATATGTTTCTAAATCTTGCTCCCTGTAAACGGTTTCGGCAAAATTAAATGAGCCTGCTTTTTGATTTTTCTCTGAAAAAATGGTCATGGTTGAATCCAACTTAAGATTAAAAGCAATCTGGTCGTAATGGTTTGTATTGCCTAAATCAGAAGGATGTTCTTTGATGGCTGTGGGAACTGTAAAACCATATTTTTCTAATGCTTTCATCATATCGTCATCCACATTAGGAATATTAAAATCGCCCAACAGCACATAACTTGTATCTTCTTTTTTTGCCCGTTTGGAAAGAACAGATGTTATCGTATCTATCTCTTTTTCGCGTTTTTTCTTATCAGAGGTAGAAGTTGAACCATAATAGATATGTACAGTTGTTAGGACAAACTTAAACCAGCCTGCCTGAAAAGCAACAAAAAATGGTGTTCGCGCAAATTGTAAAGTACCATCAATCAATTTTTCTTTAGGTAAAACGATTTCACCCGCCATTTTCTTGAAAGATATTTTACTCTTATCATACAAAAAGGCCATTCTTTCACCTCCACCCGGACCGCCATCAGTACTATCGGTAACAAAATAATCCCAATTCAAATCAAGCAATGACACAAGATTCTCAAGACCTTTCAAATTTGCTGAAACTTCCTGAACAGCAACTAAATCAAATCGACTAATGATTTCAGACAAGTAAAAAAGGCTTTCTTTCCGTCGATTGTTTCCAAATTCACGAATATTCCATGTGGCAAGTAACAAAGTATCTGTCGCTGTTTTTTGCGGAATATCCCTATCCAACTGTCTGCGTAATTTCAAAAGATTATTCGTTGTACGCAACCGTTCTTCTTTATTCAACTGTTTTAGTGGATGATAATATGGCATAACAATACGTTTTTTTGAACAAATTTATGATAATAATGTATAGTTGCAATATTTTTGATATATATAGTTTTTAAGTTAATCCGATAAATTCACCAATTCTTTTTTCATTTCTTCGTCGATTTTCCTGTAATGGTTGAAAGCTTTGCTGCCTTCCTTGTGGCCGCTCAATGCACCTACGAGGTTGGGGTCTTTGAATGAAAATAGTTGTCAGACTCTTGAAATTACAGCCCAACTTTCTATACAAGATGAAGCGACCCAGGAAGTTATTCTTTCCCTATTTTAATCCAAGTTGCCTTTTTCCATAACCATTCTAATGGCCCATGACGATGTGAACGAAGCCACCAACGACAAAAGAAGAACTGAATAAGAAACATTCCGATACCCATTAAGAAACAGACTGTAATGCCGGTGTATTTATAAAGTCCCAGTCCCCAGTTGTAAAACAAGAATGCCCCGATCAAAGACTGCGACAGGTAGTTTGTCAAGCTCATGCGTCCATAGGGTGCTAATTGGTGAAGAACACGCCTGAACTTTGTCAGGTAATAAACAAGTATCACCCCTGCAAACAGTATTCCTGTAAATGCAATATTTGAAAGCGACTTAAGTATAAGGGTAGAAGGTACAAGTAACGCCTCCCGGCTTATAAAGTCAGGAAGTATAGCCATCAAACCATAAACCGGAAAAAAGGCTATGGTGGCTATAATGAATACATTAATCCAAAGTTTTATATTTTTTTCTGAATAGGGAAACAGATTGCTACGCCCTATCAGCATGCCTGCCATAAACAATCCTGCGGTTTGAGTGACCCTTCCATGTAATAACATCCAGCCCATATTAGCCACATTACCCGTCCATATTGTAGTTTTGCACAATTCGAGGAAAGAACCTTCTTTCTGAACCGTATTGACGATCTCCCAGTATGGGGCATCGAACTCAGCATTAATCCCAATGTATCCGGGGTTGATGAGTGCATAAACTATTTGTCCCCATTCAAAAGGTTGCAGTAAAAGAATAACCGCTATAACTGCGAGTGTACGGGTAGAAAGACGACAAACCGCGATCAGTACATAACCAACCAATGCATAGAGTACCAATATTTCACCGGGAAATAAAGTCGAATTGATGCAGGCTATGAAAAAAAGTAATACTAACCGCCAGGCAAACCGTCCACGAAAATCTTTCCCTTTTTCTTTTTGAGAGTTATCTTGAATAAAAAAACTGAATCCGAAAAGCAATGCGAAAATGCAGTAGGCTTTACCGGAAAAGGTAAAAAATACGCCGTCCCAGATTACACTATCCGTAAATATCAGAAAGTTGCAGGTTTCTTCCGGGAAGCTATTGAGGCTGAACCGTTCAATAAAATGGATAAGGGTAATTCCCATCACAGCAAAACCACGTAATACGTCTGCTATTTCTATGCGATTATTATTGGTTAGTGTAGTAGATAGGTGCGCTTTTTGAGTTTTAAATGTTAACATATTCTTTTATTTGAGATGCAAATGTATTATAAACCTTTTAGAAACTGTTTAAAAATGAAATATATTTAACTCAACCATTATGAACTAAAAGCCCATAATGGTTGAGTTGTCATTTGAACCAATATTTAATTAATATGGGATTTTGTTCTACTTCAGCTTGCAGTAGCTTTTCAAAAATCTTTTTATTTTTGTCATCCAGCATTTCTTTTGTAATACGTTTTTCTAAATCAACCCACTGGGAAGGCATCAAAACATATTCGTCGGTAACAATTATTTCTTCCCCACGATATGAGTTAAACACAACCTGTTCGGCAAAATCAAGGATAAACTTTGACTTTCCGGTGGATTTGTCATATACGATATTTGCCTTGTGATTTGGATCCTTCCAAAAAAGCGACGCAAATACATATTTACTGTTATGCCTCACCGTTTGTATCAAGTAAGAAAATTGATCAAACAGTTCGTCTATTCTTTTAGATAAGATTTTTTTTGCTTCTTCCGAGAAAATGGCAGTTGTACCTTCTCGGGAGTATGTTCCAAAATCGAATTGAAAAGCAACTTCAAGCCGTTCCTTTTCTATTTTGTAAACAACGGGATGAATAGGCCGGAAAAAATACCAATCATCTTGATACTGATAAAGATTATTTGTAGCAAAACTGCCAAGTTCCTCATTTTCTTCAAATTCTTTATATAACAATTTACGGGTGTATGACAAATTGCATCAAGCGGCCTTTTTAATTTGGTCAATGACTTCTAGCCATCGGTTACTTTTTTTGTAAACCCTGAGATTCGCTATTGTTTGCGCTCCCTGTACCGACCACCTTTGTCCGGATAGTTTGAG
>JAVBOY010000019.1:0-12331 GCA_031550085.1 Lentimicrobiaceae bacterium
GTACTTTTCTCAGATAATTTTTGGCTTTTTCCACTTTCTGTATCGAGTAGATTATCCGCGACTGCCCGAAGGACATCCGCCAAAAGCGCCAGGTTTTCGTTCGAGAGCAGTGCTTTTGCTGCAAGAGCCTCCACTAATTTATCGTTTTCAATTGCGGCCAATTCGTCAAGGTCAAGTCCCAGTTCGCTTTTTAACAGACTATCGGCCATCTCCGGGGCATGTAGCGGCAAGCCGAGGCTTTTTAGCCCCAATAAATCCGACAACAACATACCAAGCGCTTGCGCAAACCGGTCGATTTGGAGTTTTTAAAAAATCCCGTTCCAGCATAGTGATTAACTTTAGTTCAAAACACATTAGTGTCCCGTTAAAATTGGGATGAATTAAAAATTAAATAAACTTGGCTCGTTAAGCCTAAAACGTTCTTTGTCATATTGAAATTTAGTTTTATTGAAGAGGTCTTTGAGATGAGTTTTGTCGGTCAATGATATACTCAAAATCTGCAAAACTTCGTATGTCGTCCTGTCAAGCTGCATCTCTTTCTGAACAATAGCCACAAGGCAGTAGCAACAGATAGCGGCATAGATTTGTATTCTTACGGCATTCTCGGTAGTGCCCCAAAACTTTTTGATTTTAAGATGCTGCTTCAGCCATTTGAAGAAGAGCTCTACTTGCCAGCGATTCTTGTATAGTTCAGCTACTTGTAAAGAAGAAATATGTGCCTGATTGGTTAGGAAAACAAATTCTCGCTTTTGCTCCTCATCCCAGTATCTGACCATGCGAAGAGGTTCGGCATAATACTGACTTGAGTAAAAACCTGTCAGTCGGATAGTCATATCCGAAAGCACATTCTTAGGCAATTTGCGTTTCCATTTGAGGGCTTTATATTGAAGATTTATCTTTGCTCTAATAACAAAATAGGCTTCTATTTGATGAATCCGAAACAGCATTTTGAAGTGATTGTAAGCTCGGTCAAATATATAATAAGAGCCTGATTCGTAAGAAATTTCTTTCATCGCTTTTGAATCGTGCAGGGAAGCATCTGTGATATGAAAGAATGCGGGTATCTGTGTTTCTACATCGTACAATGTATGAACTTTGATTCCGCCTTTCTTCTTGCGAAACTTAGCCCACCAAAAGACAGAGAGGCATAAATCAATCGTTGTTGAATCAAAGGCGTAGATGTTTCCTTCCAGTTTGAAAATGTCTGTAGCTCGCTTCTCTCGTGCCTCATTAACAAGATGGTAGGCAAATTCTTCAAAGACGCGATAATCTCTGTCTTGATTGGCTCTTGCCAGATTAGACTTGGAAACATTCTTGCCCATACCCAAGTGATAACATTTAGAATGATGAGCATCGAGCGCAACAATCAAATCACGCAGACTTTCCCGATTGGAGAGTTGACCGAACATCAAGGCGAGCAGTTGATTCCAGCAAGTGAAATGCTTAACGTAACGATTCCCTTGATATTTGTCTGCACTACGTCGAAACTTATCTTCATTCAAGAATGAGACCAATTGAGCAAAAACATATTTCTCTTTATTCATTGCGGTTATATTATGAACCACAAAGTTAGAAATTGAAATCGTCGCGCTCGAAAATCGATTGTAACTAACTAAATTTCAAATATTTCAAAGAACTATTTTAGATTTTAACGGGACAGTAATGACTTGAAATATTAAAGAATGTAACTACCCATCAAGCAAAGTTAGGCTTGTTTGTAAAAAAGTGTATCACATCCCCTTATGAAAAATCATTTGTAAAATCAGGTTTAGGATTATTAGGTGGTGATTATGCCAAAATTGCAATGCAAAAAAAACATCAAGGAAAGTTTACATCAACAGAAGAAAATGAAATGCTTGCAAAATTTCTTAAAAGAAACAATTTCATTTCAACTTATGAAAATAAAAATGGAATAATAAAAATGAATGCCAAAAATGTATGAAAAGCTTGGAACGCAGGTTTATAATAGCGATTTGGTACCAAACGGGAGGAGTTAGCCTTTTCTAACTATAAATTTCTAAATTAATTTTTATGCTCGAAAAATATGAGGTTTTGCAGCACAGAGTCGGTAAATTGAAAAGGGGCATCTATTCAGCAAGGAATTCCCTTGCACTTGTGTTCACTGCAAAACTTTTTTTTTGACTCTGGGGCCAAAAAGGAATGCAAATACGTATCAAAGCAATGAATCAGAAGGCAATATCCGATAGCTCGGTTCTGATTTTTTCGATCAGGTGGGTATTGAAATCCTTCAGCTTTTCGTTGGCATGCCAATAAACACAGCCGCACGAACCGTTAAAAACAAAACTACCGATATACTCTTTAGTCAGGCTCCCCATGTTTTTTACAAGCGTTCCATCCTTTCTATACAGCCGGATATCCGAAACATCAATAATTATTTTTCCGGGAGTTTTGGTTCGCGACGTTGCCACAACGCCTACCATACCAAAAGCAACGGCGCTGTTAGCGGGGACGGAAGAATACGCTTGTTCAGCGTAAAAACTGTTCAACGAGGCAGTCAGATAATAGTCGCATGGACTATTTTCTTTAAAAGATACTTTCTGAAACAACTTTGCTTTGCCGAAGTGTTCCGCCATAAGCCGGGATATTTGATTCACCACCGTATCTTTGTAATGTTTTTCCGCATTAATACAGGTTGTGACGCCATATACCCTGGTTTGGACCGGTTGTGTAAATAAGAGATCGTTATCGGCATACAGATATCGATGATCATCCAACACCTTGATTTCTACGGAAATTGGAATGGATTGCGCTTTTGACGCAGGAATATCGTCTGTCCGGTAAGCGATCTTTTGTGTCGCCGTACAGGCAACAAAAAAAACCGGCAGCATCAAAAATAAACGTTTTTTCACGGCTTGGTGCTGGTTAATGAAACATAATATGTCGTACATGAATACAATTTAGTTGCAAAGCTAAACTTATTACGCACTTCCTTGCAACAAACAACCCTTTTTATTTGCGGCTATCCAGAACTTCCTTTTAAGCAGTCTGCATATTCAACAAAGCCCTGTTTTTAAGCCGGATATACAGGATTTCAAAACTTTAGGACTCAGCGGGAGAAGATTTTCCGGCCGCCGATTCACAAACTAAAAACAAATTTGTAGCTTTGTGCACATTTTAAAGTAACAACGCTAAAATTTTTACCGTGGATATTTTCGAAAAACGCACAAAAAACTTAGGTCCGCTGGGACAATACGGCCAACAAGCCGACGGCTATTTTATGTTTCCGAAACTGGAAGGCGAAATCGGCCCCCGCATGATGTTTATGGGAAAAGAACGTTTGGTATGGAGCCTGAATAACTACATCGGACTGGCCAACCACCCCGAAGTCCGCAAAGCCGATGCCGATGCCGCAGCCAAATGGGGCATGGCTTACCCGATGGGCGCCCGCATGATGAGCGGACAAACCGACTATCACGAACAACTGGAACGCGAATTAGCTGCTTACGTAGGCCGTCCTGCCGCCTATCTGATGAATTTCGGTTACCAGGGCATGGTTTCCATTATCAATGCATTGCTCGACCGCCACGATGTGGTCGTTTACGATAGCGAAGCCCACGCTTGCATTATCGACGGATTGCAATTGCATATGGGCAAGCGGTTTGTCTATCCGCACAACAACATGGATGCTCTGCGCAAAGGCCTGGAACGTGCGACCAAACTGACACAGGAAACCGGCGGCGGTATTTTGGTGATTACCGAAGGTGTTTACGGTATGCGCGGCGATATCGGCAAACTGGATGAAATCTGCGCCCTGAAAAAAGACTTTAACTTCCGCATATTGATCGACGATGCACACGGATTCGGAACCATGGGCCCCAGCGGAGCCGGAACCGACGAACATTTCGGCGTGCAAAAGGACGTGGATTTGTATTTCGGCACCTTTGCCAAATCCATGGCCGGAATCGGCGGTTTTGTCGCCGGAGATCCTGCTATTGTAGATTATTTGAAACACAATTTGCGTTCGCAAATCTTTGCCAAATCGTTGCCCATGCCCATGGTGGTCGGCGCCTTGAAACGTCTGGAATTGCTCCGCACCCGTCCCGAATTGCGTGAAAAAATGTGGACCATTGTCCGCGCTTTGCAAAACGGGCTAAAAGAAGCCGGTTTGGAAATCGGCACCTGCGAATCGATGGTGACTCCGGTATTCTTGAAAGGCGGCGTTGCCGAGGCAACCCAAATTACCTACGATTTGCGCGAACGTTTCAACCTGTTCTGCTCCATCGTGACTTATCCGGTCATCCCGAAAGGCGAAATTTTGATCCGCTTGATTCCTACGGCCACGCACAGCCTGGAAGACGTAGAATATACCGTAAACGCTTTCAAAAGCGTGAAACAAAAATTAGATAACAGCGAATATTCCAAAGATGAAATGATCGACGCTTCGAAGTTGATCCATGCGTAGGAAAATTCTGTCATTTTAAAAATAAGTCGGAATAGCTCCTCGAAGTTGTTCCGGCTTATTTGTTTTCAAAAACCTTTGTTCTCATGGCATACTCATCGTTGCAACAGTTTATCGAAACGCTCGAAGCCGCAGGCGAATTGCTGCGGATTCACGAGCCAGTTTCTCCCCTGCTCGAAATCGCCGAAATTACCGACCGGGTGAGCAAAGCAGAAGGCAAAGCGCTTTTGTTTGTAAACAACGGAACGCCCTTTCCCGTGCTGATAAATGCCATGGGCAGCGACCGCCGCATGTGCCTGGCTTTGGGTGTCGACGATTATTCCGAAATCGGCGCTCGCATGGAACAGCTTTTAAAGGAGGTTTCAAAACCCAAAGAAACTGTTTTCCAAAAACTGTCCGTGTTGCCCCAGTTGTCCGAAGTGGCTTCGTGGATGCCGCGCCTGAAAAAAGGAAAAGGGAGCTGCCAGGAGGTTACTTACTTTGAGCCCAACATCTTTGATTTTCCGGTTTTAAAATGCTGGCCCCACGACGGCGGGCAATTTATCACCCTTCCAGCGGTTCACACCCAACATCCCGAAACAAAACTTCGCAACGTGGGCATGTACCGGGTTCAGCTATTCGAAAAAAATTTAATATCGCTGCACTGGCATTTGCACAAAGGATCGGCTTCGCATTACCGCGAATACCAACGCTTGGGAATCCAGAAAATGCCGGTAGCCATTGCCTTGGGCGGCGATCCCGTTTTAACGTATGTGGCTTCGGCTCCCCTGCCCGAAAACATCGACGAATATTTGTTGGCGGGATTTTTGCGCAACCAACGGGTAGATTTAGTCAAATGCCTGACCCATGAGTTACAGGTTCCGGCGGAGGCGGATATCATCATCGAAGGCTATGTGGACACGACCGAAGATTTGATTTGGGAAGGGCCTTTCGGCGACCATACCGGGTTTTATTCGCTGGCCGATTATTACCCAAAAATGCACATCACCTGCATTACGCATAAAAAGGATGCCGTGTATCCGGCTACCATCGTAGGCATTCCGCCGCAAGAAGACGCCTATTTGGGTAAAGCTACCGAAAAAATCTTTCTCACGCCCATCCGCTTGTCCATGATTCCCGAATTGGTGGACTTACACATGCCGGTGGAAGGGGCATTTCACAACATGGTCATTGCCAAAATCCGGAAAACCTATGCCGGGCAAGCACAAAAAGTAATGCATTCGCTTTGGGGAGCGGGACAAATGATGTTCAGCAAAATGCTGGTCATTGTAAATGAAGATGTGGACATTACCGATTACCATCAGGTACTCCAGCGTGTTTGCGAAACCGTAACGCCCGATGACTTGGTTTTCAGCCGCGGTCCGGCCGATGTATTGGATCATTCGGGGAAAAAATTTGTGGAAAGCGGCAAAATCGGTATCGACGCCACCCGGAAACCGGATCAGCCGCTCAAAACCGAATATTCATTTCCCTCCCTCGATTTACCCGGAAACCAAGCGATTGCATTCGCAAAAATCCTTCCCGGATTTCCGGTTTTGTTTGCAGGAATCGATAAATCGCAACATGCACGTTCCATTCATGAAGAACTTTGCCAAAACGACCGCATCCGGAATTTCAAATTTATCTGCTATTTGGATGGCGAAACAGAACCGTTGTCCTTCGCGGATTGGGCCTGGTTGATGGCCGGAAATACCGATCCCGGCCGCGATTGCTTTCTTTTTCAAAACGGTTTCCCGCTGGGTATCGACGGGACCCGGAAAATGAAAACAACCGATGGATTTGCGCGCCAATGGCCCAATGTGGTTACCATGAACACCGAAACCATTCAAAAAATCGACCAAATCTGGGAAAAGCTCCATTTAGGCAATCTTATTCCTTCGCCTTCGTTGAAATACCAAGCTTTGGTAAAAAAGGACGGAGCGGTTTTCGAGGAGTAGCAAGATTTTTTACAAATTTGAATAACAGAAACATTCCTTCCGATGCGATCAAATGGTCGCATCCAAATGAAAACAATTCAATTTCAGGATTTTCAATCTTGTTTTTATTTTTGAGCCATTGTATAAAAAATCAGTTCAGATCAAAATGAAAAAATCTATTATTCTTGGTTTCGCATTTCTTCTTTGCTTCTCGTTGGCACAAGCACAGGAAAAATCGCTGAAAGAGCAGGCTTTGGACGAATTTAAAAAAGAGCATTACAACGAAGCCATTTCCTTGCTGGAAAAAGCGGCCATTGAAACGCCCCACGACGCCGAAGTGTATTATTACCTGGGTTGGTTCAATCATTACCGGGCTTACGACAGCCGCCCGCTGAACGGGTATGATTTTTCTTATTCGAAAAAAATATTTGCATACTTTGAAAAGGCGCTTGCCCTGAATCCGGATTACGGGGATGCAAAATATTTCTACGGCGCCGAATGCAGCGCCAATGCGTTTATTGCGATGCAAAACTACGATTTGAAGCAATTGAAATACTATTACCAAAAAGCAGCCGAAAAAGGAGCCTATCCGGCATGGCTGATCGAATACGGGAAGAATTATTTGAACACTTGCGACCCCAATGCGATTCTATTTACCGGAGGAAATCCCGATTTCGATGTTTGCATGTATTTGCAGTTGCACCACAATTACCGGACGGATGTTACCCTCGTTCCCATCGGCAATATCGACCGTCCGGCTTATGTCAGATTTATCAAAAACGGACTTAAGGGCGGTGTGCGAAACGTGAATATATTGTTGGATGAGGATCAAATTATGGATATTCATCCGTATAAATGGGATACCACATCCGTTTCCATCCCGGTTTCCGAAGCCTTGAAAAATGAATTTAACCTCGCGCCGGACTACCAATTGACCTTGGACATCACGCCCGATTTGATTTCCAACCGGATGCACAGCAAAATACAAAGTGAAAAGGCGAAGAAACGCACGTATCTTAGTCCGCAACGCGCCATTTTGCTGCATATTGTGGAAGCCAATTTTGCGGAACGTCCCATTTATTTTACCAATTTTGTGGATTCTTCGTTTTACGGCGGATTGAATATTTATTTCCAGGATTGTGGTATGCTTTCGCGGTTGATTCCGGTTAAAGTTTCGGAAACACCCAATTCCATCCACGAACAAAAATTCGAAGCCTTACTAAAAGCTGAAAACCTGAAGGATTTACAAAGCGTGAAAACCAACAACATTCCGCGAATATCGGGCATCGTTTTCGCATATTATCAAGCAACAAACCGGTTGGCGCAAAAATACAAGCAAACGCAGCAAACCGAAAAGTTGAAAAAGCTGATCGGCTTGTACAAATCCCACATTATATTGGGTTGGGATCCCGAATACGAAGCGCAAATTTTGAAATCGATTTCGGAATAGCGCTGGTTGAAATGCTTCTTGTACCTTTGTGGGTAAAAAATTCCTATTTTATTTAAAAGTGGGAATGCAAACCATACTAAAAAAAGTCTCTCTTTGGGGGGAGAGTGTGAGGCGCTTATTATGGAAAACATAGCAATAACCATCGTTCAGGCTGACTTGGTTTGGGAAAACAAGCAGGCCAACCTGGATAAATTCGAGCAGTTGTTCAGCAAGTTGACCGGGCCGACCGACCTGATTGTGCTGCCCGAAATGTTTACCACCGGTTTTGCCACCGAACCGCAAAAATGGGCGGAACATCCCAACGGAGCAACGTTACACTGGATGAAATTTCAGGCGACTGCCTTGAATGCTTGTTTCGTAGGCAGTTATGTGGTTACCGAAAATAATAAATACTACAACCGTCTGGTTTTTATGCATCCCAACGGAGAGTATGAAACGTACGACAAAAAACATTTGTTCCAGCACGGAAACGAGCATTTGCATTATACGGCCGGTAATCAAACGCTGATTGTGGATGTCAAAGGCTGGAAAATCTGCCCGATGATTTGCTATGATCTGCGCTTTCCGGTTTGGTCGCGGAACCGCTACCGCGACGGGTTTTATGAATACGATCTGCTGCTTTACATTGCCAATTGGCCTATGGCACGCAGCCGCGCTTACAAGCAATTGTTGATTGCCCGCGCCATTGAAAATCAGGTATATGTGGTGGGTGTAAACCGGGTGGGTATCGACGGCAAAGGCGTGGATCATGCCGGTGATTCGGCCGTGTTGGATTTCGACGGAAAACCGTTGCTGGGCATTCCATCGCTGGAAGAAGGCATCGAAACGGTTTCAATCCGCTACGATGAGTTGGCAAAAGCCCGCACTACTTTTGAAGTTGCTAAAGATTGGGACTCTTTTTCAATTGAAAATTGAAAATGGAGAATTGAAAATGAGTTTTATAAGTAAACAAGTGGATGAGTAGACTAGTAAACGAGTTTATAATGATAAATGATGAGGTATGAACGATGAACTTTTTTAATTGAAAATGGAAGGTTAAACTTAGCGAAGCGATCTCATGAGGCGAAGCCGAATAAAATTGAAAATGATTCGTTAACAGGTTTACGGGTAACAAGTTTACCCCTCACCTTTTACCCTATACCCTGCACCAATAAACAATTAAACAGTTCAACGATTCAACAAACAACGAATGGCTAAAACCTTATTTCTACTTGCCTTTTTAATGACCAGCATTTCCCTGTTTCCGCAAAGTTTTAAAACCGAACAATTAAAATACGAACGTGTCCGAACGGCCTACAAAGACAAAGAAAAAGAAATAACCGCTTTACTGAAATCCAAGAGCCTGGAGGTGGGCAAGATAGAAATTTATTTCCGTGCTTTCAAGGATGAAGGAGATTTTGAAGTGTGGGCCAAAAGCAAATCCGACCAAACTTTTCAACTTTTAAAAACCTACAAAATCTGCCGTGCCTCGGGCGATTTGGGGCCCAAACGCAAGCAAGGCGACCTGCAGGTTCCCGAAGGTTTTTATTCCATCCATATTTTTAACCCCAACAGCAACTATTACCTTTCGTTGGGTGTTAATTATCCCAATGCTTCGGATAAAAAGCTGAGCGACAAAACGGCGCCCGGCGGCGATATTTTTATTCACGGGAAATGCGTTACCATCGGCTGTTTGCCTTTGACCGACTCCAAAATCAAAGAGGTATATTTGCTGGCGGTAGAAGCAAAAAATGCCGGGCAAAAGCAAATCCGGGTAGATATCTTCCCGTTCCGGATGACCGAAAGCAATTTGACGAGTTTTTCAAAGTCGTACTCACAGCATGCCAACTTTTGGAAAAACCTGAAACAAGGCTACGACCTGTTTGAAAAATCAAAAACAACACCCAAGGTAAGCGTTGATGCGAAAGGGAAATACTTGTTTAATTGAAAGTTGAAAATGGAGAATTGAAAGTGGCTTTAGATACAAGTAAACGAGTAGACTAGTAAACTAGTTATTAATGCAGATGGCAGAAATATTTCTGATATAAATAAACAATTAAACAGTTCAACGATTCAACAATTCAACAAGCAATTCACCCTTCACAAATTACAATGAAAATACCCTCTTACGGCAAAATCTGGGAAATCGCATGGCCCATTATGTTGACCATGTTGGCGCAGAATATTATTAACCTCACCGATACCGCATTTTTAGGACATCTGGGCGAAGTGGAACTGGGCGCTTCGGCCATTGGCGGCTTATTTTATTTTACGCTGTTTATGTTGGTATTCGGATTCGGAACCGGCGTACAAATCCTGATTGCAAGGCGGCAAGGGGAAGGAAAGTACAGTGAAATCGGAAAAATATTCGACAACAGCCTGTATTTCCTGGGCGGGTTGGCCCTACTGCTGATCGTGGTGATTTTTTATTTTTCACCCCAAATGCTCAAGCCTTTTATTGCCTCGGCGCATATCTATGAGGCAAGCATTGTGTTTTTGAAGTACCGCATTATGGGTTTGTTATTTGCCGCCGCCAATGTGTTGTTCCGCTCGTTCTTTTCGGGAATCGCCCTGACGCGCCATTTAAGCATCGGCGCCGTTATGATGGCTTCGGTCAATGTGATATTCAACTATCTGCTGATCTTCGGCAACTTCGGATTCCCGCAGATGGGCATAGCCGGCGCCGGAATTGCTTCGTCCATCGGCGAACTCACGGCTACCGTTTATTTTGTGATTATCGTGCTGCAAAGTCCCAAATACAAGAAATACAATTTATTCCGTTTTGTCAAGTTTGATTGGGAAAATATCCGCACCAGCCTTTCCATTTCCATTTACACCATGTTGCAAAGCGCCATTGCGTTGGGCGCCTGGTTTGTATTTTTCATGTTTGTCGAAAAGCTAGGAGAACGTTCGCTGGCCATTTCCAATATCATTCGCAGCCTTTACACCTTGCTGATGATTCCGGGGTGGGCGTTTGCCACCACGGTCAATACGCTGGTCAGTCAAACCATTGGTGCGCGGCAACATCAAAACGTGTTGCCAACCATCTATAAAATTTTGAAATTAAATATTTCAGCAGCCGTTATTGTCATTGTTCCCGTGTTGTTGTTTACCAAAAGTTTCATTCAGATTTATACCTTGGATCAGAGTTTGATTATGGATACGGTGCCCGTTTTCTATGTGGTTTCGGGCGCCGTGTTTTTATTTTCCATCGCCATGATTTTTTTCAATTCGGTCTTGGGGACAGGCAACACGAACATCGGTTTTGCCTTCGAGTTTATTTCCATTGCCGTATACCTGTTGGGGGCCTGGTATTTTTGTATTTACCATGCCCGGGATGTGGTATTTGCCTGGTTCAGCGAATATGCCTATATGGTTGTAATGGGTACGCTGGCATTTTGTTATTTAAAGTACGGCAATTGGCAAGAGCGGAAAATATAAAGAAACTTCAGGGATCCTTCGTCGGGACTACACCGGGAAGTGAAAATGTCCTTCACCAGGAAGTAAGAGGTTCTTCACCGGGAAGTAAGAGGTTCTTCACCGGGAAGTGTAATGGGTCTACACCAGAAGGTGAAGAGGTTCTACACCGGAAAGTGAAGATGTCCTTCACCGGGAAGCGAAGATGTCCTTCACCGGGAACATAAAGGAGCTTTATCCGGGAACATAAAAAGGCTTTGATAACGTTGTCAAAGGGTCTTTGATAACGTTGCCAAAAGGTCTTTAATAACGTTGCCAAAGGGTCTTTGACCGGGAAGCCAAAGAATTAATTACGAATAATCAATTACGAATGGAGCTTTTTAGCTAACGACTAAAAGAAGTACAAACAACAAAAAACGAGCAACAACCTCTTACCCTGTACCTTGAACCATTTCACCTTTCACGGTTCACCCTTCACCCAATAAACAATTAAACAAGGTTCTCTGGTAAATATTATAACAGATGTCTCGATGCGCTCGTGCCTCGCTTACTCGACATGACGGAAGAGCATGAAAGGGTTCACGTTTTTGGATTGCGGCTCTTTCACCGCCTCACTCCAAAAACCGAATCACGACTACGGCTCCGTCATGTCGAGCGAACCCGAAGGGTGAGTCGAGACATCCCTTTGTTTTCAGTCGGTACAATTTTTATCATGGGTAGCGTATTACCCTGCACCTTTTACCCTGAACCCTGTACCTTGCACCGTTCACCCTTCACTGTTCACGCTTCACCCAATAAACAATTCAACAGTTCAACGATTCAACAGACATTTCACCCTTCACAATGCGCGATTAAAACAGCACACTATTAGATTAAATTATCCTATCTAATAAAACCAGGTGTGCCAGCCCTTTCCCCCACTTCCCCTATTTCACCCATTTCACCCTGCACCGTTAACCCTGTACCTTGCACCGTTCACCCTTCACCGTTCACGCTTCACAAATAAACAATTAAACTACCTTCGGCTAAAAGCCGAAGGAATTGAAATCGGCTGAAGCCGACTAAAGATTTACCCTATGCTAAAATCGTCATCATGTTCTGCATCATCTTGCGTGCGAATGTATTCCATGATTACTTCATCGGTTATAT
>JAVBOY010000015.1:0-122917 GCA_031550085.1 Lentimicrobiaceae bacterium
TTTGCCATAGAAAGAACCAATGCGTGGATGGATGCTTTCAAAGCGGTATTGGTGCGCTTCGAAACAAAAGCTACAACCTGGAAAGCATTGAATATAATAGCCGCCTGTGTGATTTTATTACGATTACTTTAAACAACTTCTTTATAAACCCCTTCTTGTTAAGTTTTGACTGCCCTGTGAATCGTCGCGGAATGGATCCCGCCCGAAAAACAGGGCAGTTTCTTTTCAGTATGAATTTCTTGGTTTATTTTACCCTTAACACATCAAAAAATTGTATTCTATTTGGGGGTCGAACTTTATGGGTAAGCGTCTCCTTACTTCCAGCCAAAGTTTGCGGGAAGGAAGAAGAATCTGTTTTTATTTTTTCGTTCGGTTGATCCAACCGATAATAGATATAATAGGTAAAATTGTAGAAAGGATCGGTTCTAAATGAAATGTGGAGTTGTTCAAAAACCCAAAAAACTTCACTACAAAAGAGGATTGTTTTTAGCGAAGATGGCTTGTGCCCTTTGTTATTTTCGTTTGTGAGCCTTGTGGAGGATCTGAATTTAAACAACCGCTGAACAGCCTTATTTTTTCTGCGCAGTTAATTTTTTTTCCTGCGCAGCCGTTTTATTTTTCCTGCGCAGCTAATTTTTTTTCCTGCGCAGCCGTTTTACTTTTCCTGCGCAGCTAATTTTTTTTCCTGCGCAGCCGTTTTACTTTTCCTGCCCAGTTAATTTTTTTTCCTGCGCAGCCGTTTTACTTTTCCTGCGCAGCTAATTTTTTTTTCCTGCGCAGCCGTTTTACTTTTCCTGCGCAGCTAATTTTTTTCCTGCGCAGCCGTTTTACTTTTCCTGCGCAGCTAATTTTTTTTCCTGCGCAGCCGTTTATCCAAACTAAAATAAAACACCCGGCATTTGTCTCGTTCTGGTTTATGGATGCCGGTTCGCGAAGCTAAGCCCAGAGGCCTGTTTAAAATTTGTTCGCTGACTAAAAAACGGCAAGTTTAATCTTTTGTCACGTTCTTAATCACTGTTTTATAAATTTTGTCGTCCGGCCGTTTACTTTCAGATAGTAAATCCCTGCCGGGAAAGCCGAAACATCCAAAGAAGTTTCACTGGTTTCCATCATTTTCTTCCCAATCATATTAAATACCTGAACGTTATTGACCTTTGAGCCGTTCAACTCGATGTTCAACTGACCGTCCGTCGGATTCGGAAAGACTTTCAAATCCGGCTCCGGAGAGCGATTTGCCAACGGAGACACCGAACTTACCCCCGGTATCGAAATCATCTTGCAAACTTGCCGTTCGCAGGCCGATCCATCCGGCAACGAAGTGGTTACCCGCAAGCAAACATAGTACACTCCCGTATCAAAAGTGTAGCTTGGATTCAGGAGGTTGGAGGTAGCCCCGTTTCCGAATATCCATTCCACATTACTGATGGCCCCGCAAACAGGAGCCGTCTGGTTTGTAAACTGCACCGTACGGGTAGCTGTATCCAGCGAATACGTAAAATCTGCTTCCAGTTTGCTGCAACTACACACATCTTCTTTTACTTCGATGAATCTACAAAGAGTGTCGTCGCAGATAAACGCTCCCCCTTCTTCCTGTTTACCGCCGACAATCAGGCAAACCAAATAAATACCTTCTGATTGGTAGCTATGAGCCGGATTTTGAAGGGTCGACCGGGTTCCGTCGCCGAAATCCCATTTCCACGAAGCAATGGTACCACTGGGAAAACGGGAGAGATCCGAAAATTGAACCCTGTTATTCAGTTCATACAAACTATCCGCAAAATCGGCCTGCAAATCGGGACAATTCTGTTCTACCCAAACATCCTTGCAGATGGTTCGCTGGCATTTTTCACCATTGGATGAAGCTTCCACAAACAAACAAACGGAATACCAGCCAAAAGCAGGAAACTGGTAAACCGGGTTCGACGAAGTCGATGTGTCAAGCATGGCATTTGCAGTATTATTAAAGAAAGTCCACCGCACGCTATCAATTTTTCCCTGGGTCCCCAAGGAACTTTCAAGGCTAAACTGTACCGATAACCCATCGGAAGCATATGAAAAATCGACTTGCAAACTATCACAAACCGAAGGGTGGAAATCGGAAGTTGTAATACATACATTGTCAACCAAAACTTCCGTTGCAAAATTGGGTAAAAGAGGTTTTATCAAAAGAATCACCCGGCTGTAATTTGCTTGTGCCTGCCAAACCTGCGAAAAAATTTTACAATCGCCGTTGGATAATACCAGGAATGATCCAACCAACTGTGCTGCACCTTGTGCGTACGTGCCGTTTAACAAGGAATTATAGTTTATGGAATTATCGGTTGTCGCAGCCCAAATTTCAAGCTTGCTATTTACCAAGCCGGGACGAATAGATTTCACCGGTAGAACAAGGCTGTAAAACTGTCCCGCTGTGAATGAAACGTTTTGTTCAATGGCGGCGGGGGCGTAATTCACTTGGGTAGCCAAAACGGCCGCTTTGCCCGAAGTGTAGCAACCGACCGAGGCCGTGGTGTCCAAATATATCGGGGCCGTGCCGCTCAGCACATGCCATGGGGTTCCCGGCGCATCAAATCCGGGATTTTGCAGTAAATTATTCTCGCATACATAATCATCCGTTTGGATCGTGCCATGCGTATCCGGAGAACCCTCATTCGGATTTGACCTTTGCGCAAAGCTTGCTGTATTAGAATAAATCAGTATGATAAGTAAAAAAAAACACGATCGTAAGGAAGTAGGCACACTTTTCATAAGTCCAATTAGTTAAATAGTTGTCAGAAATTAACAACGCTTTTTTTCAATTGTTTTCGAAAAGAAAAACCTATTACATTTCTTTATTAATGGTTTGGTTTTTAAAAGGCTTGTTTCTAAAATTCAATTGTTTTTGCCAAAATGCGACAATGGTGTGTGTGTGTGAAAGGTAAAAGGTGAAAAGGAGGAAATCGTGTGGAGGAAATCAAATCATTATTTTCAGCAATTATTCCGCATAATTGATTAAGCGGTCTATCTTACCGATGGCTTCATCCGGAAGTTCTTCGAGCGTTCCGATATGGCGCGTACGGGTTTTCCAAAAATATTTAGGATTTGGGGCATTTTCATAAAGCCGTTCTCCGTGATAGAATCGTACCACCGGATCGATTTCGCTGTGAATGATCAGTTTAGGAATGCCCGTAATTTTTTGAATATCCTTTTCGGCCACATAATCCTGATTGAAAGCTCCTTCCTCTTTTTTCATATTATCCTGGATAAATTTTACCGGCATAAAGTCAAGGGCAAGATTTTGGGCGGAACTCAGGCTGCCGTCAAGAACGAGAGCATCGATCTCTTGTTGGCGGTCGCTTGTAAGTTTGGTTGCGATTTGCCCTCCCAGGGACATTCCGTATACAACAACTTTTAAAGAGTCGCGCCAGGTACAGGAAATAAAGTCATTGAAAGCGGTTTCCGTATCTTTCAATACCCCTTTGTATTCAGGGCTACCCGTAGATTTTCCATATCCCCTCCAATCGACGGTGTATACATTATAGTTTCCGGATACAAGCGTTTGTATCATTCCTTTATAAGTAGAAACATTTCCGCCGTTGCCATGGATTAAAAACAGGTTCGCTTTGGGAGATTTGCTTTTGAAATAATACGCATAGATGGTAACACCCGGTTCAACGTCCAACGGTTTTTCTTCAAAAACGAAACCTTCCATCGTTTCAAACTCGCGGCTTGGTTTGTAAAACATTTTCGATTCGTCGTAAACCGATTTTCCGATTCCCGTTGCAGCATTCTCAAGTCCGGTTTCAGCGCCACGCACAGCTTCCATACTCCCTTTCTCCATGCCCCGGGCAGCTTCTTTTCCCCCGATTCCAATTCCCCGCGCGGCCTCTTTTCCTCCGGCCTCGATACCACGGGCAACTTGCCGGACACCGTTTTCGATACCACGGGCGGCATAGCTGAATGCAGTATAAAACGGGTTTTCCGAACAGGAGCCGAAACGAAACCATTCTGTATAAAGTATCCCGCCAACATTCGCTTTTACGATAACAAACGGAGTTTCTCCAATATGAACAACTTCTGTTTTTGCATATCCTTCAGGAATATACGCGATCGTATTGTTTAGCACTAAAATATCTTGCCCTGCTATCGCTTTTATGACAGCATCTTCAAAGAAACAATCAAATAGTGCCGCATTTGTGCGGTATTGGGAGGTATCCGGGCTCATAAAGAATGCATTGCTGCATGTAATATCGTTGATTTTAAAGGGTTCCGATAGATTCAACGGTATTTCATGAATTCCTTCGAGTTCAGGCAAGATTCGTTCTGAACCCAACTTTACCTGATTTTTCGAAAAGGATTCTTGTTCCATACATCGCATCCCTTTCCCGAGGAAATGAATATGCGAAATGCCAAAAACAGGTTTGCTAAAATAAAGGTAATTATTCCCTTGGGTTAGGCGAACCGTATCCGTAGTACCGAAAGAAACGTCACGAATTTCAACCGGTTCCTGCCCCAATGTGGAAAAACCGATAAAAAACAATAGGCATATAAAAAAAGGCGTTGTTCTCATTCTGTACAACTATACTATTCGAAACACGTTAAATCAATAACGATGATTTTTTAAAAATAGGATTCCATTACAAAAATATATTTTCCCCCTTTTATCAACTCCAGAAGTATTTGAAAAAATAATGGCACGCCATTGTTTTCTATTTTTTTGATGCTTCCTCTGTTGACGGGGTTTCCTTTCAAACAGCCGGCCGGCAAAGAGATACAAATCCATTGGCTTGAATGGCCCCATTTAAATCCGTTTCAAATTAAAAAGTTGTTAAGGGTTTGCAAGTTCAATACCGTTTATTGTATTTTTAAACTTATTATTGCAAATAGGTAGAGCTTATTATTTTTCAAATGCCGGTATCTTTCCTTTGTCTTTTCAGCATCAATTCTATAATTTTGCAAAAATGCGGCGGTGAAGGGTGAAGGGTGAAGGGTGAAAGGGGAGAAAGCAGAAGGCAGAAGGGGGTGATTCGCCAATCGCAAAAAAGTTGCAAACTTGTTTACCGGAAATGCGTTTTAAACATTAACTCTAATTAAATTCATCGTTTAGCGTTTATCATTCAAATTACCGACGTGATTTATCCAACAAATTTTGAAGAGAAAATTGGCTTTTCGCAAATCCGCCAAATGTTAACGACCCATTGTTTAAGTACTTTGGGGCAATCGCATGTGGAGCGGATTTCATTTTTAACCGATTTCTCATCCATTCAATATAAAATTTCCATTGTTGACGAATTTCGCCGCATGTTGCTGGATGCGGATGAATTTCCGGCACAGGATTATTACGATTTGCGCGCCGAATTGATGCGCCTGAAGTTGGAAGGCACGTTTCTGGAAGTAGATGTGTTGTCGCTCCTGCGTGTTTCGTTGAAAACTATTTTCGGTTGCATCGACCAAATCGGTTCCTTGGAACCCCGCGACTATCCGCTGCTTCACAAATTACTTGAGAATGTCAGGGTGGATGTCCAGATTGTCCCCATGATCAACCGCATTTTGAACGATCAAAATGAAATCAAGGACGATGCATCTCCTACCCTGCTGAAAATCCGGAAAGATATTGCTTCGGCAAAAACACAGGTCGATAAAAAGCTGGCGCAAACGCTGGCTTATGTAAAAGCCCAAAAATGGATTGCCGACGATGCCGAAATTTCGGTGCGTAACGGGCGGCTGACCATTCCGTTTCCAGCTTCCAACAAGCGGAAAATAAAAGGATACGTTCACGATGAATCGGCCACCGGACAAACGGTGTATATCGAACCGGGTGAAGTGCTGGAAATCAACAACGAAATCCGCGAGCTGGAATCAGCCGAAAAACGTGAAATTACGCGTATTTTGCTGCAATTTTGCGATTATTTGCGCCCGCAAATTCATTCACTGTTGCCTGCCTACGAGTTTTTGGGCCATATTGATTTCTTACGTGCCAATGTCAAATTCTCAGAAACCATCGGCGCCGTAAAACCGGTTTTAACCCAAAATCAATCGTTCGAATGGTACGACGCCCGGCATCCGCTGTTGTTCCTTTCGCTTCAAAAACAATACAAACCCATTGTCCCGCTTGATATTTCGCTGACCGCCTCCAACCGCATCCTGATTATTTCCGGCCCCAATGCAGGCGGCAAATCCGTCTGCCTGAAAACGGTTGGATTGCTGCAATACATGCTGCAATGCGGCCTGCCGGTTCCGATGCGTGAAACATCCGAAACCGGCATTTTCGAACATTTGTTTATGGATATCGGCGATTCCCAATCCATTGAAAATGATCTTTCCACTTATAGCAGCCATTTGCTGAACCTGAAAAACCTGATGGATTTTGCCAATTCCAAAACGTTGTTTCTCATCGATGAGTTTGGCGCCGGCACAGAGCCTCAATCAGGCGGGGCCATTGCCGAATCGGTTTTGGAAAAACTAAATGAAAAAACGGCGTTTGGCGTGGTCACGACGCACTACGCCAACCTAAAAACCTTGGCCCGCAAAGAAAATGGAATCGCCAATGCTGCCATGCTTTTCGACACACGGGTGATGAAACCTTTGTTCCGCTTGAGTATCGGGAATCCCGGAAGTTCGTTTGCCTTTGAACTGGCTTCGAATATCGATTTTCCGAAAGAGATTTTGGCGAAAGCCGGTGAAAAAGTAGGCAGCGCCAAACTTGATTTTGACCGCCAACTGCAACAACTGGAAGCCGAACGGGTGGAGCTCAACCTGAAAGAGAAACAACTGCGCCAAGCGGAATCCTTGCTTTCGGAATTGATGGGCAAATACGAAATCTTGAAAACCGATTTGGAAACGCGCAAAAAGGAAATCCTGGCCAAGGCACGTACGGAAGCGGTTAACATTTTGGAGCAATCCAACAAAATCATTGAAAATACCGTTCGTGAAATCCGCCATACGCAAGCCGAAAAGGAAAAAACACAACTGCTCCGCGCCCAAGTGCAGGAACAATTAGAGAAAGAGAAACAAGCGCTTTCACAGGAATTGGAGCGGCCGCTTGCCGTACCCGAGAAACCCGTTGAAAAACCGGCTCAAAAAAAGAAAAGTCAAAAACTGGAAGTGGGCGCTTTTGTGAAGTTGCAAGGGCAGACCGAAACGGGGCAAATTGAAAAAATAAGCGGAGCCCAAGCCGAAATTACGTTTAAAGGGATAAAAATGCGGGTGAAACTCTCGCAACTGGAGCTTTCGGAAGAGCCTGAAAAAACGTATGCCAAACGCACGGAAGATTATACGCACCGCAACATTATCAACGACATCAACGCCCGCATGGCAAATTTCCGCGTCACCATCGACGTACGGCATCAAAAAGCGCAGGAAGCTTTAATCACCATTGAGAAATACGTAGACGAAGCCATTTTGCTGCACGTGCCCGAAGTCAGTATTTTGCATGGCAAAGGCAACGGCGTGTTGCGCAAAGTGATCCGTGATTACCTGAAAACCGTACCCGAAGTGAAAAGCATGAAAGACGATATTTTGGAACGCGGCGGATCGGGCATTACCGTGGTTAATTTCAGGGGATAGGTTTTTAATTGAAAATTAAAAATGAAGAATTAAAAATGGATTTAATTATGAATGATGAGGTATGAATGATGAACCTTTTTTAATTGAAAATGGAAAGTGGAAAATTGAAAGTGATTTTTTTTAATGATGAATTTTTTCAGCAGAAAGGTTTTCCGATGCAAATAACAATTAAACAGTT
The DNA here is from genome assembly GCA_031550085.1 of Lentimicrobiaceae bacterium. GTDB lineage: Bacteria > Bacteroidota > Bacteroidia > Bacteroidales > UBA4417 > UBA4417. The sequence continues at coordinate 7,724 of JAVBOY010000015.1, forward strand.
AAACGATTAAACAGATACCTCACCCTTCACTTTTCACACTTCACTTATTACGCGATTAAAATAGAATAATATTAGATTAAATTTACTGTTCAATAAAAAAACAAAGCCAAACAACCATTTTCCCCAATTCACCAATTAAACAGTTCAACACCTCAACGATTCAACACTTCAACAAAAACCAGTTCACCCTTCACTTTTCACCCTTCACAAATAAACATGAAAATAATTACTTACAACGTCAACGGAATCCGGGCAGCCATCGGCAAAGGCCTGATCGAATGGATCGGCGCAAGCAATGCCGACATTGTGTGTTTGCAAGAAACCAAAGCACAACCGGACCAAATCCCGCAACTGGAATTTGAAGCGCTGGGGTATCACTGTTACTGGCATTCGGCTGTAAAAAAGGGCTATAGCGGCGTGGCCATCCTGACCAAACGCCTGCCTGACAATGTCGTTGTGGGAATGAACAATTCCAAATACGATGTGGAAGGCCGTGTGCTTCGCGCCGACTACGGCGATGTATCGGTAATTTCGGTTTACCATCCTTCGGGAACGACCGGCGATGTGCGTCAAAGTTTTAAAATGGAATGGCTGGAAGATTTCTTGAATTATACGCTGGAACTGCGCAAAACACGCCCCAAATTGTTTATTTGCGGCGATTTCAACATTTGCCACCATCCCATCGATATTCACGATCCGATTCGCAATGCGACCAGCAGCGGTTTTTTGCCCGAAGAGCGCGAATGGGTGACCAAATTTATCAACTCGGGATTTATCGACACGTTCCGTTATTTTGTGAAGGAACCGCACCATTATACTTGGTGGAGTTTTCGCGCCAATGCCCGCGCCAATAACAAGGGCTGGCGTATCGATTACATTATGGCAACCGATAATCTGGAAAATCAATTGCAGCGGGCGGTTATTCTGCCTCAGGCGTACCACTCCGACCATTGCCCCATGTTGCTGGAAGCGGAGTTTTAAATTGCCCTAGGGTCGTTAAAAACCAAGTAGGAAGCAGGAAAGCGACTGCTCCGTTTATCCCGAAAAGACTGTAGCTTGGCCTCCTTGTCAAGTTAAACTTATATCATTCAGACAAATGCAATTCTAAGGAAACCGTGTAGAAAGAACCTATTCGGAAATGGATTTCTTCAGTTGCTTCAATGTGTCTATCTGCTCTTTTAGTGAAAGAATCAGGTCTTCCTGAACAGATATCAGCTTTTGCAGCGTTTTCACGATTTCCTCTTGCTCGCGGTTTTCCAAATAGTAAGGTGTTTCTTTGAACATCGAAAGTTCTGTTCCCATCGGATACGGAAAGGCTCCCCGCTCGCCCCGGATCATGGGCCCTTCGCCGGTAATAACCCATGCAAGGCTTAAATCTTTGTAAATGTCGGCAATTGCTTTTAAATTGTTGGAAGAAATATTGCTGCCGACTTTCAACATCCCGTTGGATAAGCCTGTTCTCTGGGTAAATTCGTACTGGGAAACCTTTTTATAGTCAAGATAATGCAAGATGCGCGCCTTTGCCGTCAACATGAGCGTATTAGATTTAATTTGATTAATTAGTAGTAAATTATCTATTATCAACTTGTTTGATCAGGACAAATATATCACTTTCAATCAAATTTGTTTTGAAAAACACAACAAAAAAATCATTGCCTGTAAAAAAACGAACGCGTCGAGCATTCCTTTTTATTGAGGGGGAAAAAGAAAGTGTAAGAAAATGATCCGCGTTTCTTCTTAGGCAAACGTTTTTAAGTGTCAAAGGGAAAAGCAACTACCGGAAAACCGGAAAATCAGCAGGCAACCGAAAACCGCAACGGGAAAAATCCTCGTTGTACTAAGAATATATCAAGGGTTGGCTTCGATAGGGTTTCGATCGCTCACACAAATTACCACATTCCTTCGTATTTTGTCCAAAGGAAATCGCCCAAATCCCAAGCCTTGTTCACGGCTTTGGTACCGCAATCGGAAGAATATTTGGTCAAAAAGTCAATGGTTTTTGCAGGCTTTTTAGCATCGTACAATTTCAGCGCCTCGGCCTCCACTGTTTTTTGGACATCAAACCATTCTTTCTGCAATGGTTTCCAAACGGCCCTGACATCTTTTTGCTCGTCGCCCCAACGGCGGCTTGCCAAAAGCCCGACCCGGTTAAAAGCCCACCAGGCAGCGTTTTTACTAAATCCGGTTACACGTCCGTCGGTTTTGTAAGTCAAAGGCAGATCAGACACGCTTCCGTAAATCGGCACATACACCGACGACGCCACATTGTCGAAAGCAAACCAGCAAAGCCCGCCGATTTCATCGGGCAACCAGTCGCGGCATTGAATGATGGTGGCATACATGGTAAAACGTACGGCAATGTTCCGCTCGCCATATTGATTCCAGCCGCCGTTTACCCGGTGCATTTTCAGTTCGTCCAATCCCATAAACGGATTTGCCAAAGGCGAAATAACCATTCGGCCGCTATCATTTGCAACCGTAATGTTTTTCCGGATGTCGTAAGGCGTTCCTTCATAATAATCCTGAAAAACCGTAACCAGATCCTCCAAACGAACGGGTTTATCGGGTTTTACCGAAAACGGGTAATTTTCCGAATTGGGATCCAACTTTAAGGACGGCGCCAGTAAATCGAAAACGCGCCATTCACGGCGGCGGCAGGCCATGTGTACCCGCGAATCGGGAGCATAGGCATAACAAAACTCAAAAGGCTGGCCCGAATTGGGATTCCACCAACCATTTTCGATGGCGACGGCAAAAACATTTTTAGAAAACATAAAAAAGTCGGCATCGGCGGTATCGATTTGCCGGATGGTGCTGGCATTGGCATTGACGCCCACATGATCGTCGGGTACGCGTTGGGCTGCCCAGACCGCGCCCTTTTTCCCCTTACCGGGACCGACAATTTCCAAATGCCAAACTTCTTTTTTGTCGGCAATGGTGAGGCATTCGCCGGCATCAATCCAGCCATGCTCTTCCAAAAGCTTACCGGCCGTGCGAATGGCATCGCGGGCCGTGCTGCAACGTTCCAGCATCAACTGGCACAAACGTTGGCAATCTACCAAGCCCAACTCGGATTGCAATTCTTTGCGTCCGCTAAAAGTGGATTCACCGATACCCAACTGTTTTTCGTTCAAACAGGGATAAGCCGAATTTAAAAACGAATAGGTATGCGACACTTGGGGAATTTCGCCGACCGGAATGTTGGCATAGCTTTTCATTTTGGTGGTATCGCAAGGAACGCGCTTGTACAAAGTAACGGTTTCGCCGGCTTTGTGATCTTTTGCCGATGTTACAAAGATATTGGAACGCGAGCGGTTGCTATCGTCGGTATGCGAAGTGCGCACCGAACCGTCGTCGGATGCTTTCCGGCCCACGGTAATGGTGGTGCATTCAAAGCGTTCTTCTTCATTTTGAGGGATTTGCTGGGCGGTTGCCGTGCTAAAAGCAAGTATGCCGCAAATGGGTAATAACAGGAATCGGTTCATCCTAAAAACGTATCATTGATTTTTTACAAAAATAACGAGACCCGGCAAACTGGCAAGAAATTTCTTCGGGATTCTTTTAAAATTATTATTTAATAATAATTATCTTTGCATAAAATCAATTTGGCTTAGAATGAAACAGATCAATCCTTTTGTAACCAGCGGCTATGTTTCAGCCGAATATTTTTGCAACCGGGAAGAGGAGCAAAAGCAATTGTTGCATGAAATTGAAAACGGGAACAACCTGGTGCTGATTTCAACCCGCCGTATGGGAAAAACCGGGCTGGTCAAGCATTGCTTCAATACCAAAATCATCCAGAAAAACCATTATTCGTTTTTTGTGGATATCTACGCGACCAAGTCGTTGCGCGATTTTGTGTTTTCGCTGAGCAAAGTGATTTTAGAGAAACTAAAGCCTCATGGAAAAAAAGCATTCGAACTTTTCCTGGCAAGTGTAAAATCGCTGCAAGCAGGCATTTCGTTCGACGTGTCGGGAAGACCCTCGTTCAATATCGGATTGGGCGACATTCAGTCGCCGGAACAAACGTTGGATGAGATTTTTTGGTATTTAAATAAAGCGGATAAGCCTTGTATTGTAGCGATCGACGAATTTCAGCAAATTGAAAAATATCCTGAAAAAAACGTGGAGGCTTTACTGCGGACACATACACAAAATTGTAAAAATGCCTGTTTTATTTTTTCCGGAAGCCGGCGGCACACCATGGGCAACATGTTTTTAAGCGCCTCACGCCCCTTTTACCAAAGTGCATCCATGATGCATTTGGGGAGTATCGACCCGAACCATTACATTCAATTTGCCCAACGTCATTTTGAGTCCGATGCCAAACAAATTGAGGCACGCACAATCGAAGCAATTTACAAAAAATTTGAGGGAGTGACATGGTATATGCAAAAAATGCTGAATGTGCTTTACAGTTTCACGGCAAAAGGAGAAGTCTGTACGCAAGACCTGTTCCATACAGCCATGGAGAGTATTATCGACTCGTACCGGTATGCTTACTCCGAAACGCTTTTCCGCTTGCCGGAAAAACAAAAGGAATTGCTTGTTGCGATTGCCAAAGAGGGAAAAACAAAAGCGCTGACGTCCAGTGCATTTGTTCAAAAATACAAGCTCTCGTCTGCAAGTTCGGTTCAGGCGGCCTTAAAAGGATTGCTTGAAAAGGATTTTGTAACGGAAGAAATGGGTGAATATCAAATTTATGATAAATTTTTGGGCATTTGGCTGCTTGAAAATTATTGAGCATTCAGTAACTGCAACGCTTCCGCCGCTGTTTCGACGGGAGCCAGGCAACTGGTTCCGCGGCAAATGTAAATAAGCGTTTCGCCTTCGACAAAGCGGTTTTCAAAATACGGCAAGGAAGATTCTTTTTCCGAGCCTACCCGCAAAACATGAGGCAGATAATGTGCATTTAATTCTTCCAATCGCTCCATTGCCTGTTCTCCGCAAACGGCCACTACCGTGTGGTCGCTCCATTGTTCCATAGCAACCGTCAGCCAATTGGCGTAGTAAAAAGGTTGTGTTTTCAATGCGCCGGAAAGGGCATTTAACATTTGCTTCGAACGGTCCTGATATCGGGAATTGTCGGTAAACAAGCCTACTTCCCATAAAACTTGCGCCATCACCGAGTTGGAGGCAGGAATTACCTGATCTGCCGTTTCCTGACTGCGAGCGGGTACCGGCTGATTTTTTGAGGTAAACCAAAATAATCCGGAAGCTTCATCCGAATAATCGCTGAAACAACGTTCGATAATCTCCTGCGTTTTATGGAAATATAATTCATCCCCCGTAAGGGTATACAATTTGAAAAGGGCTTCCGCCAAAAAAGCGTAATCGTCAAAAAACACAAAACGTTGGGAGGTAGCGCCGTTACAAGTGTGGAAAAACTCGCCGGAATCCAGTTTTTCCATGAAAAATCCGGCCGCGTGTTCCGCCATCTCTAAAAAAGTTTTGTCCCGCAACGCCGTGTAAGCATCAGCACAAGCCGAAATCATCAGGGCATTCCACGAAGCGATGATTTTGTTGTCGGTCAACGGACGCAAGCGTTGGTTGCGGTAGTCGAGCAGCAACTGGTTGGCATGCTTCAACAAAGCCTGTAATTCTTTTTCCGAAAGGAAATGCTGCTGCGCAAACAGGGCGTCGTCGTGCAAGCGGCGCAATACATTTTCATTATTTTCCCACAACGAACGGTCATCAAGACTGTAATATTCGCCCAACAAATCGCTGTAATGCCCCAACGCCAAATCGAAATCATTTTTTGTCCAAACGTAAAACTTGCCTTCTTCGCCCTCGCTGTCTGCATCCAAAGCAGAATAAAATACCCCTTCGGGCGAAGTCATTTCACGCTTTACAAAATCGAGCGTCCGGAGCAGGATGTCCTTGAAAAAAAGCTCTCCCGTAATTTTGTATGCATCGGCAAAAAGGCTGATGAGTTGGGCGTTGTCGTACAGCATTTTTTCGAAATGCGGAATGTGCCATTCCGAATCGACGGAATAACGGGAAAATCCGCCTCCCACCTGGTCGAAAATTCCACCCTTCGCCATTTGGCGCAGGCTCAGCAAGGCATGATTTTTTGCGGTTTCATCTTTCGAAAAAGAGGCGTATTGCAGCAAAAATTTCAAAACCACCGGCATGGGAAATTTGGGTTGGCGCCCAAAGCCGCCATTGCGCGGGTCGAATTGTTTCAAAAAGTGATCAAAAAGCAGTTTCAGATCCTTTTGCGAAAATTGGTGGCCGGAATCCGGCTGCTTCAGGGCTTGTTGCTGGATTTGCGAAGTCAAATAGGTTGCTTGTTCTTCCAGTTCCGGCTGCTGCTTCGCGTAAATTTCGGCTATTTGCAACAAAATTGCTTTCCAGTCATCCGGTTTGAAATACGTACCGCCCCAAAAAGGTTTTCCATCCGGTAGTGCAAAGCAATTGAGCGGCCAACCGCCGTTTCCTTGTAGCAAATGAACCGCATCCATATACATCTGGTCTACATCCGGCCGTTCTTCGCGGTCTACTTTGATGCAGATGAAATGTTCGTTCATGATTTTTGCAATCTCTTCGTTTTCAAATGATTCATGCGCCATTACATGGCACCAATGGCAACTGGAATACCCAATGCTCAACAATACGGGCTTCTGTTCTTGTTTGGCTTGTTCAAAAGCCGCATTGCCATATGGCATCCAATGAACCGGATTACCGGCATGTTGTAACAAATAGGGAGAGGTTTCGTATTGAAGCAAATTGGACATGAGATCGTGCGTATTTTTTGATAATATAACAAACAAAAGTACAATTGTTTACCCGAGCAGGCATGCTGATTTGAAGAAATCCTTTTACCTTTGCGTGAGAAATCGCCTCGTTTCCATGGTTCGAAAAATTGTTTTTGCCTTTGTTTTCCTGCTTTCTTCGGTGGCTTTGTTTGCACAAAACTCGCCGCAAACAGGCGACACATTGCAAATCCAAATCATCCACGCGGACGAAATGAAATATTCGAAAGCGATGAAGGAAGATGTTGTCCGGTTGATCGGCAACACGGTTTGCGAGCATGAGGGCGCACTTCTGTATTGCGACAGCGCCTGGCTGGACCAGTCGAATAACAGCGTGGAGTGTTTCGGGAAGGTGCATGTAAAATCGAGCGACACGTTGAATCTTTACGGAAAATATGCCAGCTACGACGGGAACACGAGGATTTGCCATATTAAAATCAACGTAAAATTGATCGACCGGCAAACAACTTTAACGACCGACTCTTTGATTTTTGACCGGAATACGCAGATTGCAAGCTACACCACCGGCGGCAAGATTGTAAACAAGGAAAATACGTTGACCAGCCGCAAAGGATACTACCACACTAATATCAAGGAATTCTTCTTCCGGGACGACGTTAAATTAACAAATCCCGATTACCGGATAACTTCCGATACGCTGAGGTACAATACGTTGTCACGGGTTTCTTACTTTTTGGGCCCTTCGCATATTTACGGCAAAGACACTTACATTTATTGCGAGAACGGCGAATACAATACTGTCAGCGATTTTGCAAGATTCAGCAAAAACAACTACTTTGTGAATGGAAGCCAAACCTTGAAAGGGGATAGTTTGGTGTACGACAGCAATGCCAAATTCGGCAAAGCGTTCCGGAATATTACCCTTACCGATACGACCCAGAACGTAGTTTCTAAAGGGAACTACGCCGAATACTGGAAAAACAAGGGATATGCCCTGATTACCGACCGGGCGCAAGCTTTGCTGGGAGACGAAAAGGATACGCTTTACCTGCATGCGGACACACTAAAAGCGACTTTTGACACCTTGCCGAACGGCGATACCGAAACCCGCGATATTTTTGCTTTTCACCACGTCCGTTTTTTCAGGACCGATCTACAAGGATTGTGTGATTCGCTGCATTACGGCTTTGCCGATTCGCTGATTACCCTGGTAAAAGGGCCTGTTTTGTGGCATGAAAAAAATCAAATTACCGGCGACACCATCCGCATTCTGACGGGGAAAAACACGGTGAAACAGGTGGATGTGACCGGAACATCGTTTATTATTTCCGTAGATTCGACGGATACGTACAACCAGCTGAAAGGGAGGAATATGTTGGGACGTTTTGTCAAAAACCAGCTTGCAACAGTGGATGTGTTCGGAAATGCGGAGGAAATTTATTATTACCGCGAAGAATCCAAAGAATTGGTCGGAATTTGGGTAGGGCGAAGCAGCACCATGCGGATTTATTTTGACAGCATCGGAAAGATTTATAAAATTTCCCACCAAACCGATGTGGAGGGAAAACTGAATCCCGAAGAGGAATTGGCTCCCGATAAACGAGTTTTTCCTGGATTTCAATGGCTGGATAAAATCCGCCCGAAAGACCGGACAGACATTTTCAGGCGGAAAGAAGAAATTTGATTTCCTCAGGAACCAGGCAGGATCCGGAGCTTTTTTCGATCTGATTTTTAACGTTCATTCATTGGTTTCGAATCTTTCTGCGATGGTATCGGTTTGTTTTATATTTTCAAAGTACTAATTAACAATAATTAACTCGGGAAATCTCTTACCTAGCTTAATATTGCGCACTAAAAAAAATCAAAACACGTTGATAATACTGAACTTTCTTTCCTTATTAAATCAAGTTCTTTGAACCAAACTCGTTTAAAAAGTGTTTAACAACCAAGTAAAAATGAATATTTTATGAAAAAGTATCTTTTGTATTTTTTTGTAGCGATGGCAGGAGGTTTTGTTGTTTTGGTTGGAACCGAACTACTGCATAAGAAACCCACGGCTCAAGTTGGGGTTCCTCAAACACAATTACCTGTACAATTTGCCAATTATACTCCAAGCACAGCCATGGAATTACCCGATTTTGTGGCGGCTGCAAACAACAGTGTTCATGCTGTGGTGCACATTAAAACAAGCTACGTGAAGAAAAATGTATTTTACGATTTCTTCTTCGGGACGCCTCAAACGATTTACCAGCCTTTGGAAGGCTTTGGTTCGGGGGTGATTGTTTCGCAGGACGGGTATATTGTGACGAATAACCACGTGGTGCAGGACGCCGTGTCGATTGAAGTGGTGTTGAATGATAAGCGGACGTATACGGCAAAATTGATCGGGCGTGATCCTTCCACCGATTTGGCTGTTATAAAAATCGACGAACAAAATTTACCGACCATTCCGTATGGCAATTCCGACAATGTGCAAGTGGGCGAATGGGTTTTGGCAGTGGGAAATCCGTTTAACTTGACCTCAACGGTTACCGCGGGGATTGTAAGCGCCAAAGCTCGTAATATCAATATTTTACGTAATCCGGAAGGCGGGCCTACCATTGAATCGTTTATTCAAACGGATGCAGCCGTGAATTCGGGAAATTCGGGCGGCGCTTTGGTGAGTACCAAAGGGGAATTGATCGGAATCAATGCAGCCATTGCTTCGCCGACGATGAGTTATGCCGGGTATTCCTTTGCGATTCCGGTAAACATTGTAAAAAAAGCGATTGCCGATTTGATTGAATTCGGCGAAATACAAAGGGGATTCCTGGGTATCAGCACGGAAGAAATCGACAGCAAGTTTGCGGATGAAAACAACATTAAAGGATTGCGGGGGCTTTACGTTTCGAATCTTGCTGAAAACGGTTCTGCCGCCAATGTCGGGATCCGGAAGGGAGATATCATTGTATCGATTGATAATTTCCCGGTCAACAGCCAATCGGAACTATCGGAGCACTTAATTCAATACCGTCCCGGTGACAAAGTGGCTGTGGGGGTATTGCGGAATGGACAGCAAAAGGATTTTGAAGTCACTTTGCGCAACAGTCGCGGCACAACGGAAGTTTCACGCCGTTCGGCAACGGCCGAAGATCAAAACCCTTCGGCTTACGGCGCTACTTTCAAGCAATTAACAAAAGATCAAAAAGATCAATTCGGGTTATCAAATGGCATGCAAGTTGTGGATTTAAAAGAAGGGCTTTTAAAATCGGCCGGCGTTCGGGAAGGCTTTATCATTACGAGCATCAACAAGCGGATTATTCGAAATGAAAGCGATATCATTGCTGCATTAAACAACCGGCAAAATGGCGTTTTGATACAGGGAATTTATCCAAATAGCACAAAACCTTCATATTATGGGTTTTAAATCCCAAAATAAACAACTTTTATTCGAACAAAAACACAATAATACCTTAAAAATCTACGTTGAACTTGAATTGAAAATTTCCATCGAAACCGGAAAGGCCCATAAAACGTTAGAGGAGATCGCATGAGACAGTTAAAAATATCAAAATCAATTACCAATCGGGAAACAGCTTCTTTGGATAAATACCTTCAGGATATCGGCCGGGAAGAATTGATTTCTGCAGATCAAGAAGTTGAATTAGCAAAAAGAATAAAATCAGGAGACCAACGGGCGTTGGATAAACTTTGCCGGGCAAATTTACGTTTTGTCGTATCCGTTGCAAAACAATATCAAAATCAGGGACTTAGCCTTCCAGACTTAATCAATGAAGGGAATGTCGGTTTGATCAAAGCGGCTCAACGGTTTGATGAAACACGGGGATTCAAGTTTATTTCGTACGCGGTTTGGTGGATTCGTCAAAGCATTTTGCAAGCTTTGGCCGAGCAATCGCGGATTGTCCGTTTGCCCTTGAATCAAGTAGGGGCATTAAATAAAATTAAAAAAGAATCATCCCGTCTGGAGCAAAAGTTTGAGCGCACGCCTTCGGCTGAAGAAATCGCGGAAGCCATGGATGTGCCGGAAGCAAAGATTGATGCGGCCTTGAAAATTTCGACGAAATATGTTTCAATGGATGCTCCTTTGATTGAGGACGAAGACACCAAGTTTATCGATGTTTTTTTGGACGAGGAGTCAGCCGTTACCGACGAGGCTTTGATTCGCGAATCGCTGGCACAGGAAATCCAACGGTCGCTTTCGACGCTTTCAGAAAAGGAACGGGAAGTCATCAATTTGTTTTATGGATTGGAACAACCTCATAGCTTGACTTTGGATGAAATCGGGGCAAAATTTGACTTGACCCGCGAACGGGTGCGCCAAATTAAAGAAAAAGCGCTCCGCCGTTTGAAACATAATTCAAAGAACAAGCTTTTGAAAGCCTACCTGGGACAGTAAAGTTTTGTCGCTTGGAGGCAATCGTAAGTTAATTTTAATTTATTTTTTGGTTTAGGGGGATTGCCGACGGCGATCCCCCTAATTTTTTGGAAATACCTGTATATTTGCCCTTGCCAACTGCATTTATAAAATTGTTTTCGTATGAAATGGAAATCCCTCTTTTTAAGCTTCTTTTTTGCCTATGCCGTTCAAAGTTTTTCGCAACAAGAACCGCCCATTCCGGTTACACCCAAGCATTATGTTTGCTACAAAGCTTCGGCGCCGCTGAAAATTGACGGGAAAATGGATGAAAAGGACTGGGCTAATGTCCCGTGGACGGATTATTTTTTGGATATCGAAGGTAGTTTGAAACCCAGCCCACGTTTCCAAACCCGCGCTAAAATGCTTTGGGATGACACCTGTTTTTATTTCGCTTTTGAACTGGAAGAGCCTCATGTATGGGCAACGTTGACACAACGGGAATCGGTGATTTTTTACGACAACGATATTGAAATTTTTATCGACCCCGATGGGGACACGCATCATTATTACGAATACGAAATGAACGCGTTCAACACACAGTGGGACTTGCTTCTGCGCAAGCCTTACCGCGACGATACACAGCAAAATGTAGCGATCGACAATTGGAGCATCAACGACATCAAATCGGCTGTCACCGTTTTGGGGACGATCAATAATCCGAAAGACACCGATAAGGGATGGATCATAGAAGTTGCCATGCCGTGGGATTGTTTGGAAGAATGTGCAAAACACAGCGGACCACCGCTGAACGGGGAACAATGGCGGGTCAATTTTTCGCGGGTCGAGTGGCAAATGGATGTTGTAAACGGGAAATATCAAAAGCGCACGCATTTGGTTGATGGAAAGCAAAAACCGCTACCGGAAGACAACTGGGTTTGGTCTCCTCAGGGCGTCGTCAACATGCACCAGCCCGAAACCTGGGGATTTGTCCAATTCTCGGATAAAAAAGCAGGAACCGGCACGGATTCGTATTTTCCCGATCCGGACAACGATATTCAATGGGCTTTGCGAATGCTTTATTACCGCGAAAAGGTTTATTTCGACAACAACAAGCATTATACCGAAAATCTGAAAGCTTTGAGTTTGGACACTTACAAAATCAGCCAAAAGGATTTTTTGCCCCATATTTATTTTACACCTTCGTTTTACGAAGCCACCCACCTCAGCCATGATGGAAAAAGAGTCTGGCATATCACCCAAGACGGCCGGATTTGGAAAACAGACTTGTAAGAGGTTCCGGAAATTTATTGCTTGCCTTTTAAGGGTTGAACAACCCTCTTGGTATTTATTTTGACTACAAATATGTAAGATTTCATGTTTGTTGTCAATTCTTTTTTATTGAAAATTTTAAAAAATTCTAAGTAAATAGTATTTAGGTACATAAAAGATTCCATTTTTTTTCATTTTTGATTCAACTTTTTCATATTAAACGATTTACTTTTTTTAGAAATTGTTTATATTTGTGTTTATCCAAATCGTTTCACCCAAAAAAACGGAACCATGAAAAAGAAAGTCTGCATTCTAAGTATCGATGGCGGAGGAATCCGGGGCCTGATTCCCGCCATAATTTCAGCTGAAATCGAAAAACGGCTGCAACTAAAAACAGGCGACTCGAATGTTACCTTGTCCGACTATTTCGATATGATCGCCGGAACCAGCACAGGCGGGATCCTTACCTGTTTCTATCTGTTGCCGCCCGAACCAACCCAAACGCAGCACAGTAAATTTTATGCTGCCGATGCTATTCCCCTGTATGCCAATCACGGAAAAGAAATCTTTCAAAAGAAAGGCTTCAATCCGTTCGGCATCTTCTCCGAAGCTTACTCCGCAAAAGGATTGGAAAAAATCCTGAAAGAAAAAATGGGAGATGCGAAACTGTCCGATTCCAAAAAGCATTGCCTGATTACCGCTTACGATGTGAACCTATGCAAAGCCGTTCTTTTCACTTATCCGGAAGCGAAGGAAAAGGACAGCCGGAATTACTACATGCGGGACATCGCACGTGCTACAGCGGCTGCACCTACTTATTTTGAATTGGCCGACATTCAATCGTTCGACGAAACGCATTCGTATCTGATCGACGGAGGCATGTATGCGGGAAATCCGGTTTTATGTGCCATTGTCGAAGCGCGCAAAACCGTCTTTGATAAATGCAACCATCCCGAAATCCCGGATTTGTATGTTGTATCGCTCGGAACGGGAAAATCGGCAAAGCATTATGATCCCGAAAAAGCCAAAAAATGGGGACTTGCCGGTTGGGCGCGTCCGGTGGTTGATATCATGATGTCATCTTCATCCGAAGTAGTTCATTACCAAGTAAAACAATTGTTCGATGTGGCCGAGTGTACCTCTTGCTACAACCGGCTTGAGATCGATTTAGGAACCAAAACTTCGGAAATGGATGATGTTTCGAAAGGAAATATCGCAAGGTTACAACAAGTCAGTGCTGATTTCTGTAAAAATAACTCGGCCTTGTTGGATAAAATTGTCGACGACCTGATTGCGAATCAGATTCTTGAACCGGCTACGGCCCCGCAAACGTCTTCTGAGTTCGTTGCGTAGCGCGGATTTTGAAAACAAAAAAGCATAAGTCCCTAATTATACAGGATCTTATGCTTTTTATCGGAAGTTTATTTTAATTCCTTTTTTATAAAATCGGAAAGTAAACTTTTTTTATTCGACGCCACCTGTTCGGGGGTGCCTTCGGCAACAATGGTTCCTCCGTTTCGTCCGCCTCCGGGACCGATGTCAATGATGTGGTCGGCCATTTTAATAACGTCCAGGTTGTGTTCGATCACCAAGACGGTATTACCGCGATCAATCAATTTGTTCAGTACTTGCAGCAACACGTTTACGTCTTCGAAATGCAAACCGGTGGTGGGTTCGTCCAAAATATAAAGTGTACGGCCGGTATCTTTTTTCGAAAGCTCGGTCGCCAGTTTCACCCGTTGGGCTTCGCCGCCCGAAAGGGTTGTAGAGGGCTGTCCCAAGGTGATATAGCCCAAACCCACATCGTTAATGGTTCTGATTTTTTGAATAATGGAAGGGATATTTTCAAAAAATTCAACCGCTTGGCTAATGGACATATTCAGTACATCGTTGATGGATTTTCCTTTATAGCGTACTTCCAGCGTTTCGCGGTTATACCTTCGTCCCTGGCAATCGGCACAAGGAACATGCACGCTGGGCAAGAAATTCATTTCAATCACCCGCACGCCCGCTCCTTGACAGGTTTCACATCGTCCGTCTTTTACATTGAACGAAAAACGCCCCGGCTTGTAGCCACGGATTTTGGCTTCGGGTAGTGAGGCAAATAGTTTGCGGATGTCGTCAAACACGCCCGTATAAGTCGCCGGATTCGAACGCGGTGTCCGGCCAATGGGAGCCTGGTCAATTTCAATGACTTTATCGATATTTTCAATTCCTTCAATGGATTGGTACGGCAGCGGCTTTTGTACCGAACGGTAAAAATGCTGCGACAAAATGGGATACAGGGTTTCGTTGATCAACGAAGATTTTCCGCTTCCGGAAACACCGGTTACACAGGTAAATATTCCCAAAGGAAGATGCAGGGTTACATTTTTCAGGTTATTTCCTTTGGCTCCTTTCAGGGTGATTGACTTTCCGTTCGGCTTTTTGCGGCTCTTGGGAACCGAAATTTCTTTGGTTCCGTTCAAATAATCGCAGGTAATGCTTTTGTATTGCATCAATTCGGCAGGCGATCCTTCGGCGACAATATGTCCACCATGCATTCCGGCTCCGGGGCCGATATCCACCACATGATCAGCAGCCAGAATCATATCTTTGTCGTGTTCTACCACAATCACGGAATTTCCTGTATCACGCAAGTTCCGCAGGGCTTTGATCAACCGCTGGTTGTCGCGTTGGTGCAGACCAATGCTGGGTTCGTCCAAAATGTATAATACGCCCACCAATTGCGAGCCTATTTGCGTTGCCAGACGGATACGCTGGCTTTCGCCTCCCGAAAGGCTTCCCGAAGGACGGTTCAACGTGAGGTATTCCAATCCGACTTCTAATAAAAAGCCCAAACGAGTCGAAATTTCGCGGATAATCTCATGAGCGACTAATACTTGTTTTTCGTTCAAATGCTTTTCAACCGTTGCAAACCAGGACGCTAACTCTACAAGCTCTTGTTGTGCCAACTCGGCAATATTTTTTCCGGCAACCCGGTAAAATAAGGCTTCATTTTTGAGACGCGTACCGTTGCATTCGGGACAAAGCACGGTATTCATAAATCCTTCGGCCCAGCGTTTCATGGCTTCGGATTGAGTTTCATCAAAATTTTGCTTGATGAAATTGATAATCCCGTTAAATTCCAGCGAATAAGTGGAAGTCACGCCCATATATTCGTGGTCGAGTTTGATCACATCGTCACTTCCGTAAAGGATGACATCCAAGGCTTCTTGGGGAAGTTTTTGGATCGGGTCATCCAACGAAAATTTCAGCTTTTTGGCGATGGCTTCTATTTGCCTGAAAATCCAAACGGAGCGGTATTCGCCCAAAGGCGCTATGCCTCCTTTTCGGATGGATTTGGATGGATCGGGAATGATTTTGTTGTAGTCGATTTCCGAAACTTCGCCCAATCCCTTGCATTGAGGGCAATATCCGTAAGGAGAATTGAACGAAAATGTATTGGGCTCTGGTTCGTCATATGAAGTTCCGGTAGCGGCATCCATCAGATGCTTGCTGAAAAAGCGGGCTTCGCCGGTTTCTACATCCACCACCATCAATGCGCCTTTGCCTTGCCGCATGGCTGTTTGTACGGATGAAACCAGACGTTTTTCTCCTTTTTCGGTGATTTGAATGGTATCGATTACTACTTCAATGTCGTGGATTTTGTAACGGTCTATCTGCATTCCAAATTGGATATCCCGGATCTCGCCATCTACACGGACTTTTAAGAATCCTTGCTTCCGGATTTGTTCGAACAGTTCGCGGTAATGTCCTTTCCGCCCTTTTATAAGGGGCGCCAAAATGTAAATGTTGCGGTCGCGGTAACGTTCTTTGATCAGGTCGAAAATCTGATTTTCGGTGTAGCGCACCATTTTTTCACCGGAAACATAACTGTACGCTTCGCCAATGCGGGCAAAAAGCAACCGAAGAAAATCGTAAATTTCAGTAATAGTTCCCACCGTGGAGCGGGGATTTCGGTTGGTGGTTTTTTGCTCAATGGAAATGACGGGGCTTAAGCCGGTAATTTTATCCACGTCGGGGCGTTCTAAATCGCCGATAAATTGGCGGGCGTAAGCGGAAAAGGTTTCCATGTAACGCCGCTGCCCTTCGGCATAAATGGTGTCGAAGGCTAAAGAGGATTTTCCACTTCCGCTTAAACCGGTGACTACCACCAGCTTGTCGCGCGGAATGACAACGTTGATATTTTTTAAGTTATGAACCCTTGCGCCGTAGATTTCCAGATTTTCTTCGGGAACCAAAGCTATAGGAGCGTGTAAATCCAATGCCACTGTATGTTTTTTCTTAATTAAAAGGTTATTTACTAATTTTTTCGCAGTGTTCCCTGAGTAGTCAATGAGTTTCACAGTGTTTCTATAATTAGCCATATAAAAACTTATTAGAAACTTTTTCTCTCTGTGCTTCTCTGTGTGTCCTCTGTGAAACTCTGTGTAATTCTTTGAGACACAGAGTCAACTAAGAATTAATATCGATATCTCTTTATACCGTTTTTAAGCAAGGTTACATTGAAATTAATAAGTAATCCTAGCGTTTTTTTTGCAAATTTCATGTACGTCAAAATTTGAGCTTCATGGACGGGAGCAAGCGCATCTACTGCTTTTAATTCAAGAACGACCTGATTTTCAACCAAAATATCAATTCTGTAGCCATAGTCTAGTTTTATGTCTTTGTAAATTACCGGAACAGGTTGTTGTTTCTCAGCTTTGAGTCCAGCATTCCGAAGTTCAAAAAGTAAACACTCTTCATAAGCCGATTCTAACAGCCCTGGACCAAGATTTTTATGTACCTCAATCGCACATCCTATTATTTTCTCGGTAATTTCATTTTCTTGCATAAAATTACATCCTTTACTATTTTTTCTTGAGGCTCTTCACTTCCTTATTTTTTGTGACACAGAGTTCACAGAGTGAGCACAGAGTCACACAGAGCACGTACTTAACATGTTTTTGTCAATAATCTTTCTCCGTGTAACCTTGTAAGCCTTTTGTATTTTTTATTGTTTTGCATTAAAAATGGCTTCGCTGTTTTCAATCGTGCCAAGTAATTCGTCGTAGTTTGCCCAGTTTTTGTCGGGTAACGTTAAGGTATAGCTTTTTTTAGGGGCAACAGTTAGCTTATCTTTCCGCAACCAAGGATTCAATTCTTTCAACACCCGGAAAGAGATCCCTTTGCTTTTCGCAAATGTTGCCAGATTGACAATGGTTGAATCTATTTTTAGGGTTTGAGTAGGAATGACCGGATACAAATCTTTGTTTCTCAGGTAAAATCCATATCCGGTAGGATTTTCATAAATAAGCTTCAGGGCCAGAATGCGGTACAGATAGCGACCGGTTTCGGAATTTAAATTCAGATCGTAATAACTTTCGCCTTGCTGTATGTCCAACGCCCTCGTAATTCCACCGTCACCGGCATTATACGCACTAGTACAAAGCGACCAGTTTTTCAGCTTCCCGTACGAAGTTTTCAGGTATTTGCAAGCGGCTTCGGTCGATTTCGCCACATCGTAGCGTTCATCGACTTCTTCTGTTACTTCCAAACCATTCGTCTTAGCGGCGGCTGCCATGAATTGCCAAAAGCCGCTGGCTCCGGCAGGAGAAACGACATTCGTCAGTCCGCTTTCAATCATGCATAAATACTTGAAGTCGTCGGGAATATTATTTTTCTTCAAAATCGGTTCAATAATGGGGAAATAACGGTTGGCCCGTTTCAGCATTTGGATGGTGCTGGAATGCCAATAGGTATTTACCAGTAGCTCCTTATCCAGGGCTTCGCGAACGTAAAAGAGATTCAGCGGGACTTTTTCACCTGCAAATGAAATTTCCTTGGGCAAGTCTACGGCAAAGTTCTTGGATTCGATTTGAAAGGCATTTTGGTATTCCCGGTCGGAAACAGGAACGGGGTTGGGCCGGATAAAGCAAACTGCCAGCAATGCCAGCGTTGCGACGGATAGTATAGTGATGGTAATATTTTTAGTGATTTTCATGTTGGTAACTGACTCGTAAAAGGTGAAATTGGGGAAAATAGGAAAATGGTTGTTTGCTGTTGAGTTGTTGAACTGTTTATTGTGAAATGGATAAAACCAGGGAAAATGGGGAAGTTGGGGAAATGATTGTTATGTTGGCATGAATGAGATAATTTAATCTAATGTTTTTCTATTTTAATCGCATAACAAGTGAAAAGTGAAGGGTGAAATGGGTTAAGGGTTAAAGGTTCAGGGTACACGGTGGGAGGTAACCCCATTAACTAAAAAACGCATTCGTAATTTTTAATTCGTAATTCCTTCAGCTTTTTACTTTCTGCTGAAAAAATTTATCATTCATCATTAAAAAACTCATTTTCAATTCTCCATTTTCAATTTTCCATTAAAAAGCGGCGCTTGTTGGTCTTTCTCCGAAACAATGGGAACGAGGCCGCCCAAATTCCAATCGATGTTCAAGGTTGGGTCGTTCCAACGAATGGAGCCTTCGGACTTGTGGTTGTAATAGTTCGTGCATTTGTACGAAAAAATGGTGTTGTCTTCCAAAGCCAGAAAACCGTGTGCAAATCCTTCGGGAACCCAAAGCTGGTGCTTGTTGGTTTCGGAAAGTAAAACGGAGATCCATTTCCCGTAAGTAGGCGATTGGGGGCGGATGTCCACCGCCACATCCAGCACGGAGCCTTTTATGGCTCGTACCAATTTGCCTTGTGCGAACGGAGGATTTTGAAAATGCAAGCCGCGCAATACACCGCGTTGGGAACAGCTTTCGTTGTCCTGCACAAAGATTGCATGAATACCGGCTTCTTGCAGTGCGTTTTCGCGGAAAGTTTCACAAAAATAGCCGCGTTCGTCACAAAAAATGTCGGGTTGGATAATTTTAATTTCAGGGATTGCGGTTGGGATGATTTCCATAATTCTTTAGTGAGTTGTGAAGCGTGAGATGCGAAATGTTCGTTTCACCATTCACATCTCACAACTCACACTTTTTACAAATGTATTACTTCGCCGTAAGCGGCGGCTGCAGCTTCCATGATGGCTTCGCTCATGGTGGGATGCGGGAAAACGGATTTGATCAACTCGTGTCCCGTAGTTTCCAACTGGCGGGCCACCACTCCGGTAGCTACCATCTCGGTAACATTATCGCCGATCATGTGCAAACCCAGCAATTCGCCGTACTTAGCATCAAAAACAGCTTTGACAAAACCGTCGCGGTTTCCGCCGGCACTGGCTTTTCCCGAAGCGGTAAAGGGGAATTTCCCGACCTTGATTTCATAGCCGGCTTCCTTGGCGGCTTTTTCGGTTAATCCGACCGATGCAATTTCGGGAACAGTGTAGGTACAACCGGGAATATTTTTGTAATCCACAGGATGTACTTCCATACCGGCAATTTTTTCGACACAGGTGATGGCTTCGTGTGAGGCCACGTGTGCTAAAGCCGGCCCATGCACAATGTCCCCGATGGCATAATAGCCTTCGACATTGGTACGGTAAAAATCGTCAACTACTACTTTCGATTTTTCGGTCTTGATACCGGTTTCTTCCAAGCCAATACCTTCGATATTGGGTGAAACACCAACAGCGGAAAGCACCATGTCGCATTCGATGATTTCTTCTGCTTTTGGGGTTTTTACGGTTACCCTACAAATCTCGCCTTTCACTTCCACTTTTTCAACGGAAGAAGAGGTCATTACTTTCATTTTCATTTTTTTGAAGGAGCGTTCCAATTGTTTCGAAACTTCTTCGTCTTCGACGGGAACAATGTTGGGCATAAATTCTACCAACGTAACTTCGGTTCCGATGGATTGGTAAAAGTAAGCGAACTCCGAACCGATCGCTCCCGATCCGACAATCACCATGCGTTTGGGTTGTTCGGGCAGGGTCATGGCCTGGCGGTAACCGACTACTTTTTTCCCATCCTGGGGCAAATTGGGCAATTCGCGCGAACGGGCCCCGGTAGCCAGAATAATATGGTTTGCGGTGTATTCGGCAACGGTACCTTCGGCAGCAGTGACTTCCACCTTTTTACCGGGTTTCACTTTGCCGAAACCGTTAATGACTTCAATGGCATTTTTCTTTAATAAAAACTGAACGCCTTTGCTCATGCCGTCGGCTACTCCGCGCGAACGGGCAACTACGGATTGAAAATCGATGGCTGCATCGCCGTTCAACTGAACGCCATAATCGGAAGCGTGTTTCATATAATTGAAGACGGAGGCGCTTTTCAGCAAGGCCTTGGTTGGAATGCAACCCCAGTTGAGGCAAATTCCACCTAGTTCGGCTCGTTCTACAATGGCGGCCTTTAATCCCAATTGGGCGGCGCGAATGGCGGCGACATACCCACCGGGGCCGCTGCCTATGACAATTACATCATAATTCATATAAAATCGGGTTTTGCTTTAATTTTCAAAAATACAAATTAACTGATAATCTTGAACTTGGGTAGTTCCTGGATTTTTAAGAAAACAACCATTCAAAAAACAAAAT
The DNA here is from genome assembly GCA_031550085.1 of Lentimicrobiaceae bacterium. Lineage (GTDB taxonomy): Bacteria > Bacteroidota > Bacteroidia > Bacteroidales > UBA4417 > UBA4417. The sequence continues at coordinate 28,530 of JAVBOY010000015.1, forward strand.
CGGCCTCCGACTTTTATGCAAAAACGCAAGACCGATTTTTATAAATAAAACGACTCCTTAGCAATTGCAACCGCTGCCGCAATCCGAAGACTCACACGAACCACTGTCGCACGAACCTGAGCAATCGCAACCATGCGAATGCCCGTGTTCCAGCTCGGCTTCGGTGGGTTCGCGGACTTCCAGAATTTTTCCGGTAAAATGCAGGGTTTTGCCTGCCATGGGATGGTTGAAATCCATTTTTACCATGGTATCGGTAACTCCCATGACTTTCCCTTGCAACATATTGCCCTGATTGTCACTCATCGGAATGACGTTGCCCAACGAAAGCATGTTTTCGTCAATTTCTCCGTTGACGCGAAAAATTTCTTTATCCAGGTCAATCACTGCATGGGGATTGGTTTCACCGTAAGCTTCCTGGGCAGGAAGAATCATCTCGTAACTGTCGCCGGCTTTCAGGTTTTGTAGATGGGATTCAAAGTGCGGAAGCATCATCCCTACGCCGTACATAAAGGTCAAAGGGGCTGTCTCGTTTGTTATTTCGATTACTTGGCCATTGGCATCATTTTCTTTCAGCGTATATGTAAGAGAAACGATTTTGTTTTTTTCAATTTGCATCGAGTTTGTGTTTTAAAAAGGGTTATTATTCTTTTGCTTAATTAACGTGGTTCTAGCGGTTTTGTTTAGCTGCCGGCCCACAATTTTGCAAATTTACGGCTTTTCCTTTTTATGGAAATGGGAATCAGAGAGTAGGTGTGAATTATTATCATAAAAATATGTAATGCGCACCTTACCAAAGGTTTGAAAAAATTCAACAGTTGATGCCCCACGGGCAAATGATTGTCGTGAAATATTCTGCCTATTGATGTTCATGTCCCATGGACAATGAAATAATGGTAACAAGAATTTCCCGTTAGGAGAAGAATATCCATAAACACCGGACAAATGGGAAATTATATTGCCCGTCAGGACAGGAATCGCTCAAAAAATTTGAGTTGGTTCTCTCTGATAGTCGTCATATATTCGTTGATACCCCACGCAAATGATTGTCATGGAATATTTATCTATCGATGTGGTTGTACGAACTTAAATAATGATAACATACACACCGGTTGGGAAGAATCCTCTCTATAAAATCGGTGTGGATCTCGTACAACAACTGCAATAGCACCTGTCAGGTGAAAAACATCAATAAACAGGACAGGAAGATAGAAACAAATTGCCCGTCAGGGCATGAAGCATTCAAAAAAATTTGAATAGCTTCCAACGGCCATAATTTCCTCGTTGATGCTCTACAGGCAAACAATTGTCGGAATATTTATCTATTGCTGTAGTTATCCTACGGACGATAGTGGTAGCGTAATTCCTCTGTCGGGAAGAAACTTACTGCTTATTTCCTTTCCTCAGTTATTCATAACAAATAAGGATAATTGTTTGTAACCCACCACTAAACAGAATTTTAAACCTCCACACAGAGTTTTTCAACGGCCTCCAGATTTTCCAAACGACTCAACAAAGGAGGATGTGAATAATGGACATAAACATACCAGGGATGGGGCGTAAGGTTACTCAGGTTCTTGACCGAAAGCTTTTTCAATGCATTTGCCAGTGCCGGGCCGCTAAAAGTTTCGGCAGCAAAGCGGTCGGCTTGGTATTCGTGCCTGCGCGAAACGACATTGGATACAACTCCCAAAATCATGGATATGGGCGAATAAAGTAATCCAAAGGCGATGACGCCGATGTGAAAACTTGTGTTTGTTGTTCCCAACGCTTCCGACAACAACGGATTGCCCAGCAGCAACGAAAGGACATAGAACATGATGCCGGTTTGCACCACACTGGAAATTAATCCGGTAAGGATGTGTTTCTTTTTGTAATGCCCGATTTCGTGCGCCAGTACAGCAACCAATTCTTCGGTAGTGTGTTCTTTGATCAGGGTGTCGAAAAGGACGATCTTTTTTTGTTTCCCAAAGCCGGAAAAATAGGCATTGCCTTTCGTGGAACGTTTGGAACCATCCATGACAAAGATATTTTTCAGGTTAAAGCCTGCTTTTCCGGCAAATGCGGCAATGGCTGAACGCAACCCGCCTTCTTCCAATGGGATTAGCTTGTTGAACAGGGGTAAAATCAAAACGGTATAAAAATAACTGAGAAAAATCGAAAAGAAAGTAACCGCCATCCAAGCCCAAAACCAAAACCAGGAAGCGGTTTCGGTGTAAATCCAAACCAAAAAAGCGATAATTCCTCCTCCCAATAACGCTGCCATCAGCCAGCCTTTGAGTTTGTCCAGCATGTATGTTTTCACTGTGGTGGTATTGAATCCGAAGCGTTCCTCAATGACAAAAGTGTGGTATGCATCAAAAGGAGTGGAAAGTAAATCGGAGGCGAAACCTAAAATTCCGAAAAACAACAGGGCCTGCCAAACAGGCGATGGAGTAATTCCCTGAACCCAATGATCCAAATAAGCAAAACCCTGTACAAAAAGCATGGCCAGAATAAGTGCAAAGGAAAGGGTTTGGGTGTACATGGCAAACCGGAAATTTGCCTTTTGGTATTTTTGTTGCAACAAGTATTTTTCTTCGTCGTAAATTCCTTTTAGCTTTTCGGGAACCGTATTGCTCCAAGTGGTCGTATTCAGGTAGTCTAAAAAAATATCGATTAAAAATCCGGCAACAACAAAGGATAGGATCAAATAATAGAGGAACATAAATCTGAAAAAGGTTATTTAAAATAAAGGATCGGATGCATTTCCAACAACCAAAACGACAGATTGTTATTCTTCTTTCTTCGCTTTTTGCGCTTTAGTCACGACAATACCTACTTCAGAAATACCGGGATTGTCATATTTTTGGCTTACACTTTCTATTTTTAAATGACAGGTTCCTTTTTCGGTAACGACCAGATTGGACCACAAAAGGCTCGTAATTTCATACATGCCGTTGTCCATCGCTTCTCCTGCAAACTTGAGGTCCTTCTTTAGGATCACTTTTTTTTCCATATACCGTTTTTCACCGGAAGGCAGATTCAGAACAGCGTAAATCGGAAAGTCATCAAAAGGAGTCTCGTTGGTAACACGCATTTTGAAGTAAATGGCTACTTCTTCTCCGGCTCTTTGAATGGGGATATCAAATTCCTGGTTGCTAAACCGTAGCCAATTGTTATTTTCTTGTTTGTGGTACTTTTCAAAAATGGGTTTTGAAGTACAGGCCGTAAAAACAAATACACTGATCAGAAAAATAGATAAATACCTCATCATCAATAATTTTTTGATTATAAAATTTCTTTATTCGGTAATGACGCCGCTTCCAAAACAAATTTTGCTTTCGGCATCGTAAATTACGCCGAATTGTCCGGCCGCAATGCCCGAAATGGGTACATCGCTTTGGATGGTCCACAAATCGGGGGCATTTTGTACCAAGGTTCCCTGGTTAAACTCAGGCGAATGGCGGTTTTTAAACGTAATCATCGAAGGCTTTGTTGAATCGGGAAATGGATTTTCGGTAATGAAATTCATATCCGTTAAACGGATTTCGGTTCCGTATTGCGCAATGGGATCGTAACCATTTGATACATAAATAATATTTTCAGTAATGTTTTTTTTCACCACAAACCAAGGTCCCAGGCTCAATCCCAGACCTTTGCGTTGTCCGATAGTATGATACCAGTACCCTTTGTGTTTCCCCAGTATTTTCCCGGTTTCCAATTCCACAATCGGGCCTTCTTTTTCACCCAAATATTGTTTTAAAAAATCATTGTAATTGACTTTTCCCAAAAAACAGATTCCCTGGCTGTCACGCCGGTGTGCACTCGGGCTGCCTACTTTGCAAGCAATTTCGCGGACCTGGGGTTTCAGCATTTCGCCTATCGGAAACATCAGTTTGGAAAGTTGTGCATAGGTAATTTGTGCTAAAAAATCGGTTTGGTCTTTCACCGGATCTTTGGCGGTTCCTAACCAGATTTTACCGGATTGTTCAAGCGTAGTGGCATAATGTCCGGTGGCAATTTTATCAAAATCGCGGCCCCAGTATTCTTCGAATTTGCCAAACTTGATCAGGCGGTTACACATCACATCGGGATTGGGAGTCAATCCTTTGCGGACTGCAGATAAGGTATAATCCATGACATTGTCCCAATACTCCTGGTGCAAAGGCACAATCTCCATTTTCAATCCGTAGTGGCGCGCCAACCAAGTAACCAGCTCAATATCTTCTTCGGACGAACAATCCATAAAATGTCCGTCTTCTTTCATGCCAATGCGAATGTAAAAAATGGTCGGATCAAAGCCGTATTCTTTGAGCAAATGCAACATGACCGAACTGTCGACTCCCCCCGAAACCAAGGCTGCAATTTTCATGTTTTTAATCATTGGGTGGCAGATAACGGGTGACGCATCCGTTTCTTTCGATCTTTTTACCGTTCACCATTTACCTCTCACCGTTAGGTCTGCAAAGTTCCAAAAAAATAGTTTATCCTCCGCTGGGATTAAAATGTGTTGTGATTTTTTAATAGGCTGAAAACCGTACTTTTGCAAGCGGTTGTTCAATCAAATCCAATTTTTATCGTTACACTATGCATACAGTCATCGGATTAATGTCAGGGACTTCTCTCGATGGGGTCGACCTGGCTGCTTGTGATTTTTGGGAAGAAAGCAGGGGGTATCAATTTAGCATCCGGCAGGCGGAAACAATTCCTTACAGTCCGGAATGGAAAAGCCGCTTGTCGAATTTGTTTTCGGCAACAGCATTGGAATTTGCCCGGACACATACCGAATATGGTCGCTACTTGGGCGAACTGGTACGGATTTTCGCATCCCGGCATCAATTGAAACCGGCAGTAGTGGCTTCGCATGGGCATACGATTTTTCATCAACCACAGCAACATTTCACCACACAAATCGGTGAAGGAGCCGCCCTGTCAGCCGAATGTGATTTTCCGGTGGTTTGTGATTTCCGCACCGGCGATGTGGCGCACGGCGGACAAGGAGCCCCGCTGGTTCCCATCGGTGATGCTTTGTTGTTTGGGGAATATGATTTTTGTTTGAATTTGGGTGGTTTTTCAAATATTTCATTCGAAAAAAACGGGCAACGGGTGGCGTTCGACATTTGCCCGGTAAATATCGTGCTGAATGAGTTGGCGCAACAATTAGGTTTTTCGTTTGATGAAAATGGAAACGGAGCGAAAAAAGGAGAGTTGGATCCAGTTTTGTTTTCAAAACTGAACGCCTTGCCGTTTTACCGGCAAGAACCTCCTAAATCCTTGGGACGTGAATGGGTTGAAACTATTTTTATGCCTGTTTTAACGGCATCCTCCGCTCCCATTCGCACTCAGCTTCGCACAGCAACGGAACATATGGCTTTTCAAATTGCCGCCGTACTGAATGACAGCCAAAGTGAAGGGAAAAAGATGTTGGTTACGGGTGGCGGAGCTTTCAATGCATTTTTGATAGATTGCATCCGAAAGCAAACGGCCACTACTGTGATTATCCCCGACGAAGTGATTGTAAATTATAAAGAAGCGCTCATTTTTGCATTCCTTGGTTTTTTGCGGATGCACGGAAAAGAAAATTGTCTGGCTTCAGTGACCGGAGCTACAAAAAATGTTTGCAGCGGCGCGGTTTATTTGCCATAACCTATAAGCAAAGGGGCTGTCCAAAAAGCCGGATAGCCCCCAATGCAGAAATAAAATTCTTACAGTTCCCGGTTCGTTTGTTATGCTTCTATTAGTTTTTTGTACTCATCTGCACTCAATAAAGCGGAAACTTGTTCAGGGTTCGTAAGGCGCACTTTTACAATCCAACCTTTTCCGTAAGGGTCCGTGTTTACGTTTTCGGGATTGTCGGCAAGTTCTTCATTAAATTCGATAATCTCTGCAGAAACCGGGATAAAAAGGTCTGAAACGGTTTTTACCGCTTCAATGGTACCAAATGTAGCGCCTTCTTCAATGGTTTCTCCAAGGGTGTTTACTTCAATAAAAACGATATCACCCAATTGATGTTGTGCAAAATCGGTAATCCCGATGATGCCCTCATTTCCTTCCACTTTTATCCATTCGTGGTCTTTGGTGTAATGCAAATTAGCAGGAATATTCATGTTTGTGTTTTTTTATTTTCGTGTCAAAGGTAGTGAATCCTTTTTAATTTCAAAGCAATTTTACAGGCTTCCTAAAAGATTTGGGTACTATTGCGCTAATAAGAAACTTAAAGTAATACCTGCTGCCGTGTTTGAGGTCGATACCTGAATTTGCGGCCTGTTAATAGATGTTTGGACAAATGCCCGGGCGCTTATGATCGCACTTAAGACGTAATCGGCAGAAAGATTGATTGTATACTTTTTAAATCCGGCTGAAACTTCGGTATGGTTGTCCTCAATACTCCGCAAAAGCGTAATGTTGTCCATAATCGAGAAATCGGCCCGTATATTCAAATCGCTGCTGATTTTCTTTGCTTTCTTCGTCGGATCCAGCGACAGGATCCTAAAAGGAACATTTTTGAAACGGTATCCAAATCCGGTAACGTATTCGCTGCTTCCCAATTCCGTGATTTGATTGTTCACAAAGCTCAGGGTAAGCGTCCGGGTCTTTTTATACTCCAAAACGATTTTCATACTGTTTTTCAGCGTCATATCAACACCAATCAATGGCGAAAATTGTTCCGAAAGTACCACCACATCCATCCGCTGGTACGGGATGAAGTCGTTAATTTCGTCGCGCTCCGAGGGATACCCATTTATAGCTTTGTAATTGATATCCGAAATAAATGACCCGATCGTATACGTTGAACGGTAATTATGCCTTAGAGTAACCGATTGGAAGTTTTTCTGCAACGATTTGATTCCTTGATGCAAATTGTACGTTAAATTCCAGTTGGGCAGCGGAATTTTTTTAAACGGACTAAGATTCATGCTCGACGCATCACGTCCCGAATATCCGGAAAGGAATGAGCCCAAAAGAACTTGTGCCTGCGTATTGCTATATCCAACCGGGAATCCTAATGAATCCCGTTCTCCTGTATAATTCGGGTTTTGGCTTGCCAAGCGGTTTGCTACGACAATCCGGTTGTCCAACATGGTTGTAAACGCTTTATTACTGTAGTCCGAGTATGTTTTCGCAAAAGCCGTGGGCCACATGAAATAGGAGATCGTAAAACTTCCCGTTTCCTGCGGTATCGAAGAATTGATATTCCCGAAAGCATCAACGGTAAACAATTCTTGGCTTCCTTTCCGGTAAGTCCGGTCAAAATTGACGGTAATTTTCAGGTTTTTAATGGGCTCCACGTTTGATCGCAGTTGAAATGCGTTTTGCGCATTAACGATATACGGATTATTCAGAAGCGAATCCGTAGTGAGCCAACCTCTTTGGGCCGCCTTTTGCCGAATGTCTTTTTGACTTCCCAAAATAAAACCAAAACCCGGAGCCTGTGTATTATTCCAGTCATTTCCAAGCAAGCCCGGTTCAGGCATAAAGCCGGGTAAAGAAATTGTATTCGACTGGTTATAGGTAAAGCTCAAATCTTTCACCGACATCAAAACTCCCAGGAAATAGGTGGATGCTATTTTAAGATAATTCGGCTTGGGTTTTGGAACCGTGTCTTGTGGATTTTTTGCCGCCGTATTGCTAAGGCCCTGTTTTTGTGTATCTGCGGTTCGTTGTTGTCCTCTTTGACCCTGATCGGTTCCCATTTTTTGCAAGTCCTGAGTGGCTTTTTTCAGAAATCCGACTTTATCATACAATTTGGTCAGTGTGGCAGAACCCGAGAAACCCATTTCCCTTGAGTTGTCAATGGTATTCCCTAATTGTGATTGGACCGACTTGGGCGAGGCAACCCAACGGTATGCCGCTCCATATTGCGCGGTTCCCGTAAACCAATCCAACGCTTTGACCTTATTAAAAGGCAAAATATAATTAATCGAATAGGTTTGAGTAAAGTTGTTGGGTGATCCGAAACTGCGGATTGAGTTCCATACGGTATCGCGGTAAGCGCTTGATCCTTTATCAACTCCTCCGGAAGGTTCATCAATATAGGCATCCATCCGGGCGTTATACTTAAAGCGGATGGATTGTGCAATTTTATACTGCAAATCGTAGGAACGGGTCCAATCCCAGCGCTTCATATACGTCGGTTCCAAAATAATAAGGGCATCGCTCTTATTTCGCAGCATCCGCCGCTGATAATCGCGCCGCATATCGGTTTGAAATGAAAAAGATTCCGGTAAGTAGTAAAAATTAAAATCGTTTATCAATGCAGGTAGCTTGGTTGCCGATTTAAACGGCTTCACAACTTTGGGACTTATGGCAAACATATAGCCCAAGGCGCCATTGTAAGATTTTGTCTTATCGGACTCGACGTCCACATTGTGTTTTTTGATTTCACTATAGGAATAGGATACATTAAAGTTTTCAATGTCCCATGGGTAAACTTTTTTAGGGGATCCCGCCACCCGCTCCTTCCGCACATTCATAAAGTTGATGCTCTGCCGTTGCACCACATCTTGGGTACGTTCGCGCAAGGAATCTCTTTGGGATTTCTGCAAATTATCGAGCTGCTTGCTGTATTTGACATCAGGATCCAATGGGTTGTACTCCGGATTCATTACAGTTTGCGTATAATCGTAATGCAAAGGCAAACGGAGCCCGACGTTCTCTGGTAAGAATTTCCCCAACTCCAGATTTGTGGCTACATCAATTTGCTGGATGCTTTCTTTTTGGCGTTGGTTTATTTTTTCCTCAATGCTTCCAAATCCGGCAGTGCTGTATGAACCGGCAAGTACGATATTTCCCAAATCGGACAAAGTGGTGCTCAGCCGACCTGTTGCAGCAAAGGCCGAATTTTCTTTAAAGTTGGTCAAACGCAACTCGTTGACCCAAATTTCGGCACATTTGGGCTGCCCGTCATCATCACTCTGCCCTCCGGTATATTTCGGATTTCGGACTCCAATCATAAACACACGTACATCGCTCAGGCTGGGCATTCCCAATATCGTTGTTTTCTTTCCGTTTTCCACAGTTACCCAAGGTAAAGTCGTGTTTGTGCTTCCTCGCTCCAATTTGGTATTCACCAATTCTTCAAGGTCTAAATCGATCATATTCGCATCCGGCCAAATGGCGTTAGCGTCGCTAGCTCCATATGTTCCCCAAGGTGTGAACTCGAGCGGAACTTCATACTCGTAATAGTTATTCGTAAAATCCGACCCGAAACGGATAAAAACAGTCAAGTCGCCTTTTTTTAATTCCTGATTGGCAATGGATTTTTCGGCATGAATATACATTTTCAACCTTTTGTAATTCCGGAAATCGTAATCGGTTGTTTTGTAAGCTCCCCGAGCATCACCATCCAGCAAATTGCAAACTTTCAATACCATCGATTGCTCGTTTTGAGCAATGTAGCTTGTACTTCCAACCAATTGTTCGCGATCAACGCCCGGAGGCAACACATAAGGAACATTGGCGCGTTGGCTGTTTTCCTCAATGTTTACAGTTGAAATATCGAACGTTGTTGTGTTGTTACCCGGATCCGGAACGTATTCACCGGGAGCCAGAAGCGAATTATTGTATTTCCGCCATTCTCCACGTTCCAATTCAAACGTCGCGAAGCGGCATACGATGGGGGTTTCAAAATTCTTGACAAGCATCCGCATAAAACGGACCGAACGGAAATCCTGAATGCTACCAACCACTTTTGTGGGCTGCTGAATGGGAATTTTAAACTGGTACCATTTTACATTCCGTTTTTTCCCGTTTTCAAGTTCAACATCCATCGCCGTATACATATCCGTGATGTAATTCTCGCCGACAATCATTTTTTCAGGCCTTAATTGTAAGCGGTATTGGAAATAGCGTTCTTGATCGCTCAAGGTATTGTCGTTATTGATGTCCTCGACATTGGGGTTGAGGGTAAAACCCTGCGACGTTCCGACAGGTGAGTTACCTTCTGGATTTGTATATTTTTTATATCGTTCTATGACACTGCTATACGTGGGATCGTTGTCGTAATCACCTCCCAAATAGTAGTGAAAATCGTCAGACCCAGGGTCATCGAAAGCATTCCGGTAAGCATCAGTATTTGTCCCATTGAATAAACTGTCGATCCTGCGTAAATAATTTGCAAAAAAGGAACGCTCATCTTCTGTGGAAAGTCCGTCGTAACCAATATCCTGATATTTCCTGGAATCCGCGTTGTTGTCGAACGAATTGGTAAGGGCCTGACGGCTCGGAACACGTCCCCAAATGGTTGTATCAACATCTTTTACTACTTCCGAGGTTGGAAAGCCGTTTTCAAACGATTTCCGGCCATCCCGTAAAATATCTTCCGAAATATCCCCCAGTTGGAAATAAAGGTCTCCCCCTCTTTGCGACGGATCTTCATCGAAAGGGTCCATCAGCCAGAATGTGATGTACTCGATGTTTGCTCTTTCAAAATCCGGATTGTCCATCTTTCGCATAATGCCCGCCCACCGTGAACTCGGCTCATTCAATCTTCCCGAAGGCGCAATGCCTTCCGAGTAAGAGGTGGGTTCTACGTCGTAATTGTAGGGGCCTCGTTCATCGGGGAAATAGGCTAAATTGAATACGGGCAAAATGGAAGGCCGGTTATTTTCAATCGATTTTTCAGGGAAAAGTTCCTTTTCATACACAATACGTGTTGAGTTTTTTGAAACTTCGTCGACCGAGATGTTGCCGGGTCTCCGGGTACTCCCGCTTGATCCGTAAAACAGGTCGTCAATATAATACCACGAAAGTCTTGCCCGGTTATACCCATAAATCAATCCGGTGCCCGGCGCCCCTTCGGGGAACATATCCCGGCTTGTTTGCCCTTGAGGTGTACTGGCAACACTCCAAGTTGTAATGGATTGCAAATTGATGCTCGTTTTTGCTCCCTCAAAATCATCAATGAACGATGTACCGGCTTTCCCAACCGAGCGGGAATGGCCCGGTATAAAATGAGCAAATTCTCCATCGAAACGTAATTTAGAAGGGGTAGCCGAGTTGGAATAAATTACTTTGTTTACAATTTTTGTAATCCAACTAACATCTTTTTGGTAATTGACACTGGCACCCCAAATCACGTTATTGATCGGCTCATCTCCATAATTCGTCTTTTGCGTGAGCGGCCGTTCGTACATATTCATGATGGTGGCACCGATCAAAAGGTCGTTATTAACTTTATAATCCAAATGAGCTCCCAGCATGGTTTGATTATACAAGTTAAAGTTTGCATTGTTCTCCAACGAAATGTTGATGGGCGTCCCTGAATTTAAAATGCCCGGATTGATGATTTTAACGGTTCCCATCAAATAATCAACCGTGTAGTCGACATTCTCGGTAAGCTCAATTCCTCCTGCGCGCACTTTTACCGATCCTTGCGGGATGTTATTGGCATTTAAATGATACTCGCTTCCGGTTTCCGACTTGTACTGGCCTTCGATGGTGTATTTGTTTTTTTCGGGGTATTGTTGTGCCCCGGTTTTTGTCAAGGTATAAAGTGAATCATAGCAATAACGGTCAGCCAACGATTTATCCCCGATTTTCTGTCGCAAATAACTGCCGAATGGTTCCAAAACCGTGAAATACACGCGGCCGTTTTTGGTGCTGATCGTTCCTCCTTGTGTCGGAGCATTGTCGATAAAATCGAAAATCCCATCGTGCGGAGGATTCATTTGTTGGTCCAAATTGTCCAATCCCATTAATTGCAAAAGAGGAACACCTTTCACTCCATCAGGGCCTTCCGTAAAATAACCGGTTGGGACGGCATTGTCATTCCCCGAATACAAAATGTTTAAGATGAAATCTTCTTTATTGAGCTGATAGGCGCCAATATTATAGACGTTTTTCATCATCAAATTCCACATCGGGATCCGGGTATTGGTAGCCGAACTTTTTAACAGTTTCACAATTAACGTACTGTTAACCGGAATTCCCGCATCGGAAAATTCACCGACTTGATATACCTTGTCACTCCCAATCACGGTATACTGGTAAGCAACGGCCAGCGTTTGGTCTGCATTCAGATAGGTATTTAACGAAATAAATCCCAACCTGCTGTTAAACGAAAACTCATCAGCGCGCAGTTTACGGGCCAATTCTATTTTTTCAAAATCGACTCCGGGAGTAAAGCCTTTCTGGGTTAAGTATTCATTGACCAGGTTTTTATTGCGGATATAACTGGTATCCAAATTTTTCAAAAGAGTATTTGAATTATTGGAAGGGTAAGTTCCACCGGCAACCGGAAGGACGGTTTTGTTGTAAGGGTCGTTTTCACCTAAATCTTGAAAACCAACGATGGTACGGTTTTCATAAACCGGAGCGCCGATATTGGTAATCCAGACTTCAATTTTCGTGATGTTGATGTTTGACGAAACGATCGGAAGCTTGGCCAACCCTTGTTCGAAATTGTTGCGGTGGTATTGCGCCAAGAAGAAGTGCCGGTTTTCTTCGTAGTCCAGCGCAGCAACTTTATATTTCGTGGTTTGGGCGCCGCCTTGGAACGTCATATTTTCCATTTGGCTCCTTTGTTGTGAAAAGACTGCCGTTACGGTTGCTTTCCCGAACTGCAACTGGGTTTTTAACCCAAACAAACTTTGACTCCCGTTGATAAGCGAACTGTTAAGCGGCAGCGTTACATCGCCCGCTTCGACCAGTTTGATGATTTCGTCTTCTTTCCCTTCGTACTTCAATTTTGTCTTGTTCTCAAAATCGAAGCTGGCGGCCGAACTGTAATTCATATTGAATTCAATCTTATCGCCGATTTTCGCCAAAGCATTCAGTTGGATGTTGGATGCGAAATCAAAGTTTCCCTGTTTTCGTTGCCTCTCCGGCAATGAAGGATCATTCCGGCGGTTGTGTAAGTACTGAAAGGTCAGTTCTGCACGGCCTTGTAAACGAATATCAATGGTGTTGGAGCCAAAAATCGGCTCTAAAAAATCCAATTTTATCTGTGGGATAATTCCTTCTTGTGCCGATTTGGCGGTAGTTTTGGAACGCTCAGCCCAATAACTGTCCACGGCCCGTTTCAGATCCCAGTTTTTATACTCGTCAAATGAGAAAGAGGCGGGATTGAGGTAATCAAAATTTCCGATTTTTCTTTTGATGGTATATTCGTTGGTAACCGGATCGTATTCCAACTCCGTTTTCATATTCGGAGGATCCTTCATATACAAGCCCCCCGTAGGTTTGGGGTCATAGGGATTGGTAGTTTGAGGAATTGGGAAAACAGTCGTTGTATCATCTCCGGGAGGTGGAACTGCTGCCGAGTACCCTGTTTCCTGTTTTCCTAATGAAGAACCGAAACTGAAAGCTATGCCCACAGTTGTGAAGACAACCAAAGCCACTAAAGAAATCCTGGAAGTGTATTTTGTAACCTGATTCAATCGATTTTTGTTTTTACTTACACATTAAGAAGAAATCTGCTGTAAAGGGTTCCGCTAATGGTTTCTTTCTGAATATAAAAGTTATAAAAGCTTCAAAGCCGCTTTGATCAGTTTATCGACCGATAAATTGGCGCCATCGGTTTCGATTACTTTATCAAGGGCTTTGTTCGCCGCATTTTTTTGAAAGCCTAACATAACTAAAGCAGATAACGCCTCATTCTTTTCTGTATTGTGTTTTGGGACAAAAAATTCTTTGCTCAAATCCTCCCGGTTTATTTTGTCTTTTAAATCCACAATGATGCGTTGGGCCGACTTGGCCCCGATGCCTTTTACGGCTTGTAAAACGTATATATTTTCACCAATAATGGCATCGATTACTTCCGAAGATGTCAACGACGATAAGATCAATCGTGCCGTATTGGGGCCCACGCCCGAAACGGTGATCAATTGTTGAAAAACATGGCGTTCGGATTCGTCTGCAAAACCAAACAGGATCAATGCGTCTTCACGCACAACAAGGTGCGTATGCAACTTGCACTGTTGGCTTCCTTTAATCTGGCTGTATGTTTGTAAAGAAATTTGTAATAAATAACCCACTCCATGGCATTCAACCACTGCAGTTGCCGGAGTGAGTCCGACAAGATTTCCTTCAAAAAATGAATACATTGTTATTTTGTTGAAATATAATTATTTGTAAGAAGGTGATGCGTTTCATCAAAAACGGAAAATTTTGTCAATTGCCTGAGGTTGATAAAAGTTTGCAAAAATACGATTTTCCCAGCAAGTTTTATTTATATTAAAAAAACATGATAGAAGCAAACTCAACCCTCGAAGTTGGTTTCCCAAAAACCATCAGCATTTCTTCTCAGGCGTTAAAAGCTAATTTTCAATTGCGCTGCAAAAACAGGATCCACAATACTCAAACTGCTGATCTCGCTGCTGCGGCTTAAAGCCTGCTTCTTCAATGGCTTTCCGGATTCCGGTTTGGTCAAATTTGTGATTGGCGCCGGCAGCCGAAACTACATTTTCTTCGATCATGATGGAACCAAAATCGTTGGCGCCACTATGAAGGCACAATTGGCCGGTCTCTTTTCCAACCGTAAGCCAAGACGCCTGTATGTTCGGAATATTCGGAAGCAGGATACGGGATATGGCAATCAACCGGATATAAGCCTCTGCCGACAATGTTCGTATTGGATATCGCTTGCTCAAAACTGTATTCTCGCCTTGAAAAGGCCATGGAATAAAGCTTATAAATCCTTTGGAGCCTTCCGGTTTTTCGGATTGTACTTCGCGTAGCCGGATCAAGTGTTCCATTCGTTCTTCAGCAGTTTCTACATGCCCGCACATCATGGTAGCCGAAGTGGTGATGTTGAGTTTGTGCGCTTCGCGCATGACATCCAACCATTCCTGCGTTGTACACTTATTGGGTGAAATTTCCTTCCGAACACGATCTACCAGAATTTCCGCTCCTGCTCCGGGCAAACTGTCCAAACCCGCTTTTACTAATTCCTCAAGTACTTTCCGGTAATTGATCCGGTCTAATTTTGCAATATGTACGATTTCGGGAGGCCCCAACGCATGGAGTCTGAGGTTGGGATGGATGGATTTGAGATTTTTAAACAACTCTGTGTAAAATTGTAAGCCAAATTCGGGATGCATGCCTCCTTGCAACAAAAATTGGTTGCCTCCGGCCGCAAACAATTCCTCAATTTTTTGCCGGTACTCATTTGATGAAGTTACATAAGCCTCCTGATGATTTTTGGCCCGAAAAAAATTACAAAACTTGCATCCCGACACACAAACATTGGTATAATTCACATTGCGGTCAATAATCCAGGTCACAAGCCCATGCGGATGCAATTTTTTACGCAGTTCATTCCCCGCAAACATCAAAAGTGATGTAGGTGCATTTTTATACAGATAAGTTCCTTCTTCAAGAGAAAGAAATTCCTGATTTAAAGCCCTTTGAATAAGAATATCCATTTCCATGTGCATGCACAAAAGTAGTTATTCGAGTTCGAATCGGGCAGAAATATTCCGTGTTTTTGTTTTGAAAAACGGGAAATTATGTTGTGTAGCGCCTGTCATCACAATATCGTAGTACATTGGAATTTTTGCCGGATGGATAAGCCTGATCCGGTTTCATTATTCAAAAAGGTCCATTATTTTATCTGTTTCCAGAAAGCAGCCAGAGTAGGGAGTGTTCGCCTGCTTTCTTTTTTTACCGGAAAAAAATTACCTTTGTTGCATCAAAATTACTCTCCGTGAGGAAGCTGTATTCTTACTTATTACGTTCATTTCTGGGGCCTTGGGTTGCCACCTTTTTCATTTCCTTATTCGTGCTTTTTATGCAATTTATATGGAAATGGGTCGACGAATTGGTAGGAAAAGGACTGGATTGGAGCGTACTGGGGCAATTGTTTTTTTACATATCGCTGACTTTTGTCCCCATGGCATTACCGTTATCGCTTTTGCTTTCGTCGTTAATGATGTTTGGGAATTTGGGAGAACGCTACGAATTGGTTGCCATGAAGGCTGCCGGTATTTCCATGCAAAAAATGATGCTCCCTCTTTTTGTGGTGATCTTTTTCGTTTGTGTCGGCACATTTTTCTATTCCAACATCGTCCTTCCGCTTTGCGAATTGAAATCCCGGTCTATTTTATGGGATGTGCGCGAAAAAAAACTGGTTTTTAATATCCCCGAAGGCATCTTCTATTCGGGGATGGACGGATATGTTATTAAGGTGGATAAAAAGAAAAAGGATCTGCTTTATGGGGTTATGATCTATGATCACATGGGGATTTCGGGAAACAAAAAATTAACGCTTGCCGATTCGGCCAAAATGGCCCAAAGCAGCGACAATAATTTTCTGATCCTCAACCTTTTTAATGGAATCAATTACGAAGAACTGGATAACAACAACCCAAAACGGGGATTCCAGCGAACCAGTTTTTCCGAGCAAACCATTCGCTTCGATTTATCCCAATTTAAGTTTTCGCGTACGGACCAAGATATGTTTCGGAACAACTATCGCATGTTGAACCAAAAAAGGTTGAAGCACAACATCGATTCTTTAACTTCAAATATCCAGAAACGGGTGGAGGATACCCGCACCATGTTGAGCGGTTCGTTCCGTTGTTTGAGTTCAAAAGTATGCAACGACAGCTTATTCAAACTGGATACAGCGAAAAGTATGGTGGTGTTCCCGGATAGCATCCCCAATGCCACAAAACTGGCTTATGTGAACAGTGCACTGGAAATCCTCCGGCAAACAAAATCCAATGTCGAGTTTAATAAAACCTCCATCAAGGAACAACGCGAATTTCGCGCAAAACATGAAATCGAGTGGCACCGGAAACTGACGCTGGCGCTAGCCTGTTTAGCCCTGTTTATGTTGGGTGCCCCTTTGGGAACGATTATTCGCAAAGGGGGACTGGGGATGCCTTTAGTCGTATCGGTACTTTTGTTTGTTTTGTACCATACCCTGTCGTTTACCGGAGAAAAAATTGTGCGTACCGGAAATGTTCCGGTTTGGGAAGGAATGTGGATTCCGACTACTTTGTTTTTATTTGTCGGTATTTTTCTGACTTACAAAGCATCGACCGACTCGCCGATCATGGATTCGGACATTTACAACCGGTATATTCGCAAAGCAATCTCTGTTTTCAAAAAGAAATCTAAACCCCATGAAGATCCTCCTGCTTTGCAATAAATCGCCCTGGCCTGCCAACGAAGGAGGTTCCATCGGAATGTATTTCATGATCAACGGGCTGCTGGATGCAGGGCATGAATTAAAAATTCTGGCCGCCAACACCAACAAAAGCTGGGTGGATCCCAATCACCTTCCGAAGAGTTTTCAGGAAAGGACAAATATCGAATTGGTTCCCGTTAACCTCTCCATCAATCCGGTGACGGCTTTCTTTAATTTGTTTTCCCGGAAATCGCTTCATATCACCCGCTTCAAAACCAAAGCGTTGGAAAATCAATTGATCCGGATTCTGAAAAACGAGACCTTTGATATTGTCCAACTTGAATACCTTTCCATGGCTTGCTATTTGGATACGATCCGAAAGTACAGCCGGGCAAAAGTAGTGTTGCGCGCCCACAACGTGGAATATCTGATTTGGGAACGGATTGCCCAAAATTGTAAAAATCCTTTGAAAAAATCATACCTCAAGCACCTTTGCCGTACTTTGAAACGGTTTGAAATACAAACGTACCGTCAAGTGGACGGAATTGCTTGTATTACACCTGTGGATGAGATGATTATCAAAAGCCATGCGCCTAAAACACCATTGGTCGTGATTCCTTTTGGCATTCAACCGGATAAAATACCAGAACGGCCCGCTGCTTTGCCGGAAAATCCGACTTTGTTTCATTTGGGTTCCATGAACTGGCAACCCAACCTGGAAGGAATCAGTTGGTTTTTGAAAGCTGTTTGGCCGGATTTTTCCAAGCGGAATCCCGCAGTTATCCTTCATCTGGCAGGACGTGAAATCCCGGCATGGCTTACCCAATCGTCTTTCCTCAATGTGGTCGTGGATGGAGAAGTTCCGGATGCTTGGGCGTATATGCAATCCCACCATATTATGGTGGTTCCATTGCTTTCCGGAAGCGGAATCCGTGTTAAAATCATTGAAGGGATGGCCATCGGAAAACCGATTATTACGACTTCCATCGGAGCGGAAGGAATCCAATATACAAATGGGGAAAATATCCTGATTGCCGATAGCGCCGTTGAATTTATCGAGGCAATGGAATGCCTGATTTCCGATGAAAAACTTCGCATTTCGCTGGGGGAAAACGCCAAAAAGCTGATTTTCGAAAAGCACAATACGCCAAAGTTAATGGCAACGTTGGAAAGGTTTTACCAGAATTTGAACTTTTAATCCTGCGAACATCAGCAAAAATTTTTCTACACCAAAAGAAATTTCCTTTTGTCATTTGTAGTTCTAATTCCTTCGCATAAGAAAAACGGCGTATTCCGCTAAACAAACCCTTTTCTTTTATATCCTTTCCGAATCAACTTGTTTGCGCTCGGAAAGGAGTTTGTTTTTTCTAAAACGAGATTCCGATGCTCCGTATGTAAAAACAAGCAAGATTCAATGTTTGAATATTTTCTCTCATTACTTAATTGGAAAATTGGATTTTTACACTACTTTTACATGGAGCATTTTAGTGTTAAGTAGTTATGAAAAAAAATTTACTGTTTTTTGCATTGTTGATAACCGTTACGTTGCAAGCTCAAATTATCGACAACGACGGAAACCGTACCCAAACCTATCCGAAGGTTACTCAAGCCAATCCGGCTATCCAAGCCCTTGTGAATCAGGTTTCCATTCCCAACCTGGAAGCTAAAATTCGTTGGATGCAGAATTTGGGCTGCCGGGGATCTGCCGATCCGCAGGCTTTGCAAACTCAAAACTGGCTGGTCGATCAATTTGAAACCATGGGGTTGGATGTTTCCATTCACCACTTTCCTTGCAACAGTGGAATCTTTTGGTATGGTCAATGTGCTCAAATCAAACAGTGTGTATCGGATACATTTGCTGCCGGCAATGTAGTGGCTGTTCAACGGGGTACCGAATTCCCGGATGAATATATTTTTGTCACCTCCCATTACGATCATCCTGACGGACCGGGCGCCGACGACAATGCGTCCGGTACTTCCGGAGTGTTGGAAATCGCCCGCATTTTAAGTCAGTACCAGTTTAAACGATCCATCGTATATGTGCCGTTTAACGCGGAAGAAAGCTGGATGGATGGAAGCCTGCCTTTTGTGATGGATTGTGCAAGTAAAAACAGGAAGATTTTGGCTGGCTTCAACTTGGATATGATTGGATTTTTCCCAACCACGGTTGGCTCATTAGCCATGTATTCCGGCTCCTCTTACATTTCCGACCGCTTGTTTGAATATTACAAAACGGTTGCCAACATTTATGTGCCAACGATTCCCACAGGCCGGTTTTCGACAGGCGATTCGTATGGGGGTGATCATATGCCTTTTAACATGTATGAGTATCCGGCTTTGTATATTGGTGATATTGAATATCACAATCCTTGTTACCACAAAGCTTGTGATACCTTGGGCAGTGGTGTTAATAGCCTGGAATTAGCACAAGGATTTACGAAAGCGACTTTGGCCGCTGTAGCCGAATTGGCAAACGGCTGGTTGGCTCCACAGCACTTAAGCGCCGTTCCAGGCAACGGAAAAATTACCGTAAGCTGGGACAAAGCCCCTGAGACCGCAAAATATAAACTCTTTCGCGATAATCAGCTTTTAGTGGAAACTACGGATACGTTGTATATCGACACCCAAGTAATCAATGGGGTTGAATACCAATATTATGTAAAAGGCCTGCGACAAGGAAGTTTGGAAGAAAGCGCCGAATCAAACCGTGATACGGTGGCGGCTTCCAATCCGTTAGCATTACCCTACTTCAATGATTTTGAGCTAAATAATAATGAATGGCGTTTGAATCCGGGGTGGGAAAGAACAACCATAAACAAATATTCGGGAAGTTATTCGTTTGCAAATAGCCGAAATACCGCCGACTCAGAAAATTATTTGACGATTGCCGAGTTAAATTGGTTTTCGATTCCCGATACAACGACCCATATTTCTCTTTCTTTTTATTTGAAAGGAAATCTTCAGAGTTATTGGAGAGCTCCTAAAGCGGTTGTTGAAATTACGACTGATCGAAAGGTTTGGAACACCCTCTTTGAAGTCGATGTAAGACACCCTTTCACAACCTGGACTCCTTGTAAGGTTTCATTAAATAACTATATCGGAAAACCATTTGTACAATTGCGGATTCGAGTCGAATGTTCCGGCGAAACTCCCGGTGCATATTATCCGAAAAGAATTTTCATCGATGATATTGCCGTCTCATTTGCTCCAGCTCCTTCACAGGCTGCCCCTACGAATGTAAAGATTTTAAGTTTCAACACGCAAAACCGTACGGCAACGATCACTTGGAAAGCTGTTACCAATTATTTTTGGGGATACAACATCTACCGAAATAGCGTAAAACTTAATTCACTACCTCTTACTGCGGTTCAATATATTGATGTGGCTGTACCATCGGGCGATGCCGTTTGTTATCAGGTTACGGCCATTTACCCTGGAGGCGAAAGCGACTTTTCGGAAATGGCCTGCATTCCAAATCGTATAGAGGATCTTCCGTTTAACAGCATTCAAATTGCTCCCAACCCATCAAATGGGAAATTCGAACTAACCACCGGATTAACAAGCCGCTATAGTGTAGCCGTTTACAACGGTTCGGGAGTAAAAGTTTATCATCAAAAGGATTTTTCGGATGGCTCCATCGATTTGACCCAGCTTCCCAAAGGTTTTTACTTTGTCAATATTTCCAATAATCAAATGAGCGTTTCAAAAAAGATTGTCATTCAATAGGAGAGATTTATTGTTTAAAAATCCGCAGAAATCCGTCTTTGTAACTGGGTGAAATGTCCACTTCCGATTTGTCGGTAAGCGTGACATAACCTCCGGTTCCTTTGTGGTACGATTTTACATGGTTCACATTAATAATATGCGATTTGTGTACCCGCACAAAAGGATACGGAAGAATTTCGGCAAAATGTTTCAGAAAACGGCAGACCATTTTCCGGCTCCCGTTGGTCAGATACAAATCCGTGAAATTGCCGTTGCCTTGCAGGCGGATGATTTCCTCCATTTTGACCACTTCAAAGCCTTCCAATGTAGGTAGAATGATTTGACGCTTTTCGATGCGTTCTTCCCGGAAGTTATCGATAATAATTTGGTTACGGTTAAAGGCTTCGTTGCGTAAAATATGTTGCTGCACTTTGTTTACCGCCATAATCAGTTCTTCAATACTGATGGGCTTTAACAGGTAATAGGCCGCGCTCAGGTTCAAGGCTTTTAGAGAGTATTCCGAAAAGGCGGTAACAAAAATGGTTTCGAACGGCAGTTCTTTGCAAGCGTCCAATACATCGAATGCATTGCCGAAAGGCATTTCCACATCCAAAAACACCAATTGGGGTGACAATTCGTGTAAAAGCGGAACCGCTTCCTTAAAATTTCCGGCTTCGCCCACCAACAGTATCTGGGGACAATATTTTGCCAGATAATTTTTCAACACTTCGCGGGCCGCCGGTTCGTCTTCGACAATCACACTGCGTATTTGCTGCAACATATTAAGTCTGGTTTCGGTTGGTTAAAGGAATTTTCAGTTCGACGACCACCCCAGACTCGGGGCTTTGTTGATCGGAAATTTTCAATTCGATATTCAGTTTGTACAATTCGTTCAGCAATTTGATGCGTTCGTTGATGTTGGTCAAGCCGCGCGAGCGGTGAACTTTCTGGTGTTCTGTTTTCAAGGCCTGGCTTTGAATCCGCCCGATTCCGTTATCCTCAATTTTTACAATCAATTTATTCCCCTTTTTTTGAAAACTCAAATGCAAGCATCCCTTGGCTTCTTTGTACCGCAATCCGTGCCAAATGGCATTCTCCAAATGCGGTTGGATCAACATGTTGGGAATAAAAACGGATTCGGGATCCAAGGTTTCGTCTATCTGTATTTTGTAATCAAATTGATCGCTAAAGCGCAAATGTTCCAAATCCAAATACTCCCGCATCTGTTCGATTTCGTTGCTCAACTTGACAAAATCTTTGCTCGAGTTTTCCATCACATTGCGCATCAAACGCGAATAAGAGGTTAAGTATTTATTGGCTTCCAATTCATTGTTGCGGGCAATAAATTGATTGACGCTATTTAAACTGTTGAAAATAAAATGAGGGTTCATTTCACGCCGCAACGACTGCAAAGCGATTTTCCGGTTTTTATTTTTGATGGAAATCAATGCTCGGACAATTAGCATGAGCAACAGCAACATCAAGGCGATAAAACCGATCAGCGCATAATTGAAAACATTTTTTTTGCGGATCAATTCGTCTTTCAGAACCCGTTCTTTTTCCAAACGAATAATTTTTTCTTCGGTGGCTTGAAACCATTTTATATCCACCAGCGAACTGTCGGCTTGAATCAGTAATTCCAAATGACTTAAAAAATCGCGGTAAAGCTCAACGGCTTTTTGGGTTTTGCCTTCTTTTTGAAAAGCACCGGCAAGCAATTCCACACTTTTTTTGGCTTCGAGTGTTTGATTATCAGCTAATGCCTGCCGATAAACTTCTTGCAAAGTTTCAATTCCTTTTTCAGCCTGCGGTGAAGCAAGGTAGGCTTCGGCCAAATCGCGTTTTACTTGAAAATCCTCTGCTTGCCGGGAATTCAAAGTATTCACCGCTTTCTCATAGTTTTTAACCGCCGCCTCGCTTTCGTTCAATTTCATTTTGGTTTCGGCCATTTGCTTGTAGGCATCCGCCTTGTCGTCCACAGCCTTGGTGTTTTCCAAGAGTTGGATGTTGTCCTTGATATAGCTTTCCTGTGAAACGGGATTATTTACATTCCGCAGGCGATTGGCATCGTTTTGGTTTACCTGTTTCAACACTTCGTCGGAGGTTGCTTTTTCCGCTTCCTCGTAATGCAGGATTGCGCCTTTGTAGTTTTTTTGGGCTTCCTGCAATTTGGCGATCTCGCGGTTCAGCTTCGATACCTTGCTTGTTTTGTTTTTCGAAAGATAAATTTGCTTGGCTTTATTCAAATAATCTTCCGCTTTTTGATATTCGCCTCTATTTGCCAACTCTTTGGCCAAATCCTCATAATTCTCAGCTACTTTCAGGCTTCCGGCATCGGTTTCCAGCGATTTGGAAAGTTTTTTGGTTGCACTTTGAATGCTATTGCTGCTCTTTTTGTCCATTTGGTATACGCTACCCGTATCGCTCCCCTTTTGGGCCAGCACAGACCCACTCACAATCAAAAGGAAAAAGAGGTAAACAAAGCGTTTCATTTTCGATAATTTTTTAAAGAACAACTTACTAGAAGCTGTGAATCAGCACCTTTCACCTTAAAGAGTCATCTCCAATTTGTTCTTTTTTGATACAACAAAGTAAATCATTTTTAAAACAGTACGCTATCCTTTTCACCAAGTCAAAAAGAGGCTTCACCCATTCTTGTAAAAAATACTGTTTCCGGCAGGTTACTTTTGCTTCATCATCAAAAAACAAGTATCATGAAAACCTTCATCACCACCCTCAGCATTTTATTCTTTTTTACGGCTTGCCAAGCGGGAAGTGCAAGCAACAAGCCCGCAGAAGTAGTTGAACCGCCCGTATCGCAACCCGCCGACGAAACTTGTATTCAATTGGCGCTTTTACTGGATACTTCAAACAGTATGGATGGATTGATCGATCAAGCCAAATCGCGCCTTTGGAATATCGTAAATACCCTGACCACCTTAAAGTATCAAGGAAAAAATCCGACAATCGAGATTGCGCTGTATGAATATGGGAACGACTGGCTTTCGCAAAAGACGGGGTACATCCGCCAGGTAGCGCCTTTTACAACGGACCTGGATTTGATTTCCGAAAAATTGTTCTCGTTGCGAACCAATGGGGGAAGCGAATACTGCGGCGCCGTTATCAGGGATGCGCTTCAAGAATTGAAATGGAAAGACGGCAAAGTGGATATGAAACTGATTTACATTGCGGGCAACGAAAGTTTCGACCAAGGGAATGTCAGCTACAAAACGTCGATCCGTAATGCGCTCGAAAAAGGGGTTTATGTAAATACCATCTATTGCGGAAACCACGAAATGGGAATCCGGGAATTTTGGAAAGACGGCGCCGACCGGGCTCAGGGCAAGTATTTCAACATTGATTCCGACGCCAAAGTACGCTACATTGCAACGCCTTACGACGATCAGATTTACCGCTGCAACGAGCGTTTGAACAAAACCTATGTCAGCTATGGCGAACGGGGTTATGAAAAGCAAGCCAATCAAGCGGTTCAGGATGAAAATGCGAAGTCTATTTCCAAGTCGAACTACACTGAGCGGGTGGTGAGCAAATCGAAAGCCGTTTACAAAAACGATTCGTGGGATCTGGTGGATAAGGTGAAAGAGGATGCGGGCGCTGTTTCGAAAATGGATAAAAAATCCCTGCCCAAAGAGTTGCAAGGAAAATCGGATAAAGAAATCGAGCAATATGTTCAGGAGAAATCAAAGGAACGCGAAGAGGTTCAAAAGGAAATCTCGGAATTGGCCGCTAAACGTCAGGCTTATATCGATGCCGAATTAAAAAAGAATCCGGATCAGGACGATTTGGGCAATGCCATCAACACATCCATCCTTGCTTTTGCAAAAACCAAAGGGTATCTCACGGAATAGGAAAAAATAATCTAATACGGTTTGGGCCTGAAAGCGAAAGTGTTTTCAGGCTTTTTTCTTTGCTTGCGACGACAAGCAAGATTTTTAATAAAATATTGTTTATCAGCACAATCGACATGAATTAAGGCGTTCTTTTCGATTTTTTCTTCATCAAATCAAAAATCTCGGAATTTTTCCAGTACTTTGCTTTGAATATCGCTCAATTAATAATCAAATGAATAACAAAACTTTGTTTGAATGATCCTTCTGTCTAATTTTTTCAAAATCACAAAAATCATATTTCCATAAAAATCAATCATTTAACAAACCAATCCAAATGAAAACAAGCTACCTTTTTACGATTCTTTTCACATTCTTACTAAGCAATTTTACTACCTATGCCCAGTTTGGCGGAGGCGACGGAAGCCAAGGGAATCCTTACCAAATCAGTACGGCTGTGCATTTAGCCTCTCTAGCAGCCAACGTTAATAACGGAAATGCATATGCAGATACGTATTTCCTGATAACCCAGGATATTGACCTGACGTCATGGATTGATGCCAACAGCCCGCAGGAAGGTTGGAATCCGATCGGGTATTATAATTCTGATTCCGACAACAGGCCATTCTGTGGGAATTTTGACGGAAATCGCCATACAATCAGCGGTATGCGTATTGACCGTCCAACAGCCATTTCAGCCGGATTGTTCGGCCATATTTATACCGGAGCGGTTATAGCAAATATCCGTTTAACCGGTAGCCTGATTACCAACGGAGCGAATATCAGTGGCACCGAAAGTGTTAGCTATACCGGTGGTATTGTCGGATACAGTTATTGTTATCAGCAAAAAGGTTGGGGGAGTGTATGGATTCAGGGTTGTTCAAACGCAGTGCATATTGTTGGAGGAAGCGGAGAAACAGCTTATACTGGGGGGATTATTGGGTATGGCGAAGCTTACGGAGGCTATTACAATGCTCCACAACCAGAAAGCGGTTACGCCAAGATCACAATTTATGAATGCTTTAACAATGGGTTTGTAGAAGGAAGCTCCTGTGTTGGAGGAATTGTTGGTGCCATCGAATCTACTAATTACGCTGGGGGCACATCCGATATCATGCTATTCTCGTGTATCAATGCAGCTAATATTATAGGAAATAAAGTAAAAGTGCATACAGGTGGAATTTGCGGAACAGGACATGCAAGTTACCGCTGCGGTCTAACGATTGATGGTTGTTCAAACAGTGGTAGTATTTTGTCAAAAGCAATTTTATATAATGGTGCTACCGGCGGCATTATCGGTTTCGTCAGTGGTGGTGATTTGGATCTCTCCACCTGTAGCAACGGAGGAAATATTGAAGGAAGTGTTTATGTCGGAGGAATTATCGGCCGTGTTGATGCTGACTATACACCTCCCATGTCAGGCTATTTTTACATCGAGCGATGTTATTCAACTTCATTTTTGAAGGGATTCGATTATAGTGGCGGGATTGTCGGTTTTGCAGAACATACCTACTCATCCGAGGTTACATTTTATATAGAAAATAATTATTCATCCATGAGTATTGATTGTTATAATCCCGGACTGTATGGCGTCGGAGGCATATTAGGATATAAGGATGGGGCCCGAATTCAATTAAACAAAAACTATTTTGATTACGATTTCTGCAATTACGATGGAGTAGGGAACCAAAGTTCTGCAAGCGGAGTAATGGGTAAGCCGACCGACCAAATGATGCAAAAATCTACGTTCACCGGTTGGAATTTTTCTCCCTCTGCCAATATGTGGGCTATTTGGAATGGAAAATCGTATCCCTATTTCCAATGGGAAAGTGCACCCGTAACAAACGTGACCAAAAACGGGAGTAATTTGGATTTTGAGTTGTGCAATCCGGCTGACAGCATAGTGCTTTTCAAACTTCATAACAACTTAAAGGTACGAAAACAAGCCTCGGCTGCATTTAATTCCGGCTCACAAAGTTTCCCGATAACTGCTACGCTCAGCAAAAACGATACGGTTTTTTTAGTCGTTTACGAGCCGGAAAAAACCGAATCCTATCCGGTCTTTTTAGATGATTTTCCGGTCGGTATTTCACAAAAACCTGTTCCTGGTTTAAACGTTCAACTTTATCCGAATCCTGCTACAACCGAGTTGCATATAAAAGTAAGCGAATTGTTGCCGGTAATTTATACGGTTTACAATGTAACTGGGCAAAAAGTTATACAAGGGAGTATTCAGAATTCCGAAATATTGGATTTGCAGAACCTTTCAAAAGGAATTTATTTCTTAAAAGTGGATGGAAAAGAATCGAATACGTTGAAATTTGTTAAGAAATAATCAAATATTTTCTTCTTCTGGTAGAGAAAACCTAAATCATTCCTTGTAGAGTTTCCGTACACAAGAGGTGTTCTACAGGAATGATCTTTTTTAAGTTATTCCACCGTCACTGATTTGGCCAGATTGCGGGGTTGGTCTACATTGCACCCGCGCATAACCGCCATATGGTACGAAAGCAATTGAAGCGGAATTACGGTTAAAAGAGGCGTCAATATTTCTTCTGTTTCCGGAATTTCAATCACGTGGTCAGCAATGTTGGCAATGGTTGTATCGCCTTCGTTGACCACGGCAATTACTTTCCCTTTGCGTGCTTTTACTTCCTGGATGTTGGATACGATTTTTTCGTAAGCGCTTTGGTTGGTTGCCAAGACGACAACGGGCATGTACTCATCGATGAGTGCAATGGGGCCGTGTTTCATTTCAGCGGCAGGATAGCCTTCGGCATGGATGTAGGAAATTTCTTTCAGTTTCAAAGCGCCTTCCAATGCCACGGGGAAATTGTACCCGCGCCCCAAATAAAGGAAATTCGAAACGTCTTTATACAGTTTGGCAATTTGTTTCACTACTTCATTGGTTTGAAGGGCTTTTTCCATTTTTTGCGGAATTTGTTCCAATTCACAAAGAATTTGGTGTAGCTTGTTGTTGGAGAGCGTACCTTTTTTCAACGCGGTTTCCAAAGCAATCAACGAAAGAACGGCGACTTGGGTGGTAAACGCTTTGGTCGATGCAACCCCGATTTCCGGACCGGCATGAGTATAGGATCCTGCATTTGCCATACGGGCAATGGAGGAACCGATTACGTTGCAAACTCCGTAAATAAAGGCATGATTCTTTTTTGCCAATTCCATAGCAGCCAAAGTATCGGCTGTTTCGCCCGATTGGGATATGGCCAGCAAAACGTCACCGGATTGAATTACCGGATTCCGGTAGCGAAATTCGGAGGCATACTCCACTTCCACCGGAATACGTGCCAAATCCTCGATCAAGTATTCGCCGACCAAACCGGCATGCCACGAAGTTCCGCAAGCGGTAATCAAATAGCGTTTGGCTTGGGTCATTTTAGATTCGTATTCCCGGAAAGCGCCCAGATTAATCCAGTTCTGGGAAGCATTAAAACGCCCACGCAAAGCATCTATCAAAGCGCGGGGTTGTTCGTAAATTTCCTTTAACATGAAATGGGGAAAGCCGCCTTTTTCGATTTTTTCCAAATCCATGTCCAGTTTCTGAATGTAGTGGTTTACCGGGACATTGCTTAAATCCTTTATTTCGTACGTTCCTTTGCGGTCCAGAACCACGTATTCGTTATCGTCCAGATAAATGACATTTCGCGTGTATTCAATAATGGAGGAAGCATCGGAGGCCACAAAAAATTCATTTTCGCCCAGGCCGATCACCAACGGGCTGCTTTTCCGCGCAGCAACCAACAGATTCGGTTGCTGGTTGTCGAGCAAGGCAATGGCATAAGCTCCAACCACTTTGTTCAATGCGATACGGACGGCATTCTCGATGGTGGTATTATTTTGGATCAACGCATCTTCGATGAGATTT
Source organism: Lentimicrobiaceae bacterium (assembly GCA_031550085.1). Classification (GTDB taxonomy): domain Bacteria; phylum Bacteroidota; class Bacteroidia; order Bacteroidales; family UBA4417; genus UBA4417. The sequence goes on from JAVBOY010000015.1 coordinate 57,019, forward strand.
ACCAGCACTTCGGTATCAGTTTCGGAGTAAAAGGTATAGCCGCGCTTGCGCAATTCTTCTTTTAAGGAATTGTAATTTTCAATGATTCCGTTGTGAATCAGCACCAAGCGCCCCGACATGGAGGTATGTGGGTGCGCATTTGTGTCGTTCGGCAAGCCGTGGGTTGCCCAACGCGTATGACCGATTCCCAAGGTTCCCGACACATCTACATTGGAAAGAATTTTTTCCAGATCCGCCACCTTTCCGGCTTTTTTAAATACTTTCAGTTCCGAATTCAACACGGCAATCCCGGCACTGTCGTATCCGCGGTATTCCAAACGTTTCAATCCTTTAAGCAAAATGGGAGATGCTTGCTTTTCTCCAATGTATCCGACAATCCCACACATAAATTTTTATTTGATTTTTATAACTTCGTTTCTTTTGTATTAGTTTGGTTTTTAGAAATATTATAAAACCAACCCGTCTACAAGGCGGTTTTCAAGTTTTTTGCCTGTTTTTATTCTTCGAAATACACCCGCTTCACCCGCCGGGAAATTCCGGTTAAAATCTCGTATGGAATGGTTTGCAACGCTTCCGCCATTTTTTGGACCGGCAATTCTTTCCCGAAAACAATCACCGGGTCCCCTTCGTTTGCGGGTACGCCCGTGATATCCACCATGCACATGTCCATGCAAACATTTCCGATAAAGGGAACCAATTGCCCATGGATCCACACATGACCTCTTTCGTTACTCAGACGACGGTTCAATCCGTCGGCATAGCCAACCGGCAAGGTAGCTACTGTTGTTTTGCGCGTAGCTTTCCAAGCCTGGTTGTATCCAACCGTTTCTCCGATGTCAATTTGCTTTATTTGGGAAATGATGGTGCGCAACGTACTCACGTTTTGCAGTTGTTCCTGTTCTTTTTCCAGTGGCGCTACACCATAAAGGCCGATTCCCAAACGGATCATATCCCATTGTGCTTCCGGAAAACGGCTGGCTCCGGCCGTATTGGCAATGTGACAAAGGATTTTGTAATCGAATTCGCTGCAAAGGGTCCCGGCCATTTGCGTAAACAACCTGATTTGATGACGCGTAAATTCATCCCGTTCGGGATTATCGGCTGCAGCCAGATGCGAAAAAACCGATTGGATGCGAAGTTGCGGAATATTTTTCAACGCCGGCAGCAATCCCGGTAAATCTTTTTGCTCGAATCCCAACCGCTTCATTCCGGTATCCAGTTTTAAATGAATACCGAATTCTCCTTCTTCGGGCGGAATCCTTTTTAAAACATCCGCCAGCAACTTCAACACGCGGAAGCTGTATATTTCCGGTTCCAGACGGTATTTTATCATGCTTTCAAAACTTGCTTCATCAGGATTCATGACCATAATGGGCATGGTAATCCCGGACTGCCGCAATTCAACGCCTTCATCGGCATAGGCAACCGCTAAATAATCCACCCGGTGAAATTGTAACTTGTTGGCAATCTCAAACCCTCCGCTTCCATACGAGAACGCTTTCACCAAAACCATGGTTTTCACTCCCGGCTTTAACAGGGAATGGTAATAATTGAGGTTCGCGATCAAGGCATTCAGATCGATTTCCAGAACCGTTTCATGCGTTTTTTGTTGCAACACTTCAAAAATGCGCTCAAATTCAAACCGGCGCGATCCTTTCAATAAAACGGCTTCGTTCAAAAAAGAATTCGAAGCGGGGGAATCCAAAAAAGCCTGGGTTGATTCGTAAAAGGATTTTTCCATGGAAAAACAACTGCGTTGCCCGCTGATTGCTTCGCCAATACCAATCAAGCGGTCAATTTTTTTATTGACCAACAGGGTGTTGATATAGTTGTAAAGCAGTTCATCCGGTTGGCCGCTTTGGAAAATATCGCTTAAAATGATGGTTTTTTTCGGGTGTTGATTTTGTTGGTTCAACAGGTCAATTGCAATAGCCAAAGATTCCAAATCGCTGTTATAACTGTCATTTATAATGGTGCAGTTGTTTTTCCCTTCTTTCATTTCAAGGCGCATTGCAATCGGTTGGAGTTCCGCCATCCGACTGGAAATGAAATCATTCGAGAAGCCTAACAAAAGCAAAGTGGCCCAACAATGCGTTGCATTTTCAACGGAAGCTTCGTCGGTAAACGGAATTTTCATGGAAATTTGACTTCCGTTAAACCGGGCATCAAGGATTGTTTCTGTTCCGTTGAAATGGGCTTTAATCAGTTGCAGGTTGCTTTGTAAAGAATACCCCCAGGAAAAAACAGGGATCTTTTTTTTCGCGTTTTGGATGAATTCCGCGATCCATGGATGATCGGAACAATAAATCAAGGTTTCAACATCCGAAAAAAGTTGCATTTTCTCGGAAATTTTTTGCGTCATGCTTTCAAATCCTTCGTCATGAGCATGTCCGATGTTTGTGAAAATCCCGATTGTCGGTTCAATGATCCGCTGTAAGTTTCGCATTTCATGAGGTTGCGAAATTCCCGCCTCAAAAATTCCAATTTCATGTCCGGCATCCATTTTCCAAACAGAAAGGGGTACTCCGATTTGCGAATTGTAACTTTTGGGGTTTCGAATCACTTTTTTGACCGGGCACAGCATCTGAAAAAGCCATTCTTTCACAATGGTTTTACCATTGCTCCCTGTGATGCCGATAACGGGTATCTGAAACTGTTTGCGATGAACAGTGGCCAAATGTTGTAATGCAGCCAACGTATCGTCGACCCGCAGCACATTCACATCATCGTAGGGGAATAAAATTTCAGGCTGTGTTTGCACCACAAAATTGCGGATTCCTTTTTGATAGGCTTCAAGGAGGTATCTTGCTCCGTCGTTGCGGAAAGTTTTTATCGCAAAAAACAAATCGCCCAGTTGCAATCCCACTTTGCGGCTGTCGGTGACCAGATTGGTTATCCGGCAATCTTTATTTGCCGATTTTTTAAAGTCTCCTTTAATAATCGCCGCAATTTGCGCTATGGTATAATTTGTTTCCTGCATCTTCTTTTAAAACATGAGCTTTTTGCAATCAAACTCAATTATTGTTGCTCCATTCAATAACAAAAAAACAGCTTGGCATGGTATGCGCTGGCGTTTTTTTATTTTTCCACTTTGGTTGCCAGAGATTTAAATCCTTTGCCCAATATCTCATAAGAATCCAACACAGCAATAAAAGCTTCCGGATCAATTTCGTGGATGTATTCCTGCAACATGGAAAGCTCGCGGGGCGATACCACCGTAAAAATAATTTTTTTCTCCGCCTGGCTATACATTCCTTCTCCTTGCAAAAAAGTACCGCCCCGCTGAATTTTGTATACCAACCGCTCCCGGATTTCTTCATACTTCTCGGAAACGATAAACAATGTTTTTTCGTATGAAAAGCCATGCAGAGCGGTGTCAATCACCTTGCCCATCACATAAATGGTAATCCAGCTATACAAAGGGACCTGCCAGTCGGCAAAAGCCACAAACCCGATAATTACAATGCAAGCATCGACAATCATCATCATTTGCCCGATCGGGCGGCTTAAGAATTTTGACAAAAGCATGGCAATAACATCGCTTCCGCCGCTTGTGGCTTTGGCTTTGAAGGTCATGGCCACTCCCAACCCAATCAATAATCCGCCGAAAATGCATGAGACCAGCACATCCTTTACCAAAGGGGTATCCCCATTATAATATTGTATCAAATCGACATAAACGGAAGTTAAAATAAAGGCAGTTACCGTTTTGGCGCCGAACTTGGGTCCCAAGATCCGGGTTCCGATAATTGTAAGCGGTATATTGAAACACAACGCTGTAATCCCCAAAGGCAATCCCTCGGGCGCCCAGGAAAAGACTCCTTTCGACAAATGGTGAATCACAATGGAAATGCCGTAAATACCGCCGGGTACAATTTTATTCGGGTTTACAAACAGGACATATCCCAACGATATCAGAAAAGTTCCTACAACGACCAACAAATAATCGCTAAACCAGCGGGCTGAGAATATTTTTTCACTCTTTAATAAAATGGAAGGAGCCATCGGACACAATAAGTAAAGTCAAAATACAGTTATAAATTTTGCTTCCAACGAGTAAGAATTAGTTTGAATCGGTTGCAAATATCCAAAAAAAAAAGACCCTAAGCGAAGGATCTGGATAAAAATACAAAGCATTTTTACACTTCGAAAATGGTGTGAAGGGATTATCATTAAAAAAAATATTTCAAAACATTATTTTCAATTATCTTGTTTATCTGGTTTGCAATTAATACTTTTGCGAGTTCGAAACATGTTATACTTTTTTCAAAAATTACTTTTGGCGATATTTATGCGGCAACGGGTACTTTGTCTTAAAATATTTCTTTTCATTCTTTCCGTAATCCCGCTCGGAAAATTACAAAGCCTGTTTGCGCAGCAAGAACCCCATTTTACCCAAAACATGTTCAATTATTCGTTCATCAATCCGGGACATTACGGCTTATCAGATGCAATCTGTGTCACGGGACTCTACCGGGAGCAATGGGTCGGTTTTAAAGACGAAGATGGGAATAATGTAAGACCGAGGACCTTGGCCGTCACCCTTGATTCTCCGATCCGGGTTTTACATGGCGGTGTCGGCCTGGCAATTCTTCAGGATCAATTGGCTTTTTTCAAAGACGTTGGCGTCCGGTTGGGATACTCTTACCATCTTCCCATTGGCAGCGGAAAACTTGGAATCGGTGCGAATGTGAGTTTTTTGAGTAAAAGTACCGACTTTTCGAAATTTATCCCGGTGGATGAAGGTGATCCATCCATAGCTAGTGGTACTGCAAAAGGAATCATGTTTACTGATTTTTCCATCGGGGCTTTTTACAACGCACAAAATTTTTATGCCTCCTTTTCGTCCACGCAAATGCTTGAAACCGAAAAATCGCTGAACAATGAAGGGACAAACAACTCGTACTACAAGTTAAGAAGGCACTTTTTTTTAGGCAGCGGTTACAGTTTCCCCTGGAAAGGAAATCCGGCCTATATGGTTACTCCATCGGCACTCTTGACAACAGACGGTTCCAGCCTTCAGGTGGATTTCAATGCCATGCTTACCATCAACCAAAAAGTTTGGACAGGCGTCGGTTACCGTTTAAATGAGTCGGCATCTTTGATGGTTGGCTGGATGATTAAAGACTTTGACATCGGTTACTCGTACGACATCCCAATGTCTCGCGTAGCAGTGACGGGAAGCCATGAAATAATGGTTCGTTACCGGTTTAAAATAGAACGGGAAAAAACAAAAAGTGGATACAGAAATACAAGATTTTTATAATAATATTGTCCAGGTTTCTATTTTTTTTATATTTGCGGCGGATTAAAAAAAGTTAAATTCTGGACAAGTAATTTATATAAATGTTGGTATCCTGTAAAATAAAGAAAGCTACTTGACGTTATTTTTTACCAAGCTAGTTCATTGAAATAAAACATATAGCCCTCAAATGGAGCGAATTACTTTCGCGGCCATACTGAATTACACAAACTTAACTTGAAAGCAAATAAAATATTTTGAAATGAAAAAATTGCTTTTTTTGTCTTTTGCGACAATGCTTATCATTAGTAGTTGCCAGAACAATGGTAACGGACAATTAACCGGCGTTCAAAACAGAGAACGTTTTAGTCAGCCCGACCCATATGAAATGGCCTACGTGCCTATGGGAAGTTATGTGATGGGAGCAGGAGATCAGGATATTACCTATGCCCAATTAAATGCTCCACGGACCATCACCATATCGGCTTTTTGGATGGATGAGGCAGAAATCACAAACAACAAATACCGGCAATTTGTCTATTGGGTTCGCGACTCCATTGCCCGGAGGTTGGCCGGAGATATAAGACCCGATGATTTCCTCGTCAGTGAAAACACAAAAACAGGCGAAACTTTTGATCCTCCTTACCTGAACTGGGAAACGAAATTGAATTGGAAAGATCCGGATTTGATTGAAACGTTGGATCAAATGTACGTACCCGAGCATGAGCGGTATTTCCGCAAAAAAGATATCGATGCCCGTAAATTATTTTACGAGTATTATTATGTAGACCTTCAGGAAGCGGCCAAAAAGGACGGGGAAGGCGGCCAGCATGATTCAAAAAATGCTGCATTCGCAAACCGTACGCAAGGTTTGAAAGACCGTTCTGTTTTTGTACACAAAGAAACAATCAATGTGTACCCCGATACGCTTTGCTGGATCAGTGATTATGCGTATAGTTACAACGAGCCGAAAGCAAAAGAATATTTCTCACATCCGGCTTTTGACCATTACCCGGTTGTCGGCGTAAACTGGAGACAAGCCAATGCATTCTGTATTTGGAGAACCCGTTTGTTGGAAGGCGCCAAAACAAAGAGAAAAACGGCTGAACCGTCCGAATTCCGCTTACCTACCGAAGCAGAATGGGAATGGGCGGCTCGTGGAGGAAATTCGCGTAGTCCGTATCCATGGGGAGGACCGTATACCACCAATGACCGGGGTTGCTATTTGGCGAATTTCAAACCGTTGCGCGGAGACTATGCAGCTGATGGCGGAGCCTTCCCGTTAGTGGTTGGACATTATCCGGCAAATGATTTCGGCTTGTATGATATGGCCGGCAACGTATCCGAATGGTGTAGAGACGCTTATGACGAATCCGTTAGTTCCTATGCATGGGACATGAATCCTTCCTATATTTATAATGCCAAAGACGACGATCCCATTTCCTTGAAACGAAAAGTAATCCGCGGTGGATCTTGGAAAGATATTTCTTATTATTGCCAAGTAACTACCCGCCACTATGAATACCAAGACACGGCAAAATGCTATATCGGTTTCCGCTGCGTGCAAGACTTTATGGGCCGTCAACGAAACGATAATCCGTCAAAAGCTTCAAGAATTTATAATTAGTAACCATAAAAAATAGTAACTACCTTTTAAAATTGACCAGATATGAGCGTTTTAAGCGTTTTAAGCAGTAAGCCGTACAAAAGATTTATGTCGATGCTCTACGGATTAGGTGCATCAGTAGTAATCATTGGAGCCCTTTTCAAAATCGTTCACATCGAAGGGGCAAATCAAATGTTATTTATTGGATTGATCACCGAAGCTGTTATTTTCTTCTTCTCCGCATTCGAACCCCCTCATGTTGAACCCGATTGGAGTTTAGTATATCCGGAACTATCCGGGATGTACCATTCTGAAGGAGAAATAAAAGCAGGCGGACGTAAAAAAGCTGGCGCTCCGAATAAAACGGTTACGCAAGAATTGGATGAAATGTTGGATAAAGCAAAAATTGGCCCTGAATTAATCGAAAGCCTTGGCCAAGGAATGCGCGCCATGAGTGAAAACGTAAAACAACTCAGCAACGTTTCCAACGCCGCACTTGCTACGGATCAATTTGTAAAGAATGTAAGCGACGCAGGTAAATCCGCTCAAGAACTTTCCGGATCCTATAAAAAAGTTTCCGACATTTTAAATCAAGATGCTACTTCGGCAACCGACTTTTCGAATAGCATGAAAACCGTAGCTTCCTCTGCCGGAAGTTTAGCTACGGCATATACGGAAGTTGCCGGATCCATCAAGAAAGAAATGGCTGCCACCGAAAAATTCAATACAAGCATTGCATCGGCATCTGAAACATTCGGAAAACTTGCCGAAAATTACAACAAAGCAATCGACTTAATAAACAAATCGGCTGAAAAGCTTGATTCCTCAGCAACTAGTCATAATTCCTATCAAGAACAACTACAAAAAGTTTCTAAAAACCTTTCTGCCCTGAATGCCCTTTACGAATTACAAATGAATACGGCAACACAACAAACGGAAGCTACGGAAAAACTTCGTAAAACCGTAGATTCTTTTGTGTCGAACTTGTCTGATTCTTCTACAAACATGGCAAAATACAAAGAAGAGGTGGATAATTTAACCAAACGCGTATCGGCATTGAACCAGGTATACGGTAACATGCTGGCAGCAATGAATTATTCTCAAAAATAAAATCATCTATCATCTTTTTTTGATATAACATAAACAGTAATTATGGCAGGATATAAAGAAACGCCTCGGCAGAAGATGATAGGTATGATGTACCTCGTACTTACCGCTTTGCTGGCATTAAATGTATCTGTAGAAATCCTGAATTCATTTGTTGTCGTAAATGAAAGCATGGAAACTACAAATGCGACATTAAACAGCAAAACAGATTTATTATATCGGCAGTTTGAGCAAGCCAATGAACGCGACCCGGCTAAAGTCGGACCCTTTTGGACAAAGGCTCAAGAAGTTCAAAAACTATCCCAGGGAATCAAAGACTATATCACCCAAATGAAATGGGAGATCATTGCCAAAGAAGATAAAAAAACCATTGAGGAAGCAAAAACCCTTCCTCTTTCACAAGTAGAAGCTAAGGATAAGTACGACGAATGTACCAACTACTTCTTTGGGATGTCGCAAGACGGATCGGGTGGAAAGTCAAGCGAACTAAAAAAGAAAATTGATACCTACAAACAGGCCGTGATGGATTTGCTGCCCGAGAATTCCCGTGGAAAAATCCGCCATGGATTAGATACCAAAGGCCCCTATAAAGACAAAGACGGGCTAACTCAAAACTGGGAGCAACACAACTTTTATCACACCATTTTGGCTGCTAACGTTGTTATTTTGAATAAACTGGTTGCCGATGTTTCCAATTTGGAAGTGGATGCCGTAATGGAACTGCAAAACTCGATCTCCGCTGCCGACTTCAAAATCGACCAAGTGGATGCAACCATCGTACCCAAGAGTCAGTACGTATTTACCGGAGAAACTTTTGAGGCAGATATTTTCTTAACTGCAAAAGATACCAAATCGACATTTACGGCAAATCTTGGCGGCCGCGGACTGGTTAGCAACATGGGTATTGCAAAATATACCGCAGTAGCGACCACACCTGGACCTGTTTCGTTAACCGGTTCGGTAAATGTAAAAGCGCCCGACGGCGAGCTCAAAAGCTATCCGATTAAAGTCGAATACATGGTTGCCCAACCTTCTGCAACCATTTCCGCAACCAAAATGAACGTTTTGTACATTGGTGTGGATAACCCGATCGAAATTTCGGCAGGCGGTATTTCCAAATCACAAATTTCAGCCGCGATTACCGGAGGAGGAAGCATTGCCCGCGAAGGTTCCGACTGGGTTGCAAAAGTCAGCCAACTTGGAAAAGTATCCATTTCAGCATCTGCAAACCTAGGCGGTAGTTCGAAATCCCTTGGTTCGCGCGAATACCGTGTAAAAAGAGTTCCGCCACCTGTTGCTTACATTGCCAATGCAACCGGGGGGCCTGTTTCCAAAGAAGTACTTTTGGCTTCAGGAGCCATTATTCCGAAAGCATCCCAGGATTTCGAGTTCGATGTAAACTTTGTAGTGACAAGTTTCTATTTTTCAACCAATGTTGCAGGAGATTTTAAAGGAGAGCCAGTAAGCGGGAACCGCTTCAACGATAAAATACGGCAAATTATTTCTAACGCAAAAAGAGGCCAAAAGCTGATGTTTGAAGACATTGTTGCTACCGGTCCCGGAGGAAGTCAAAAGTTAAATTCCGTAGTGCTTACAATACAATAGCCTATCAACCCGTTAAAAGAATTAAAAGTGATTATGAAAACCCTGAAATTGTTCGTTTTATTTGTAGTGGTATTGCTTGTTGGAAGCGCTGCCGCCCAACAAATAACCAATACGCCCCCCCGGGATGGAGCTTATGATAAAATAGCTACGCCTGAGAAAAAACCCATTGCTTACCCTTACCTCCGGCAGGCAGATGTTATGTGGGAGAAAAGGGTATGGCGGATTATCGACGTGGAGCAAAAAATGAATCAGTCGTTCTTTTATCCGGAAGTGCCGCACAATAATTGGAAGAATTTTATGACGGTCATTATCGATGCGTTAAAGGAAGGAACAATCACAGCCTACGAAGCCGGAACGCCGGGAGATGATTTCTCGGTTCCGTTGACCTATAAGGGGTTACTGGAAAAAATCGAGAAGGCGGATACACAACAACTCCAAAGGCCTTATCCTCCCTACGATTGGTACGATACAATCATTCAAAAAAAACTTAATTCTGCAGAAGTGAAGCGTTTCCGTATCAAGGAAGATATGATTTTTGATGCACAACGTTCACAAATGATTTTCCGGATTATTGGTGTTTGTCCCGTACGCCAACGTTATTCCGATGCAGGTGAATACCGCGGTGATGAAGAACTGTTCTGGATAAATTTTGCGGAAGCCCGTCCGGTTTTTGCGAAAGCGGAAGTATTCAACCGCCAAAATTCCGCATCGAAAATGACTTACGACGACCTCTTCTGGAAACGGTTTTTCAGCAGTTATATTTACAAAATAGATAACGTGTACGACCGGCGTATCGCAGAATATGCCACCGGCATTGATATTATGCTGGAGTCGGAACGCATCAAAGAAGAACTCTTTAATTTTGAACAGAATCTTTGGGAGTACTAAGCCTCTCGGATTTTTGAAAACTAATAAAAAGGCTGTAAGTACCTTCATCTTACAGCCTTTTCTCATTCTTAGCCTCGTTCAGCCGGCGTTTAAACTTAGCTCAATTCTCTTCGATCAAGCATTTGCCTTTTCCCTCTAACTTTATGCCTTTTAAAACAAATTATGGCGAAATCGAAAAATAAGTTTTACGTAGTTTGGGAAGGATTCGAACGGGGGATTTTTACCTCATGGGATGATTGCAAAAAACGGATTGAAGGGTACCAAGGGGCCAAATACAAAGGATTTGAAACGCTGTCCGAGGCCAAACTGGCATTTTCCCGTACCTATATCGATTATTACGGAAAAACAGAACCGACCGCAAAACAAGTTGTATTAAAGCAAAAAGTGGGCAAGCCGATTATCCCCAGTATTAGCGTGGATGCCGCTTGCAGTGGGAATCCCGGAGCATTGGAATACCGAGGGGTTTACACTCAAACCGGAAAAGAGATTTTCCGGCAAGGCCCATTCCCTTTAGGAACCGTCAATATCGGAGAGTTTCTGGCCATTGTCCACGCATTGGCCTGGATGAAACAAAACAACCTGGACCTGCCGCTTTACAGCGATTCGGTCAATGGAATGCTATGGGTAAAATTGAAACGGGTAAACACCAAACTGGAACGGAATGCCAAAAACGAACAACTGTTCCAATTAATCGAACGTGCTTTGGTTTGGCTGCATAACAACAGCTATTCAACTAAAATATTGAAATGGGAAACCGAAGCCTGGGGAGAAATTCCCGCTGATTTCGGGCGGAAATAAAGTCTTTCCCTTCTTACAAGGTTACTCTCAGGTTCAATTCTTTCAATTGTTCGTCGGTGATGGCTGAAGGGGCATCCATCATCACATCGCGGCCCGAATTGTTTTTCGGAAAGGCAATGCAATCGCGAATGGAATCCAATCCGGCAAACAGCGATACAAACCGATCCAAACCAAAAGCAATTCCACCATGCGGCGGAGCGCCAAATTTGAAGGCATTCATCAAAAATCCGAATTGTGCTTGCGCCATCTCGTCCGTAAATCCGAGCACCTGGAACATTTTCTTTTGCAACTCGCTGTTGTGAATCCGGATGGATCCTCCTCCTACTTCCACACCGTTGATAACCAAATCGTACGCATTAGCTCGTACGGCTGCCGGATTGCTATCCAACAAAGCAATGTCCTCGGGTTTGGGGCTGGTAAACGGGTGGTGTTTGGCAAAAAAACGGTTTAGCTCTTCGTCTTTTTCCAACAAAGGAAAATCCACAATCCACAAACACTGGTAATTGTTTTTATCTCGCAAGCCCAAGCGTGAAGCTATTTCCAAGCGAAGTTCGCACAGTTGTTTCTGTGTTTTTTCGGTTTCCCCGCACAAAACGAAAATCAAATCACCCGGCTTGGCTTGACAGCGTTCCGCCCATTTCTTCAGGTCATCTTGTGCGTAGAACTTATCCACCGACGACTTTAAACTTCCATCGGCTTCGTATTTTACATAGACCAAGCCTTTGGCGCCAATTTGTGGACGTTTTACAAATTCAGTCAGCTCATCCAACTGCTTGCGTGTATAGTTAGCACAACCTTCGGCGCAAATAGCAGCAACGTATTCAGCGCTATCAAAAACCACAAAATTTTTGCCTCCGGTTAGCTCTTTTATCTCGACAAACTCCATCGCGAAACGGGTATCAGGCTTGTCCGAGCCGTATTTCTGCATGGCATCGGCATAACTCATCCGTGGGAACTCGGGCAGGTCGACATTTTTTATTTGCTTGAATAAATGCTTAGTCAATCCTTCAAATAGTTGCAATACATCTTCTTGCTCCACAAACGACATTTCACAGTCGATTTGGGTAAACTCGGGTTGACGGTCGGCGCGTAAGTCCTCGTCGCGGAAGCATTTTACAATCTGAAAATAGCGGTCAAATCCCGAAACCATCAATAGCTGCTTAAACATTTGCGGCGATTGCGGGAGGGCATAAAATTCTCCGGCATTCATGCGAGACGGCACGACAAAATCGCGGGCACCTTCGGGCGTGGAGCCAATCAACACAGGGGTTTCCACCTCCAAAAATTGTTTTTCGTCCAAATAGCGGCGTGTTTCGAACGCCATTTGGTGGCGAAGTTCCAAATTTTGGCGCACGGTATGGCGGCGTAAATCCAGGTAGCGGTATTTCATGCGTAGTTCGTCGCCTCCATCAGTATTGTCCTCAATGGTAAAAGGAGGAAGCTGTGAACTATTCAGGATTTCAAATTGATTGACGATTATCTCAATTTCGCCCGTTGAAATTTTCAGGTTTTTATTGCTCCGTTCGGCAACCTTTCCGGTAATGGAAATCACAAATTCACGCCCCAATTTGCGTGCCGACTCGCAAAGCCCGGCTTGGGTATCCATATTAAAAACCAATTGCGTGATCCCGTAACGGTCACGCAGGTCGATAAAGGTCATTCCACCCAAATCGCGCGAACGTTGGACCCATCCGGATAAAATAACTGTTTTCCCTGCATCAGCCAGGGTTAATTCTCCACAAGTGTGCGTACGAAGCATAATAAAAGATGAGGTAAAATAAATAACTTTCCGGTAATAAACTATTTCTCAAATTATTAATAGTAATTTCTTTGAGAATCAAGAACAGGCAAAAGTACGAAGGAAATAACAATTTGGCAATGAAAGAGGCTTGACAGGTTCAAGTTTTACTTCATACCTTTTCTTGTGAATACGGAAACGGAAATCGTTCCTGTGTTTTGAATCTAATTTTCTAAATTTGTGGAATATTCTTTACCATCCATGCACTTATTTACCGAATCATCCATCGACAAAATTGCGTTACACCGGGTCGGCAACAAGCTGAACAACGAGAATTTACGTATTTCCAAATCGTTGTTGCCGCAGGACGACGAGGTCTGCGAATTGCTTTCGTTGTATTTTTTAACTCCCTTCAAATCCAATGAATATTTTAACTTTCACCACGACAGCGATTTGAAATATAACGAAGTGTATGGTTTTGTGTCGGAAATTTTTGAAAATCCGGAAACGCTTTTGGAACAATCCGGAAATCTTGCCAAGCATTTATTTGAACAAAGTGTTCACCCCAAAATCAAAGGAGGCGAATTTTATACCGTATATTTCAAGGATTGTGTACTTGAGGGCGAAACGGTGGATGCCGTCGGGCTATTTAAATCGGAAAACAAAGATACATTTCTGAAAGTCCTGCAATCGGATGGTAATTTTGCGATCGAAAGTGAGCAAGGGATCAATATTCATAAGTTGGACAAAGGTTGTTTGGTTTTTAATAAAGAGCATGAGAACGGGTATGTGGTGGCTGTGGTGGATAATACCAACAAAGGTATGGAAGCGCAATACTGGATGGATGATTTTCTGCATGTGCGCCAACGCAAAGACGAATATTACAACACCCAGAATCTTTTGTCGTTGACCAAACATTTTATCAAAGACGAATTGCCGCAGCAATTTGATATTTCCAAGGCTGATCAGGTAGATTTGATGAACAAGTCGGTGAGATTTTTCAAGGAAAACGACAATTTTGATCTGGATGATTTTGCCAACGAAGTGATTGCACAGCCTGAAGTAATCGAAAGTTTCCATAAATATAAGAAAGACTTTCAGGAAAATTACGATCTGGAAATTGCCGACAACTTTACCATTTCGGAAAGTGCGGTAAAAAAGCAGGCACGTGTTTTGAAAAGCGTGATCAAATTAGACAAAAATTTCCATATTTACGTACACGGCGACCGCAACCTGATTGAGCAAGGCGAAGATCAAAAAGGAAAATTCTATAAAGTATATTATAAGGAAGAAATTTAATAACAGGGAAAAATCCAAGAACTGTTTAAATTTACTATACCTACAAAGTTCACAAAGAAAATGATAAAGGGCAACTGAAAAATGTGTCGATACTAAAATAAAATCGATTAGTAAAGCGCAGCTAATCCGCCTTCAGAAGTTTCTTTGTAGATATCGGGCAAATCGTGGCCGGTTTCCTTCATGGCAATGCAAGTTTTGTCAAAACTAACACGGTGTTTCCCGTCCGACAAAACAGCATAAGCGCTGGCATCCATTGCACGGCTGGCTCCGATGGCATTCCGCTCGATGCAGGGAATTTGTACCAATCCGGCAACAGGATCACAGGTAAGTCCCAAATGGTGTTCCAATCCCATCTCGGCGGCATATTCTACCTGATAGGGCGTCCCTCCGAAAAGTTGCGCCAAAGCGCCCGATGCCATGGCACAGGCGGTTCCCACTTCGCCCTGGCAACCGACTTCCGCCCCGCTGATGGATGCATTGTGTTTTACCAAATTTCCGATCAATCCGGCCGTTGCCAAGGCGCGTAAAATTTTTACATCGGAAAAACCGTAAGCGATCTGGGCGTGGTACAATACGGCCGGAACCACTCCACATGAACCGCAAGTGGGCGCCGTCACAATAATTCCCCCCGAAGCATTTTCTTCGGAAACGGCCAAAGCATAGGCAAAAAGTAACGCCCGTTTCTGCAACGTGCCTTGCGAACTTCTGGCTTTGATATGGTATTGGGAAGCTTTGCGCGGTAAATGGATAACTCCGGGCAATACACCCTCGTTTTCCAATCCCCGGACAATACTTTCTTTCATGGCAATCCAAATTTCTTCGAGAAATTTCCAAATGTCGGAATCTTCCTGTTTTTCAACGTATTCCCAAAGCGAAATTCCGTGCTGGTCGCACCATTTCAAAATAGCAGCCATTTTGTCATGGGGATAAATGGAAACAACCTGCGAGGGACTGTTGGCGTCTACGATATCGCCACCGCCTACACTATACACTTCCCAACGATCCGTAACCCGGTCTTTTTCATCCAAAGCCTCAAATTTCATTCCGTTGGGATGGAAGGGCAAGGATTCGTCCTTCCAAACAATGCTCACTTTACCCGGCTCCCACGAATCTTTTAAGGCTTTATCGGTCAAGTGGCCTCTCCCCGTTGCCGAAAGACTGCCGTAAAGCGAAATGCGGATGTGGGCAGCTCCGGGATTGCGTTGCTTGAAGATTTCGGCGGCATAACGCGGCCCCATGGTGTGGCTGCTCGAAGGGCCCACGCCAATCTTGTATATCTTACGGATGGTTTCCATGCTTTTTGATTTCAAAGGTTAGAATCTATGCACAATGACAAAACGAAATCATTGTGCAAAAGGTATGTGTTGCACCTGTATTTTGATAAAATTGGGATTTTGTTGATTTTTAAACAATCAACATGGCATCGCCGTAGGTGAAAAACTTATATTTCTGCTGAACGGCTTCCTTGTATGCTTTCATCAGGAAATCATACCCTGCAAATGCAGCCACTTGCATCATCATGGGCGATTGAGGCAAGTGCAGGTTGGTAATCATCCGGTTGGCAACACTAAAATCGTAGGGAGGGAAAATAAATTTGTTACTCCAGCCTACATAGGGTTTCAACATTCCGTTAATGGATACGGAGGTTTCGATCGCTTTCATCACTGTAGTGCCCACTGCACACACATTCTTCTTGTTTTCTTTGGCGCGGTTGACAATGGCGCATTGGTTTTCTTCAATGATCACTTCTTCCGAATCGATCTTGTATTTTGTCAGGTCTTCCACATCAATCGCCCTGAAATTACCCAATCCGGAATGTAAGGTCAATTCGGCAAATTCAACACCTTTAATTTCCAAACGTTTCAATAATTCGCGGCTAAAATGTAATCCGGCCGAAGGAGCCGCCACAGCACCAATGTTTTTCGCATAAATCGTTTGGTAACGGTCTTTGTCTTCCGGCTCAATTTCGCGCATGCGTTGCAATTCTTCTGGAAGCGGCGTTTTTCCCAATGTTTCGATGGCTTTTTTAAATTCTTCGTAAGTTCCATCGAACAAAAACCGCAAGGTACGGCCCCGCGATGTCGTGTTGTCAATAACTTCAGCCACCACCGAATCGTCATCGCCAAAATAAAGCTTGTTTCCGATACGGATTTTGCGTGCCGGATCTACTAAAACATCCCATAGACGGGCCTCAGCGTTGAGTTCGCGAAGTAAAAAAACGGTAATTTTCGCTCCGGTTTTTTCCTTCTCTCCCACCAAAAGCGCCGGGAAAACCTTGGTATTATTCAACAAAAAAACATCTCCTTCGTCAAAATAGTCAAGGATATCCTTAAAAATTTTATGCTCGATGGTTTGTTCTTTGCGGTTTAAAACCATTAACCGGGCTTCGTCGCGATTTTCGGTTGGATATTGAGCAATAAGATCGTTGGGTAAATGAAATCGGAACTGTGAAAGTTTCATGTCTTTTCTTGGGGTAGATCTTTATGAGAAATAAAATGCAAAATTAGTGCATTTTTGTGCGGTTGTCAAGTGATTTTTTGAATCCATTGCCAATTGGAGAAAGCTAGTTTTCTTTTATATTACAAATATTCTTGCCATTTATAAAAAATATAATGTGGGCTTGCATGTATCATATGGTGCGCAAAAGTCCGGAAGAAAAAGAAAATTGCAAAAATTCTTCCAAAAGACAGGGCTTAAAGGGCTTTTGTATTTTCTTTTACCCGGTATTTTACAATCCGGGTAATCAATTCCCAAGGTAAGGGTTGACCGATGGGAAACTGAATACTGCCTTTTGCCCATTTGTAAGGAATTAGCTCTTTTTCGAAATTTGCCACTCCGGACGCGCCGGGATAAAATCCGATGTGTTGTTTGAATGCGGCAAAATGCACCAGATTTTTACCCAGAAAAAATGTAGGCATTCGGTAGCTGATTTTTTCCGTAGCCGTGGGTGCGGCTTGATGGATTGTTTCACGCAACCGGGTTAAAATTGTTTGTATTTCCTGGGGGAATTGGGCAATGTATTCGTCAATATTTTTTGCAGGATTGTTCATCGCAACAGATTTTGAAGTTATAATAAGCCGCCAATATATTTGGCTGCCTCGCAGGCAAAATCGAACCACTTTTCTTTGTAATGAGAAGGCACCTGAACCCATTCTTTCATGGCGCGGCCTTTTCCCGAGGGATCAAACAGCCGGGAACCGTCAAAGCCCAAAGCTTCCTGATGGGTTTCCCCCTTTAATTTGAACACCATTTCATTTTGAAAAAAACAAATGAACGCTTTCCCGTTTATTTTAAAACAAGGTTTCCCGAACATTTGGCTTTGCTCAGCTCCGGGGATTTTTGTCCCAATGGCAATATAGAAGCTTTCTTCGTCTGACATGCGAAACGGATTTAATTTTGAAAAATTCTACGGTTACCGGATAAAATGGGTGGAAATTTTCGGTTCTATTTCAGGTCGCTCGACTTTGTCTTTGCCAAGTTCCAGGACTTGCAACAACCAGGCCATGTTTTTCCCGAGATTTCGCATAATTTGCATTCCTTCCTCATCTTGCAGGACTTCGCCCGGCGTACGTCCGTGAATGATGTTCCAATAATTGGAGGATGGAATAATCATTCCCGAAAGAGTAAGGTAATTGTTTAATTCATGGAACGCACCGATTCCTCCCGAACGGCGCAAAGCAACCAGCGTCGCCCCCACTTTAAAACGTAACAGCCCCTGTTTTCTGCTTAGGACATAAAAAGCACGGTCTAAGAACGACTTGAATGTCCCATTGATACTTGCACAATAAACGGGGGAAGCCAATAGGATGCCATCGGCTTCTTTGATTTTTTCGATCCAACGGTTCACTTCATCTTTGTCATTTACACAACGGTCGTCCAGTTTTTGTGCACAGGTTCCACAACCGGTACAGCCGTAAATTTCGTTGTTGCCTACTTGAATGATTTCGACTTCGATGTTTTTTTTCTCCAGTTCATTGGCAACCAGACGTATGGCATGGGAGGTATTACCTTCTTTTCTGGGGCTTCCGTTAAATGCAATTACTTTCATTGGTGTTTATGAGTCGCCTTTCGGCCTTTTTTATGAGGATCGGTCAATTTATATAAAAAATCTGTTGCCATGCTGTTAGCCTTCCTTTTCAATACCGTAATGGGCTGCAATTTTAATCTACGAAATAAATTCAAAGTGTTTGGGATTTAAATTTTCTGCATGGCAGCGCTTTCAACCCAACCTTCGCTTCCGTTTGCGATACGGATTTCCACCCAACTACCCACTTGATCGAGTATTTTGACTTTGGTTCCTTTGTGAAGTACAAACAATATGGAGCTGGCGGGATCCGGTGAACTTCTGGCATCGACTACCGCTGTCATTAAAATGGCTTCCGCAGGATTTTTCAGCGCCGCATAATTTTTTTGAGCAAAAAGGAGTGCGGAAACAGCAAACAAGAAAATGATGATGCTTGCCCAAAAAGCAGATTTTCGAATCACAGTCCGCTTGAAAATCAGAAATGAGGCAAACAGGCCAAAAGCCACCGTAAACAAAACAATTGCCCAGACGGCAAACGAATCGGCGCTCATAGAATTCCGAATGGTTAAAATCCATTGGCTGTAAAACAAAAGGGGAATGGGCTCGATTTTATCGACTACTTTTGAATTTGCTAATTCCAGATTAAACCGGGCGTTGGCATTGGAGGGGTCTAATTTCAATGCTTTTTCATAATACAAAATGGCAGATGGAATGCTATCCATTTTATAGTAGGTATTTCCCAGATTGTAATACAAATCAGCCGACTCGAAACCTTTTGCATGAATTTCAGAATAGGCTTTTAAGGCATCCGGATAGTTTTTCAACACATATGCCATATTGGCTTGTTGTTCCAGCTTATCAACGGATTGGGGAAAAGCCGTGGCGAAACTTCCGACAAATACCAAAAAACAGAATAGCTTTTTTATATGGGATTTCATGTTACTTTCCTCCTATTTGTTCTTCCGTTTTTACAATTACCTGCAGGGTTTCCTGATAAATCGCCGACATCAAAGTAGCTTTGTCGCCCGGGGCAAAGCGTGCATATTCGCAATTATGCAAAGCCTCTATAAACCGGGATGTAATTTGGGGATCAACCGCTTTCCGGTTCAAACTGTTTTCGGCCGTTTCTATAGAAAGTTCCGAAAGCGGAATGTTGAATTTATCGCTGATATATCCCCAGATAGCCTGCGAAATTTCTTCATAAAAAGCTTCTTGTTTCTGCTGGTCGAGCAATACTTTGGCATTTTTCAGCCTCCGGGTCGCTATCCGTGTTGCCCTGCGATTCCGCATCAACCCAATGTTTTGGTTGTCGCGTAGTTTTTTTTGCCAAATAATAATGAAAAGGGCAAATAGCAAGAAGGGTAACAGTAGAATCACATAGAACAACCAGGAAGCATAAAAATGAACTCCCACGGCATACAGGTTCAATGATTTGTTTTGAATGTACCGGATGTCTTTCCCCGTGTACTTTATGTCTTCTTTCGCATTCCCGCCTCCTGAAATCTCGGCATTGCCTTTGAATACACGAACCGTGACTCCGGAAGTTTCTATAAGCTTGTATTTCCCTTCACCGGGACTATAAAATGCAAAACGTGCCGGCTCTATGGTATACTCGCCTTCCACGCGGGGAACAATCAGGTATTCAAAAGTCCTGGATCCGCTAACTCCGGACGTAGAAGAGGAATAGTTATCCGTAATCTTGGGGTCGTATACTTCAAAATCCGATGGGAAATCGGCAACGGGTTTTTCGAGCAAATTCAAATTTCCGCTTCCGGAAATGGTGTATTTCAGCGTTAATGCTTCGCCCGCCCGGAGGATATTCCTGTCGTAATCACTTTTTATCGTGAAATTCCCGATTCCCCCGTTAAATTCTACGGGCTTCCCTTGGGTGGGAAGCGGCCTTACGTTGATTTCGATGGGATTCGTTTGTAAGGTCTTTTTTATTTCTTGGTATTCAAACGAGGAAAAAGCGTCTTCAAAGAAACTTTTAAAAAACGGATCGTTGGCAAACGTGCTGTTGAAAAATGGATCGTTGGCAGGACGGTTTCGCGTTTTTACAGCAATCCTGTACTGCACGTCAATGTCGTTCGATTTAATCGTAATTTTTCCTGTCTTTTGTGGGAAAAGCGCTGTTTTCCGGATTTCAGCAACAATGTATTTCCTGCCGTTCACTACTTCTACCTTTTGAGGTAGTTGCTTGGCTCCTTTCAGCAAATCGTGTGCCCAAAAATTCTGGTAATCGGGCATAAAATCGTAGTCCCATTTGATGGCAGAAGTTGGGGTATATAATTTATAGGTAATCACGATTTGTTCTCCCAGCACGGGATTCGAATTACTCACGGAAGTCCGGATGTAAACATTGGCGTTGTCGTCCGAATTCTTTTGAGGTTGTTCTTCCTGTTCATTTCCCGTAACCGAAATCGTTACGGTATTGGATTGGACTTTATTCCCTTTCACTGTCAGGCTTGCAGCTGGAATCGTGAAAGTTCCGGGTTTTGTTGCCTGCAACACAAAGGAGAATTGCGTGTAGCGCGTTTGGGTAACCTGGCCGTTGTTGTCGAAGGTTGAAAAACCATTCATCGCATCAGGACCCGAAAGTACCGAAAAATCCTTGATTTCCGGCGAAACAAATCCCTTCCATTCCTGGCTATTAATGGTATACTGTAAATAAAACCGTTGCCCCACCATCATTTGGCGTGGAGCTTGGGCTGTAAATGTTACTTGCTGGGCAAAAGTTCCAAAAGTAAATGCAATTACAAATATCAAAAGAGAAAATACCCGTTTCATTTCAATAAGTCGGTTCTAAAGTCATGGAACAATGTGCCTCGACTACCAATCTTGTTCGGGTTGGTTTTTTGAAGGCACTGATTGGCTTTTCTTAACTTTCTCCTGTGTTCTTTTTTCGTTGTTATTCAACGCATTCAACATGCGTTCCGCATCTTGTTTTGAAAGTTGTTGTTTCGGTTTTGGTTCTTGCTTGGGTTGTTGTTGCTGCTGATCTTGTTTGGGTTGCTGCTGTTTTTGCTGTTGCTGATTGTTCTTTTGTTGCTGTAATTTCGAAAGGGCATAAGAAAGATTGTAGCGGGTGTCCTCATCTTTCGGATTCAGGCGAAGCGCATTTTTATATGCTTCAACGCTTTTGTCGTATTGTTTATTTTGCATAAACACATTTCCCATGTTGTGATAAATTTTTGCCAAATCGGATTTGGATTTCGCCACTTTCCCCGCTTTTTGGTAGCGTCCCAACGCTTCCGAATAATTTTTCTGTTTATACAACGCATCTCCCAAGTTGAATTGTCCCTTCAGCGAAGTTGAATCTTTTTGCAATGCTTTCCGATAACTTATTTCGGCTTCTTTAAAACGATTGCTGTTGTAGTCCTTATTTCCCGCACGGATTTGTTTCGGGGCATTTTGCGCAAGCACAAAACAGCCCGGAACCAAGAGCAGTACCATAAGTAATATGGAGCAAAATCGTTTCATCAGTATTTTTATTTATTATTGGAAGGTTTGAAAATTTTAATTCTGTCAGCCCAACGGCTTTTTCTTTTTACGATTGCAATCTCAAAGATAAGGATTATCAAGGCAATCAGTAAAAAAATCTGAAATTTGTCATCGTAATCCGAAAAAAAGCGGGCATCATATTCGGTCTTATCCATGGTGCTCAATTTCCGGAACACTTCCTTCACTCCCACGCTGGTGTTGTTCGCTCTTACATAAATACCTTTTCCGGCCGCAGCAACACTTTGCAATAAACTTTCATCCAATCTCGAAATAATGGTGTTTCCGTTACGGTCCTTTTTGTATCCGATTTGTGTATTCCCATTGTAAATCGGAATAGGGCTTCCTTCGGGCAATCCGACCCCAATGGTAAACACATGAATCCCTTTATCAGCAGCACGGGCGGCTGCATCAACGGCATCGCTTTCATGATTTTCACCATCGGTAATTACAATAATTGCCTTGCTTTGCTTGCTGTTGCCAAAACAATTAACGGACGTTGAAATAGCTTCGCTTATATTGGTGCCTTGGGTGGGAACCAAATCAGGACTTATGGACGATAAAAACAGCTTTGCGGCCTGAAAATCATTTGTAATGGGCATTTGGACATAAGCCTTCCCGGCAAACACAACCAATCCAACCCGGTCGTCGCCCAAATTATCAAGCAATCTGCTAATCGCTTGCTTGGAACGCTCCAAACGGTTAGGGGAAATATCCTGCGCCAGCATGGAATTTGAAACATCCAACACAAAAACCATATCGATCCCTTTGCGCTTGATTTTTTCAAGTTTTGAGCCGACCTGGGGATCCGCCAATCCGATCACCAAAAAAGTCCATGCCAGTAACAGCAAAATAAATTTCAACTTTTCACGAAAACTCGAATAATCCGGCATAATCCGGGAGAAAAGGCGTTCATCGATCGCTTTTAACAAGTTGATGCGCTTTTGCCGCCGCATGAGGACATACAATGCCGTAAACACCAAAATGCCCCAGAGCAAATTCAAGAAATATGGATGCGCAAATTTGAACATGAGAGTATTTATTCCTTGGTTTACGGATAACTTTTAAAAACAGTGGTTTTCAATATGAGTTCCAACGCCAGTAAAATCAAGGCTACAAGTGCAAAGATTAAAAATTCTTCGTTTTTACGGGCATATTCGGTCACGTCTAATTTCGTTTTTTCCATTTTATCAATGTCCTGATAAATGGATTCCAGTTTTTGCTTGTTGGTAGCACGGAAATATTGTCCGTGGGTCATTTGCGAAACTTCTTTCAACAGCGCTTCATCGATTTTCACTTCAACTTGTTCGTACTGAATCCCAATGGGCGTTTGAAACGGATACGGAGCTTTTCCTATGGTTCCCACGCCAATGGTGTAAATACGAATCCCGTACATGCCTGCAATTTCCGCCGCCGACAACGGATCCAAAGAACCTGCATTGTTAACGCCATCCGTCAACAAAATAATGATTTTACTCTTTGACTTGCTGTTTTTCAGGCGGTTGATTGCAGCAGCCAATCCATCTCCAATCGCAGTTCCGTCATCGATCATTCCGCTTTCAATCGTTTGGTATTGATTGATCAAAACGCTGTGGTCTGTGGTCAGCGGGCATAAAGTAAAGCTTTCGCCGCTAAAAATAACCAGTCCCATTCGGTCGTTGGGACGGCTGTTGATAAACTGGATTCCGACTTCTTTTGCCGCTTCCAGACGATTGGGTTTAAAATCTTCCGCCAGCATGGAGGTTGAGATATCTGTTGCCAGCATGACATCAATTCCTTCCACACTAATGTCTTTGCTGCTTATACGGGTTTGCGGCCTGGCGAGGGCTAGTATCAAAAAAATAAGAGCCAGCAGGCGGATTGCAAAAATAATGTACCGCGAATATTGGCGCAAGCTTGTTTTGGGAATGTTGAATCCATCAAAATGCGAAACTGCTACTTTTGCATGAATGTATTGCAAGCGATACCAATACCACGCTATTGCCGCAGGAATCAGCAGCAATAACCAGAGGTATTCAGGATTTGCAAATTCAAAGTTCCGCATAATCAGCTTGTTTCTGTTTTTAACGGTTCATGGGTTTCCGCAGGTTTTGTATCCATCACAAAACCGGTGGCATTGGTCATGCTGCGGGCATTTTCATCGTCCAACGGTTGTTCTTTGGCAAATTTTACCAAATCGGCCAAATAAAGTACCTGGCTCAATTTTTCACGGGCTGCCTGACTCAGGTTAAGTGTATCAAAAGCTTCCAAAATTTCATCCGAGGTCATTTCAATGGCTGCGACGTCGTGTTGTTTGCTAAGATACACCCGCAAAGCATCCGTAATTTCAGTATAATATTGTTTCAGTTTTCCCGAAGCCGGAAGTTTTTTATTCGAAGTTTCCTGCAACGAATTCAAAGCTTCTTGCCAGGCGGGAAGTTTCGGCTTGTGCTCAAACGAAATGAGCGGTTTATTGTTCCGCCGGCGCCACCAAATATACCAAACCAATGCTCCGATAAGGCATACGCCGATACCGATCAATAAATAAGGCAGTATTTCGCGGAACGTCAAAGGCTGCTTCATGGGCGCTTTGATATCCCGGATATTGGCAGTTGTATCCACCGGAACAGATAAAACCTTTAGCGTAAGTGAATCGGTATAAAGTTTATAAACCGTTGCATCTTTCGGCTTGAGGTATGAAAACTCAAATGCAGGAATTACATGCACTCCGCTGTCGAATGAGGTAATGGTCAGCGTTTGGGTATAATCGGTAAGGCCCTCTGCCGATGCCCTTTTTGAGGTATCGATTTTCGAGCGGTTTAGTACTTCGATCGACTTCGAAAGCGTATCCGAAAAGACCCAGCTGGTTTTTGCATTTTTCGGAAAACTGACCTGAAACGTCAAATGAATTTGTTCTCCGATACGTATTTGCGCCGTATCCAGTTTTGCTACTGCTTTTTGGGCAACAGCAGCCGGAGCCGATAAAAGCATCATCCAAACACATAGCTTAAAAACAAGTGTCCTGAAAATTTCTAATGTGCTTTTTTTCATAAAATTATCGTATCGGATTGCCCTATTTCTGCAAAATAAAAAAGTACTGAACGCCTACATCCGGGCTTCACGCCGTTTAAACAGTTTCATCAACGGACGTGCGTAATCTTCGTCCGTACAAATCGAGGCAACGTCCGTACCGCTTCTCAAAAAAGTTTGTTTTAAATAATCATCATGCCGCAACCACCACTGATGGTAACTCCGGCGCACCGTTTTATTGGATAAATCAATCCAAAGGCTTTTCCCGCTTTCTTTATCGTAAACTTGCGTGATTCCCAAAGGGAGAGCCTCCGCATCGTGTTTGTCATATACGCGCAAAGCCACAATATCATGTTTGTTCGACGCAATTTGTAAGGCTTTCTCAAAATTTTGGTCCAAAAAATCAGAAACAATAAATGCCGTGCACCTTTTTTTCAATGCATTTGTCAAAAAACGAAGCGCTTCGGCAATATTTGTTTTTTGGCTTTCGGGTTTAAAATCGATGAGTTCCCGAATAATCCGCAAAATATGCGAGGACCCTTTTTTAGGCGGAATAAATTTTTCAATCCGGTCGCTAAAAAAGATAACCCCAACCTTATCGTTATTTTGGATAGCCGAAAAAGCCAAAACGGCTGCAATTTCCGTCATCTGCTCTTCTTTCAACTGGACGCGTGTACCAAACTCATTCGATCCGCTTACATCCAGTAAAAGCATAACCGTCAATTCACGCTCTTCCTCAAAAACTTTCACATAGGGATGATTGAATCGCGCCGTAACGTTCCAGTCAATATTCCGGATATCGTCGCCGTATTGGTATTCGCGCACCTCGCTGAAAGCCATGCCCCGCCCCTTAAAAGCACTGTGATACTGCCCGCTGAAGATGTGCTGCGACAACCCACGGGTTTTTATCTCTATTTTCCGTACTTTTTTTAAAACTTCTGATGTTTCCACAAACAAAAAACTTTGGAACTTTGCAATCGATTTAAACTGGATCTCTTGTTGTTTCAATAAGACAACAAGCAAATGAATGCTTAGGGCACTTCAACAGCGTTTAAAATTTCGTTAATAATATCTTCCGTCGTGATATTTTCAGCTTCCGCTTCGTAGGTCAGGCCGATGCGGTGGCGCATCACATCGTGAGCAATGGCACGGACGTCCTCGGGGATCACATAGCCGCGACGCTTGATAAACGCATACGATTTTGCCGCCAATGCCAAATAAATGCTGGCCCTTGGAGAAGCGCCGTAACGAATTAAACCGTTAAATTTTTGAAGTTTGTAATCATTTGGAAAACGGGATGCAAAAACAATATCTGTGATGTAGTTTTCTATTTTTTCATCCAAATAGACTTCCCGGACCACCGAGCGAGCCTTTAAAATACTCTCAGGCTTCAAAATGGCACGCGTTTGCAGGCTTTCTTCATTAATATTCTGGCGAAGAATTTGTTTCTCTTCTTGTTTTTTGGGATACGTAATTATTACTTTCAGCATAAAGCGGTCAACTTGTGCTTCAGGCAGCGGATACGTTCCCTCCTGCTCAATCGGATTTTGTGTTGCAAGTACCAAAAAAGGTTCGGGAAGTTTGTAAGTTGTTTCCCCGATTGTAACCTGGCGTTCTTGCATGGCTTCCAGCAAAGCGCTTTGCACTTTGGCTGGAGAACGGTTGATTTCGTCGGCAAGAATAAAATTTGCAAAAATGGGGCCTTTGCGGACCTGAAATTCTTCGGTTTTTTGACTGTAAATCAATGTCCCCAAAAGGTCGGCCGGTAATAAGTCGGGAGTAAATTGAATCCGGCTGAATTTCAGGTCAATGGTATTCGCCAGTGATTTAATGGCCAACGTTTTTGCCAAACCGGGAACCCCTTCCAATAAAATATGACCATTGGCCAGCAATCCAATCATTAAGCGCTCCACCATGTGCTTTTGCCCGACAATAACACGCTGGAGTTCCATCGTCAACATATCAACAAAAGCGCTCTCCTGCTGGATTTTATCATTCAATTCTTTTATATTTTCATCAAACATAGTCCAAAATTTTAAGCAAATGTAGGAAGTCAAAACGCTTATAGACAATGTATTGTCTGTTAAAAATTGTTAACCTTATTGGTAAAATGTGTTAAACAAAAAGCTATTCAGCAGCATGGCCCTGCCAGACCCCCAATCAACACTGCAATAGCAATTTGGAACCCCGACAAAACAAAGAATCTACAAGGTTTATATGTGCAGCCTTGTATTTTGTATTTTTGTCGAAATATTTGTTTAAAAAAAATGCACTTGCACAAAAAGTACGGCCTTTTAATTTGCGCTGCGATCCTCCTCGCTTTTATCATCCTTTCATTTCAAAAAACCGAACAACCGCAGCTAGCTGCTAAAACCGATTCCATTCCCCAGGAAATCACCCTTTTGTTTATGGGCGATATCATGCAACACATGCCTCAAATCGATGCTGCCTGGGACGAAAATTTGAACCGGTATGTATACGATTCCTGTTTTCGCTATGTACAACCGCTGATTAGCAGCGCAGATCTTGCAATCGCAAATTTTGAAACAACATTAGCCGGAAAGCCCTACAGCGGTTATCCGCAATTTTGCGCACCCGATGAATTGGTCCAGGCAATGCTCAATGCCGGAATTGATTTGGCAGGAACTTGCAACAACCATTCGTGCGATAAAGGGAAAAAAGGCATCGAACGAACCATCTCCGTGATGGACAGCCTGGGGTTACAACATTTCGGGACCTATAAAGATTCGCTTTCCTACCGGAAACAAAACCCTTTGTTGCTAATGAAGAAAGGATTCCGCCTGGCTTTCTTGAATTATACCTACGGAACAAATGGAATCCCTGTACCCGCCGGAAACATTGTAAGTCTGATTGATACCAACACCATTTTTAAGGATTTAAAGGCCGCCAAAGATTCTATCCCCGACAAAATCATCGTATTTATCCATTGGGGAGAAGAATATCAACGGGAACCCAATGATTTTCAAAAAACCATCGCCCGGTTTTGCTTTGCAAACGGAGCCGATTTTATCATCGGGTCGCATCCGCATGTGGTTCAGCCTATGGAATGGGAAAAAGCTTCTGCTTCGCAAAAAGACCGGATTGTGGTTTGGTCAATGGGAAATTATGTTTCAAACCAACGCAAACGGTATACCGACGGCGGAGCTATGTTTTCGCTGACATTGGAAAAGAAAGGCAATTCGGTTTCCGTCAAAGATTGCGGATATCACCTTACCTGGGTTTACAATCCCATTAAAAACGGGAAACGAAATTACTACATCCTTCCGGTTACACAGTTTGAAACCGATTCCCTGTTTCTGGATAAAGAATCGAAAGCAGCTTTCAATCTATTTACCAGCGATTCGCGTGAGTTATTGCAAAAGAACAAGCAGGTGAACGAGCTTCCCGCTTTTTCAAAATAGAAGCCAGACCTTTTACTGTTTCAAATAGTTACTTCTTTTTTACCGTTTTTTTCACAAATTCCGCCACATCAAAGGCAACTTTTCCATTGATGGGAATGTCCGGGGACGTGTAGGAGGGCATCTGTTTTGCCATATCCTTACTCACACAATCTTTTAAGACATGATTCATACCTTCCAGAATCTTCAATACGGATGCCGGATTGGCCTCGTGCAACCGATTGGCATCGTCCTCGCTCACCTGGATATCGGATGTCCCCTGAATAATCAAAACCGGAATTGTTAAAGATGCAATTTCTTGGGCAGGATCATACCTGAACCAAGAAATCATGTAGGGCTGCACACTGTTTCGAAACAAGGCTTCAAAACCAAAAGGTACTTTTTCACATAATTTTCCGGCTTTGAGGCTATCGATGATGGGGAAAGCTATATTTTTAACCGGATCGGGTTGGGAAGCCAGTTGCTTTTTCAAAATTTCATCGGCAGGAAATCCCGCCCCTTCCAACGAAACAAAGCCAGACACGGCAGTATTGTCCCGGCAGGCAATCATGCCGATCAACGAACCTTCGCTATGGCCTGCAACAACCACTTCTGAGAACCGCTGATCAGCATGCAACTGCGCAATCCAGTCTTTCGCATCGTTCACATAATCCTCAAAACGTAAATCGGCCTCCGATCTTCCGGCAGCTTCACTGGATGCAATGCCGCGTTTGTCATAACGGAGTGTTGCAATACCTTCAGCACAAAGATTTTCGGCAAGCATTTTCAACGAATTGTTTTTCATTTGGGGATTGTTTCCATCCATATCGGTTGGGCCCGATCCCGCAATTAGCAAGACTACCGGACAAAGAGCACCGGAATGTTCCGGCAAACGTATTTTCCCGTGAATAACGCCCGTTGCCGTTTGCAAGGTAACCGGAACTTCATGCGGATCCTGTGCTCCTGCTGTTAACAGCAGCAAACACATTGCCCATGTCAAGATTGTTGCTTTCATCATTATATCAAAATTTAGCATTGGAAAAACAGTTCTACCAAAGGTTTTGCAAAGAACCAGATGATTGTAAAGCAAAAATAAGCAATTTCCGGTTTGTGTTTTCAACGACCTCTTTCGTTTTCGGCAATTTTCCTGTTTGGAGTGTTTGTATTTTACGGTGACATCCCGGTAAGGTGTTTGAAGTACTTCCCAAAAAACGATTGGGATAAAACCGGTTTCATTAGTATCAATAAATAAACAATGGCCGCGGTTCATTTGGGATCAATCTTAGACAAAATAATACCGGGGAAACAAAATTGCGTTTTGCGGGTTATTTTATGAAAATCATGCCGTTTTTCAGTTTGATTTTTTTGGTATTTCACAGTAAAATCCCCTTTGAAAAACTATTTTTTGATCTTTTTTCAACCTAAACTGAGTAAAATAGCGAACAATTGTTCATTTTTAATTGTTGATTATCAGTTAAATAAAAATTATTTCGAAAAAATATCGAATTTTTTCATGAAAAAGTTTGGTCAAAATAAAAAAGGACCATACTTTTGCTGCGTGAATGAACGTTTATTTACTTCGATTGAAAATATAAAATTGACCGGAAACAAAATTTACAAATTTTAAACTACATCTATAACAAAGCGAATAGCCAACAAAACATCTGATACGATAATGGCATACGACACCAAAGAATATATTTTGCAAAAAGCATTCGAGGTTTTCTTGACAAAAGGCTTCGACAGTACGTCCATGACGGTGCTGCAACAGGAATTTAAAATGTCGCGTGGAGCCATGTACCGTTACTTTGCCAGTAAAGATGAATTGTTTCGAGCCGTTATAGATAAATTTTTCTGGGGATTGGTTGATTTTATGCGTCCACGGGTCGAAAAAGGAGCAGGGCTGCCGGAACTTATTGAAGCCAGATGCCAAAGCATGGAGAATCTGGTTATGTATCTGAATAAGATAGAAGGTATTGACATGGTTTTCTTGAACTATACCGCCTTAATTATTCAGGCTGCGAAACATTATCCCGGATTTTTTGAAAAATGGGAAATCAATAAAGTTTCCGAAGTGAAACAGTGGGAAACGGCGGTTCAGAATAGCATTGACAAGGGTGAAGTGCGTAGCGATGTAGACGTAAAAATGATGGCACGAATTTTCTCAAAAGCACTGTTTGACGACAATGACACAACGCCTATGAAAAGCTTTTCAAGCGTAGCAAAACTAACTAAAAAAATGATGAATTACGTTTATTCATTAATCCAGGTATAATCGATTTTTTTTATTTCGCAAGTGAACAATTGTTCAAAAAGAATTACAAATCAAAATATGATGGGAACCCTCCTGCAATACAATGGTCGAAAAAACGAGGGAAATCTTAACTAAAACATTTTTTTTATTTCGCAAGTGAACAATTGTTCAAAAATCAAAATAATTTCATAAAATTTTTAAAATCAATTATACGCAAATGCCTTTATTTTCGCTGACAACTGGGAAGACTTATCGTTCACAAAACATAAGAAAAAGGCAATTACTGCTTCTGGTAGCTGTTGTGTTTCTTAGCGGATGCAAAGATGTGTTTGAAATGCATCCTTATGACGGGCGCGTTACGGGCGAGTGTGGAATGAACGATAAAAACATTGAAAAGATAGAACAAGCCTGCTCGAATAAAACAACCCTCCGCTTTATCATGATGGGCGATTCACAAGATGCTTACGATGAGTTGGAAGATTTTGTAAACGCCGTAAATCAACGGGATGATATTGATTTTGTCATTCATGGGGGCGATATCTCCGACTATGGACTTACGAAAGAGTTTGAATGGGGGCGCGATATGATGAATAAGCTTAAAGTTCCCTATGTCGTCAACATCGGCAACCATGATTGTGTCGCAACCGGAAAACATGTGTTCCAGAAAATATTCGGTACGGAGAATTTTTCCTTTGTAGCCGGTAATGTAAAATTTATTTGCCTGAATACCAATGCAATTGAATATGACTACTCGAACCCCATCCCCGATTTTGCTTTTATCGAATCGCAACGCAACGACCCGGAAAGCGGATATGAAAAAACCGTCTTCGTGATGCATGCACCGCCTTACAACGAACAATTTAATAATAATGTAACCCGCTTGTTTTTGAAGACCCTTGAAGACTTTCCGAAAGTACAATTTTGCCTGAATGCACACAGGCATCGTATTTCAGTCGACGACTATGGAAATGGGCTGCTATTTTACGGCTGCGCCAGTATGAAAGACCGCAACTACCTTTTATTCACCATAACCCCTGATGATCAGTATACCTATGAAGCAGTGGGCTATTAAAATTCTCGGATTATTCATGCTATCTGTTTTTTCCTTGACTGTGGCAGCACAAGATACGAAATACGAGAAACGGATTGAAAACCGCAAAGAAAGGTGGAACAAGCTAATCCCCAGGTACAGCAAAGTGCAGTTTGCCGGTTCCATGGGATTGATCTCTGCCGGAAGTGGGTGGAGTTATGGAAAAAATGATTGCTGGGAAACCGATTTCTTGATTGGCTATGTTCCCAAGTACTCAACCAACGAAGGACATTTGACTTTAACCTTAAAACAAAATTTTATACCGCAAAGCATTGTGCTGAAAAGAAACGGCTTTTTTTTGGAACCCTTCACAAGCGGATTGTATTTAAATGCCATATTCGGAGAGCATTTCTGGAGCAAACAGCCCGAGCGTTACCCAACCGGATATTATGGTTTTACGAGCAAATTCCGGTTTAACATTTGCATCGGCCAACGCATCGGATATGTCATTCCTGAAGAAAAAAGGCATTTTGCTAAATCCTACTCGGTTTTCTACGAAATAAGCACTTGCGACCTTTATCTTATTGAGGCGGCCAATAACCGGTCGCTTCCTGTGACAAACTTTTTGCACTTATCCTTAGGCCTGAAAATACAGCTATTCTAAATCATTTACTGAAACATTAACGGTTTAAAGAAATTTATTAATATAAAAGTCACGGATACATTTTGAACAAATGCTATAAAAAAATTATCATACAAAATAACGGATCTATTAACCTTTTCCGGAAGAAAAACGAATCAATAAAATAGCCTCATCAAGTAAAATCTATGAAATCAACCATTTTATCCACCGCTCTTGTTTTACTCAGCATGCCGATGCTTTGGGCGCAAACCGGCAAAGTTACCAACTTGTCGCTCAACCAATGCGTACAAACAGCCATTGAAAAAAACATCAACGTACAAAATGCGCGCATCGAACAAGAAAAAAGCGGTTACAAAATTTCGGAAACCCGGGCAGCCTTGTTACCTAAAGTCAGTATCAGCGGAAGCTTTCAGGACAACCTGAAATTACCCACCACCATGCTTCCGGGTATTATTATCGGAGAACCGACGGACATTCCCGTGCAAATGGGCTCTGTTTACAGTACCACCGCCGCCGCAACGGTAAATCAGGTTTTATTCAGTCAAACGGCCATAAGTGCACTGCGCCTCTCGCAAAAAGCACAAACACTGAGTGGACTGGCCGTTGAAAAAGCCAGCGAAGAATTGGCAACCGAAGTGTCAAAGCTTTACTTTATTGCCCTGACCACCTCGGAACAAGTAAAACTGGTCAACGAAAACATCAGCCGCATCCAACATCAGCGCGATATTACCAAGTTATTGGTCGATAACGGCATGGGTAAAAAAGTGGATTACGACCGTATCAATGTGAATCTGGAAAATCTTTACACCCAACTGAGTAATACGCAAGCCGCTTACGAACAGCAACTGAACATGATCAAATACATGCTGGATATTCCCCTTCGCGATAGCATTGTGTTAACCGGCAATGCCGAAAGTCCCCTGGTACAACAAGTGGTGGGAGAGAAAAACGATTTTTCGGAACATATTGATATCCGCATGATGGAATCGCAAAAAGAAATCAACGTATTGAATCAGAAAGTAATTAACAGCGGGTACCTCCCCACGCTTGCATTTACGGGACAATATATGTACCAGGGGATGCGAAATGATTTCGGAAACTACTTCAAGGAATCGCCCGAGAACAAATGGTTCAATTCGGCATCCATCGGTTTGAACTTATCGATTCCCATTTTCGACGGATTCGAAAAACGGTCGAAACTGCGTCAAACTCAACTGGATCACCGGAAAACGGTCGCCAACATCGAAGATACACAGGAATCCTTCCGCGTTAATTACCTGAATGCGGCAAACAACTACAAAAACAACCAAAATAATGTAACACGCCAAAAACAAAACATCGAACTGGCAGAAAACGTATATGCCGAAACATCGCTGAAATACCGCGAAGGCCTGGCATCCATGAGCGACCTGTTGCAAGACGAAATGGGCCTGAGCAATGCGCAAGCAGGTTATCTGAATGCACTTTATAATTTCAAAGAAGCTGAATTAAAAATCATGTCCCTCAACGGACAAATTAAATCCCTCATGAAGAATTAAAGATGAAGCAGTTTCAATAAAAAATTCATAATTCGGCATTTATCATTTAAAACACGCATTATTTAAAAATCCATTTTTAATTTTCCTCTTTTAATTCTTAATTTAAAAAAAATGAAACGTAACACCGTAATAACCACCGTGGTTTTGATTGCCTTGTTTGGCGCCATCATCTTTACTTTGGCAAAGAACAAAAAAGAAGTCGAAAGTCAAAAGCAACTGAAAACCGATGTTTCGGAAATCGCGACAACCACTGCATTGGCAGAGATGAAAGAAACAAATAGTATCCTGAATCTGGTGGGTACAGCCATGCCCGATAAAGAAGTAACTGTGGCCTCAGAATCGGCAGGAAAAATTGTACAGCTCAATTTTAAAATCGGTGATTTTGTGAACAAGGGAACTGTGTTGGCAAAAATTGACGACACCTATAAGCGTTTGTCTCTCGAAAATGCCCAGTTAAACTACAACAAATACAAAGAAGATTACGAGCGTTTCCAGGTGTTACGCAAAGGCGACGCCGTATCGGAAACCCAATTGCGCGATATGAAAGTAGCTTACGAAAATGCAAGCATCCAATTGGAAAATGCTAAAAAACAATTGGAAGACACCAAAGTAGTGGCTCCTTTCAGCGGGTTTATTACTTCGAAAAACACGGAACTGGGCGCTTATGTCAATGTAAACACAGCCATCGCCGGAATAGCTGACATTGCCCAGTTGAAGGTAACGTTGGCCGTTTCGGAATCAAATGCTTATCTGCTCCGCGCCGGACAACAGGTAAATGTTCGCACCGATGTTTATCCGGGTGTCGTTTACAAAGGAACTATTGCCAATATCAGCCCCAAAGGAAGCAGTGCACATACCTATCCGATCGAAATTATGATTGCCAACAACGCCAAAAATCCGTTAAAGGCCGGAACCTATCTCAATGTCGAAGTAAACACCGGAAAAACCGGAAAAGCGTTGATGATTCCGCGCGATGCCATTGTGAGCACCGTAAAAGATCCTTCCGTGTATGTGGTAAATAACGGGATTGCCCATTTATCGAAAATCACCACAGGACAAGATTATAATTCCTACTTAGAAGTAACAAGCGGATTAAAGGAGGGCGACCAAGTGGTAACCAGCGGCCAAATTAACCTGGCCGACGGAGCAAAAGTTTCAATAATTAAAAATTGAAAATGGAGAATTGAAAATTATTTGTTCAACGACTTTTTTGTAGTCTTAACAATACTCGCAAGTAAGCGAATCAATTCACCACAATCGTTATGCAAAGAATCAAATTTATTCACAGGTAAATAGCAACTATCTTTTAAAAGCATCAACCAGTATTGTGTTTCATTAGCTTCTTTTAGCGCAACGTTCATTTTGTTCAGGAAATCCGCTCTTGATTGTGCATGAGCAGCTTCCCTAACCAAAGCACCGATAGAAGTTCCGCTTCGCATTGCTTGCTTTGATAGTATAAACTCTTTTTTTTCTGTACATAACCATTTATAGAGTTCAACGATATGCAAAGCAAAATTGTAGGCCTTAGGCTCTAATATAGTATCCATGACGGGATTTAAAAATAATCTACAAATTTATAAATAGTTCTCAATTTTTAATTTTCAACTTTCAATTTAAAGAAATGCCAAACATAGTAGAAACCTCCACAAAAAAGCCGTTGTTGATCATCGTAATTTTCACGGTATTAACCCTTGGCGGATTGATGTGCTACAAAATGCTCAATCTGAATTTAATCCCAAAAATTGATGTACCGGTTATTACCATTGTTACCGTTTATCCGGGAGCAGGCGCCTCGGAAGTGGAAACATCGGTTACCAAAAAAATAGAAGATGCCATTTCCAATTTGGAAAATTTAGACAAAGTCAATTCCACTTCGCGTGAGGGCGTTTCAATTGTAGCTGTGCAATTCAGGGAAAACACGGACATCAACCGTTCGGTACAAGATGCACAACGGAAAATCAATGCCATCAAAGCCGACTTGCCGAAAGAAATTTTGGATCCCACCATTGATAAAATTTCCGTGGACGACCAGCCCATCATGCGGCTGGCTGCCTCATCGTCACTGCCTGCCACTCAATTTTACAAATTGGTGGAAGACCGGATTCAACCGCGTCTGGCAAAATTACCGGGGGTAGGTACCGTAACGATGATTGGCGGAAGCGAACGCGAAATCAAGGTAAACATTGACGCCGAAAAGCTCAAAGCCTACAACCTTTCGATATTACAGGTTCTGCAAGCCATCCAGACTGCGAACATGGAAATTCCGGCAGGGAATATCGAAAGTACCGACGTGGTTTATTCGGTGCGCTTGGCAGCAAAATATACAAGCCTCGACGAACTTCGCAATACGGTCATTATCACTCATGCAAACGGAGGAGAGGTTAAAGTAAAAGATGTTGCCGAAGTAGAAGACGGTATTACCGAACAACAGTTTATCAACCGCATTGACGGGAGAGATGCGCTCGGTTTGAGCATTCAAAAACAAAGCGATGCCAATGCCGTACAAGTTGCGGATTTAGCAAAAGCCGAATTGGCTGCCATCGAAAAAGAATATGCCGGCAACCATGTGCAATTCGAAATCGCTACTGATGACTCGGTGTTTACGAAAGCTGCCGCTAATTCG
Organism: Lentimicrobiaceae bacterium; assembly: GCA_031550085.1. Taxonomy (GTDB): domain Bacteria; phylum Bacteroidota; class Bacteroidia; order Bacteroidales; family UBA4417; genus UBA4417. The sequence continues at coordinate 93,319 of JAVBOY010000015.1, forward strand.
GTTGTAGTCGACCTGTTTTTGGCCATCATTATTGTCGCCATTGTATGTTTCATTTTCTTGCACAATTTACGCAGCGCCTTGATTATCATGATCGCTGTTCCGTTATCCATCATCCCTGCGTTTATTGCTTTGTATGTGATGGGTTATTCGCTGAACATGATGTCGCTCATGGCATTGTCGCTGGTAGTAGGGATCCTGGTCGACGACTCCATTGTGGTTATCGAAAATATGTTCCACCACATGGAAAAAGGCAAAACCCGCTGGCGTGCCGCCATCGACGGATGTAAGCAAATTATGTTTACCGTTATGGCAATTACGTTTGTGATTGTGGTGGTTTTCTTGCCTTTGGCTATTTCGGGTGGATTGATCGGAAACCTTTTGCACGAATTTGCCATCCCCATCATTGTCGCAACCCTCACCAGTTTATTGGTTTCGTTTACGGTGACGCCTTTGCTGATGTCACGTTTCGGCAAATTGTCCGATGACACCCGCCAAACCTTGTCGGCACGTTTCTCACGCACAGTTGAGCGAGCATTCGAAGCGCTGAAAAACGTCTATGCCCGCATTTTAGGCTATGGACTAAAACACAAAACCATGATCTTGTTGTCGACATTGGCCCTTTTGATTGCCTCTTTTGCTTTGTTTCCTTTGGAATTGATCGGCTTTGCCTTTATGCCCAATACCGACCAGGGAGAGTTTGTGGTAAATCTGGATATGAATCCGCAAGTAACGGTTTACCAAAATAACCAAATTACCATGCAGGTTGAAAAAATCCTCCAAAGCAAGCCCGAAGTAGAACGTGTTTATACCAACGTAGGATCGACAGGTTCCTTATTCGGGAGCAGTTCGAAAAACAATGCAACATCCATTTCGGTAAAAATGGTAGATAAAAAGTACCGTAAAATCAATCCGTACGATTTTTCACAACAAGTGAAAGAAGAAATCATGCAAATTCCGGGAGTAAGAGCTCGTGTAAGCGTTGGAGGGCTTGCCGGTGGAAGCTCAAACGAACCCATCCAGTTAATTGTTCAAGGAGCCGATTTTGAAAAAGTAGAACAAGCGGCTGCCATAGTATTGGATGTGGTTCGGAATACGCCGGGAACAGCCGATGCCAAGTTCTCTATCGACGATCCGCGTCAAGAGGTGCAAGTGAAGCTGGACCGTGATAAAATGTCGCAATTGGGATTGTCTTCTTCCGATGTAGGTTCGGCCATGCGGGTGGCATTGGCAGGGAACGACGATGCAAAATATACCGACGGCAACTTTGAATACGATATCCGTATCGGTGTGGATCATTTTGACCGGACCAAAGCCGAAGATGTTTCAAAACTCACGTTTTTGAACAAAAAAGGCGAACTGATCGAATTAAACCAGATTGCCGATATTTCCTACGGATTGGGGCCGTCCACATTGGAACGCACGGACCGGATTGCCTCCATCACCGTGAAGTCGAACGTAATCGGAAGACCTTCCGGAACCGTTGGCTCCGAAATTATGGATGCCATCAAAGGGCAACTTCCCGAAGGTGTTAGTATCAAAGAAGGCGGCATGATGGAACAGCAATCCAAAGCATTTGGAAGTTTGGGTGTCGCTTTTTTGGCAGCCATTCTGCTGATTTATTTTATCATGGTTGTATTGTACGACTCGCTGTTAGATCCCCTGGTCGTGTTGGTTTCTATTCCATTGTCGCTGATTGGAGCTTTTCTTGCGTTGGCTTTAACGCTAAACAGTTTGAATATCTTTAGCATCATCGGGTTGATTGTGCTGATTGGCCTGGTAGCCAAAAATGCCATCCTGTTGGTCGATTTTACCAACCACATCCGCCGCGACCAAAACATGGACACCTTCCATGCTTTGATTGAAGCCGGAAAAGAACGCTTACGCCCCATTTTGATGACCACCTTTGCCATGATTTTCGGGATGCTTCCCATTGCGTTGGCTTCCGGAAACGGCGCCGAGTTGAAAAACGGGATGGCCTGGGTAATTATAGGAGGATTGACCAGCTCCATGATTTTAACATTGGTGGTCGTACCGGTGGTATATTTTGTTTTCCATAAAATAACCGCACGTTACCGCCACTATCGGAGGAATAAACTGATCCAAAAAGTAAAAGAACGATTCGAAGAAAAACTCGTTTAACCCAAAATTGAAACTTTATCCCCAACCACAATGAAAAAGAAGAATAAAGCGCCTCCTGTTGATTGTTGAAAAAATCAAGTTCCCTTTTTTTAACACTATAATGAACACTTGTTCACATTTTAGTCACATCAAATTCAAAACAAATAATCACTTTAAATTTTTAAAATCATGAAAAAACTAGCATTAACATTAATCGTAGCACTGGGATTCGGATTATTCCAAACCACAAACGCCCAAACAATTTCCGTAGGTGTAAAAGCCGAAGGTAACTTTTCAAATTTTACCTTATCCGACCTGGATGGAGTTTCCAGTAATATGGGAGCTGGGGCTTCCATCGGGGGATTTTTGAATGTACAATTCCATCCGAATTTTGCCCTTCAACCCGAACTGTTTGTTCATTACAAATCGTCGGAATTGGAGGAGCCTGCTTTTACCAACGATTATCAATATTGGGGTGTTGAACTCCCGATTTATGCCGTTGGGCAAATGCAACTGGGCAACGGGAAAGGCTATATCGGCATCGGACCTTACGTAGGTTTTGGAATTAGCGCCAAATTCAAAGCCGGCGATGTAGACCTTTACAAAAAAGATAGCCAAACGGACAAAGCTGCCATGAACCGTTTCGATTTTGGCGGAGCTGCTATGATCGGCTACGAATTTGCCAATAAAATTCAAATCAATGCCAGCTACAAATTGGGTTTTATTGATATCCTCGATGCCGCCAAAGACCAATCCAGCATGTTCCCGCAAACCATTAACGTGGGCGTAGGATACCGGTTCTAATTCCGGAAAGCAAGAACTGAAAAAAGTGTGTAAGCTGTGATGATCCGGTTTACACACTTTTTTTTTCACAAAACCATATTTTTTGCGACTTTTGCGGCAAACCGGAACGCATTTTTACAAATCATAAAATATTTTTGTGCCTCCTTTGTTTTCATTAATAGTAAAAACTAAAAAGAGCGTCCCATTTGGAATCTTATAGCATTGTTATTTTTTTATTGGCATTAGCCATTGGTTTATATCCTGTTGCATCACGAATTAAGCTACCTTATCCTGTCTTATTGCTGGCCGTGGGAATTGGCGTCGGTTTTATTCCGGGCTTCCATCGTATATCCATCAACCCCAATGTGGTATTTCTGATTTTTTTGCCGCCCATGCTTTACAATGCGGCATTTACTATTTCGTTTAAAGGATTTAAAGCCAACTTCAGCACCATTTCTTTACTGGCCGTATCGTTGATTTTCATCACCACAACGGGCATTGCCGTGGTCGCCCGGTACTGCATTCCGGGTATGACTTGGCCGTTGGCCTTTGTGTTGGGCGCCATTTTATCTCCTCCCGATGCCGTTGCAGCAGCAGGCGTAATCAAAGGGTTGGGGTTACCGCACCGCACCGTCACGATTCTTGAAGGAGAAAGTTTGGTAAACGACGCATCGGCATTGGTTGCTTTCCGGTTTGCACTCACAGCGGTAGCAGGTGGTTCATTTGTTTTATGGGAAGCCGGACTTATGTTTCTGGTCGCTTTGGGAGGAGGACTTCTCATGGGCTGGCTCTTGTGGCTTGTTCTTGCCTTTGTCAACAAACATTTCCGGCTTGACAGTTCGGTTATTGTAAGTCTAAACCTGATGCTCCCGTTTGTTGCCTATCTTTTAGCCGAGGAAATTCATGTGTCAGGTGTCATTGCCGCCGTAACGGCAGGTTTGGCCGTTTCCATGAATAAAAGCAAGTTTTCGGAAAAAGTCAAGGTACAGGCAAAATCCGTAAGCGAAACGCTGATCTTTATACTCGAAGGATTAATTTTTATTTTGATCGGCCTGGAATTTCCGCGAATGATCCGGAATACGCCGTCCAAAGAAATCATGCCGCTTATTGCCGTTTCTTTTCTGATTTTTATGGTTGCTTTGGTTATCCGGATGGCAGTCGTTTTCTGGCACAAGCGCGACACGGAATTGAAATTGGCAAGCATCCGTAAAAGAATGCCGTATCTGGTAGAAAAGCAGGAACGGCTCAAGATACGCCTGAATGAAAGACCTCTAAAAAATGAACGACTCCAAAAACGGCTCCAAAAAAGAAACCAGCATTTCGAATCACGTGCCCGGCGCTTCCGAGACCTTGAGCCGTTAAATATCAAAGATTGTATCATTATCGGTTGGTCGGGAATGCGCGGAATTGTTTCCCTGGCGGCCGCTTTATCGCTCCCTCTGGTCATGGCAAACGGGACTTCGTTTCCGCAGCGCAACACCATCACGTTCCTTACCGTCGTTACAGTAACCATCATGTTATTAATTCAGGGATTGGGCTTGCCTCTGTTAATCAAACTATTGAAACGGAATTCCTCAGACTCAAGCGATGCAGGAGAAAAGCCGTAACTTTTTGACCGTCAAAATCCGGTATCATACTATTTTCCAAAAACATACCTGAGCCAATACTCAAACACAGGATCTTGTAAGTATAATTATTCTATTTGAAATAAAATGATTTGAAATAAAACGATTTGATTATTATTTTTCAACAATTCGGCTAAGAAAAAGTCGAATTCGCCAAACAAAATTTATTTTTGCGAAACCAATTTACCATTCTAAAAAAATCACCCGTGTCCAAACCCATTGCCGAAACTCCGCTTATGAAACAATACAATGCCATCAAGGCAAAGTATCCCGATGCATTGTTGTTGTTCCGGGTGGGCGATTTTTACGAAACCTTCGGCGAAGACGCCATCAAAGCTTCTCAAATATTGGGCATTGTACTCACCAAGCGGGCCAATGGGTCGGCTTCACATATCGAATTAGCCGGATTTCCGCACCATTCGCTTGATTCGTATTTGCCTAAATTGGTACGCGCCGGCCACCGGGTGGCCATTTGCGATCAGTTGGAAGATCCTAAACTTACCAAAACCATTGTAAAGCGTGGTGTCACGGAATTGGTCACTCCGGGTGTTTCCTACAACGATAAAACGCTCGAAAACAAGGAGAACAATTTTCTGGCAAGCATCCATTTCAATGAAAAAATTTCAGGGATTTCATTTTTGGATATTTCGACCGGGGAGTTTTTTTTGGCCGAAGGTTCCAATGATTATATCGACAAGTTGTTGCAAACTTTTCGACCCAACGAAGTGGTCCTTCAAAAAAACAAGCGCAACCAATTTACGGAAACCTTCGGAAGCAAGTTTTACATTTCGTTTTTCGAAGATTGGGTGTTTACACTTGATTTCGGAAACAACTTGTTGCAAAAGCATTTCAATACGGCTTCGTTAAAGGGATTTGGTGTTGAAAATTTGGAGAATGGAATTATTGCAGCCGGAGCGGCGTTGCACTATCTTTCCGAAACGCAGCACGACAAAGTAGAACATATTTGTAAAATCACCCGGATCGAGGAAGACCATTATGTTTGGCTTGACCGGTTTACCATCCGCAATTTGGAATTGTTGCATTCGCAAGCCGGTAATGCTCCCACGTTGTTTTCGGTTTTGGATAAAACCATATCGCCCATGGGCTCGCGCCTGATGCGCCGCTGGGTGCTGCTTCCACTAAAAGACAAACAGCCCATTGTGGAACGCCACCAAATGGTGGAGTATTTTATTAAAAATGGCAACCCGGCGAATTTAATCGAGCAACATACCAAATTGATCGGGGATCTGGAGCGTTTGATCTCAAAAGTAGCCATCGGACGGATCAGTCCGCGTGAAATGCTGCAAATCCGTCGCGCTTTGCAATCGGTCGGCCCGATCAAAGAAGCTTGTTCCCTCTCCAAAAATCCGTCTCTTCAACGGATTGCAGAGCAACTAAATGCATGCGACTTGATTTCGGAACGCATTGAAAGGGAAATCCATCCCAACCCTCCGGCGCAAGTATCCAAAGGATTTGCCATCGCCGATGGAGTTTCAGCCGAATTAGACGAATTACGCCAAATTGCCTATTCGGGCAAAGATTATTTGTTGCAAATACAGCAACGCGAAATTTCGCGCACCGGCATTTCGTCGCTCAAAGTTAGCTTCAACAACGTATTCGGTTATTATTTGGAGGTTTCCAATACGCATAAAAACAAAGTCCCGGAAGACTGGATCCGCAAGCAAACGCTGGTCAATGCCGAACGGTATATTACAGAAGAATTAAAACAATACGAGCAGAAAATTTTGGGCGCCGAAGAAAAAATTCTCGGACTCGAAACCCGATTGTTCAATGAATTGGTATTAGCCGTTTCGGAATACATCCAGCCCATTCAGTTGAATGCACAATTAATTGCCCAACTGGATTGTTTACTGGCCTTTTCGCGAATTGCAAAAGAAAACCGGTATGTCTGCCCCGAAATGAATGAGGAACTTTCCATCAACATCAAACAAGGAAGGCACCCGGTCATTGAGAAACACCTGCCTGCAGGACAGGAATACGTGGCTAATGACGTATTTTTGGACAATGAAACCCAACAGATTATCATCCTAACAGGACCCAACATGTCGGGAAAATCGGCGCTGTTGCGGCAAACCGCATTAATTGCGTTGATGGCTCAAATCGGAAGTTTTGTCCCTGCCGAATCGGCACAATTGGGCATTGTCGATAAGATTTTCACACGCGTAGGCGCGTCGGATAACATTGCATCCGGTGAATCGACTTTTATGGTCGAAATGAATGAAACGGCCAGCATTTTGAACAACATCTCGAACCGCAGTTTGATTCTACTGGACGAAATCGGCCGCGGGACAAGCACCTACGACGGTATTTCGATTGCCTGGGCGATTGCCGAATTTTTGCACAATCATCCGCAAAGCCGTGCTAAAGTCCTTTTTGCAACACATTACCACGAGCTGAACGATATGGCGGAATTGTATCCGCGAATCAAAAACTTCCACGTAGCGGTGAAAGAAGCGGGTAACAAAGTGATTTTTTTGCGTACGCTGAAATCCGGCGGCTCGGAACACAGCTTCGGAATTCATGTGGCACGTATGGCCGGAATGCCTGCCAATATGTTGCAAAGGGCTGAAGAAATGCTGAAAATATTGGAAAAAACACATCGTTCGGAGGAGGTCTCAAGCAAAAGCAAACCGGCAAAAAATTCCCCGGAAGAGTTTCAATTGAGTTTTTTTCAAATGGAAGATCCTTTGTTGCTGGAAATCCGCGATGACATCTTAAAAACGGACATCAACACGCTCACGCCGGTTGAGGCGTTGATGAAGCTGAACCAGATTAGAAAGATGCTGGAAAAATATTAGGCTGCCAATACCTTTCTGATAATTTTTAACAAAATTTATCCCTTTTCTCCGGATCCAAATTTATCGAATGTAAGAAATGTATTCTATTTCTCATCCTTCAACTGCGCGTCATACAGCAACATACATTTCCATATAACAATTGTAAATTTTTTTTCCATCAAAATATGTTGTTGTAAAATAGCGTTCTTTTTCGTTGTTTTGTAAATTAAGCGATTAAAACAAAATGGAAACCAACAAGCCGGTATCCGGACTTGCCGCACTTTCAAAAGAGGCCCGTTTTTTTCATCCGGGTTTTTCAATCGATTGTGTGATTTTCGGATTTCACAAAGGGAAACTTAAGGTTTTGTTAACCAACTACAAAGGATTCGACTTTTGGATGCTCCCTGGTAGTTTTGTGTTAAAAGATGAAAATGTAGATGTTGCAGCACACCGGATCCTGCACGAATTGACCGGTTTGAAAAAATTGTATTTGCAGCAATTTTACCTTTTCGGGGATGCCGACCGCAGGATCGGGATGCAAAAAGGATCTCAAGAGGTTTTTAAGGATGTACTGGGTATCACGATAGATCACGAGCACTGGTTTCATGATCGTTTTATCACAATGGGGTATTATGCTTTGGTAGATTACACCAAAGCCAAAATAACTCCCTTAAGCGAAAACGAACGGGCTGAGTGGAAGGAGGTTGATTCCGGGCAACCCACTTATGCAGATCATCAAGCTATTGTGCGTAAAGCATTGGAAACCATTCGGTTTTCGCTAGGATTGGTCCCTATTGGACACGAGCTTTTACCCGAAAAATTTACCATGACAGAGTTACGTGTGCTATACGAAACAATTTTAGGGCGGCCACTCAATCGCCGTAATTTCGAACGAAAAGCGATTTCCCTCGGTTACATTATAAAACTGGATGAGAAACGAAAAGGAGTTGCTTATAAAGCACCTAGTTTGTTTTCTTTTGACAAGAAAAAATATAAACAAGCCCAAACAAAAAGTTTTCATTACTGGTTTTAGTTCTTGCTTGTACGAAGTTCGATTGTTTTTTGTATATGAAACGATTATAAAAAATAGTTAAGAGATAGCCAATCTTCCAGGTTGGCATTTTTTTTGTTTGTTACCTTCAGTGCTTCATAATAAAGCATTGAAATTTATAACTAAAAAAAATAAGCACATTGTATTATGAATGATGTTTCCCTCAATAAATTTCTGATAACACATAATCTATTCCAAAAACAAAACTAAAAAGCCGATTGGTTTGGATTGCAGCATCTGCCGTTTCACAATTTCAATGAAAAAATAACTGGCGTTCTGTCGCAATCCATGTTCGGTACAAAACAGAAAGCCAAGGAAAACTCATTACATTTTGCTTGGTGGCAGAGGGGACCAAGGTTACTCGCTCAAACGTTTGATACATTTAACATTTCTTGCAAATAAATTTGATTGTCATTTGGTTTGAATTAAAAAAGTTGCAAGCAAATTATTAAAAAAAATTGACTAAAATGCATATAAACAAAAAAGTACTTTTTTGCGTAATTATTTGGCTTGCAACTATACCTGTGTGGGCACAATGGGCTGGAGACGGAACGCAAGCCAATCCATACCAAATTTCCACATCAACTGATTTAGTAACGTTATCCCTAAATGTGAATACTGGAACGAATTATAACGGTGTATACTTTCGGTTGACGAACAATTTAGATTTGGGTGGAACTGCTTGGACCTCAATTGGAACTTCTTTAAAACCATTTGGCGGTAATTTTGATGGCTCCAAGCATGTTATTTCAGGCTTATACATCAACCTGTCGACAAACGATGTAGGTTTGTTTGGTTATACAAACACTACCGCAAATATCAGCAATTTAGGCGTAATAACCTCTCCTGCAGGTATTAAAGGAAACAACAATGTAGGTATTTTAATCGGAAGCCAAAACGGTGGTAAAGTTACCAATTGTTATGTTATGGGAAGTGTTACCGGTAATGACGTGGTAGGTGGCATGATCGGCAACCAAAATACGACACCTACTATAGGCCAATGTTTTGCTATTACCAATGTAACAGGGGGTGCAGGTAACAATGGCGTAGGAGGGTTAATCGGTGTAGTACGGGGCACAGTGAGCAATTCGCATGCCTGGGCAAAAGTGAAAGGGATTGGGTCCGTGGGCGGTTTGTGTGGAGCAATTAGCACAAACGGAGTCGTAACAGCCTGTTATGCAACAGGCGATGCAACATCAACTTCTTCGGCCAGACTGGGCGGATTGGCAGGTTATGTAACACAAACTTCATCAAGGCTTCAAAACAGTGTTGCTGCAAACGGGGTACTTACAAGCAGTAATTCCGCTGTTGGGCGTGTAGCCGGGCAATCCGTTTATGCAAATACCTTTATAAATAACTATGCCACCAACGATATGCCGGTTTTCATAAACAGTACGCCCAAAACAATTACTTCCGATATAAGCGGAATCGACGGAGGATCTCAAAGCATCGCTCTTTTAAAGGAGCAAATGTTTTATAGTACCACGGTTTCATGGAACATAAATACCATTAATGATGATACTAAGATTTGGAACATTTGGGAAAATGTCAACTTTCCCTACTTGCAAACGCAAAGTTCTCCCGTAAATGGTATTTCTTTTTCAGGTACCACCTTACAAGGAGTGTTCCGCCCCGATGTGATAATGGATAGCATTTCGGTATATGTAAAAATTGGAAGCGCTTTCATCCGTCTCGGAAGAGCAACAAGTGTAAACAATGCCAGCCACACATGGGCGTATAGCGATCCCGCACTGCTTATGAATGATATTCTATACGTTTTTGCCTACGAATCGGGAAAGGCATGGCCGTCTTATCCTGTAACCCATACTGTATGTGGAATCTCTCCAACTTTCAATACAGTCGACTGGGTATCCTGCACCCCGGCAATAAACCTTCAAAACTGTATTACAAACCTGCAATATGCGGATATCAATGATGTCCAGTTCAGCAAGGCAGGGGGTACCGCTTTTGATGCCAATATCATTCCGTCTCCGACCACCTATTCCGTTAGGGACATTCAAACCATTTATGCCCGGGCAACCACCAACCTCGGTTGCCGAAGCGCAATCAAATCGTTCCAAGTGAAACAAACGGGCAGCCTGTTGTTTAAGGAAGACTTCGGAACAGGTGCCGGTTGCTCCAGCACGCCTTTGGGTAGTAATGTTACCACCTATGCCTTTGGAGGCGACTTACATGTAAATGGGAGATATGGTATGTGTTCGCAATTGGATGACTACTACTATTCCGACTACTGGTATAGCGGAACTCAATCTTTAGACCATACTAATCCGGGTAAAGGACGTTCGTTGATTGTAAATGCCGATTTTGAACCGAGTAAATTTTATACATTTAAAATAAACAATTTATGCCCCGGCACCCGTTTGTATTTTTCTGCCTGGGTATTTAACCTGGTAAATCCGAATGCCCCCAATACCAGTTATTACACCAATCAGGGCATTGTATTCATTGATCCTGACTTGCGCTTTGAACTTACGGATGGAAGTACCGGCACATTACTGAAACGGCATGATACGGGCCCTATTCCAAAAGTAACGGATCCGGCGACCAATTGGCGGCCGTATGGTTTTGAATTTGTTACCGGCTCAGCTTCTTCCGTGACGCTTACACTGTATAACAACGCACCGGGAGGAAACGGAAATGACTTGATGATCGACGATATTGAGGTTTACCTATGTATACCCCATGTACATGCTGAGGCAAGTTCGGATTGCGGGCCGACTACACTTACAGCCAACTATACCGACGACGATACATTTACCAAAGCAGGGACGACCAAATTATACGGCCGCTGGCTTAAATCGGCAACAGGAAATCCTAACAATCCCAATGAATGGAGTGTAATATCCGGTTCAGAAATTGTGATGCCCCTCGGACAAAAAACGATCACTTCGACATGGATAGAACCGGCTCCGGCCAATGGAGTTACAATGTATTACCGTTTTGTTACGGGTAATATTTCAACTATTGATAATGTAAATTGCCGTGCTTCGTCAGATATCTTATCGGTTACAGGCAAAGTGAAACCTTCTTTTGATGTTTCCGACGCAACCCTTTGTTTCCCTGCAACAACTAGTTTATTTCAATATGTGAATAATTTGCAAAATGCAACATCGAATACCCTGGTCTTCAGCACGGAGCTCCAATTCAGCTCAGGGTTAATTTCCAATCCAGCTTTTTATTCTGTAACAGCCCCAACACGCATTTACGTAAAAGCAACCAATACTTCAAACGGTTGCGAAGAAATTAAGGATTTCCTGCTAAACGGATATCCCATACCCAAAGCCTCTTTCGGCAATGACGATACGGAGATTTGCGATCACGAAACCATTGATGTCATCGTTAACCTGACCGGAACGCCTCCCTGGAAAATCTGCTACAACAACGGGGAAACCGATGTGACATACGACAATATACAAACAAGTCCGTTTGTTTTTCCGATCAGCCCCGAAATCACCACAACTTATATTTTGAAATCAGTCGAAGATGCCCATTGCATCAACAAAAATCCTTAAAAGGAAAAACAAACTCTTTTCCAGGTATTTAAAATACAACCAGCAAAACCAAAAACCCGCTTTTACTACCTGTAGTGCATTCCTGCTGTTAGAAACCCGGATGAATGCGCTACGGGTTTTAATTAGAATTCAATAAAAAAAGAACCAAATTAAGTATTGATAACTCCTGATACCTTAAAGCAAAAAAGGACCACTCTTTTAAATGCACCAAAAAATCTTTATTATTTTGGAAAAATCACACGGAATGTTTTGCAAAATAAAATTTAATCGTAAATTTGCAGCCCGTAAAGAAAACAACCCTGCGGAAATAGCTCAGTTGGTAGAGCATAACCTTGCCAAGGTTAGGGTCGCGAGTTCGAGTCTCGTTTTCCGCTCAAAAGAAACCTCCTTATTTGTGTAATGAGGAGGTTTTTTTCGGTCTGCTCGAGTGGTGAAACAGGTAGACACGAGGGACTTAAAATCCCTTGGCCATTGCGGCCGTACCGGTTCGATTCCGGTCTCGAGTACAAAAAGCATCCTTTTCAGCAGGGTGCTTTTTTTGTAAATCCAAACCACGAATTGGGAGGCCTATGGGTTCTCCCCTTTTTGAGCCGGATTAAACGTTGAAAGCGAATCCAAAAACTGTGTTAAAAGCTTAAAAACATTTGTGTATTCGGAAAGCGGAATCTTTTCGCGACAGTCATCCGGATGATGGTACTCGGTATATTCTTGTCCCCGTGTGAAAATAAAAAAAGCGGGAATTCCTTTTTTGTAAAACGGGCAATGGTCGCTATTGCAAGACTCTCCTCCTGCCCGGATATCCACCACATATTGTTGGTTTTCATTGAGCGTCTCCAATTTTCGAAATGCTTGTTTCAGAACCGTTCCGTTCATCACCGAAATACCTTCGCTTCCGGTTCCAACCATATCCAAATTCAGTAAGAATTTGATTTGTGCTGCAGGAACAGGCAAATGATCCGCACAAAACGTAGAGCCTTGCAAGCCCGTTTCTTCTCCGCTTAAACAGGCAAAAATCATGGAGTAATAAGGCTGGTTTTCCGACTTTGCATAATGCCGCGCCATATCCAGCAACATGGCCGTGCCGCTTGCATTATCATTGGCGCCCGGATAATAAGTATCTTTCCCCATCCGCCCCAAATGATCATAATGGGCCGTTACCATCACAAACGTATCCGGCCGAATTAGGCCCCGCACGTACGCAATCACATTTTGCGTGGGATATTCCGGATAAAACTGGTTTTCCAAATTGATGGAAATTTTTTTTGCTTTAGCCGGCAAGCAGTCCCGTGTAACATCCATCACCACATAATCGGCCACACGCGGACCCGAGCTTCCCGACCAGATCAATTTCCGGTCTTCGATAAACAAATAGCCCTTTGCCCTTATGGGATTGGTTCTTTTTAAGTCATTGATAACAGCCAAAATGGTTTTGTCAGAAATGATCTTTTTGTCGACCACAAGCAGTTTGTTTCGAAAATCGCGTGATAAAAATTTTTGCAGTTTTTTCACGGAAGAAACATGCTTTGGGGACAAAAAAACCAAATCGAAGACTCCCCGGGTAGTTGAAGTAGTAAGTGAAACTGTATAATCATAGCCGGGGCTCAAGGAAATTCCGTCAATCGAAACATCCATCTTTCCGGGAAATGAATTTATCGGAAAATAATAGTTTTGAAAATAATCCGGGCTAAAAGAGCCTAAGTTGTTTTTTGCAAACTGGGAAGCAATGTACCGGGCGGCAATTTTATCGCCTTGAAAGACATAACCGCGCCCATGCATGGAAGGCGATGCCAAAGTATCTATTTGCCGGCGTGCATACGCTATATCCTGACTGTAAGCAACTAAAGAAAGGCAGAAGCACTGAAAAAGCAGTATGCAGCAAACACGAAAGCAACTCATTCGTGAAGGTCGGATTGGTAGCGGCGACAGACCAGTTCATACAAACGTTTGGCAGAATAATCATCCCCCCAATTGTATTTTTCTTTGGCCAAATCGTAAATCCGGGTGGCTTCTTCCAAATTGCCTGCATGGTTGAGCTGATCGATCACGATCTCATAATCTTTGGGACTGGGTCCAAAAAGATCGCTCATAAAAGTAAAGCGTTCATTGATGTTGATGTCGCGTTTCAAATCAAAATGGTATTGATTTTGTTCCTGATCATCAGCAACATTATCCGGAATTTCGTCGCTTGCTGCTGAGGGAATTGCTGTCTCCAAGATGGCTTGTTCCTGTACAGGCTCTGCTTCTTGCTGGGAAACCGGCTCACTTTCTTTTTCAAATCCGGGTGCAGACTCTGCTCGCTCCTCGGTAAAATCAAAAAGCCCCGGTTCCGGATCAAGCACATCTCCCGCTTTTTTACCTTTTGATGCACCGGATGAATCCTGCTGTACGACAGCAATGGGTGTTTCCGAATTGATTTTACTAATCCTCTTAAAAATATCGTATGCCGATTTCAAATCGTCGAGAAGCAGATCAAGATCAACCTGGGAAATTTTTCCGGATTTGTGTTGAAATAGGTCGCCATAATCGTCGAGGATTTTCTGAATCAAGTCGTCTGCCCGTTTGATGTAGTAAGTAAGATCCATAATACAAAGAAGTCCGTTATTAGTAAGTTGATTTCAATTAGTTTTGAACCGAGCGCTTTGGATATTTGCAAATTTACTACGTTTGTCAAGTAAATTTGAATTTTGCTTGAATCAAGTTATCAACATCTTAACATTGCCATGTTTTTAGAGAATACCGCCAACCTGTCGCAAACACGCGGATGGATTGAAGTGATTTGCGGTTCCATGTTTTCAGGGAAAACCGAAGAGCTGATCCGGCGGTTGAACCGTGCCCGGATTGCAAAATTGCGGGTTGAAATTTTTAAACCGGATATTGATAAACGGTATGACGAGCAAAATGTGGTTTCCCACAATGAGGTTGCCATCCGTTCCATCCCGCTGCCCACGGCAACTCAAATTTTGCTTTACACCAACGAAGTGGATGTGATTGGTATTGACGAGGCGCAATTTTTTGATCCGGAGCTTGTTCCCGTTTGCAATCAGCTGGCAAACCAAGGCATCCGCGTAATTGTCGCCGGTCTGGATATGGATTTTCAGGGCAATCCGTTCGGCCCGATTCCCGCTTTAATGGCAACCGCCGAATATGTAACAAAAGTTCATGCCATTTGCATGCAGTGCGGTGACCTGGCTCATTTTTCGCACCGAAAGATTGACAGCAAAAAATTGGTGATGTTGGGAGAAACGGAAAGTTATGAGCCGCTTTGCCGGAAGTGTTATCATAAAATAGTCTCCGGCAAATAAAAAAATCCGGTTTACCCGCTCTGACGTCTAAAATTGAATCGCATTCCCGATTCAATTTTAATCTATTATTGAAATCTCCGTTTCCCGTTTTTACTCGTCATCTTCTTCCGCTTTTTGCACAGCTTTGGAATGATCTCCTTCCACAACCAGTACAATTTCTCCTTTGGGGGGATTGGCTCGATACCAAGCCGTGAGCTCTTCCAGCGTACCACGGCGATTTTCTTCGTAAATTTTTGTCAATTCACGCGAAACACAAGCTTTACGCTGAACGCCTAAAAATTCGGACAGTTGCTCTAATGTTTTTACCAGCCGGAAAGGCGATTCATAAAACACCATCGTGATTTGCTGATTCGCAAGGGTTTTCAAACGGGTTTGGCGTCCTTTTTTATGAGGCAAGAATCCCTCGAAAATAAAGCGGTCACAGGGCAAACCACTGTTAACCAAGGCCGGAACAAAAGCGGTTGCTCCGGGCAGGGTTTCTACCGGAATTTGTGCTTCGATGCAAGCCCGTACCAATAAAAAGGCAGGATCGGAAATACCGGGCGTGCCGGCATCGGTAATTAAAGCCGCCGTTTGCCCGGTTCGGATTTGATCTACCAAAAAATCAACGGTTTTATGCTCGTTGAACTGGTGGTATGCCATGAGCTTTTTATCAATTTCATAATGCTTCAGCAGTTTCGATGAAGTACGTGTATCTTCGGCCAAAATAACATCTACTTGTTTCAAAACATGTAAGGAGCGAATGGTGATGTCCTCCAAATTTCCGATGGGAGTGGGCACAATATAAAGTTTCATTTTTGGCATCTATTTTATATGGAATTTGCTGTTTTATACTGGCTTAAAATACAGACCGGCAGCATCCGGTATTTTTTTGTTTATTCCAACTGGTTGTTTCCTATTAATTGCAAAATTGCAAAACTTTGCCGAATCGTTTTTGTTTTTTAGAGTTAACTATTCGTATGTTTCTTTAAATTAAATGTAATTTTGCGATGTAATTTTAATAAAAAGGCATCAAATCACCTCCAACTTATGAAATCAATTTTATTTTTTATTGTTGCAATCAGCTTAAGCATGATGGCCTGTGGTCAAAAAAATCAAATTTTCATCAAAGGAAAATTAAACGGAACGAAGGAAGTAATAAAACTTTCCCTTGAAAAACTGGGTGAAAAAAATTTCGAATCCGTTGCGCAAACTCAAACCAATGCCAAAGGAACTTTTGAAGTGAAGTATACAAGCGATAAAACCGAGATATACCGCCTGCAACTGGACGAAAAAAATTTTTTGACGTTGATCCTCGCTCCGGGCGAAAAAGTAGAATTGGACTTAAATTATCCGCAACTCAAAGAAAATCCTCAGGTCAAAGGGTCGCCGCAGTCGACTCTACTCTATCAGGTCATTTCGGAAACGGCAAAGTATTCGCAGAAAGAAGACAGCATCGGCCAACAAATACAAGTTGCCCAAAAGACAAATCAAGGCATGCCCGAAAATTTGATCAAAGCCTATATGGACAATCAAGAAGCCAAACATGCTTATTTTAAACAACTGGCCTCAAAAAACCAGGATTTTCTGGGATGGATTTTCTTTGCCGAAGAATTGAAAAATTTTGAAGATGTAGAACTTCTCAGCATGGTCGACAAAAGCATTTATCCTAAATACGATTACATTCCGTATGTAGGTTTCCTTCATCAATCGTTTGAAGTAGAACTTGCCACGGCTATCGGCATGGTGGCTCCTGATATCACGCTTCCTACGCCCGACGGCAGCATGTTAAGCCTTTCTTCGTTAAAAGGGAAAGTAGTTTTGCTCGATTTTTGGGCATCGTGGTGTGGCCCTTGCCGCCAGGAAAATCCTCATGTAGTAGCATTGTACAATGAGTGCAAAGACAAGGGATTCGACGTATTCAGCGTTTCGCTGGATAAGGATAAAAATGCATGGATCAACGCCATCGCCAAAGACCAGCTAAGCTGGAAAAATCATGTAAGCGATTTGAAATACTGGCAATCGGAAGGAGCTGCTATTTATGGCGTAACAGGTATTCCTTTTACGGTATTGCTTGACCGGGATGGTAAAATTGTTGCCAAAAGGCTTCGCGGAGACGATTTGAAGCAAAAGGTACATGAACTTCTGAAAATAAACTAAACGCTTTGTTTTCAATTTTTCAAAAATAAAATACCCGCTTTCGAATTCGAAAGCGGGCTTTTTATTTTTACGAATCTTTCCTTTCAGCAATCTTATTTGGCATTAATTACCAAATACTTCGACATACTCCAAAACTCTTTCGGATCCGTTATGGTGATGCTTTCCACACCCGTCTTGCTTTCGTCAATTGTATACGATGTAGTAGGGTGTTGGGTAACCAAAGTGGCTTTTGATTTATAGATCGGAATTTTGGTCACCTTGGTGATATCGACTTTTGTAAATTGTGTTTTATCTGGAATATCTTTCATCGAGCTTGTTTTACCAATTCCGATAAATCCACCGGTACGCGTGATGATATTTTTATCGCGAAGTTCGCGTGTTGTTCCTACCACATAGTATGCGGTGTTGAGTTCGGTTGTTTTATCTTCAATCACTTTTTCTTTCCCTTTTACATCTTCGCTTAAGTTTTCAACGGTGGTATTCAAGTCTTTCACTTTCACCGACAAATCTTCTACTTTGATATTGGCTTTGGAAAGGTCATCCTTCAACTGAGCGATTTCCAGATTCTTTTCCTCAATTTGCTTGTTCAGGTTATCCACTACTTTTTCCAACTCGACAAGGCGTTTATCCGAGTTTTTGAGTTTTGCACGTAGTTGGTTCACCAATTCCCGGTTCTTTTGCAAAAGCGAGTAGATCGCATTGATGTCGTTTATAATTTGATCTTTGGCAGCTTTTTGTACTTCGCCGTTTCCGGTCGTTTTCGAGATGATATTTTCCCGTTGTTTAATCGAATCCAGATTTGCCTGAACGGCATTAAACGTACGGAAAAAGTCCATAACAGTTGTGTCACTTTGATATTTCAAAGCGAGCAAACTGTCATTTTGGGCCTTCAGATGGGCAATTTCTTGCTGATGTTGGTTACAGCTTGTGACAAGCAGCAAGGCTGATGCTACGAATAAAAACAATAATTTTTTCATAAGGTGTTGGTTTAAAATACTACAATATTTATTTTATGAACTTTTTCAAAGAGCTTGTTTAAAGAAAACAAAAACGTTTGTTGAATGTTTTTCCAAAACTAAAATCTTGTTTAGAACGCAAATTTAATTCTAAAATTGTGGGTTTCAACGGGATCATAGCGCAAAACCGTGTTAAATATCTGTTAAAGGAAAAGGGATAACTTCTTGAGGGGTCTATTTTTTGAAAAAATTTTTAATTATTTTATTAATAATCAAACAACTGCAAAATATTGCTTTTATGCATCCATAAAATATTTTTCGTTGGCGTACCTTTGCATTTTTCAAACTATGATCTTCCCAGCAAAGGCTATTCTTCACAAAGGAAAAGAACAACCCGTCCTACGATTCCATCCCTGGATATTTTCAGGCGCCATCCGGCAAATTTCAGGAAACCCTGCAGAAGGCGATGTCATTGAAGTTTTTTCAGCTAACGGACAATACCTAGCTACCGGCCATTTTCAAAACAATTCGATTTCCATTAAATTATTCAGTTGGCAACAACAATCGATCAACGAAACGTTTTGGGTCGAAAAAATACGGTCTTCGCGTAACCTTCGTAAAGCAATGGGTCTGCTTGAAAATTCACATACCAATTGTTACCGGTTGGTTCACAACGAAGGCGATTCATGGCCCGGATTGATTCTGGATGTTTACGGTTCAACAATTGTGTTTCAAGCCCATTCCCTGGGAATGTACAATATCCGCGAGACGCTTGCCAAAGCCTTGCAAACCGTGTGCCGTGAGGAGAACATCAAATCCGTCTACGATAAAAGCAGTACATCGCTTCGTAAAATGACGGGCATGAATGTTTCAAACGGTTTTTTATGGGGTGATGTTTGCGAAACGGAAGTTATTGAAAATGGTTGTCGTTTTTTAATTGATATCGAGCAGGGTCAAAAAACCGGTTTTTTCCTTGACCAACGTGATAACCGGAAGATCATCGGCAACTTCTCAGATGGGAAGCGCGTTCTAAATATGTTCAGTTATACGGGGGGATTCTCTGTATATGCGCTGAAATCGGGTGCAACGTTCGTTCATTCGGTCGACAGCTCTGCTGCTGCCTGTGAATTGGCCGACAAGAATGCGGCTCTAAACGGATTCACAGACAGTAGACACCAATCTTTTGCCATCGACGCGCGAAATTTTCTCCAGAAAACAGAAAAGGATGCTTATGATTTAATTATCCTGGATCCTCCGGCTTTTGCAAAAAACCTGGGTACGCGCCACCAAGCCCTCAAAGGGTATGCCGCATTGAATGCCGAAACCCTGCGAAAAATCGCGCCCGGCGGTATTTTGGCTACTTTTTCCTGTTCGCAGGTGGTAGACCGGCAACAGTTTTCAGGAGCCGTTCTAGCCGCTGCCATCGAATCGGGACAAACCGTAAAAATTATCGGCCAACTGGGACAACCGGCCGATCACCCCATCAACATTTTCCAACCGGAAAGCGAGTACTTAAAAGGATTGATTTTGTATGTCGAATAGCCGAAACTTAACGCAACTCATCTAAATACAATCGGATCGTTTTTTCCAACCCGAAATATAAGGCATCGCAAATCAACGCGTGCCCGATCGATACTTCGGAAATATTGGGCAAGGTTTGCACCAGGAAACGAAGGTTGTGCAAATCCAAATCGTGTCCGGCGTTTATCTTCAGCCCGCATTCAAGAGCGGCCATGGCTGTTTGGTAATAGGGTTTAATTGCCTTTTCTTTGTTTTGGAAATAGAAAGAAGCGTAAGACTCCGTATAAAGCTCAATGCGCTCCGTTCCTGTTTCGGCAGCCGAAAAAACCATATCGGGATCAGGATCCAAAAAAATCGACGTCCGGATTCCTTCTTTTTTAAACGCTTCGATGATTTCCCGTAAAAATTTCTGATGGGTTTTGGTATCCCAACCGGCATTGGAGGTCAATGCATCGTCCGCATCGGGAACCAAAGTCACCTGATGGGGCTTTACATCCAACACGAGCTGAATAAATTTGTCCGAGGGGTTTCCTTCAATATTGAATTCCGTTTGAATATGCGGCCGGATATCGTACACATCGCTGTAGCGAATGTGACGGCCATCGGGGCGTGGATGTACTGTGATCCCTTCGGCTCCGAATTTTTCACAGTCGATGGCGGCTTGTAATACATTGGGTTGGTTCCCGCCGCGTGCATTGCGGATGGTGGCAATCTTATTAATATTTACGCTAAGTTTTGTCATAAATCGTGGGCTTTTCGCTGCAAAAGTACAAGAAGCGTGTAAATTATCGGAAGTGCTGCAAAAGAAAATTTAAGACCCGAACTTTTCAGGTACCATACATTAAAAAATACCCCAAAGAAAACTTTGGGGCATTTTAATTTTTTTACTCAAAAAAGAATGCTTATTCCACCGTAATCTCGTAGGGCAAACGAGCCTGGATGCCTTGCATTTTGCTCATGCTTTCCAAATATTGAAGATACGGATAAGCTGTGCCCAATTGCTCTTTCAAGCGAACACTTAAGTTTTCGCCGGTCAGCATTTCGGTAAGCTGCGTAATCACATCTTTTTGTTCCGGAAGGCTGGTGATCCGGTATTTATCGATTTTTGCCAGTTTAGCCGCTTCGGCAATGGCTACTTCAATGCCGCCGAATTCGTCAATCAAACCAATGCGTTTGGCATCGGCTCCGCTCCAAACCCGGCCTTGTCCGATACTGTCGACCTGTGCCGTAGTAAGGTTCCGGGCCTCGGCGACGTGCGAAATAAAGGTTGAATAAATGGTTTCGATGTCACGAAGCAAAAATTGTTTTTCGTTTTCCGACATGGGACGTGTGGTTGGAATGTAGTCGGCATATGGATTGGTTTTTACGCCATCCACCGTAATTCCCAGTTTTTTATTTAAAAATTGTTGAAAATTGGGAATAATTCCGAACACGCCGATGGAGCCGGTGATTGTATTGGGATTCGCTACAATTTTATTGGCGGCACAGGCAATATAATAGCCTCCTGAAGCAGCCACATCGCCCATCGAAGCTACAACCGGTTTTTCCTTTTTTGCCAAAATCATTTCACGCCAGATTACATCCGAAGCTAAAGCACTTCCTCCGGGGGAATTCACGCGCAAAACAATTGCTTTTACGTTTGGGTCTAAACGGGCTTTGCGGATGGCCCGGCTGATTCGTTCGGAACCGATGGATTCGTCATCGCCCTCGCCTCCGGAAATGGAACCTTGTGCATAGATTACGGCAATTTTATCTTTCGTACTTACCGGGCTTGTTGATTTTGCCACCAAAGCATATTTCGGAAGTTTCAAAAAGCTGATATCTTTAATGGATTTGGCCTTTACCCGTTGCATCAAATCGGCGAGCACTTCATCTTTATATGCCAATCCGTCTACAAATTTTTGGTTTACCGCGTCTTCCGGCGACTGGATTTTAAATTCGGAAGCAATTTTTTGCAATTCATCGATGGAAATTTTTCGCGATTCGGAAATGCCTTCCAACACATGGTTCCACATGGCTGAGATGTAAGTAAGGGTTTGTTCTTTGTTGGCTTCGCTCATGCGGTCGGTAATAAACGGTTCGACCGCGCTTTTGAATTTGCCGTGGCGAATAACTTGGGCTTCGATGTCCAATTTCTCCAACAGGCCCTTAAAAAACATGACTTGCCCGGCAAATCCGGAGAATTGCATATCGCCGGCGGGATTCAGGTAAATTTTATCGGAAACTGATGCCAAATAGTAGGTTTTTTGCGAATACATTTCGGCATAGCTGACAATAAACTTGCCCGATTTTTTGAAATCGAGCAACGCATTGCGGATTTCTTCAATGGTTGCATGTCCTGCCGGAACGTCCGAAAGATCGAGGAAAATACCGCTTACTTTGTCGTCGGTAGCAGCCGATTTCAGCGATTTCAAAATGGCATCCAATCCCAATTGGCTGTTTACTTCAAAACCACTAAAATTGAATGCCGGCAGTCTTTCCGACGATCGCTCACTAATGGATTGGTTGAGCGTAATTTGTAGTATTGTTTGGGGACGGACAGCAACGGTTTCTTTTTTGGTAAGCGCTGACATGGAGGCCACCAATATACCCACCGAAAGCAGTAATAACAAACCTCCTGCAATGATAAATCCAAGCATGGAGGCGAACATCATTTTAAAAAATTGTTTCATATTCTTGTTTTTTTAGAGATAAGACGATCAAACTTCTTATGAAGTTACAACTTATTATAGTAAAACAAAAAACTGCCTTTTTTTCAGGCAGTTTCCGGTTGTTTGAGTAAATTAATATTCATCTTCGTGAAAGAAAAAATCTTCTTTTGAAGGATAATCCGGCCAAAGATCCTCAATACTTTCGTAGATTTCGCCTTCGTCTTCAAGTTCCTGTAAGTTTTCAATAACTTCCATAGGGGCACCTGATCGAGTACAGTAATCCAGTAATTCTTCTTTTGTAGCCGGCCAAGGAGCATCTTCCAGTTTTGAAGCCAGTTCAAGTGTCCAATACATATTCAATCCATTTATATGTTATACTTTTCGCAAAAGTACTTTTTTCTTTTTAAAAAATACTATTTTCTGAACGATTTGTTCAAAATTAAACCGCTTTTTTATCGTTTTTAGCAAGAGAAATACCAAATCCGGAAGCTTACACATGAAGTAGATTATTGATTCCGGGCAATCCAATAAATGTCTGAGCCTCCACCCTGATACAGGATATAACGCGCCAATACAAAAAAGTAATCGGATAAGCGGTTCAAAAATTGCAAAATCAGTTCGTCAACGGGATGTTGAGTACTGAGCTGTAAAACGATTCGCTCAGCTCTTCTGCAAACGGTACGGCAAATATGTGCTGTTGAGGCAACCGGATTTCCTCCCGGCAAAACAAAATGTTTTAACTCAGGCAAAACCGCATTCATCCGGTCAATTTCGGCTTCTATTTTCCGGATATCCTCAATAGAAAGGAAAGGCAATTTTTTTGAGGGTAACGAATCCGGATCTGTAGCCAATTCACTTTCGGCTACGAAAAGGATTTCCTGGATGCGCAATAATTCTTTTACACAAGTTTCATCCGAAACCTGATCCCGAAGCAATCCTATAAAGGAATTTAACTCGTCCAAGCTGCCATAGGCTTCAATGCGGACATGATATTTAGGAACTCGTTTCCCGCCAATAAGCGAAGTTTCGCCTTTGTCGCCCGTTTTTGTATATATTTTCCAATCGGAATTCATCAACGGATTCGTATTTAATTATTGTAAAGAAAAAGTATTTCTTCCCGAACGGATAATGTCTGTATTTAAATAGTCATCGGAAATTTCTCCGTCCATCAAACGTACAATACGGTGCGCATGGCGGGCAATATCTTCTTCGTGGGTAACTAAAATAATGGTGTTCCCGGCTTGGTGGATGTCTTCCAAAACACCCATGATTTCGTTGCTGGTAACAGAATCCAAATTTCCCGTGGGCTCGTCGGCCAAAATAATGCTGGGACTGTTGATCAGCGCCCGGGCGATAGCCACCCGCTGGCGTTGTCCTCCGGATAATTCATTGGGTTTATGGTGCGCCCGGTCGGTCAGTCCCACATGGGCGAGCATTTCATTGGCACGTTCGGTACGTTTTGCTTTGGAAACCCCGGCATAAATTTGCGGCACCATCACATTTTCCAGCGCCGTACTGCGTGGCAACAAATTAAACGTTTGAAACACAAAGCCGATTTCTTTATTCCGGATTTCCGCCAATTCGTTATCGCTTAGTTTGCTTACATTTTTATCATTCAAAAAATAACTACCGCCTGTGGGAGTATCCAAGCAACCCAAAAGGTTCATCAAAGTCGATTTTCCCGACCCGGAAGGGCCCATCAAGGCTACAAATTCATTTCGCCGGATCGTCAGCGACACCGTACGGAGGGCGTAAACCAATTCCGTTCCTACTTGATAAATCCGTGAAATGTTCTCAAGTTTAATAACTTCTTTTTGCATTTCAATCCTTTTTTATTCTTGATGACAAATGTAGTTAAATAAAACAGTAGAGGGGGTATCAATGATTTTTCCCAGGTATAATCCACCTTCCTTCTTTATTGTTCAGTATACATCAATGTTGCAACGGTAATGCCGACGACCTGCAGCGTTTGCCTATCAATTCCGCTCATATCGTCTTTTAGCGTGTGCCAATGTTTGTAAAAACCACTTTGGGAGGTTTCATCCTGTTGAATAATGTCAATGGTCGGAATTTTTTTGATTTCATTGATGTAATAATGGTCATCGGTAATCGGGTTGGAGGGTTCGCGTAAAAAATATCCGCTGTATCCCAGCCGGGAAGCAAAATCCCAAACATAATTCATGATATCGGAAGCATACGCCATGGATGTTTGCTCCATGCGGAAGGTTGCATTGGCTGCTCCAACCATATCCAGCAATATTCCGTAGCGAGCGGTGTAATTGGCAATGTGCGTATTGCGAGCCCAATATTGCGAGCCCAAACACCAATCGTCCTGGCTTCTGCCGGCAAACGATTCGGGCGCCCCATAATCTTCGCCATCGAAGAAAATAATATCCACGCCGATTTTCGGATTTTTCAGGCTAAATTGACGGGCGATTTCCATCAAAACCCCTACTCCGCTTCCTCCGTCGTTGGCACCCAATATGGCTTTGGAGTGATTAGCCGGATCAGGATCGTGATCTGCAAAAGGGCGTGAATCCCAGTGTGCGCACAGTAAAATACGGTTCTTATTTTCCGGATTGAAAGATGAAATGATGTTTTTCAAGTTTAAAATTTTTCCGTCAAATGCTTTGGCTGTAAAGGTCTGGACTGTTACGGTGTTTGCAAAACGTTTCATCTCCCGTACCAACCAGTCGGCGCATTTTTTATGTGCTTCTCTGTTGGGTACGCGTGGGCCGAATGATACTTGCTTTTCAACAAAATAATAGGCTGAGTCGGCATCAAATGCCGCAGGCGTAAGTTGCTCCTGCTGGGTTGTTTTGTCCGAAACAGGGGGCTTTTTTTTGGGTTTGCACGAAATAAATGTAAAAACCAATAGGAACAAAACGATAACTGCACTGCTTTTCATAAATGGATTGTGTGTGGTCTGAAATATCTTATACTTGTCTTCGTTGCTGTTTATCAAAACCAATTACCTTCTTCTGGAACCTCCCCGTAAACTTTCGAACAAACCCCGAACCAATGAATTCCCAATTTGCCGGCCGACTTGCGATGATACGGCTCTTCCCAATACTTTGGCAAAGTCACCCATTGTACTGTCGTTATTGTTTTTAGGTGATCTGCGGGTTGCTTTTTCGGCTTCTTTTCTTTCTATTTGCTCTTGCTCCGTTTTTCGTTGTTGCAATAAGCGCTGACTCAACACTTCAAATGCTGATTCTCGGTCAATTTCTTTTTCATAAACGCCATAAATAATTGATTTTCGAATCAATGCATTTCGTTCATCAAAAGAGATCGTCCCGATCTGTCCTTCCGGCGGAAGTATTTTCGCATGTTCTACCGGTTGGGGAATGCCTTTTTCATCCAAAAACGAAACCAAGGCTTCTCCCACTCCCATTTCAGTGATGATTTTCTCCACATTCAAGCCGGGGTTGGAACGGAAGGTTTCAGCAGCAGCTTTTACCGCTTTTTGATCACGGGGCGTAAAAGCGCGTAAGGCATGCTGTACCTTATTTCCCAATTGGCCCAAAACCGTATCAGGTAAATCCAACGGATTTTGTGTGCAAAAATAAATGCCGACTCCTTTGGAACGGATTAAACGAACCACTTGTTCAATTTTCTCAATCAATACTTTGGGGGCTTCGTTAAAAAGCAGGTGGGCTTCGTCGAAAAAGAAAACCAGTTTGGGTTTCTCCAGATCACCAACCTCGGGAAGTTGCTCAAACAATTCCGAAAGAATAAACAACAGCATGGTGGAATAGGTGCGCGGTTGCTGCATCAGCTTGTCGGCAGCCAAAACATTGATCATTCCTTTGCCATTGGAATCGGTTTGCATGAAATCATAAATATCAAGCGCCGGCTCGCAGAAAAACTTTCCGGCTCCTTGTTGTTCCAGATTCAACAATTCACGCTGAATCGAGCCGATGCTTGCTGCCGAGAGATTGCCGTAAGTTGTGAGAAATTCCGATCGTTTTTCGCCCACAAATTCGCACATTTTCTGCAAGTCTTTTAAATCCAAAAGCAGCAAATGATGATCGTCGGCAATTTTAAATATAACCGTTAACACGCTGCTTTGAACATCGTTCAAGTTCATCAGGCGACTCAGTAGAAACGGTCCCATTTCCGAAATAGTGGTGTGCAACGGATGCCCCTGCTCGCCGTAAACATCCCAAAATGTAACGGGAAACCCTCGTTGGGTATAGTTTGTCAACCCCATTTTTTCAACCCGTTCGGCAATTTTCGGATTCATTTGTCCGGTTTTACTCACACCCGACAAATCGCCTTTGATGTCGGCCATAAAAACGGGTACGCCGGTTGAACTGAATGTTTCGGCCAGCACTTGTAGTGTAACGGTTTTACCTGTCCCGGTAGCGCCTGCAATCAGGCCGTGGCGGTTCAGCATGTTGGATTTAATGAGGATTTCTTTGTCCGATTTGGCAATCAGGAGGGCTCCGTCGGTGGTCAGCATTTGTGATGAAGTTTGTCGGTAAGCAATTAAGAACTTTACAAAAAGGCAAACAAAGATACAGTTTTGAAACATCTTCCGTGCTATTCAAACAAAAAACTCGCCATTTTGTGTGGCGAGTTAAAAAATCTTTGTAAAATCGATTCCGAAAGCATGCAATCAACACCATTGCATTATAAATTTCGGAATGCTGCATTTTTAATGCCGGTCGATAAATTCCTGTAACAGACTGTGCCATTCGGCGGTATCGTAAACACCAGACTGTGTGGATTGATTAAACAAGAGATCCAGCAGATAGCGAGGTTTCTTGCCTCCGATATGCATGGACTTAATGCATGAGATACAATACACGCACACCTCATCACAAGGCATGGATTGAGCGCGTTCCCGCATTTTTTCGTTCACTTCTTCAACCGGTAAGGCCGGATAAAAGCTATCGCCGCAGCAAACGGAATTGGAACGGTTCTTTGCGGTTTCAACCACGTGGATGTTCATCCGTTTCAGCAAAAAGCGCACCACTTCGTGTACACAGTCAACAGTACGAATGGGGCAAGGATCATGTAACGTCATGGTTGCACCTTGGTAATCCGGAAAAGGGAAGGTAGTGCTTTGTGCCAGTACTTCCCATAAGGTAATGGTGGTAATGCCATCGTACAAGCTACTGAAGCGCTTGTTGCACCCGGCACA
Source organism: Lentimicrobiaceae bacterium (assembly GCA_031550085.1). GTDB lineage: Bacteria > Bacteroidota > Bacteroidia > Bacteroidales > UBA4417 > UBA4417. Next base: position 120,945 of record JAVBOY010000015.1, read on the forward strand.
GGTATTTATGATTTGCGTACCGGCAGGAAGTTTCGGTTCGTGCTTGCAACAAACGGTATGCGGTTCTACTTCGCCCAATTCGCCATCCAAATAAGATAATACCTTTTCTGCCAATTCAGGCTTATAAAAACGCAGGGCGCAACCTGCGTTGTAAACTTGTTTTGTCATATGTTTCAAAAAGTTGCTAAAAGCCAAATGTGGTCTGAAACAGGAACGAAATTTATTCTTTTACTACCGAAATACGCCCGACACTTAAATCATTGGTATTTTTCTTTTCCGTCAGGTAGTTGATCAAATGTTCGGCACAAGTGGTCGGCAATGTATATCCCTTATCTGCGTGTTTAAACGGATATTGTGCAAATATATAGCTATTCATGGCTACTGAGTACTGTTTATTTTTCAGCAGTTCGGAATTCTTTTTCAAGTCAACCAATTTGATTTCCTTTATTTCGTTGTCGGGAGTGAGCACAACTGTATATCGGAGGCCTGAAACCTGCAAATCGGGTTTGTTTCCCATTTTGTAGGCATTCAACAGTAACGTAGCGATCTCGTCGCTATTCATTTTAAGAATTACCGCATAATTCCCGAAAGGATCCAAGCGGTAAATATCACTTAATTTGATGTCGCCTTTCGGAAGGGAGTCAATCCGGATTCCCCCGCTGTTTTGGAATGCAAAATCAACATGCAACTGTTGGGTAAGTGCATCCGTCATTAAGTTTCCGAGTTCACTCTCGCCCTTAATCGTTTTTTCGGTATACCCGATAACGGTATTCAGTTTTTCGTTGTTATTGTAAAGATCGATTTGCTTTTGGACGGTCGTATCCACGCCACTGATGGCAGCACAGGGGATCAATTTATATTCTTTTTTGACAATTTTTTTGTCCAAAAATTTCAACGTAAGCATTCCCACGTTGCGAAGATTGCTTCCGGTTTGTACAATCATCACACGCTTTATCGTCGAATCCCGCTTCAACACCGTATGGCTGTGTCCGCCGATAATAACATCCAGATCGGGTATCCGTTTTGCCAGTTGCACATCCGTTTCGACTCCCAGATGGGAAAGTACAATGAGCGAGCCGTATTTATTTTTCAGGCCGGCATTTTCTTTCACCGTCTTGATTCCTTGCGTAAAAAACAATCCCTGCAAGCGTTCGGGATGCGAATCGGGAATGCCTTTCTGGCCCAACTGCAACACACCAATAACAGGGATTTTCACTTTTCCTGCTTCCAAAATGTAATACGGTTTGGGTTGTTTTAAGACAGCACCGGATTTGAGTTTGGTATCTATATTGCAGCAAATAAAAGGAAATCTAGCTTGAGCAAAGCGCTGATTCATCAAATCCTGTCCCATATCAAATTCATGGTTCCCGATGGCACTCAGGTTAAAGCCGCAACGATTCATCAAATCGATCATGGGATATCCTTTCTCTTCGTACAAATCAACCACGGGGTTTCCGGTAAAATTGTCGCCGGCTGAAACCAAAAAGACGTATGGGTTTGTCTTTTTCAAACTGTCGATAAAAAAAGCCAGCTTTGACATGTTGTTGATTTGCGAATGCATATCATTCACATGCACAATAATCACCTTTACCGTGTCTTTTTGAGCAAACGAAATCTGAGGGAATAAAGCAACCCAAAATGTCAGTAAGATCAATCCGGTTTTGATTGGCTTTCGGAAAAAGTAATTCTGTGTTTTCATTGCAGTAAACTCATTTTTTGTTTTTAAACTCGGAAGTATCGGACTATAACCATCCATGCTTCCTAAGGAAGGGAACGGTAAAATAAAACAATTGTACGCCCCGCCTGTTTCAACGGGTGCACAAAGGTATAAAAAATTAAACTACCTTCGGCTAAAAGCCGAAGGAATTGAAATCGGCTGAAGCCGACTAAAGATTTACCCTATGCTAAAATCGTCATCATGTTCTGCATCATCTTGCGTGCGAATGTATTCCATGATTACTTCATCGGTTATA
>JAVBOY010000059.1:0-29047 GCA_031550085.1 Lentimicrobiaceae bacterium
CAAACTACATGATACTTACAATCATAGGTCGTATGACTCGTCTTGCGATAATGCTGCATTTTTTATTTCAAAGATAAAAAAACATACTAAAGTCTTCGCCTAAAGGCGAGGGATTTTCCCCCAGAAACTGACATTAAACAATTCAACAACTCAACAATTCAACAACTCAACGATTCAACAACTCAACAAACTACCCACCGTTCACATTTTTATAGGCTCCCAAAATCTCATAGAAATAAGGTTTAACAAGCTTTCAGAGAAATCAAAAGAAAATATTTACACATAATATTTGGAAGAACTACATCCGGATTTGTATATTTGCTTCCGTGTAAAACGCGGTTTTATTTTTTTAAGGTCGTTTTACAAGAATTAAAAACTTTGCGCTTTTACACGGGACGGTATTTATTTTTTGGTAAAACACTGTAAAAACGCTTTGTGTGGATTCTATAAGGACGATTTACTTATCCCTTCTGACGGTTGCCTCATTTTTTTTCTGTCCGGATCTCGCGGCAGAAGAAAATCCTTTCCTGAGAATGTCTGAAAAGCCCTATGGCGAATATTGGCAGGAGGTGGACCGTATTTATACGGAATTTACAACGCTCGACACCTTTGAAACTGCCACAATCGTCCGCCAACTCAAGGAAACGGCTCAAATCACCGGATCCGTTTACTGGGAACTGGAGGCGGGCTGTTTTGAAATCGCATACGATGTAAAGTGTCTGGGAGGACAAGTAAAACCGGCCATAAAGGAACTTCTTCAACGGGGGCTCTTTCTTTTGGACAAAGCGAAAGAAGAGAACGTGCCGGCCATCGAATGCCGGGTCCGGTACCATCTGATCAAAGCAAATTGGGAGTATCTTGAAAATTATGAGTTTGCTATTGAACAGTGTGTGGAACAGGAAAAGCGCCTGAAAGAATTTTCAGCAGAGGAGGTTCCCGACAAAATCCGATACTACCTCCAGATCGCTTATGCCTATCTTTTTTTTAAGGATTACAGCACCTCCATGCATTACTTCCGGAAAATCCTGGGAGAAAAAGAATGTCCCTATTTCAAGTTGGAATACCAAGCCGCCCGTAGCGGAATCGGGCTTTGTTACCGGCGGGGATGGAGCAATTACGACAGTTCCGATTACTACTTTACGGCGGTCCTCCAGGCGCAATACCCCAAGGAGAAAGAATCATCCCGTAATTTCTGGACCGGCTTCGCGGAAGGAAGTATCGGCCGGAACCTGTTTCACCGGGGAAAATACGATCAAGCCATTCCCCTCCTGAAAAGCAGCATTGCTAAAATACAAAAATCCGACAATGAGGGTTATGCTTCGGGCCCTGCGGCGACGCTGGCCGAAATTTACCTGAAAAAAGGAAATATAAAGGAAGCCAAACGCTACATTGACAGCGCCAAAGAATATTACGACCAAATGCCGGGCAACGGCCGGTTATCCCAGATATACAAAGTCATGGCAAAGCATTATGCGGCAACGAGCAATGATGCTTTGAGCAGCGCTTATATCGATTCTACCCTATCCGAAAGGAAGCGGCACGACCAACAATACAATAGCATCCTGTTGCTCCGCACAAAAGAAAAAGAATCCATGCAGCGGCAACAAGCATTGATCCTGGAAAAAGAAAAACGGCAACAGGCGCATACCCGGTCGATGATCCTTTTTATCGGTTTTCTCTTTCTGGCCTGCCTGTTAACCCTTGTACTCGTCCTCTACCGCCGCAAGCGCGAGGCTCACCGTAAACTGGTTCATAAATCGCAGGAGTGGGCAAAAATAAAAAACCTTGCTACAGAACAGAAAAAAGTACCGGAAGCAGAAGAACATTGCCTTCGTTCAAGCGAAGCCCCCGACGAAGCCACCCTCTTTATCATGAAACAAATCGAACAATTGATTTCAGAAGAAAGGCTATACCAGGATTCGGCCCTTTCCATCGATTCGTTGTCACAAAGACTGGACTTCAAGCGCCATTACATTTCCAATTCGATTAACCGGTGCACCGGAAAAAGCTTCAATACGTTTGTCAATGAATATCGTGTAAAAGAAGCCATCCGGCTTCTTTCTGAAAGCGGCCACGATGGTTTTTCAATCGACCGGGTTGCTTTTGATTCCGGATTCAATGACCGGAAAAATTTCTACCGCGTATTTAAGAAAATGACCGGACTTTCGCCCTCAGAGTTCAAAAAAAACCTGAAAGAAAGATAACGATTCTTCAATGATCTTCCTTATTCCAATCATAGCTTGCTCTATTGGCATTGAGAATATGATCCTTTGATTATCAATAAACAAGCAAAGATTATTACATAGCAAGTTAAAAAAAGTGGTCGCATCTTGCAAAATGCGACCACTTTTTTTTCGATCCCTTCTACTTTTATTCGCATTCTAGCAGATTATGCCTCCAAGCAAACCATTGCTTGCGGAGACTTTTTCTTGCATGTTTCCCAAACGGGCCGTTTTATCTGCCCTTCTCCACTCCGATCATGCCGGTGATACGGCTCACATATATAATATAAAGACCGTCGCAGGTAATCGATCTGATTTCCGGAGAATATTAATCACTAAAAAATACAATCATTATGAAAAAGAAAATTACAATTTTAACGGTATTTGCTGCCCTATTGCTGATAAGCATGCAAGCAAAAGCGCAATGGCCGACGGCTGGCATGCGAGGCAACGGAAACAGCGCCGCCACCGCATGGGAAATACGGAATGCAAGCGATCTTGCCGCATTGGCGGAGTATGTGAATAACAACAACGGGAATGCTACTTCCGGCAAACACTATAAACTGGTCGCCGACATCGACTTGCAAGGATGGACGGTCCCAGCCGGCAGTACAAACGGTTGGATGCCGATAGGAAAGGGAAACGGAAAACGAATTTTCCAGGGTGTTTTTAATGGGAACAAGCATGTGGTAAAAAACCTGACCATCAATCGTACAACTGAGGATTATGTGGGACTTTTCGGCCGTACGGAAGGCGCTACCATTCACGACCTCGGACTGGAAGGCGGGAGTGTAAACGGAGGGACGTATGTGGGCGCTTTGGTGGGGAGTAGTGAAAACGGATCTAAAATTGTCCGCTGCTATGTTGCTTGCAGCGTGGGGGCGACAAAACAACGCGCTGATGTCGGCGCTTTGGTGGGATGCAATTACAGCAGCGTCAGCGGGAATTCGGAAATTTCCGATAGTTACGCTACCGGCAGAGTAGTGGTGCCAGCCTCAAATGCCAATGTAGGAGGCCTGGTTGGGAACAATAACACAGCAGTGCTTGGAAATTCCAGCATCATCAATTGTTACTCAACATCCGTTATTTTGGTAAATAGCGGAAGCTGTAATATCGGAGGATTGGCAGGCCATAATAATGGCCGGTCTACCATCCGGAATTGTGTTGCCGCCAACGATTCTATAATCAGTAAATTGAGCGCCAATAAAATTAACCGCATATTGGGAGATAATGACGGTGAAGGGTGCTATGACAACCATGCCCTTACCAGTATGGTTGTGATAAATAACAATGTTGTAACAACCCGCACGGATAACGCGGAGAACGGCACCGGAAAAACACGTACTGTTTTACAAACTCAGGGTACTTATACCGGCTTGGGTTGGAATTTTACTACCGTTTGGAAAATGTGTCCGGAAAATTACCCTGTTTTCATCGGGCAAACTTGTCCGGAGGTTACGTATCAGATTACAGCTTCCGCAAGCGCAAACAGCAGCATTACGCCCAATGGCAATGTGACGGTGAAGTACGGTGACGACCAAGCTTTTTCATTCACCGCAAATACAGGCTATCTTGTGGATTCGCTTTTTATTGATGGGATCAACACACCCGATTCCATTGCCGGGGGCAGCTATACCTTTACCAACGTCACGGAAAATCATACCATAAGGGTAACTTCTAAACGCATTGCTTACACCATCACGGCCAGCAGCAATGCCAACGGTAGCATCACGCCCAGCGGCACGGTCACCGTATATCACGGGGACGACCAAACCTTTACCTTCGCACCCAATACGGGCTACCGTATTTTGCAGGTGTTGGTCGACGGTACATCCAATGCAGCCGCTGTGACAGCCGGCAGCTATACCTTTACCGGTGTAACGGAAAACCACACCATTGCCGTTAGCTACGAACGCATTCCCTATACCATCACCGCCAGCAGCGGAACAGGAGGAAGTATTACACCCAGCGGCACGGTGACCGTACTTCACGGGGACGACCAAACCTTTACCTTCTCGCCCAATACGGGCTACCGCATTTTGCAGGTTTTGGTCGACGGTACGGCCAACGCAACTGCGGTGACGGATGGCAATTATACCTTTGCCGGTATAACGGAAAACCATACCATTGCCGTCAGCTACGAACGCATTCCCTATACAATTACCGCCAGCAGCGGAACGGGGGGAAGCATTTCACCCAACGGTGCAGTGACCGTATTTCACGGGGACGATCAAACCTTTACCTTCACGCCCAATACGGGCTACCGCATTTTGCAGGTGTTGGTCGATGGGACGGCCAATGCAGCCGCTGTGACAGCCGGCAGCTATACCTTTACCGATGTAACGGAAAACCACACCATTGCCGTCAGCTACGAACGCATTCCCTATACGATCACGGCCAGCAGCGGAACGGGAGGAAGCATTACATCCAATGGGACAGTGACCGTATTTCATGGTGACGACCAAGCCTTCACCTTTACGCCCAATACGGGATACCGTATTTTGCAGGTGTTGGTCGATGGGACGGCCAATGCAGCCGCTGTGACAGCCGGTAGCTATACCTTTACCGATGTAACGGAAAACCACACCATCGCCGTCAGCTACGAACGCATTCCCTATACGATCACGGCTAGCAGCGGAACGGAGGGAAGCATTTCACCCAACGGGACGGTGACCGTACTTCACGGGGACGACCAGACCTTTACCTTCGCGCCCAACTCCGGCTACCGCATTTTGCAGGTATTGGTCGATGGTACGCCCAACGCAGCAGCGGTGACGGATGGCAGCTATACCTTTACCGGTGTAACGGAAAACCATACCATTGCCGTCAGCTACGAAAGCATTCCATCGCATACGATTACGGCCAGCAGCGGAACGGGAGGAAGCATTTCACCCAATGGGACGGTCACCGTACTTCATGGGGACGACCAAGCCTTTACCTTTACGCCCAACACAGGCTACCGCATTTTGCAGGTACTGGTCGATGGAACACCCAATACAACTGCGGTGACGGACGGCAGCTATACCTTTTACAACGTCACGGAAGACCACACCATTGCCGTCAGTTACGAACGCATTCCCTATACCATCACCGCCAGCAGCGGAACGGGAGGAAGTATTTCACCCAACGGGACGGTCACCGTACTTCACGGAAACAACCAAGCCTTTACCTTTACGCCCAATACGGGTTACCGTGTCTTGCAGGTATTGGTGGACGGGAGCAACAATCCGGCAGCCGTGGCTGCAGGCAGCTATACCTTCATCAATGTAACGGAGAACCATACCATTGCGGTTAGCTACGAACGCATTCCCTATACCATCACCGCCAGCAGCGGAACAGGGGGAAGTATTTCACCCAATGAGACAGTGACCGTACTTCATGGGGACGACCAAGCCTTTACCTTTACGCCCAACACAGGCTACCGCATTTTGCAGGTATTGGTAGACGGTACGCCCAATGCAACAGCGGTGGCGGATGGCAGCTATACCTTTACCGGTGTAACGGAAAACCATACCATTGCGGTTAGCTACGAACGCATTCCCTATACCATCACCGCCAGCAGCGGAACTGGAGGCAGCATTTCGCCCAGCGGTTCCATCACCGTATTGCACGGCGACGACCAAACCTTTACCTTCACGACGGACGACCATTACGAAATATTCCGTGTATTTGTAGACGGCGAATATGCGGCCGGAAATGTGCCGGACTACACCTTTACCGATGTGACGGCGAATCATACCATCCAGGTCGATTTCAAACCGATTAAGCACATAATTACAGCCAGCGTATCGGAAGGCGACGGCAGTATTTCACCCGAAGGAAACGTCATGGTAAACGAAGGGGCAACCGCTATATTTACCATCACTCCCACGGCTAATTCTAAAATAAAAGACGTGCGGGTCGATGGCGGAAGTGTGGGCGCCGTGTCAACCTACACATTTACAAATGTCACGTCGGGCCATACCATTGAAGCGTTTTTCGAACAATTGCAATACGAGATCGCAGCAAGTTGCGGGGCAGGCGGAAACATCACTCCCAAAGGCAATATCATTGTCAACGCGGGAGATGATCAAAGTTTTGCCATTACACCAAATACCGGCTATGAAATCAAAGATGTGGTCGTCGACGGAAGCAGTGTCGGCGTGGCAGAGAAATATACTTTTACCGGCATCCAGGCAAATCATAGTATTTTCGCCGAGTTTGAAGAAATAACGTATTTGATTACGGCCTCATGCGGCGAAAATGGGAGCATCAGCCCGGAAGGTACGGTCGAAGTTCCGCACGGCGATTCGCATACCTGTATCATCACCCCGGATGAAGGATACAAAATCCTCCAGGTGCTGGTGAATGGCGTCAACGAGCCGGCAGCCGTAAGCAGCGGCATGCATACGTTCAGCAATATAACGGATCACCATACCATTGAGGCCTCGTTTGAACTGATTACCGGCTTAGAAGACCCCGGTAAATCCGCTTTACGGGTTTATCCCAATCCGACGACAGGAAAATTGAATGTGGAAAGTGGAAAATGGAACGTAGAGCGGATTGTGATTTTTAATCTGACCGGCCAAAAAATGTTTGAAACCACCGAAAAGCAATTCAGCATCGAGCAGTTGCCGGCAGGGGTTTACATCCTTAAAACAGGAACACAATCGGTACGCGTGATCAAGAATTAAGCTGCGGTAAAAAAAGGGGAATCGCTTCACCCAAAAGGCGAACCCTTTTATCAATAGGAATCCTCCTTTTTACAAAAAGGAGGATTCTTTTTTTAGATTACCAAGTTTACAAGCTATTTTTACCAGGATAAAATAAAAAAAGGCTGTCTTTACTTTTTAGACAGCCTTTTTGATCAAAATAGGATTCTTTTTTTAGTAGCGATTCCGGTTGTATCCGCCGCCACCGCCACGGTTAAAACCACCGCCGCCGCGATTAAATCCGCCGCTGCTGCGTCGTTCCGTTTTCGGACGGGCCACGTTTACCGTGATGGTTTTCCCTTCGAAATCAATTCCGTTTAATGCGTCGATCGCCGCTTGTCCTTCGGCATCATTCGGCATTTCAACAAAACCGAATCCGCGCGAGCGTCCGGTTTCCCGGTCAGTGATCACGTTAGCAGAGGTTACTTCTCCGTATTCTGCAAATAATTGTTGCAAGCCTTCACTATCTGTGTTATAGCTTAAATTTGAAACGTAAATGTTCATTTTTTTGTTTTTAATGTAATTAATGATTGTGTTTTATTTTGTAAGCGTGATTTTTATAGCATTCATGCCTTTTTCACCCCGTTCCAGTTCAAAGGTAACGAGATGCCCTTCGGCAATATTTTCCGGTGCATTGCTGATATGGAAGAAATATTTGTCCATGCCGGAAAGGTTTTTGATAAAGCCATAGCCTTTGTCCGAATTAAAAAATTCCACATGGCCTTTGAATACGGGTTCTTCCATCTCTTCTTTTTTGGGCGTAGAAACCACGATCGCATCCAAATCCACTTCCTGCTTTTTGTCAGGATCGGGTGGCGTATCGGTAATCATCCCGTTCTCATCCACATAGGCAATCATATCATCAAATGATTGAGTACCTCCGGCTTTGCGCTCCTCTTTGCGCTTTTCCTTTTCCTTTTTCTTCTGTTCTTTTTTCTTTTCTAATTCTCTTTTGTTAAATGAAATTGCCATTAATATTGTTTTATAGTTATTTTTAACCCATTAATACAGCATCCAGCTTCTTCCCCGTCAATTTCTGAATGTCTCTTACCATCATATGTTCTTCCTGCGAGCAAAAAGAAAGCGCGATTCCGCTTTTGCCCGCACGGCCCGTGCGGCCTATCCGGTGAACGTACGTTTCGGCTACATCCGGCAAATCGTAGTTGATCACCATTTCCAGGTTGTTGATATCAATTCCCCTGGCGGCAATGTCTGTCGCAATAATGACCCGTGTTTTCCCCGATTTGAAATTGGTGAGCGCACGTTGCCTGGCTCCTTGCGTTTTGTTCCCGTGAATGGCCTCACAACCGATTCCCTTTTTATTCAAAACCCTTGCAATCCGGTCGGCGCCATGCTTTGTCCGGGAAAAAACAAGCACCAATTTCCCTTTTTCTTTTTCCAACAGGTGGATCAGCAGTTCGTTTTTCTGCGGTTTTTCCACAAAATATAACCGTTGTTCTATCGTATCCACGACCGATGCTACCGGTGAAACTTCTACTTTCACAGGTTTATCTAAAATGGATTTGGATAAATTCGCAATGGCAGCGGGCATCGTGGCCGAAAAAAACAGCGTTTGCTTTTGCTTCGGCAATAAAGGCAACAAGCGTTTAATATCGTGTATAAAGCCCATGTCAAGCATACGGTCGGCTTCGTCGAGGACAAAGTATTGAATACGGTTGAGTTTAATATACTTTTGCTGGATCAGGTCGAGCAGTCGCCCCGGCGTAGCAATCAACACATCGGTTCCCTGCTTAAGCTCATCAACCTGGGGCTTCTGGCCCACGCCACCGAAAATCACGGTATGGCGCAAATTGGTATAGGTTGAATAATCCCGGAAACACTCATCTATCTGTATGGCCAGTTCCCGCGTCGGAGTCAGCACCAAGGCTTTGATCTCCCGCCTCTGCCCTTTCGGTTGAGGTTGGTCGAGATGCTGAATAATCGGCAGGGCAAAAGCGGCCGTTTTACCTGTTCCTGTTTGAGCGATTCCCAATAAATCCCGTCCGCTAAGTACCACAGGGATCGCCTGTTCCTGTATCGGTGTAGGAATTTCGTATTTTTTATTGATCAGCGCCTTCACGATCGGCTCTGAAACATGTAATTCTTTAAATGTCATGTTTTAATTTTAAAATGTGGATCCATCGTTTTGTATCAATAGATCGCCTGAACCACAGTCCGTTCTGTTCTTTCAAAAATCTCCGGAAAAATCATTTCTTTCACAGGAATGGGTTCATGAATTATAAGTTCGATTTTAGTTCCAACACCCAACGGAAAAACGCCCCATCTGGTCATTTTCCATGAGTTGTTGATGGTAACAGGAAGCATATTGGCCGATCGCGCATACTTGCAAAGAATTTTCAATCCGCTTTCTGCAAAGGGCCCCGGTTTCCCGGTTTTACTCCTTGTCCCTTCGGGAAATATGACGACTGCCCGTTTGTTCGTCTCAATATATTGTCCCATTTCTTTGATGGCAGCCAACGATTGTTTCGGGTCTCTCCGGTCGATGAGCACCGAGCCGCCATGATTCAAATTGTACGAAATGCTGGGTATCCCTTTTCCCAATTCCATCTTACTGATAAACTTCGGGTGCGCTTTCCGTAGAAACCAACCGATGGTCATCACATCAAACAAGCTCTGATGATTGGCAACAATAATCAAGGGCGTATCCGTTGGGACTTTATCCAGGTTCCTGATTCTATATTTTGTACCCAAAACATAGGTGTTGGCAATCAAAAAGAAATACAAGGCATCCACAGCTTTTTTATGAACCTTATACCCGAACAGGTTGAAACAGATCCATTGAATGGAGTGAAAGACAAGCAAAACACTTCCGAACAACAGATAATAAACAATGGAAAGGGGATAAGTTATTATTTTTTGCATTTATTATGAATTCAGAAGTTGGCTTTCGAGTTTTGCACTCAGGAATTCCGTTTTCAATTTGGATACCACTTCTTTGACACTACTGATTTTATCTGCAAGATAGGCATTTGCCCCGGCAAAAACATAGCCCTTGTCCATATTTCCTTTGGCTGCATGGTAAAGCGCCAGAATAATACAGTACGGGCTTTTTGTGTAGTCGCAGGTTTTAATGCAACGAACCGGGCACCCTTTCGGTTGTTGTTCGCCATTGTTAACACTGCGGATAAATTTGCCGTCGAAAGCACGCCCCGGCATTCCCACCGGGCTCTGTATAATTATGGTATCTTTTTGAGAGGAATCGATATAAACTTGTTTGAATGCAGTGGAGGCATCACATTCATAAGTCGGAACGAATATACTTCCCATTTGTACTCCCGCTGCACCCAGTTCCATGAAACGGAGAATATCCTCACCCGTTGAAATACCGCCTGCCGCAATAACCGGAATTGCTTTTTGAACGCTGTATTGTGCCGCTACGGCAACCACTTCGGGTATTAAACATTCCAGCGAATGGCTTTCGTCTTCAATTTGTTCTTTTTTAAACCCCAGATGTCCTCCCGCTTTCGGCCCTTCCACCACAATAGCGTCAGGCAGATAATTGTAGTTAGCCAGCCATTTTTCGCAGATTATTTTTGCTGCGCGGGCCGAAGAAACAATCGGAACCAAAAGTGTTTTACTGTCAGGCGTGAGGTACGAAGGCAATTCCAACGGCAAACCGGCGCCGGAAAATATAATGTCGACCTTTTCCGTAACAGCGGTCTTTACCATATCAGCATAGTTCGAAATGGCGAACATGATATTTACCCCGATCAGACCCTTCGTCATTTCACGGGCTTTGCGCAATTCTTCTTTAAGTCCGTGGATGCAATCTTCAATATAATTCCCTGAATTTTGCTTATACAACAACCCCATGCCGGCACAAGAGATCACACCGATTCCTCCTTCGTTGGCAACCGCAGAAGCCAACCCTGAAAGTGAAACTCCCACACCCATGCCACCTTGGATAATTGGTAGCCGGATTTCTTTGTGCCCGATAAAAAATGATTTCATAATTGTCAAACGTGTGTCACGACATTGTATTGTACACCCTCGCGAGGGTTAATTGTAACAAAAAAAGTCGATTTTGAGGTCGATTTTGACGATGGGAAGACCCGCAAAACGAGGCGGGGCAAAACATGGCTAAGAAAGATTCAATATAAACTCTGTTGTTCAAGTTGCAAAGGTACCAAATTATTCCAGCTTATTTATCGTTTCATGTATTTCTCCGACACAAAATCAAAAGCCCGACGTTTTAATTTAGTCAAATTGAATGTTTATTCGGACAATCCGTCAGATGAATGAGTATTACCGGGCTTCCGAAACGGCGACACTGTCCTGGGGTTGTGAAAAATTCAACGGATCGTTGAAGTATGCATAGAAGCGGTCGATGGTCCGAAGCACTTTCGGTTCCCAGTCTTTGGCCGTCGCATAACCCGATTTCCGCAGCGAAGCAACCCATACTTTGTAATCCGAGTCCCCTTTCAATTGGGAATAAAACTTTTTCCGGGAAACGATCTCACAAAAGTGGACATACGAATCGGCGATCGATTGATATTCTTTATAACTACTGCGGTGTCCCAACTTTTTTATGGCATTTTGATTGGAGCCTTTGATACCAAAATGGTTGTAAAACTGCTTTGCAAGCTTACTCGTACCTGCTCCGCTTTCGTGTATGGCTACTCCCAGTATTACTTCAGATGGAATGTCGTATACTTCTTCCAAACTGTCGGCAAGGCATTTATATTCTCCAACATACTCTCTCGTTGACCTTTGCGCATATAAAACAGTTGTAAATGAAAGAATTATAACAAATAAAAACGATTTTAATGACTTCATAGATTTTATTTATGGTGCAAAATTAGAAATAACTTTTTTATAACCAAGAAAAATAAAATTTGTTTAGGAAACATTAACTTGAATAACAAGAAGTTAAACATTTCTTAATGGCCGCTTTTGTAAGTATTCCGGTACATCCCGCGCATTTTATGCTGTACGAAAAAAAGTGTATTTTCGTTTGATATTTTCAACCAGCGATTCTTTTTTTCAGGAAAACACAAGTTATTGATTTATAGAAAACCATATAACAATGAAAAAATATTTTGTAATCTTATTCCTTATGGCTGCTGCATTTAGTGCTTTTTCGCAAAAACAATACATCCGGGAGTGGCGGAAAATCGATTCGCTCACAGGCCTGAGGCAGTTGCAAACGGCTGAGAAACTGATCACCGAAATTTACAACGAAACCCGGAAAGACAAAAACTACCCGCAATTTGTAAAAGCCTGCATTTACCGCACTTCGGCCGTTTCGTACAAAGAAGAAGCCTTCAAACTGGCTATTGCCGACCTGGAAACCAGCATCGGCCAATCGGAATTTCCGGTGAAAAATATTTTGCATTCCATGGCCGCCAATGTATATTGGCAATATTACGAACAAAACCGCTGGCAATTCCGCAACCGGACAGCTACCGCAGAGGAACAATCGGAAGACATCGCCACCTGGGACCTGCCGAGGATTGTAGCCCAGTGCATGGGCCACTACAAACAATCGCTTTCGCAAAAAGAGCAACTGCAAAAAGTAGATTTAAAAGTCTACGACGTCATTTTGATTTTAGGTGATAAGGATTCCAAAAAACTGCGCCCGACCCTGTTCGACTTTCTGGCGCAGCGGGCCGTCGATTTTTATCTCTCCAACGAAGCATCCATCACCCAACCCGCCGAGCGTTTTTTTACCAACCAGCCCGAATATTTCAGCGAAGCCTCCCGGTTTGCCCGCTTGAAACTGACCACAACCGACCAACTGTCATTTCCGTTTCAAGCGTTAACGCTTTTGCAGGAACTGGTCGCTTTCCACCTGAACGATGTAAACCCTGCGGCGCTGCTCGATGTGGATCTGAAACGGCTGAAAGTTGTTCATCAAAAATCCACGTTGCCGGAAAAAGACAGCCTGTATCTAGGCGCTTTGCAGAAACTTGAAACCACCTACAACGCCGATCCCATTTCTACCGATGTAACCTTTGAAATTGCACAGTATTATCTTGAGAAATCGGCAAACTACGATCCGTTTAACAAACCGGAATTCAAATGGGAGAAGAAAAAAGCGTATGAACTGGCGGATGCGGCCGTAAAACGTTTTCCCAAAAGCCTGGGCGCCCGCAATTGCGAAGCATTGATGAAGCAAATCCAAGCCAGCGAGTTAAATGTGGAATGCGAAAAAGCCGTACCTATTGGAAAACCGGCATTGGCAAGCATTTCGTACCAAAATACCGGACATCTGTATTTCAAAATCCTCGCCACGTCTTTTGACGATCAGGAATATCCTGATTATAGTACGGATAAAGAGGTTTTGAAGAAACTGAACAAACAAAAAACTGTGGCGCAATGGGAAATGGAAATGCCAACCGACGATAGTTTCCAGCCGATGCGCGCCGAGGTAAAAATACCCGAATTAAAACCGGGATATTACGCCTTACTGGTTTCGGAAAACGAGAATTTCCAAACACCCGACAATCAGAAAGTGGTGGTTTCAAAATTTCATGCGACCAACATCAGCTACCTCAGCCACCAAAATGATCAGGGCAATTACCAGATTATCGTTTTGGACCGCACCGAAGGAACTCCCTTGGCAGGCGTGAAAGTACAGAAATTCTACCGGGAATACGACTACAATGCCCGCCGCGACCGCAGGATTGCCGGCGAAACGTTTACTTCAGACAAAGACGGTACCCTGACCATCCCGCCGACAAACAAGAATAACCGCTCCCAGTTTTCACTCGAATTTACCAAAGAAGCCGACAAATACAGCACCGGAAGCAGTTTCTACAATTGGGGCTACAATTACAACGAACAGCCGCAACGCTCTGTTTCTTATTTTACCGACCGCGCCATTTACCGGCCGGGGCAAACGGTTTATTTTAAAGGCATTGTATTGGGACGATTGAAAGACAGCTGTTGGGTCATTCCCAATGCTACGGAAAACCTTGTTTTGAGGAATGTCAATTACGAAGAAGTAGGTAAATTAACCGTTACCAGCAACGAATTCGGAACTTTTTCAGGCAGCTTTGTGTTGCCGGCCAACGGATTGACCGGACAAATGAGCATCCAGGGATCGAACGGATCCGCTTATTTCCGGATGGAAGAATACAAACGCCCGAAATTCGAAATTACCTTCGAGCCGCTTCAAGATTCCTATAAATTAAATGAAGAAGTGACCGTTACCGGCCTTGCCAAAGCCTATGCCGGCAGCGCCGTGAGCGAAGCCGGCGTAAAATACCGCGTGGTACGCCAGGCCCGTTATCCTTACTGGTATTGGTGGTGGGGCGTGATGCCCGATTCGCCTTCGCAGGAAATTACCAACGGCGAAATGCAAACCGAAGCCGACGGAAGTTTTAAAATTCCGTTTACCGCCATTCCCGACCCCAGCATCGGCAAACAGTACAACCCCGTTTTCAGTTACACCGTATATGCCGAAGTAACCGATTTAAACGGCGAAACACACCAAAGCCAGACATCGGTTGTGGTAGGTTACCAAGCCTTGTCGGTATCGACCAATCTGGGAACTGTCGTCGACTTGGATAAAACCAGGGAACTGGAACTGGAAACCGTCAACCTGGCCGGAAAACATCAGGCCGCCCAGGGGACGCTTACCATTTGGAAACTGAAAGACCCGGAGCGGGTGTTGCGCGAACGTTTGTGGAACCGTCCCGACAAATTTACGATGACACGCGAAGCGTTTGAAGCATCCTTTCCAAACGATGTCTACGACAACGAAGATAATGTAGAAACCCGCGAACGCGAAAAACAAGTATTTACGGTAAATTTCAATACCCAAACCGACAGCATTTTCAAACTCGAAAATGCCAATAAATGGCAGCCCGGCTATTATCTGGTTGAAATAAAAACCCAGGACCGTTACGGGGAAAAAGTAGAGAAAAAAGAAATCTTTACCGGATTTTCGCTTTCGCAAAACCAGGTGCCGGCCAAGGATGCATTTTTTACCGATGTCCTTACGCCAACGGTGGAACCCGGCGAAAAAGCGCAGTTTGCAATGGGATCGGCTTACCACAATGTGTACCTGATCTACGATTTGCTGGAAGGCAAAGACAAGGTGGTTCATAAAACCATCCCGCTTCACTCGGAACTAAAACTATTCGAAATTCCTGTGATCGAAGCTTACCGTGGCGGATTTGCCGTCAATGGTGTTTTTATCAAAAACAACCGGATCTACAACGTTCGCCATGATTTCGAAGTGCCGTTTACCAATAAAATGCTGGACATCCAAATTGCCACTTTCCGCGACAAATTACAACCCGGCCAAAACGAAGAATGGCATTTGACGATTAAAAGCAAGGACGAAAAATCGAAACGGGCTTTGGAAGCCGAACTTCTGGCCGGCATGTACGATGCCTCGCTGGATGTGTTTGCCCCGAACCATTGGAGCTTTTTCCCCTGGCGCAAACAACGCATTCCGTTCTCATGGGAGGCCAACAATGTTTTTGGTTTGGCCTATGCACAGAATTTTCAAGACTCTTTTTGGCCAGCTTATTCCAACCATGTATACGACCAATTAAACTGGTTCGGATGGTATTACGGAAGAGGTACCGTTGATTACGACGGAGTCATGTACTCCCGTTCCACGATTAAATTTACGCCTCCGGTTATCAGAAAAGATGAAGAGGTGGCAGATTTTGAAATATCGGCTGCACAAACCAACATCAAAGAAGAAGCGAGTGCGAAGCTTGCGGAAGCCCCCCCATCACCAGACGATGTATCAACCGGAGAAAAAGGCAAAGGCCTAACCGGCGGGCAAGACCAGAACGTCCAGCAACCGGTTCAAATCCGTACCAATTTCAACGAAACCGCTTTCTTTATGCCGCAAGTAGCCACCAATGCCGAAGGCGAAGTGGTGCTTAAATTTCAAATGCCCGAAGCCCTGACCCGCTGGAAATTCCAGGGACTGGCACACACCAAAGATTTAAAAATCGGAAGCATCCAAAAAACTCTGGTGACCCAAAAAGATTTGATGCTGTTTCCCAATGCGCCGCGTTTTTTCCGCGAAAACGACACCATTTATTTCTCTGCGAAAATCAGCAATATTTCCAACGAAGAAGTAACGGTAAAAACACAATTGCAATTTTTCGATGCGCTCACCATGCAGCCGGTTTCCGGCAAGCTGTTGCTCGAAAACGATACCAAAACCGTTTCCATCGGCAAAAGCGGCAACCAATCGGTTTCGTGGAAAATGTATATTCCCGAAGGCTTGCAAGCCATCACCTACCGCATTACCGCCACCTCCGGTAAATTTTCGGACGGAGAGGAAAATGCCGTTCCCGTACTGACCAACCGCATGCTGGTGACCGAAAGCCTGCCTCTGCCCATCCGGGGAAATCAAACCCAGGATTTCCGCTTCGAAAAGCTGATCAATTCGTCCAATGCCAGTTCCACGCTCCGCAACTTCCGCTACACGCTGGAATTTACCAGCAATCCGGCCTGGTATGCCGTACAGGCCCTGCCGTACATCATGGAATATCCTTACGAATGCAGCGAACAGGCATTCAGCCGTTTTTACGCCAATTCCATAGCCACGCACATTGCCAACTCCGATCCGCGTGTCAAACAAGTGTTCGATACCTGGCGCAACTACCAACCCGATGCGCTGAAATCGAATTTGGAGAAGAATGAAGAACTCAAAGCCGTGTTGTTGGAAGAAACGCCCTGGGTACGCCAGGCTGCCAACGAAAGCGACCGCAAACGACGCATCGCCGTGTTGTTCGATTTAAACCGCATGCAATCGGAAATGCAGTCCGCCCTGCGCAAAGTAGAACGCAACCAAACTTCGAACGGCGGCTTTGCCTGGTTCAACGGCGGACGCGACGACCGCTACATCACCCAGCACATTGTGGCCGGATTCGGGCATCTGCAGCAACTGGGCATTACCGGAAAAGAAATTTCGCTCAACTACAACCCGTACAACAACATGATCCGCCGTGCGGTGAGCTACATCGATGCCCGCATGCGCGAAGAATACGACGAAATTTTACGCCAGGCGAAAAAGGACAAACAAGACCCTACGAAAAGTGATCATTTGAGCTATACAGCCATTCACTACCTGTATGCCCGCAGTTTCTTCCAGGATCAAAAAATTGAGAAAAGCAATCTGGAAGCTTTTAATTACTTTAAAACACAAGCCGCCACATACTGGATGTCGCGGAACAATTATCTGAAAGGCATGATGGCCCTGGCATTGAACCGCTACGACGATCCCAAAACAGCCCAACTGATTGTGAAATCGCTTACGGAAACGGCCTTGCATTCCGAAGAAATGGGCATGTACTGGCGCAACGAGCAACGCGGTTGGTGGTGGTATCAAGCGCCCATCGAAACACAAGCCTTACTGATCGAAGTGTTCAACGAAGTAACCAAAGACACGCAAGCCGTTGAAGAACTGAAAGTGTGGTTGTTAAAACAAAAACAAACCACAGACTGGAAAACCACCAAAGCCACCAGCGAAGCCATTTATGCGCTGCTGAAAACCGGGAGTAATTTGCTGGACAGCGACCAATTGGCGGAAATCACGCTGGGCAACCAAAAAGTCGATCCGTACAAGATGGATGAAGCTTCGCGCCCCGAAGCCGGAACGGGTTATTTCAAAGCAGCCTGGAGCGGCGGCGACATCAAGCCCGATATGGGAAAGATCGAAGTAAAAAATCCGAATCCAACGGTGGCCTGGGGCGCCGTGTATTGGCAATACTTTGAACAACTGGACAAAATTACCGTTGCCGAAACACCCGTCAAACTTTCAAAAAAGCTGTTTGTTAAGAAAAATTCCCCGACCGGGCCGCAATTGCACGAAGTGACCGAAAAAACGCCCATCCGTTTGGGCGACAAAGTAGTCGTTCGGGTAGAATTGCGCTCCGACCGCGATATGGAATACGTTCACCTGAAAGATATGCGTGCTTCCGCTTTCGAACCGGTCAACGTGCTTTCGCAATACAAATGGCAGGACGGCATGGGCTATTACGAAGCCACGCGCGATGCTTCCACCAATTTCTTTATCAGCTATCTGCGAAAAGGAACCTATGTATTCGAATATGAATTATTTGCCACCCAAGCCGGCGAATTTTCAAACGGCATTACCAGCATTCAATGCATGTACGCCCCCGAATTTTCCGCCCATTCCGAAGGCATCCGGGTGAAAGTAGTGGAAAATTGAAAGTTGAAAAGAATGATGATTGATGAAACTTAACTAACAAGTTTTTTTGTAAATATGAAGAATATTATCCTTTCAATTTTTTTGGTATTTTGTTTTTTTACCAATATTTCAATTGCGCAAACACCCAAGGAATGCAAGAAACTGCTAGAAAAAAAAATTGATGTAAACTCAGCAATCGAAAATCAAAATAATTTTCTGAAAGATGTAAAAACCTTATTTGATTGTTATTTTGACCCTATTGATTATTTAATAGTGGCAGGCCCGGATATGAAATTTTCAATGGTTTACACGTTTCTGGGATTATATAAGATAGAAACTAAAAAAAAGATTCGTTTTTCCGATTTAAAAATAATGGTTGAATGGATGAAACAAAGGGATGAGTATCCAAAAACTAGAAAAACAGTTGAAACCTACATGGATTTAATGGAAAAAGAAGCCAGCATTGCCAATTGGCAATCCGACAGCACTATATTTTCCCAATTGGGCTGGGATAGCACACGGTTGTCCACTGTAAAGTTTTATATTGACAAAAATGAAAAATATCACCAAACCTATAGAGAGTTATTTGTAAAATACGGTGAAGAAATTTCAAGAAAAAATACAGAAAAACAAGAAGATCGTAATCTAAAAAATGAAATTCTACCAGATAGAATGGTAAGATGTGTAGCTGGATTGAACGCTTATACGGACTTTAATACCGGGTTACAAAAAGCAAAAGAAACAAGCCAAAATATACTGATCTATTTTTCGGCAAAAACAAGTGCAAATGCCCGAGAAATGGAAAATACAGTATTAATAAACCCAGAAATTCAAGAAATCATCTATTCGCAATTCATTTTTATTCAACTCAGTGTGGACGATAGGACACCTCTTGATCTCAATGAAATTCATTATTCGGATGCACTAGAAAAGAATATTGAAACAAAGGGAGCCAAAAACATGGAGTTTGAATTATCCATAACAGGACATACCGCAAGCCCTGCCTTTCTTATCCTTGACACGAAAGAAAAAATATTGGCTAAAAACTCTTTTACACTAAATATCGCAGAATTTAAAACATTTTTGTTGGAAAAATCCGGCAACCAGTAGCTTTCCGCATCAAACTCTTTTTTATAAACGCAAAAACAAATAAATTACTATGGAAAACCTGAATAAAAAGTAGGCAAGCAAATTTATCAAACAAAGTCGTGAAGAAGGGAAAACAGATCAAGAGATTTATAACGAACTTTCTCCCTAACTAATAAAAGCAAAAAAGACACTGCTGTATTGATAACCAAGACAATAACAACAGAAAATAAAGAAAAATACCGTATCCCCAATTACATACTACTTTCACTTCTTGGATTATCTGTTTTATTTAAATTAATTCTTGTCGTTTCTTTGGCTATTAGCGATAACGATCCAAAGATTTTATTGCTTACCTTTTTTGTACCCCTTGTTGATTCTCTTTTTATTTACCATATTGCAAGACACAAAGTAAATTCATACAGATTGTGTGGCGTTTGGGGATTTTTTAGTCTTTTCCAAATGGGAAAATTTTCTATTGAAGGGACAAGCTTTGATTTTATTCTAACTTTTGCACACTTGATATTAATCATTGGCCTTTCTTTTTTACCTTGGGAATAAGCTATTCCCCAATTACAACCCAAAAAGGCTAAACAAAGACGAAAATGGAGAGTATATACTTAATTAAACTCCCTTTCTTTCTATTTTTTATTATACTTGTAAACTACGTTAAACATTTTTTCGCCCCCATCAAACATTTTTCCTCCCGCAGGGTTACTTACTTTAAATTTTTAAAACGGAAAACCCGAAGCCGATTCCGTTTTCGTACATTTGCACCCTTTTTAATTTCTTAAAACGACTTAACTCTCAAAAATTATGACAACAATCAATTCCTACTTGTCTTTTAACGGCAACTGCGAAGAAGCCTTTACCTTTTACAAATCCGTATTCGGCGGTGAATTCGCCTATTTGGGCCGTTACAAAGACATGCCTGCTGCGGATAAACCGATCCCGGACTCGGAAAAAGAAAAAATCATGCACGTCAGTTTGCCGATCAGCAAAGAAACCATGCTGTTCGGCGCCGATTCCTCCGAAATGTTCGGACAGAAAACCAAGTTCGGCGACAACATTTCGCTTTCGGTCAATACGGAATCGGAAACCGAAGCCAAACGTATTTTCGATGCGTTGTCTGTTGGCGGGCACATTGTGATGCCGCTCGAAAAAACGTTTTGGGGCGCTTTGTTCGGTATGTTTGCCGACAAATTCGGCGTTTGCTGGATGGTCAATTACGACTACAACCAAGACGTGAAAAAGTAACTTTTCAGTTTTTTTCTTAGGTAAGCAGGCTGTTCCGAAAAGGGCGGCCTGCTGTTTTTTAGCATAAAGTCTAAGAGGTTGTTTGATAATTTGTTCTGTTATCAAAATAAGCATTTCAAAATTCACCACAAAATTTAGTAAACAAGTAGACAAAAAACCTCAGCGAAACTCAGTGTATTCTCAGTGTTCTCTGTGTAACCTTATTATAGCAGAAAGGAGAAAGCAGAAGGCAGAAAGAATTTAAAAATACAAATAAACAATTCAACAGTTCAACGATTCAACAACTCAACCATTCCTTTTACCTTGAACCCTGTACCCATTTCACCGTTCACATTTCACTTAAAGACGCCAACGATTAAAATTGTAATTTTGCCGCATGAAAAAAATTCGCGTGGCATTTCATACGTTGGGCTGCAAACTCAATTTCTCGGAAACTTCCACCATTTCCCGTCAATTCGATCCGGAGCATTTTGAGTTGGTTGATTTTAGCGAACCGGCTGACATTTATGTGATACATACTTGTTCCGTGACCGCCGCCGCCGAGAAAAAGTGCCGCCAAACCATCCGTGCGGCGCACCACCAAAATCCGGCAGCACGGATTGCCGTGATGGGTTGTGCCGTTCAGGCGCATGCCGGACTTTTTGCAGCCATGGAAGGCGTCACCTGGGTATTGGGAAACGAAGAAAAATTTAATCTGGGGAATTTGATTCAAAAGTCAGAAACGGATTACCACAGCAACCCATTTCCCGCTCCCGCCGAAATGTTTGTCAACGATATCGGCAAAACGAAAAGTTTCCACCCCTCCTACTCCATCAACGACCGTACCCGTTCTTTTTTTAAGGTACAAGACGGCTGCGATTATTTTTGTACCTATTGCAGCATTCCTTTTATGCGCGGCCGGAGCCGGAGCGACAGCATTGAAAACACCTTGGAAGTCGCACGGGAAATCGCGGCAACCGAAGCCAAAGAAATCATTCTGACCGGCGTAAACATCGGCGATTTCGGAAAACACCAGGAGGAAAGCTTTTTGCAGCTTTTGAAGGAACTGGAAAAACTGGAAGGCATTGAACGCATCCGTATTTCGTCCATCGAACCGGAATTGCTGACGCACGAAATCATCGAACTCGTCGCCAACTCGGCAAAATTATTGCCGCATTTCCACATTCCGCTGCAATCGGGTTGTAACAAGATTTTGCAATTGATGAAACGGAAATATCCGCGCGAACTCTATGCCGAACGGGTACTTAAAATCAAGGAACTGATGCCCGACGCCTGCATTGCCTCGGATGTCATTGTCGGTTTTCCCAACGAAAGCGCGGACGATTTCCTGGACACCTGCCGGTTTATCGAAAGCTTGCCCATCAGTTATTTGCATGTATTTACGTATTCGGAACGCAGCGGCACCCGGTCGTTGCAACTGGACGAAAAAGTGAATCCTGCCGAAAAGCAAGGCCGCAGCCAAGCCTTACACCAACTTTCGGAACAAAAGAAAGAAGTTTTTTATCAATCCCAAGCCGGCAAAACACGCTCCGTACTTTGGGAATCCGATCTGGTGGACGGAAAAATGCAAGGCTGGACGGACAATTATATAAAGGTAAGCGCCCCCTACTGCAAGCAACTGGTCAACCAGATCCAACTTGTAACACTGGAAAACCTCCGCCGTGAAAAAGAACTTTGCTTTGAATGCGGGATTTCCCTCAATCAACCAGGTGAAGCGTCCGCTCCTGCTTGTTTTTAAGGGCATTGCGGATACTTACGTCCAATTCGAAGCCGAACAGCAAAATATACGCATTGAACGAAATCCAGATCAACACGACAATTAACGTGCTGATAGAGCCGTATAAGGCATTGTAGCGGGAAAGGTTATTCACATAATAATTGAACCCAATCGACGAAACAATGGTCAAGGCGGTGGTTAGCAAAGAACCGGGAGAAATCAACTGAAAGCGCTCGTTTTTTGCCGGCGCGAAGTAATACAAAAACGAAAAAGTAAACAGCATCAAGGCGACCGTTACCAGCCATTTTCCCGTGGCAATCAAATAATAGCTGAAAGAATCGCGGATCAGGTCTTTATCGGCCAGCCAATCCATCACCACCGGCCCGACGGTAATCAGCGCAATGGCAAGGATCATCAGCGTGGAAAGAATCAATACCAGAAGAATGGATTTCAGCCGGACGTGGAACCACGAACGGTTTTCTTTGACGTGGTGCGACTGGTTAAACGAATCGATCAAGCTGTGAATGCCGTTGGTCGAAAAATAAAGCGCCAGCAGGAACCCCAACGACAGCATTCCGCTGTGCGGCCTTTTGATGATATCGAAAAGCGTACTTTCCACCACTTCGAAGGCCTGGTTCGGAATAAAAGCCTTCAATAATTCAAACAAGGAATCCTGGAAGCCTTGAATGGGGATATACGGAATGATGGTAAAAAAGAACAGGATGGCCGGAAACAAGGCCAAAAAGAAATTGAAGGAAAAAGCGGACGCCCGCATCCCCAACTCGCCGTTTTTCAGCCCCCGGATAAAGAACACCAACACATCGTAAAGCGGAACGCCCCGGAATCCGGGCAGTTTCACTTTCCGCAACCGGTTCTCGATCGAAGTGACAAATTTACTTTTGGAGAAACGGTAAAACCGGAACCGGAAAAAGCGTTGATATTTCTTAAAACCTTCTGGCATTTCCATCTTATAATGAAACTGTTTTTTCCCCGAAAAGGTTTTTTTTATTCCTTCACGGCCTTCAAACTCAAATCCAAGCTGTTGATGTGGTGCGTCAAAGCGCCTACCGAAATAAAATCGACACCGCACCCGGCATAGCGACGAATGTTTTCAAGGGTGATGCCTCCCGAGGCCTCCGTTTCAAAGCGGCCGTCGATCAATGCCACGGCCTGGCGCAAACGGTCGAAATCAAAATTATCCAGCATGATGCGGTCCACGCCGCCGCAAGCGATCACCCGCTGCACTTCCTCCAGGTTCCGGGTTTCGATTTCGATTTTTAAATCCAGGTTGTTCTTTTTCAAATAGGCGTGAACGGCGGCAATGGCCTTTTCGATTCCGCCGGCAAAATCGACGTGGTTGTCCTTAATCAGGATCATATCGAAAAGCCCGAAGCGGTGGTTGGTTCCGCCCCCGGTTTTGACGGCCATTTTTTCGATTTCACGGAGCAAGGGCGTGGTTTTCCGCGTATCCAGCACACAGGTAGGCAATCCGTTCAGTTCGTCGGCAATCCGCCTGGTAGCCGTGGCAATGCCGCTCATCCGCTGCATAAAGTTCAAAACGGTTCGTTCGGCCGTCAGCAAGCTAACAGACGGGCCTTCCACTTCAAAAACGATATCTCCTTTTTCGATCCGGGTTCCCTCCGGAATAAACAATTCAAACCGGATGGCCGGATCTACCTGCGCAAAGACTTGCTTTGCAATGCCGGTTCCGGCCAAAACGCCGGGTTCTTTCACCAGCAAACGGGCTTTCCCCCGGGCTGTTTGCGGAATGGTCGAAAGGGAGGTATGGTCGCCCGCTCCCACATCTTCACAGATGGCTAATGCGATAATTTCTTGAATTTTCACGGTATTTCTTCTGCTATTATTGGGTATATAATGTCCGGATTTTTTCTAAATCCACGTGTAAGTTCCGGGTTAAATAACGGTCCATCCCGCCGTACTCCTTATCGATCACATCCAAAGCTGCCTGCAGATACTCCGGTTTTACGGTCATCAGCGGCAACACATTGGGATGTTCCCGCAGCAGAGCGGCATATTTGGTTTCGGCATTCCTTGCCGAAAGCAGGTAATCCTGCATAATGGTCAGGCGGTCGACGCCCAGGGCGGACAAAAACAAAGCAGCCGCCAGTCCCGTACGGTCTTTGCCGGCCGTACAATGAAAATCGACCGGAAGGTTTGCGGTATCCATCAAAATTTCAAAGAAGCGGGCAAAATCAGCCTGATTCTCGCGAACCATCCGTTTATTCATCTCCACCATCAACTTGGTCGCCTCATCGGATGTCAGGTTTTGAAAATCCAAATCGCCCCCCGGATGAATCGGAATGGCAATCTCACGGATGCAGGTCGACGGTTTTTTATCGGGCGCTGCCTGGGCTTCCGCTACTCCCCGGAAATCGATGATGGTTTTTATTTGAAGTGTTTCCAGAAATTTCAAATCATTTTCGGTCAGCTTACTCCATTCGTCCGAACGAAACACGGTTCCGTCCTTCACATGTTTTCCGTTTGTCGTCAAAAATCCGCCCAATCCGCGTAAATTATAAGCTCCTTCCAGGGCATACGAACGGATGTAGGTAATGGAATCCGTGGGCATTTCGACAACCGGCGCCGTTTTGGGCGCCGGATTCCGGCAAGAGGCGAAACCAATCGATAAAATAACGATAAGGAATGCAAGGTTTTTAGCTTTCATGATGATCGTTTTTTTAGAAAACTCACAATCTGTAAAAATAGTGCATTTTCCGAAATGCTTTTTGCAAAAATAACAAAAGCCGCTACAAAAGTTAACAACGGCTACGGATCGATCCGTTCGGCTAAGGCTTTGCCTTCGGCGCATTCTATCCGGCAAGTTGAACTTGTCAAAATAAAACGACGGCGGCAAAGCCGCCGCCGAACAGGGTAGTTCCGGGTGAAATCGATCGTGGTTTGGGATGAAATCGAACTTGGTTTGGGATGAAATCGAACTTGGTTTAGGGTGAAACCTAGCTTGGTTTAGGGTGAAACCTAACTAGGTTTGGGGTAAAACCTAGCTTGGTTTGGGGTAAAACCTAGCTTGGTTTAGGGTAAAACCGAACTTGGTTTGGGATGAAATCAAACTTGGTTTGGGATGAGATCAAACTTGGTTTGGGGTGAAACGTCAGCAGGTTTTTGCAGAAAGCAGAAAGGCAAAGGCAGAAAGGGAATCGCTGCTGGCGCGCTTTCTGTCTTTCCCTTTTTCCCATTTTCCCGTTCGGCTAAGCTTTGCCTTAGCTAATTCTATCCGGTAAGTTAAGCTTGTCAAAATAAAACGACGGCGGCAAAGCCGCCACAGAACAGAAGTTTTAAAGAAAACATATGTGAATCTTCGGAAACGATCTTCTATCTATTTTTAATAAAATTTATATCTTTGGAGTACAATTATTTATTTGATAACCAAATTAAAATGGGTCCAATAAGAAATATCAGAAACTCCTTTGAAAATATATTCGAGCACAATTCAAATAAAATTTACAAACTTTCGAATTAATGAATATAAATATAAGAAAAACCCTTTTCAGTTTCTTTTTAATCCTAATAGGATTGCCTATACTTGGACAGGATCATGAAAACCTTGAAATAAAAATTTTAAACTCATCTGTCGTAAAAAAGAAAAAACAAGATGCTGTGAAATTATCCGTACAATTTTCAAATATAGGTAACACAACGGATACGTTACTATTATATGGAATTTTAAAGTTTCCACCAACTAATGCCGCTATCATAGATACAACTATTACCATGCCTAGGTTCAAGGACGGATCTACAGGAATACTCTACTTAGTGGAGGATTCCTTAGGAATAATATCTGGGGATCCTCATTATCCACCCTCTTTTGTACATATTGAAGATGAAATAGAGTCTTTATCTGACAAAATGGTTGCAGACACCCATAAGCTAAAGCTAAAAAGAATTAAATGCACTGCAACCAAGCAAATGGAGGAATTTGAAAAAAGATTTGTTTTAACAAAAAACGAACCGTTGATCGTTAATTTATATCCTCTGATTGATTATGATTTTGGGTTGGAACCGGGGAAATACAAGTTATTTTTGTTTTATGCCTTTAATAATCCCTGGATTTCAGGGGAATACACTATTTTTAATGGCTGGGCAATCTCCAACAAGGTCGATTTGATTATAAAATAGGGCAAACAAAAACTGATTTGGGGGGATGAGTATAACGTGGGTGAAGAATATGATCTTACAGTGATTCCCGTTCGGCTAAAGCTTTGCCTTAGGCGGGTTCTATTCGACAAGTTGGACTTGTCACCATAAAACGACGGCGGAAACAATTCCTCTCCTTTGGAGGGGCAAGGGGAGGCTCCGCCAAACCAGGTTTAATCCTCGATGGCTTCCAGCCCTTGTTCTTTGAGTTTAGCTAATCCGTCTTTCATGGCTTTGATTTGTTCGGGCGAATGGCCTTGCCAAATCGTCACCTCGCCGACCACCCGGAACGGATGTTTGGACCGATACGATTTTGTGGGATTGCCCGGAAATTTTTGGTCTGTTAAATTGGGGTCATCTTCAATCGGGCCTGTCGGTTCCACCAAATAGATTCTTTCGCGCCCTTCGCCCAAAGCCAATTCCGCGCCCCAAACAGCCGCATCCAGGGTGGCAGTCAGATAACTATATTTTGCCGCCTTCTTTTGTCCATAGTTTGAGCTCAGGCCTGTTTCAATCCGGTCGCCCACCTTTAAGCCGGCCTTTGTCCCGTGAAAATAGGTTTGAGCAAACGGGCTTGCCCCCGGTACGTTTGATTCGTTTTGATGCTGTTCCATAGTCTGAATGGATGTTTGGCGTGCTTTGTCTTTATTGGGCCGCAAATTTCTGGTGTTTGCAAAGCCGGGTCAGCGTTTTTGCAATTCGATCCACTTTTGTTTGTTCGGTCTTTGCCGAATAAATCCACTTGACATAATTGTGCTGTTCGCTTTCGGTCAGCGAATTGAAAAACTGCCATGCTTCGGCATCGTCTTGCAGGCAGACCGATAGTTCCTCGGGAATTTCCAAGGGATCGTTATCGGGATATAAAACGATGTGCACATAATCGCCCGCCTGTTTCTTTATTTTCTTCCGGATTTCGGCCTTTACGGAGAGAAATACTTGTCCTGTGCCTTTCAGGGTCGGTAGTAAATGGTATTTGCTGATTTCATAGCCGTCGATACTGCCTTTTACTTTTACCCAACCGAATGGGGTGTGTTTATCCGGCAGAATTTCGGGAATAATCGTATAGGTCCAGCCGCCTTTGCCGGGGAATTTTTCAAGCAGGTATTCTTTATCTACCAAGGGTTTTTCATTCATGTTCCGTCTCAATCGTTTGTTTTACTTTTGTTTTTTGCTTTATGGTCCGCTACACGGCCGATTCATTGCTGTTTTTATCATAAGCAAACCCAAATCCTCTTGCCTGGCGTTCGTCCTGAAGTTTTTCCCACGACTCCCAGCCATTCTCTCGCAAAACAGCATTGTCGTGCTTAAGCATGGGGTAGCCTTCAAAAAATTCCGTAAACTGCCCGCAGGGATAGCTTTCGCAGAAAGCACACATTTCCACATTTTTTTCTTTGGCGCATATCCGGATTTTGCAGGCGGGATTTCCACTTCCGGCCTTGCAGGAGATGCATACGCCATCGAGAGCCATCCCTCTCAGAAAGGACCAAAATTTTTCGCCATCGGGAAAGAAGGGCATAATTTCTTCAAATCCCAATTTCTTCATTTCCTCGTACAACACTTTCGACGCGGGTTCGACTTTTACCCGAACCGCACAATTTCCGCAGTAAAGACCGCAGTAACAAGCATATTCTTTATTCATTTTTCTGGCCTCCTAATTATAAACGATCCGGTACGATTCAATTTTTCACTTCAGGATCCTCCACGCTACCTCTCACTTGCGCCATCGTTCTACGGTTGCTGCTTGGAAAACTGTCTGCAGACGCAAAAGCCTGTGCGGGGAGAAGGTGATGAACTCTCTGCACCACTCACTGGAAGCAGAGCGCCAGTTAGTGATTATTGTTTATCCCAATTTTCCTCATAGTAGTTTATATATTGATAAAATTGAGAATTTTTATCTGCATATTTTTTTGTCAACTTTGCCCATTCTTTAAATTTGGATTTGTTTTTGACTTGAAAATAGCTCTGAGCCATATTAATTGCCATTTCAGCTTTTTGTGATTTTTCCGGTGACAATTTAATTCCTTGTAAATATACCTTTTCAGCATCTTCTAATTTGTTTTGTTTTTTTAGCGCAAATCCAAGTTCCCTGTAATACCAAAAATTCGTTGGTTCTTTTTCAATCGCTTTATTTAAAACAATGATTGCTTTGTCAAAATTCCCTGTGGCATTATATGCATAGGCAAGTTCAAATTCGAGTCCCTGAAAATGGGGTTCTTTTTCGTAAACTTTCAATAAAGGTTCAAGCGCGTTATGGCTTGCACCAACGCTATTGTATAAATATCCAATTTTTACAAGATATGTATTTTCATTTTCGTTTTCTTTATAGTATTTCAACCAATCCGGTACTTTAGGTAGGTTTAATTGAGCAACTTCATCGTCTGAAAGTATTGACACATTAGCTGTATTTTCGCTTAACCTTATCTTAAAACTATTTTCCAAATCACTTGGTTGTATTTCCAAACCATCAGGTGTTATTATAAATGTTGAATAATAGTTAAACGTAAGGCCAGCATCTTCATCAAAATAAATGAATCCAAGCATATACGTCGAATTCGTTTCCTTTTTGTCAAAGGCCACCCATTTATCAACAGCATCATAATATTTTTCTGTGAAATTAAACTACCTTCGGCTAAAAGCCGAAGGAATTGAAATCGGCTGAAGCCGACTAAAGATTTACCCTATGCTAAAATCGTCATCATGTTCTGCATCATCTTGCGTGCGAATGTATTCCATGATTACTTCATCGGTTATA
>JAVBOY010000022.1:0-137338 GCA_031550085.1 Lentimicrobiaceae bacterium
TATAACCGATGAAGTAATCATGGAATACATTCGCACGCAAGATGATGCAGAACATGATGACGATTTTAGCATAGGGTAAATCTTTAGTCGGCTTCAGCCGATTTCAATTCCTTCGGCTTTTAGCCGAAGGTAGTTTAATTCGATATTTGATGTAAAAGTAACATAACAACCCTTTCCACAACTTTCCCCAATAAACAGTTCAACAACTCAACGAATTACCCACCCTTCACCCTATGCGATTAAAATAATATGGTATTAGATTTTATTGCAATAATAAGTTAGACTCGAATATTCACCTTTTACCCATTTCACGCTTCACTGTTCACACTTCACAAATAAACAATTAAACAGTTAAACGATTAAACAACTACCTCACCCTTCACAAATAACCAGTTAACAACCTAAAAACAAATCAAATGAAACGAGTCACCGGAATCGGCGGGATCTTTTTTAAATGCAACAACCCGCAACAAATGCAAGAGTGGTATGCCAAACACCTAGGTATCCCCATGGCCGCTGACGGCAGCTATGGAGTTTTTGAATGGAAAGAAATCGGTTCGGAGGAGGCCGACAATGCATTGACCGTTTGGAGTCCTTTCCCGAATGATACACAATATTTTAGCCCGAGTACCAAAGATTTTATGTTCAATTACCGGGTGGAAAATTTGATAAAATTATTGGAAGTTTTGCAAGAAGAAGGTGTTGAAATTGTCGGCGGGCCCGAAGAATACGATTATGGTAAATTTGCCTGGATTTTGGATGCGGAAGGCAACAAGATTGAACTCTGGGAACCCAAGGGATAGCCGCTTTTTGATGAATCTATTTTAAGAAATTATCATTTAATTTACAATGATCCGGACCATAAATATTCACAAATCGTTTGGTACGTTAGAAGTGCTGAAAGGCATTGATTTTCATGTGGAAAAAGGTGAAATTGTTTCCATTGTCGGCGCTTCGGGAGCGGGGAAAACCACTTTTTTGCAAATACTGGGCACATTGGAGAAACCCACTTTGGGCAACCTCAGCATCAATGGAACAGCGGTCCAGGATTTGTCGAGAAAAGCCCTGTCGGCTTTCCGCAATCAGGAAATCGGTTTCGTATTCCAGTTCCACCATTTGCTGCCCGAATTTACGGCTTTGGAAAACGTATGCATTCCGGCTTTTATCGCCCGGACTTCTAAAAGAGCCGCCGAAAAACGGGCGATGGATTTGCTCGATTTCTTGAAAGTGGGTGACCGTTCCACACACAAACCATCCGAATTGTCAGGAGGAGAGCAACAGCGTGTGGCTGTAGCACGGGCGTTGGTGAATCATCCGTCGATTATTTTGGCCGACGAACCCTCCGGAAATTTGGATTCAGCCAATGCGCAAAGTCTACATCAACTGTTTTTCGAATTGCGGAAAGAATTTAACCAGACCTTTGTTATTGTTACTCATAATGAAGAACTTGCCAATCTTTCCGACCGGAAGATTTTGATCAAAGATGGAAAAATTGCCTAAAAATTTCAAGAAAAATGAATCATCCTTTTCAGCGCTTCCAATATTGCCCGAGTTGCGGTAGCCGTTCGTTTGCTTCAAAAGATGACAAATCGATGCAATGCGGCCAATGCGGGTTCCGGTATTTTATCAATGAAGCCGCCGCCGTGGTGGCCCTTATCCGGAATGAAAACCGGGAGTTTTTGTTTACCATTCGGAAAAACGACCCGGCCAGGGGCATGCTGGATTTTCCCGGCGGTTTTGTCGATCTCGGCGAAACGGCCGAACAGGCCGTAGTACGCGAAATCAAGGAAGAACTGAATCTGGATGTAACGACCGTTTCTTTTTTCGGCAGTTTTCCCAACCAATACCTGTATGGAGGCTTGCTGTATTTTACGTTGGATTTGGTTTTCGAATGCGAAGTAGCGTCGTTTGGTAGCATTCAGGCGACAGACGATGTGAGCGATTTTCAATTTATGGATATTCAAAAGGTGGATATTGATTCGGTTGGTTTAAATTCCATTAAAACCGTTGTTGCCAAGCTGAAACAGGGGTAAGGTTTATGGGTGGGTGAGGTTTGGCTAATTATTGAGGTTGCATAAGGATTCCCAATTCAGAAAAAAGTTTTATTTTAGCCGCATCAACCCATCGCTTGTAAATCAAATAATATCAATTAACTATATTGAAAAAAGAATGAGAAAATCTTTTGCATTTCTGCTTTTAGCGGCATTGTTTTTAATGCCTTTCAGCCGTTCCTACGCTTGCACCAACTTTTTGGTAACCAAAGGAGCATCGGTCACCGGATCCACCATGATTACGTATGCGGCTGATTCGCATGTACTTTACGGTGAATTATACCATTGGGCCGCCAAAACTTATCCGGCCGGAACGATGCTGGATGTTTACGATTGGGATTCAGGCCAGTTCCTCGGAAAAATAAAACAAGTCGTACAAACCTACAATGTGGTTGGTAATATGAATGAATGGCAAGTGGCTATTTCGGAAACCACCTACGGCGGACGGGAAGAATTGGTTGATACCACCGGAATTATGGATTACGGCAGCCTGATTTACATTACACTGCAACGTGCCAAAACAGCCCGCGAAGCCATCAAAATTATGACCGATCTGGTGGCCGAATACGGCTATTACAGTTCGGGCGAATCCTTTTCCATCAGCGATCCCAATGAGGTCTGGATTATGGAAATGATCGGCAAAGGCAGCCCGGCACAAGTGAAAGACAAAAAAGGGAAAATGACCACCAAGTACAGCAAGGGCGCCGTATGGGTTGCTTTGCGTGTTCCCGATGGTTATGTTTCGGGCCATGCCAATCAGGCACGCATCCAAACCTTTCCGTTGAACGATCCCGAAAACTGTATGTATGCAGCCGATGTGATCTCTTTTGCCCGCGAAAAAGGGTATTTTTCGGGACAAGACACCGATTTTAGCTTTAGCGACACCTATGCACCTGTTGACTTTGGCGCTGCCCGAGGTTGTGAAGCCCGTGTTTGGTCGGGTTTTAATAAAATCACTTCGGGAATGGACAAGTATTTGGATTATGCCATGGGCAAAGATCTCAAAAACCGCATGCCGTTGTGGGTAAAACCGACGCGAAAACTTACAGTGCAAGATGTTTATGGCATGATGCGCGATTACTACCAAGGCACGCCCATGGATATGACTACGGATATCGGCGCAGGCCCTTACAGATGCATTGTCCGTTGGCGTCCTATGCATTGGAAAGTGGATGGTGTGGAATATTTGAACGAACGCGCCATTTCGACCCAACAAACAGCTTGGTCGTTTGTTACCGAAAGCCGTAGCTGGTTGCCCCGCGAGATCGGCGGAATTATTTGGTGGGGCGTCGACGATACCTATTCGACGGTTTATACGCCTATTTACACATCCAGTACACGCGTTCCCGAAACCATGGCCCGTGGATACGGCAGCATGATGGAATTTAAAGACGATGCCGCTTTTTGGGTGTTCAACCAGGTATCGAATTTTTCCTACACCCGTTACAGCGATATGATTGTGGACATTCAGAAAAAACAAAAGGAACTGGAAGAAGGGTACATTGCCCAAATAGATGGAATTGACAAAGTAGCCATGGAAAAATACAAAAAGAATCCTGCCGATGCGGTGGAATTCCTTACCCATTGGTCGATGCAACAAGGAAACAATACCACTTATGAGTGGAAACGGTTTTATGGGTTTTTGTTTTGCAAGTATATGGATGGAAATATCAAAACACCTTCCGGAAAGCAAAACCCGAATATCAAGCAACCCGGCTACAGCGATGAATTTTACCGTACCATCGTAAAAGAAACCGGCGACCGCTACCGTGTCCCTGTGAAATAATGAATGTATTACAAGTTATCGAAAAGCTGCCATTTTACGGCAGCTTTTTGCTTTTAGTCGTTTTTTTAGGTTGTTTGAAAACCCAATTGCATTGATTTTGTTATGCTAAGAGGGTGAAAATGTAGCATGAAGATCCGAAAGCCCCTAAATTGTTTTATTTGTGGATGCCCTGCGGGCAAAGGATTGTTATGAAATATTTTGTCTATGGATATGATTGTCCCACGGACAACTATGAATGACAGATTCTTGTGGGGAAAACGCTATATTTCCTCATGGATGTGATTGTCCCAAGGGCAACTATGAATAACAAATTCTTGTGGAGGAGAAAACGCTATATTTCCTAATAGATGTGATTGCCCCACGGACAACTCCTAATACAATTTATTCTCCGTAGGAGAATAACGTCCATAAAATCAGATAGATAAAAAAAAATTGCCCGTTAGGGCATTAATCGTTGAAAAATTTCGAATCGCTGACAGTCGTTGTATGTTTATCGATGCCCTATAGACAAAGGATTGTAAGACAAAAACTATTGATGTGTGAGACCTACGACCAACGTGTGTCAATTTCCCGTAGGGAAATAATAACAATAAAAAGTCTAACGATGAATCAGATAGTCCGTCAGGACTTTAACATTTAGGCTGAACTACAAATATTTGTTTGTTTATTTTTCAGAAACCAATTGTACTAAAGAAAGGCCTGTTGCGTTTTCCATAAGCATAAATCTATTTTTTAGAAATTTCCATGAAAACCGTTGTATCACAAGTAAGTGGCATGTCGTGTGCTTCCTGCGCCGCCAAAGTAAATAAAACACTCGAAAAACAGGGTGCCACCAACATCACGGTGAATTTTGCCACCGGAGATGTCCGTTTTGATATTGTGGACGAAGACAAACAGTCCGTCGATCAAATATTGAAGAAGATTGAAGATCTGGGATATACTGTGGTGGATACCACAGTACCGGAATCGAAAGTCCCGGTTTACCGTTCGCTGTTGTTTAAATTTATATTTTCAGCAGTCTTGACATTTCCCCTACTGCTTCATATGTTTGTGAAAGATCCCTGGCTTTCCTCGCCTTGGGTGCAATGGGCATTGAGCACCCCCGTTTTTATCGTAGGGGTGGTCACGTTTGGAAAACCCGCCTGGCGATCCTTGCTGAACCGGATGCCCGATATGAACGTGCTGGTGCTGTTAGGAGCTTCTGCCGCTTACATTTACAGCCTTTTTGGCATGTTTCTTTTTACGGAACATGTACACCACTACCTGTTTTTTGAAACATCGGCTTCCATTATTACCTTGATTTTATTGGGAAATTACATTGAAGAACGGGCGGTAAAAAAAACTTCCTCCTCGATAGAAGGATTGGTTCGTTTGCAGAAAACCATGACAAAAAAACTGGAAAAAGATGCTTTGGGAATTGAACGCATTGTATCTGTCGAAAACTACCTGCTGAAAGTAGGAGACAAGGTGTTGGTGAATTCCGGCGACCAAATCCCGATGGACGGAAAAATTACATGGGGAGAAGCCCGGATCAACGAAGCCATGGTTTCGGGAGAGAGCAAGCCCTTGTTAAAATCGGTAAATTCCGAAGTCATCGGAGGAACCCTGCTTGAAGAAGGCACGATCAAACTAACGGTTACTGCCGTAGGACGTGATACTGTGTTGTCGCACATCATCGAATTGGTGAAGCAGGCCCAAAATGAAAAACCGGTGATGCAAAAGCTGGTCGACCGCATCAGCGCCATTTTTGTCCCGGTGGTCCTCATTATCAGCCTTGTTACGCTTGTCGCCTGGATTTGGTTGACGGATGAAACCTTTGCCCAGTCGATGATGCACAGCATTGCCGTAATGGTGATCGCATGTCCCTGCGCCATGGGTTTGGCAACTCCGTTGGCCCTAATGGTCGGATTGGGACGTTCGGCCCGCAACGGAATCCTGATCAAAGGTTCGCGTACCTTGGAATCTTTTAAGAATATCCGGCAAATTGCCTTTGATAAAACCGGTACGTTGACGACCGGAAAACTGGCGATCCAACAATACCAATTCTTTGATGTCGAAGAAAAAGAGTTTAAGTCGCTGGTCGTTTCCATGGAACAACATTCGTCGCACCCCATTGCTAAAACACTGGTTGCGCTTTGGCCTGCGGAATTGCAAAACTTTCAATCGGTTGAAGAGTTGAAAGGGAAAGGTATTTCGGCTACTACCGCAAGCGGTGACCGGTATTTTGCCGGGGCTTACCATGCTTTGGCTACCGAACCCAAAGATAAAACGCATAGCGTGTATGTTGAAAAAAACGGTCGTCTGATCGGCTGGATCGATTTGCAGGAAGAAATTCGCCCGCAGGTGAAAGAAGTCATTGCCTGTTTAAAGAAACAAAACATCGAACCGATCCTGCTCAGTGGCGACAGCCGGTACAAATGTGAGCAGATTGCGCATGAAGTGGGGATTACTGAGATTTACTCCGAACAAAGCCCCGAACAAAAAATGAAGCAATTGGCCTTGTTGCTGGAAAAAGCGCCGACGGCCATGATGGGCGACGGAATCAACGATGCTCCTGCTTTAGCCAAAGCCACCATCGGGATTGCGTTGAGCGATGCGACGCAAATCGCCATGCAAAACGCCGATGTGGTTATTTTAAACGGGAATTTTGGCAACCTGCCTTTGGCTTTGGGATTAGGGAAACATACGTTCCTGACGATCAAAGAAAACTTGTTTTGGGCCTTTATTTACAACATCGTCGCCATTCCCTTGGCAGCATTCGGTTTGTTGACCCCGATTCTTGCCGCCGCTTCCATGGCGCTTTCCGATGTGTTCCTGCTGGCTAACTCCGTACGTTTGCAGTATAAAAAAATTCGCTAGAGGCCTTTTGAAAATAAAAAACACGAAAGGCTCAGGAGAACAACTGATTGGTCGATCCGTTTCTTGCGGGGATGATGTTTTTTTTAAAACTAAATTTCCAAAATGTGGTTAGTAATACTAATGGTTTCTTAACTTTGTCCATTTGAAATTGGGAAACAATGTACATGAGTCCGGTTTTGCTGTTTTTGGATGTAAGCGGGGGGGAACTGTTGCTGATTGTTTTTGTGGTGTTTCTGGTATTCGGTCCGAAAAAGATGCCGGAAATTGCCCGGAAATTAGGCCGGATGATGAACGAATTGAAAAAAGCATCCCATGAGATTACCCGCGAATTTCAGGAAGGGGAACATGAAGTCCGGAAAGAACTGAACACGCTCCAGAACAGCATTGCCCATGAAGTGGAAGATGTACAGCAAAAAATTTCGGAAGTGCAGCAGGAAACAAAAGCGGAACTTGCCCGCGTGAATGGCGAAATCAATAACATACCCAGACAAATTCAACAGATCGGGGAATCGCACGACGCTGCGCCGAAAAATGAGAATCCGATCACCCGGTTTGAAAAATAAATGAAGCGCCGCACCGTTTATAGATTGTTTTTTTATTTGTTGAACTATATAACAAAAATATTTACTGTTTTTATCCAGGCCAAGGCAGACAGCCGTTTCAAGGATTAGCCTGAAAAAATAACCTTATATGAAATTACGGATTTTATTTTTACTCCTAACCATCATATCGAGTACCGCTTGGGTACAAGCGCAAAGCAGCCGTGCGTGGCGTGCTGCCGATGCCGCCTTTGAGAGCATGCAATACACGACGGCTGCAAACAAATACAAGAAAGCCCTTTCGAAAGCGAAATCGAAACCCGATAAAGAACTCATTTCGTTCAAGATGGCCGAATGCTACCGCTATATGAATAATACCCGCCGGGCCGAGGCCGGTTACAAGCGGATTTTAAAAACAAAGTACGCCGAAGAACACCCGATTCTCTATTTGTACTATGCCCAGGCGTTGAAAACCAACGAAAAATTCGACGAAGCCAAAATCTGGTTTGAAAAATATGCTGAGTTTGTCCCTGCGGATCCCCGGGGAAAAAATGGAGCCGAATCCTGTGATTTGGCCAAGGATTGGCTCGAAAATCCCACGAAAGTGGAAGTGAAAAACGTAAAACAGCTAAACTCCAGGGAAAGCGATTTTTCGCCGACTTTTGCCGATAAAACCGGCAATACCCTTATTTTTACTTCTACGCGCGATGCTTCGACGGGGAAAAGTGTAGACAACTGGACGGGTCAAAGTTTTAGCGACTTATTTATTTCCAAACTGGATCCCCGCGGCAACTGGTCGACCCCGGTTTTGCTAGAAACCGG
Source organism: Lentimicrobiaceae bacterium (assembly GCA_031550085.1). Taxonomy (GTDB): domain Bacteria; phylum Bacteroidota; class Bacteroidia; order Bacteroidales; family UBA4417; genus UBA4417. Next base: position 8,058 of record JAVBOY010000022.1, read on the forward strand.
AGGCCTCATCAATACCGAAGCCAACGAAGGAAATCCCATGATGAACAGTAAATACAACCAGTTGTATTTTGTCCGTTGCGGCAATGAGTCCGGAACCCTTCAAGGCTGCCAGATTATGGTTGCCCGTCGAACCGGGCGTGCTTTTGGTGAACCCAAAGCCCTTGATTTGGGCGGCGATTCGACCACTGTTTTCGGAAATCCTTCGATCAGTCCCGATGAGTTGATGCTGTTCTTTTCGGCCGAATTAAAAGGCGGAAAGGGTGGAAAAGACATTTGGATTGCCACCCGGAAATCACCCAACGAAAAATTCGGGCGTCCGCAAAATCTGGGAAGTTTTGTCAATACCTCCGGAGATGAAATGTTTCCCTACATGCGCAACGATTCTACCTTGTATTTTTCGTCAAACGGGCATCCGGGCATGGGAGGATTGGATATCTTCCGTGCTTCGCTGGTGGACGGCGAATGGAAAGACGTGGTCAACCTGCAAGCGCCCATGAATTCCACAGGGGACGATTTTGGCATTATTTACATGGAAGACGAAGATCAAGGTTATTTCTGTTCCAACCGGAAAGGAGGGCGCGGAGGCGACGATATTTGGAGTTTCTACAATCCGCCGATTTTATATACGCTTTCGGGAACCGTCAAGGACGACAAAACCTTGCAGCCCATTCAAGGCGTGGTGGTTCGCCTGACCGGATCGGACGGAAGCACCATCGAAGCCCGTACCAACGATAAGGGTGGATATAGTTTCAACAAAAATCAGATCAAGAAAAAGACTTCGTATGAGTTGATTGCATTGAAAAATAATTATTTCAATAAAAAGGCCAAAGAAACTACCGTCGGCTTGGAAAGCAGCAAGGATTTTGTAATCAACTTTATGTTGGAACCCATGCCCGACAAGCCGGTTGTATTGCCCGACATTTTGTACGATCTGGCCAAATGGGATTTGAAACCCCAATACCAGGATTCGCTGCAAGGGTTGATCCGCACGTTGGATGAAAATGAAACCATTATCGTCGAATTGGCTTCCCATACCGATAACCGGGGTTCGGAAGAATCGAACGACATCCTTTCCCAAAAACGTGCCGAAAGCGTGGTCGATTACCTGATCGAGCGCGGCATTGATCCGAATCGTTTGGTTGCAAAGGGATATGGAGAGCACATTCCCCGCACATTGGCTAAAACAACCGTCAAAGACGGATTTACCTTCAAGGCCGGAACTGTTTTAACGCCCTCGTTTATCGATTCGTTACCGGGCAGAGCCATGCAGGAAGCCGCCCATGCGCTGAACCGCCGTACCGAATTCCGTATTTTGAGCAAAGATTTTGTTCCCAAGCAAAAGAATGTGGACATCAAGTCGCAAACGCAAAAAGTAAGCATTCAAATCAATCCCGACGACAATTCTGTTCCGTTTACCGAAAATGCGGACAAAACCATTTCTTTTCCGGCTGTTGTCAACGGAATTACCATGAACATTACGCTGGGAGATGCCGTCAACGATTTGAGTTTCTCGCAGGAGCAAACCTTGAAGCTGTTGAAAGACGGCGCCATCGGAAAAACCAATTTTCAGGGAGATGCTGCCAAAATATTGGGGGACAATACCGTTGCCGATCAGGCCGTGTTTACCGTTTCGGAAATCAACATCAGCAAAAAATCACGGGTTGAGTTGGAAGCCACGGTGGTGCACAAGCAAAAAGTACCGGTAATGATGAGTGAAAAACTGTTGAAAAAGTTCGGTGACTACACCCTTGACCAAGCCAATAAGAAGATTATTTTTAAATAAGAGAATGAGTAGACTCGTAAACGGGGTTTAATTGAAAATGGAGAATTGAAAATGAATTTTTAGTAAACAGTAGACGAGTAAATAAACAACAAATAACAAAAAACGAATAACAAACTATCCCCCGCTTGCGGGGGTGCCCGTGAGGGTGGGGGTGTTAACGGGTTTACGGGTAACAAGTTTACCATTCACCTTTTACCCTGTACCAATAAACAATTCAACAGGCATTTCACCCTTCTCCTGTTCACGTTTCACTTTTTAAGATTTCCAAAACATATCGTATCTTTGCAAAACTCAAGATCTTCCATAAAGATTTTGAGTTTTTTGTTTCAACTATTTGAAGAACCCTTGAATACAACAAAAAACATCGCATCCGCTTTGGCCGAAGGCCGGCCTGTTTTCAATGCCGTTTCGGAAAGCGCCAAAGCGCTCGGAATCGATGCTTATGTCATTGGCGGCTACGTCCGCGACCTGATGTTGGAGCGTCCCTGCCAGGATCTGGACATTGTCACTTCGGGGAACGGCATTGCCTTGGCAGAAGAAACGGCCTGGCGTCTGCACATAAAGAAAATAGCCGTTTACAAAAACTTCGGAACCGCCATGTTTGCGTACAAAGGCTGGCAACTGGAATTTGTAGGTGCCCGGAAAGAATCCTACCAGGAAAATTCCCGGAAACCTTCGGTCATGCAGGGCACGTTGGAAGACGACCAGAAACGGCGCGACTTTACCATCAATGCATTGGCCATTAGCCTGAATCCGGAGGATTACGGCAGAATCATCGATCCGTTTGACGGGACCGGCGATATGGAAAAACGAATTATCCGTACGCCTTTGGATCCCGATACCACCTTTTCCGATGATCCTCTCCGGATGATGCGCGCCATCCGCTTTTCGGCACAACTGCAATTCGACATCCTGTCTGAAACCTTTGAAGCCATCCGCCGCAATGCCGGCCGTTTGCAAATCATTTCGATGGAACGGATAACCACCGAAGTCAATAAAATTTTGATGACCCGAAAACCTTCGGCCGGAATCAAACAATTGGATGATAGCGGGCTGCTGCAACAATTTTTCCCTCAATTGGTCGCCTTAAAAGGAGCCGAAACGGTTGAAGGCTACGGACACAAAGACAATTTCTCCCATACACTGGAAGTGTTGGACAATGTTTGCAAGAAAACGGACAACCTTTGGCTGCGTTGGGCGGCCTTGCTTCACGATATTGCAAAACCCCAGACCAAGCGTTATGAATCCGGTATCGGTTGGACATTTCACGGGCACGAATTTAAAGGGATGAAAATGATTCCCGCTATTTTCAAGCAATTGCGGTTGCCTTTGAACGAAAAAATGAAGTATGTGCAGAAGTTGGTATTGCTGCATTTGCGCCCCATTGTCCTCTCGGAAGAAGAAGTGACCGATAGTGCGGTACGCCGCCTGCTGTTCGATGCGGGCGATGATATCGACGATTTGATGCTGCTTTGCGAAGCCGATATCACTTCCAAAAATCCCGGAAAAGTAAAGCGGCATTTGCAAAATTTCGAAACGGTCCGCCAAAAGTTGGTAGAAGTCGAGGAAAAAGACCGCATTCGTAATTGGAATCCGCCGATAACCGGCGAAATCATCATGCAAACCTTTGCCTTGCCGCCATCCAGAACGGTCGGAACCATTAAAGATTCGATCCGGGAAGCCATTTTAAACGGACAAATTCCGAACGACTATGCGGCCGCTTACGAGATGATGGTTTCGGAAGCTGAAAAGCTCGGCTATCCGGTAGTAGATCCGGTATTCGAACCGCCAAAAAGTTAGGGAAAGGTGCTTGATTGTATCCGAAAATAGTGTAATTTTACCCCTGAAAAAACGCAAACACGAGATTACCATGCAAGTTTATAGATTTAGGGTGCAACTTGAAGAACAAGACGACTTTTTAAGAGACATCGACGTAAAACCGGGGCAAAATTTTCGTCAATTCCACGAATGCCTGAAAAAAACCATTGGGTTGGAAGGCGAAGAGTTGGCTTCGTTTTTTGTGTGCGATCATTTGTGGCGCAAAAAACAGGAGATCACCCTGATTGATATGATGGAAGGGGAAGAAACCTCCCTGACCTACGAAGACGAAGAAACCAAAGCGCAAAAACAGTTGGAAATTAAGGTGATGGACGACATCAAAATCAAAGAGGTGATCGAAGATCCCCACCAACGCTTTGTGTATGAATACGATTTCTTAAATCCCAAAACGTTTTATATCGAGTTGACCAAAATTGTGGACGGGGATGAGAGTAAAAGCTATCCGCTCGTAGCAAAAGAAGCGGGCATTCTGGCAAAAACAGTCGTTCCCAAGCATATTTCCGATGAAGAGTTGGACGAAGACGACCGCAAAGCCATGTTGGACGAGTTCAACGAGATGGTTGAAAATGAAGAATTCGGCGAAGAAATCGACGAACACTTTGCCGCCGAGCCGGAATGGTAGGTTAATTCCGAATTAAAAATTACGAATGAAAAGTGAAAAATTGGGAATAAGTTTTGCAAGAATGTGTCCCCCGCTTGCGGGGGTGCCCGTAAGGGCGGGGGTGTAGTTTTTAATGCAGCAAGGTGAAGGCAGAAGGCGTTTCAATTGAAAATGAGTTTTTAGTAGACGAGTAGACTAGTAAACTAGTTTTTAACGTAGAAAGGAGAAAGCAGAAGGCAAAAAGAGGTTTGATGCAAATAAACAATTCAACAGTTCAACAATTAAACAACTCCTGTACCGTTCACCTTGAACCCTTACCCCATTTCACGCTTCGCATTATGCGATTAAAATAGAATAGTATTAGATTAGATTATCCTGTTCAATAAAACCAAATATGCCGCCCATTTCCCCTGCTTCCCCCATTTTCCCGTTTTAAACCTTTTACCCTGTACCGTTCACCTTGAACCCTGTTCACCCTTCACGGTTCACATTTCACAACAAACCCTTCATCCTGAACCCTGTTCACGCTTCACTGTTCACAGATCACTCAAAACTTGGCAAATTTCGTTTTATGATCCGGTCAAAAACAGTCGTCATTCTTACCGGCCCCACGGCAGTGGGGAAAACAGCCGTTTCCATCGACATCGCCAGGCAACTCGGAACGGAAATTATTTCGGCCGATTCACGGCAATTTTACCACGAACTCAGCATCGGAACGGCGAAACCCACCGCCGGAGAACTGGCTGAAGTAAAACACCATTTTGTCGGCCATCTGTCTGTTTCCGATTATTACAATGTGTCGCGTTTTGAGCAGGATGCCCTGAAATTGTTGCACGAATTGTTTCAAAAATACGATGCCGTGGTGTTGACCGGAGGTTCGGGGATGTACCTTGATGCCGTTTGTTACGGAATCGACGATTTTCCCGATCCGCCGCCCGGATTGCGGAACCAGTTGCAAATCCTGTGTAAAGAACAAGGAATCGGCGCTTTGCAGGAGTTGTTGCAAAAGCACGATCCGGACTATTACCGCCAGGTCGATTTGCAAAATCCGGTACGTTTGCAACGCGCCCTGGAAGTTTGCCTCACAACCGGAAAACCCTTTTCGGAGCAGCGGTTAAACAATCCGCAAGCGCGTGATTTCAAAACGGTAAAATACGTGTTGAACCGCAAACGGGAAGAACTCTTTGATCGCATCAACCAACGGGTGGATGGAATGATGCGGCAAGGCTTGCTGGAGGAAGTGAAACGCTTGCTGCCTTACCGCTCCGAAAATGCCCTGAAAACGGTGGGCTATGCCGAATTATTCGATTATCTGGATGGGAAATTATCGCTGGAACAAGCGGTAGAAGATATCAAAACCCATACGCGCCGCTATGCCAAACGCCAGCTTACCTGGTTTAAGCGCGATGATTCCTACCGGTGGATTGATTTGCCCGATGACGAGAGCCTTTCCGGGATTTTACGCGATATTCAGCCTTGAAGGGGATTGAAAAATAGTAGCGAACCTTTAACTACTATTTCTTTCTCCAAGCCGTCCTGATCCGTGCCAACTCTTTTTGATCCCCGGAACGGATAATCGACGACCCAAAAGTCGTTCCGTTCTCGGAACCCGTGGCGATAAAATAGCGATCTCCGGCAACGGCCGGCCATAAAAAGTTGACCTCGATTTCTTCCAATTGATGCTGCTGCAAAAACTCAAAACCGAAATGATCTAGCATCCAGGTAATGTAGCGGGTATGGTTGACATGCAAATTCATGTCGATATCGCTGGGAAGCACCGGGAATTCCGCGCTTCTTTCCAATGCCTGGAAATCAGGCAGTTTTTCCGGTTTCTCTTCAATCGCATGTTTGCCTTCGAGAATGGAAAACAGCTTTCGCAATTCATCCAGACGCTGCGGGCGCTGGGTGGCGGCGCTCAGCACATGCCAGGCCGAAGTAGCCGAAAATAAATGATTCTGGTCTTGATCAAAGCCTTCGTAATCACGAAAAGCCGTCAACAGTTCGGGTTCTTTGCTCCATGTTTCCAGATGCAATACATCGTTCCACAAAGGGTAGCGGTGCATCACCAGTTTTATTTTAGATAAAACCCAAAACAAGCCTTTTTCCTGCAGTTGCGAAAACCCGAACCCATATTCGTTGGCATGGTGCCAGGCAATCTCCTGCAAAAACAGGAAAATACCCGGGATCGTGATTTTCTGTTCAAAATCCACATGATACGTATGTATTTTGTGCGCTTCCCGGAAAATATGTTGTAAAGGATTCATGGGGTGTTGAAGTGTTGAATCGTTGAACTGTTGAATTGTTTATTTGGTGAAACGTGAACAGTGAAGGGTGAACGGGTTCAGGTGTTAACTAAAATACCCATTTTCAATTCTCTATTTTCAATTAAAAAAGTTCATCATCTAAAACCCATTTTCAACTTTCCATTAATTCTTTACCCATTTACCATAACCTATTTGTTTACCTTTTGTCATTACTTTGTATACATAAGTTCCCGGTCGTAAAAGCATGATTTTCAACTCTGTTTCAGGTTGCGAAAGATGTTTTTGCAGTAGGAGTTGCCCGCTTAAGTTATACAAAAATAGCTCCGCTTCGCGGTTTTGTACGGCTAAAACGGCTTTGCATACATCTTTCCCGGGATTGGGAACCAGAATACACTCGCTGGTTTGTACTATAGGCTTGCCGTGTATTGAAACTAATTCTCCATCTCTATTCAACTTTAATAAAAAATGGCTTGTAGGCTCACGCGAATACGAAAGTTGTTGGAAAAAATCATTTACATAAGCTGCAAAACCGGTATAGCCAAGGAGCATGGCTCCGCCATCGCTTGTGGGTATTATTTCTTGGGCAATGTACGAAGTAGTATCATTGTATGGAATAAAGCGTTGAGATACTAGATTTAGATTATCGGTTGTATCAAAAACGTTGATTAAAATCGTAGCAGAAGACTCATCTCTAAAATCCATACCAGCTACAAAAATACGATCTTTGGAAACAGTTAACAGACGCGATTGTAAAGGGAAATCATATAAATTTCCATATTTTAAAGGCAATGCACCTTGACCGGGTCCTAATTTTTTTTCTGCTGCTACATCCCATTTACATAGGGCTATATATATGCCGCCTTGGCCGAGTCCATGGAAAAAATCATCGGCTTGACCTACAGTTATATAGCGTTATTGCTTATTTGTACGCCACGGCTCGGCTCAGTACCATGCATCTGGGTAGCAGGGTCCGTTAAAATTTCTTTTTTCAAGTTCAAATTCAAGTCAAAAATTTGTTGCTTGCTGCATGTCCCTCCTCCTTTTACCATCCACAAAGTGCTGTCCAAATTGTTTGCTGCAATAGAACGTATACCGTGGTAATACCCACCTCCGCATTCGGGCGGTATATACAGGCTATCCAATCGTTCCAAGTTAAAATTATACTTTTCAATAACAGTTTTTCCAATAGGGCCTTCAGGAATCTCCCATGGTTCATATGCCACATAAATCAAGCTGTCCAAAGCAATACAAATGTCAGTAACCCAGATAAACCTCCATGTATTTTTGTTGCTATAGCTTTTTATTTCTTCCAAATCGTTGGTATAGCGTTTTACAGCATAAATAGGGGTATGTATACCTCGTTCCGCCGTAGAATCCATTACAAAAGAAACTGTTATGAACCCGCCAACTTCTTTTGGTAATGCTTTGATTAAACAACTATTTTCATAATTTCCTGTTGGATACAATTGAGTTTGGATAAGCATTCCCTGTTGGTTTAATTTCATAAAACGGGGATAACAGGGACTTTTAAATGGAGTTTCATAACCATACAAAATATAACTTTTATCGGGTAATTCACAGCAACTTTGCAAAAAAAATGAACTTGTACTATCAATAGATCTCCAAAAAAAGGTGTTTTGCTGTCCTAGAACCGAGTAGCAACAAATGAAGGAAAAGAGAATAAGAATTAGTTTTTTCATGGTATATGATTTTGAATTTGTGTGATAGTTCGTATTCTAAAAAAAATAAACGAATCAAATAGGGGACATTTCCAAAAAAGGTTCATCATTTAAATCCATTTTCAATTGAAACGCTTTTTTCTTCCCGCATTGAATCTCGTTTACTTCGCTTTTAGAAAATAAAAAAGCTGCTCAAAAAAAATGAGCAGCTAAGGTAACAAAAGGAATAAATAACAATGCTATTTAATTAATCTAATTAATATTGTTTTTTTGTTGTTTGTTTCCTCGTCTACTTGTTTACTAAAAACTCATTTTCAATTAACCCGTAATTCGTAATTAAAAAGGTTCATCGTTCATCCCTCATCATTCATCGTTAAGAACCGATTCCTTCCAATGCGAAAATAAAGGCATATTCCAGGGCGATTTCCTTCAAATACTCGAAGCGTCCCGAAGCGCCGCCGTGGCCTACTTCCATATTGGTTTTCAGCAGGATCACGTTGTTTCCGGTTTTCATTTCGCGCATTTTGGCAACCCATTTGGCCGGTTCGAAATACTGCACTTGCGAATCGTGCAGGCCGGTGGTCACCAGCATATTCGGATAATCCTTCTTTTCCACATTGTCGTAAGGCGAATAGGATTTCATATAAAAATAGGCATCCTTGTTTTCAGGATTTCCCCATTCGTCGTATTCGTTCGTCGTGAGCGGAATGGTGGGATCGCTCATGGTGGTGATCACGTCCACAAACGGAACCTGGGCCACAATACCGTTCCACAAGTCGGGGCGAAGGTTGGCAATGGCGCCCATCAACAATCCGCCGGCGCTGCCGCCCATGGCATACAGATGTTTGGGTGAGGTATATTTTTCGCCGACCAGAAAATCGGCGCAGGCGATAAAATCGGTAAATGTGTTCATTTTGTGCATCATCTTGCCGTTTTCGTACCATTCACGGCCCAATTCCTCGCCTCCGCGAATTTGAGCCAACGCATAAACAAAACCGCGATCCAGCAAGCTCAGGCGGCTCGAACTGAAGTAAGCATCCATGCTGTTGCCGTACGAACCGTAGCCGTAGAGCAGGAGCGGAGCGTTGCCGTCTTTTTTCAAGCCTTTGCGGTAGACAATGGAAATGGGAACTTTGGTTCCGTCTTTGGCCGTTGCCCAAATCCGTTCCGAAACATAATTCTTCGGATCGAAACCGCCCACCACTTCCTGCTGCTTCATCAATTTCTTTTCACGGGTATCCATATGGTAGTCAAAGGTGGACGACGGCGTGGTCAGCGAAGTATAACCAAAGCGGAACATATTGCTGTTGTACTCGTAATTGGCTCCGCCGTATGCAGAATACGTCGGTTCTTCAAAAGGCAGATAATGTTCTTTGTTATTCACCAGATCTTTGATCCAGAATTGCTTCAAGCCGTTTTTGCGTTCGCCGAGCACCAGGTAATTTTGATAGACTTCCATTTCTTCCAGCAACACATCGGGGCGGTGCGCCACCACTTCTTTCCAGTTTTCGCTGCCTGTTTTGTCGAGCGGCGTTTCCATCAGGCGGAAATTGATGGCTTTCCAGTTGGTTAAAACCAAAAAGCGGTTGTTTTGATGTTCAACCGAATAGCGGACGTCTTTCATGCGCGGCTGGAATACCTTGAATTCCCCGTTGGGTTGGTTGGCCGGTAAATACCGGATCTCGGAGCTAAGGGTAGCTTGCGAATAAATAAAAATGTATTCGTCCGATTTGCTCTTGCCCACGCCGATGTAATTCGACGGGTCTTTTTCGGTATATACCACTTTGTCGGCGCTTTCGGGAGTTCCCAGGGTATGGCGCATGATCTTTTCCGACAACAAGGTTTCCGGGTTATTTTTGGTGTAAAAAAATGTTTTGTTATCGGCGGCCCACACCACTTCGCCGCTGCAATTACTAACCACATCCTTCAGGATTTCGCCGGTTTGCAGGTTTTTAACATAAACCTTGTATTGGCGGCGCGACACATCATCCACGCTGTAAGCCAGCAAGGTATTGTCCGGGCTTACTTCGCGGTCGCCGATGCTGTAATAAGAATGCCCTTCGGCCATTTTGTTCACATCCAGAAGGATTTCCTCGGCCGCTTCGAGCGAACCTTTTTTCCGGCAACTGATGTAGTATTCTTTTCCTTCCTCGGTACGGGTATAATAATAGTACCCATTCCTAAGGTAAGGAACACTTTCGTCTTTTTCTTTGATACGGGCTTTCAGTTCCTTGAAAAGTTCTTCCTGCAAACCTTTGGTTCCGGCCAACATCGTGTCGGCATAAGCATTTTCGGCTTTCAGGTATTCCACTACCCGGGAGCTGTCGGCGCCTTTTTTAAAATAAGCATTGAGCCAGTAATAATTGTCGATGCGGGTGTCGCCGTGCGCTGTGAGTTCGAAAGGTTTTTTCTCGCAAACGGGCGCTTGCACGCCGGGCCATTGGTACGTCGTTCTCATGTTGGTTGAATTGTTTTTACAAGCAGCGAAAATAGCCAGCGAAGCCAGTAAAAAAAGAAATGGTTTCATTTGATAAAATAAATAAAATATTGATTGTTAATAAAATATAATTGTTTTTTGACCATACGCAGGAAAAGTCCCAAAAGTAACTTGAAATCGGTTTCTTACCAAGAAAAAAGCTCAATTTTTATGCCATTGCCGGGAATCCTAAAATTTATATTTCACAATTCAATAAAATCCTTCTTATCGCGTTATCTCTCTTAGACCTTTTTTGAACACGATCAAACTGATGAAGCGAAATTTATTTAGAATATCACAACACCTTATTATCCAATCCTTTTTACTCTTTTCAATAGGACTGCTTCCCGGCAAATTGCTGGCACAACAAACGAAACCGGTAGATGAGGCGGCTTACCATACGGCCATTCAAACCGCCGATGCGTTGTTTAAATCCAAAAATTACGACGAAGCGTTGCGCAACTATAAAAAGGCTTTTCTGCTGAATCCGGCGCAGCCTTATCCGATGCAGCAGATCGATAAAATAAGCCAGGTGCTTTCGACCGATGAAAAATTGCGCAATACGCTGTTCGAAAATGCCATTTTGCAGGGAGAAACCCTTTTCAAATCCAAAAATTACCCGGGAGCCAAACGGGAATTTCAAAAAGCCCTGGATATCGATCCTTCGGCCCAATATGCCAAAGACCGCTTGAAAGCGATTGCAAAGGTTTACACGGATCCCGAAGACGAAGCGAATTTTAAATCGGCCATGCTCAGCGCCGAAGCTTCCATACAGAAAAACGAATTTGACAAGGCCATCAATTGGTATCAGGTAGCGCAAACCATCAAACCGGATGACGATGAACCCTATCTTCGGATGGTGGAAACAAAAACTAAAAAAGAAACGTACATTAAAAAGAAGATCCAGTACGATTTGCTGATTACTTCGGCCGATAAATTTTCAGGCTCCGCCAAATACAAAGATGCGTTGTCGCAATACCAGAAAGCGCTGGAAATATTCCCCAACGAACCCTATCCGAAGCAAAAAGCCGATGAATTAACTAAAATATTGGCCGGTCAAAAGGATTTGCAGGACCGTTTGGATGAAATTATCGGCATTGCCGACCAGTTTTATGTGTCCCGCGATTTTGCGAATGCAAAGTTAAAATACGAAGAGGCCTTGAAGGTCAAACCCGACGCCCGTTACCCCAAGGAGATGCTCTCCAAGATCCAAAACATCGACGCGCAAAAGATGTCGGACAAAGAACGCTATGATGCATTGATTGCTGCGGCAGACAAACTGTTTAACGCAGGCGATTTTACCGGGGCCTTGACGGCCTATCAATCGGTATTGAAACAGTATTCCGATGATACGTATAGTAAAGGTAAAATTGCGGAAATTGAGAAGTTATTTGCCAATCAGGCAAAGGCCGAAGAAAATTATGCCAATGCCTTGAAAACGGGCGATGCTGCTTTTGCTGCAAAAAAATGGGAGGAGGCGCTGACGGCATTCGGAATGGCGCAAAAGCTGAAACCCGCAGAAAAATACCCGCAGGACAAAATCAAGGAAATCAACGGCATTCTGGCGGACTTAAAAGGAAAAGACGATAGCTATTTGGCGCTGATTGCTTCGGGCGATCAAAAGTTTGCGGCAGCCCAGTATTCCGAAGCGATTTCGGATTACCAAAATGCGTTGAAAATAAAACCGTCGGAAAAATATCCCCAGGATCAAATTACCGAAAGCAACAAACTGCTGGCCGGCCTGAAATCGAAAGACGAACAATTTGCGGCAGCGGTTAAAGACGGAGATAAATTCTTTGCCGCCAACAAACTTTCCGATGCCTTGACTTCGTTTGAAAAGGCTTCCTCGTTGAAACCCGCTGAAAAATATCCGCAGGATAAAATTGCCGAAATCAATAAAATGCTTGCTGCCGTTCAATCCGAAAACGAGTTGTATCAAGCCAAGATTACCCAGGGCGATGCCTTTTTCAACCAGCAAAAGCTGAACGAAGCCCTGGAGCAATACCGTACGGCTTCGACCATGCGTCCCAACGAAAAATATCCGCAGGCGCAAATGGATAAGATTAACAAGTTATTGGCCGATCAAAAAGCCCTGGATCAAAAATACGAGCAATTGATTGCTTCCGCAGATCAATCGTTTTCCAATAAGCAATGGCAGGATGCTTTGACCTCCTATCAAGATGCCTCGAAGCTGAAACCCGGCGAAAGCTATCCGAAAACCCGGATCGGGGAAATTTCAGCCTTGCTGGCCGACGCCAAAACCCGCGAAGAAAATTATTCCAAATTTATCGCTCAGGGAAATGCTGCCTTTACCGCCCAAAACTGGACTGACGCACTAACGGCCTTTGAATCGGCAAACCAACTGAAACCCGCCGAAAAGTTGCCCCAGGATAAAATCAAAGAAATCAACGGCATTTTAGCCGATTTAAAAGCCAAAGACGCGGATTATTTGAATTTGGTGGCTTCGGGCGATCAAAAACTGGCAGCCTCCCGGCATGCCGAAGCGCTTTCGGATTATCAAAATGCTTCCAAAATCAAACCTTCGGAAAAATATCCCCAGGAAAAAATCGCTGAGATCAACAAATTGCTGGCAGACCAGAAATCGAGGGACGAACAATTTGCCGCAGCCATCAAAGACGGGGAAAAATTTTTTGCCGCCAACAAACTTTCCGATGCCTTGACTTCGTTTGAAAAGGCTTCTTCGTTGAAACCCGCTGAAAAATATCCCCAGGATAAGATTACCGAAATCAACCAAAAACTGGCTGCCATGCAATCAGAGAGCGAAGCCTATCAAGCCAAGATTACCCAGGGCGATGCCTTTTTTAACCAGCAAAAGCTGAACGAAGCCCTGGAGCAATACCGTACGGCTTCGACCATGCGTCCCAACGAAAAATATCCGCAGGCTCAAATTGCCAAAATCGACAAACTGCTGGCCGATCAAAAGGCATTGGATCAAAGATACGAGCAGTTAATTGCTTCCGCAGATCAATCGTTTTCCAATAAGCAATTACAGGATGCTTTAACCTCCTATCAAGACGCCTCGAAACTGAAACCGGCCGAAAGCTATCCGAAAACCAAAATCGAAGAAATTTCTTCCTTATTGGCAGATGCCAAAACCCGCGAGGAAAACTATTCGAAATTTATCGCACAAGGAAATGCCGCCTTTACGGCTAAAAACTGGAACGACGCATTAACGGCCTTCGAATCGGCCAGTCAGGTGAAGCCGGCCGAAAAGTTACCCCAGGATAAAATCAAGGAAATCAACGGCATTTTGGCCGATCTGAAGGCCAAAGACGACAATTATTTGGCGTTGGTGGCTTCGGCCGATCAAAAACTCGCAGCCTCGCAGCATGCCGAAGCGCTTTCGGACTATCAAAATGCTTCGAAAATTAAGCCTGCTGAAAAATATCCGCAGGATAAAATCGCTGAAATCAACAAACTGTTGGCAGACCAGAAATCGAGGGACGAACAATTTGCCGCAGCCATCAAAGACGGAGACCGGCTTTTTGCCGCCACCAAATGGCAGGATGCCTTGGCTTCGTTTGAAAAGGCCTCTTCGTTGAAACCCGCTGAAAAATATCCTCAGGATAAAATCACCGAAATCAACCAAAAACTGGCTGCCATTCAATCGGAGAACGAAGCTTATCAAGCCAAGATTACCCAGGGCGATGCATTTTTTAGCCAGCAAAAGCTGAATGAAGCATTGGAACAATATCGTACGGCTTCGACCATGCGCCCCAACGAGAAATATCCGCCGGCGCAAATGGATAAAATCAACAAACTGCTGGCCGATCAAAAAGCAACCGATCAAAAGTACAACAAGCTGATTTCGGATGGCGACAAGGCGCTGCAAGGCAAACAATGGCAAATTGCTTTGGCAGCCTATCAGGATGCTTCCGGTGTAAAACCTGCCGAAGAATACCCGAAAACCAAAATTGCAGAGATCACGGCGACCTTGGCGGATTTGAAAGCTCAGGAAGAAAACTTTGCCAAAGCCATGACGCAAGGCGATGCGTCTTATGCAAAAAAAGAGTTGCAAACAGCCTTGTCGTCTTACCAGGCGGCTTTGCAAATCAAACCGAACGACGCCACGGCAAAATCCAAGGAAGCCAAAGTAGCGGCTGAAATCAAAGCGCTGGACGAACAATATGCAAAAGCGCTGGCCGATGGAGATAAAAAATTGGCCGCTAAAGATTATTTGGCCGCCATCAATTCCTACCAAACCGCCGGCGATTTAAAACCGGCTGAAACCCAGCCCAAAACCAAGATTGCGGAAGTTCAGGGCATTCTGGCACGTGAAAAGGACGAACTGGACCGCCTTTACAACGGCTTTATTTCGGATGGCGACAAACAGTTTGCTTCGCAATCGTACGATGCGGCAAAGAGCGCATTTACCAAAGCTTCGGGTATCAAGCCTGCGGAACAATACCCCAAAGACAAACTGGCCGAAATCGCCAAAATAAATGCCGAACGGGATCGCGCCTTGAAAGCGGAATACGACAAAGCGGTGGCCATCGCCGATGACCTGTATAAAAAGAAAATCCTGGACGAAGCGTTGGAAGCTTACGACAAAGCGGCTGCCATAAAACCGGATGAAACGTATGCTGCGGATATGGCGAAAAAAATCCGCCAATACATTGCCGACCATGCCATCCAGGATGTGACCAACCAGCAGTTGACCATCAAAAGCGGCGATGAGCGGAAGTTTACCCTCACACCCATCGAAATGCGGATGCGCAAGAATAACTTTATTGTGATCCGTGCCAAATCGGGCTCGACGGTTCCCAAAGTGTTCCTGAATTACGGAAAAGACGGACAAAAGAACGGCGGGATTGTGCTTCGGGCCATCAGCAACGAAAAGCAATCCGATTACATGATCAACATGGCCGGGCAAGACCGTTGGTACCGCGAAGACAACAACTGGATCAGTATTTATGTCGAGGGAGGCGATGTGGAAATTACCCGCATTCAAGTGCTGGCAGGGGATTGATTTGGGATGTGAACTGAAAAGCACGTTGACGTTTCTTTTTTTTTTTGCAGGATTCACCGGGAAATTTTGTCTTTGGCAGGATAAAAACCTGTAAATCCTGCGATCCTGTAAATCCTGTCTAATAAGAGGGTTATTTCTGAAAAGATTTCGCGGCGATGCCGCTCCACTGCTAAGCCACAGCGTGGCGGCATCTTAAGCCATAAAATCCCAATAAATCCTGAGAATCCTGTCCAAATCATTAAAGCAAATTTTTATCCAGGGCAGCATTTCGGAAATTCATGCCCGTTTGTTGCCTTGTTTCCGGGTTCCGGATAATCTTGTAACACAGTTTTACCGCAAATTCATAGTCAAAACTGCGCCTGGCACCGAACGACTGGATATACTCCAGGGCAAAACTCCAGTTTTTGTTGAACAAATAACCGGCTTCGATATCGATAGGCAAGTCCAAGGTTTTGTTGTTGAAATCATAAGTCCAGGTAGGGTAGTAGCCAATGTACCAATGCGGAAACCAGAAATCGATATTCGGAACCAAACCGATGATGCTGACATCCTTCCGGTCGGGATCTCCGGCCACTGAGAATTGGTAATTGACGGCTAAAACAGCGCTTCCCCGATTGTTGTCCATAAAATACAAGGAACCGATCCCCGGTTTCAGCAACCATTTCCCCGAACCCAGAATCGCATTGGAAGCGGTGGGAAAACTGGTTTCCACAGCATAGGCCCAATAAAAATGTCCTGTATTGAAAACCGTATGCGTAAAACGGGCAGAGATATCAGCCAATCGGAACATGTTGCTCGAGGCGGAGGCATAATTGCTTTGGGCAAAGGGCAAATCCAGGCGGAAGTGCATTCGTTTTTTCAGGGTATAAACACCTCGAAGGTAAAGTTTCGAAATATAATTGGTTTCGTCAATACGCAGGTAATCGTAGCGTGGGCTCAGAAAAGCGAAATTTTCATAAGGATAGGGAAACGCTTCATGATTGCGTCCCTGCATCGACGGATCCGATTGTGCGTTTAAGGTAAAAGAAATGGATATGAAACCGATAATGAAACAACAATACTTCAAAAGGCGGGTAAACATCGTCTGTATATTAAATTAAAATAGGAATCAGGTATTTCTTAAACTTAAAAATAAAATTACCAACTACTAAAACACGGAAACAATACTTTTGTTCTTTGATAGTTATTTAGGAGTAAACTGGATATTAGTAGACCAGTAAACTGGAAATTAATGTGTATCACTCATTACACATCACTCATTAGAATCAGCAAATAAGCATGAAACCTGCCGTCAGAAATATACTTTTGATTTTATTTTTCACTGTTTTCGTGTATGTTATGGGGATTTTTTATCCCAAATATGCCCTGCGCTTTGTTTTTTTCGGACTGGCTTTGCTGTTGGATTTTTTGTATTACAAAAGCTTGAGAAAGAATGTTTCAACCTGGCGGGCTTTTCCACGCGGGCTTTTCAAAACCTGCTACCTGTTGCCCAGCATTCTGATCATTCCGTTTCTGGTTTTGAGTATAGCCACATCCATGCAAAAATGGCCCCTTTTCTTGCAAATATACTTCCCCGGTTTTTTTATTACCCTGTTTCTCGGGAAGGCGATATTTTTGGCTTGGATTGTATTGGGCGATGCGTTGGCGCTTTTAAAAAAATGGTTTTCGAAGAAAAAAGCTGCCTTCAAGCGGATTCCGGCCTTCTTCTACACCGGGATTGCAGCCGGATGCCTGACGATGCTGTTGTTCCTATCCGGAATGATCTTTTGGGTGTTTGATTTTAAAGTCCGTACGGTTGAAATAAAATCGAGCCAGTTACCGCCCGCATTCGACCAGTACCGCATCGTGCAGATATCGGATTTTCATTTGGGCAGTTGGTTGCGCCAAAAGCCGTTGCAACGGGCCGTGGATGAAATCAATGCACTGAATCCCGACCTGATTGTTTTTACGGGAGATTTGGTCAATTACCAATCCGCTGAAGCCGTCCGTTTTGCCGCTATCCTGAAACAATTAAAAGCGCGTGACGGCATTTTCACCATCTTGGGAAACCACGACTATGGCGATTACGTAAAATGGGACTCGGACTTCACCCGTGTGCATGATACACAACACCTCGTTGACTTTTCCCGCAGTTTGGGCTGGAAATTTCTGTTGAATCAAAATGACATCCTAAAGAAAGGTCCGGATTCCATCGCCTTGATTGGCGTCGAGAATTGGAGTGAAAGTAAGCATTACCGCACACAAGGCAATTTGCAACAAGCAATCCGGGGCGTTGAAAACGTCCCCTTTCAAATTCTGCTTTCGCACGATCCGTCACATTGGGAATATGAAGTCACTAAAAATTATCCTTCCATCGACCTGACGCTTTCGGGACACACCCATGCCATGCAGATGGGGATCGAATGCGGTAACTTTCAATGGAGCCCTGCTGTATGGAGATACCATTACTGGGCCGGTTTGTATCAAAACCCGAATGAAAAAGAGCAGTATTTATATGTCAACCGTGGAATTGGCGTGGTCGGCTATCCCGGACGTATCGGCATCCGGCCGGAAATTACACTGTTGATACTGGAGCCGGCGCGTTAATAACTTCCGTTGTATTTTCGTACAAACCATTCGGCTCCGACCAAACCGATAATTAACAGCAAGATCCAAAATTGGTCGATCAGGTTGGTAAAACGCTTTTGCGTGTACCTTACGGTTTTAATATCGTCGCGTTTTTCAAGCAATTCCTTGATTTTTCCGATATCTTTCGGATAAAGCATCTCCCCGCCGTGCCGTTGAGCCAGGTTGTACAAGAGGCTGTGGTTGGCGACGGTATTGATTACTTCGACATTCAACGGCATGATGATAAATTTCCCCGACTTTTCGAATGTTTTCCCTCCAAAAGCTGTTTTGGCGGCATACGTATAACTTCCCGGAGCCAAACTGCCGGCATTCAGGTAATAAGCATTGGATGTCGGGGAAAATGTAAATGGAAACGCTTTTTTGTTTTCATCGGTAATCACCATACTTACTTCCGGTTGGTTCACCAATTCGTAGCTGTCGTTATACAGTTCGGCGTTCAGTTCGATGGCTTCATTTTCAAAAAAATGATTTTTGACAAATACCCGGAACTGGCTTTTATCGTCTTTGACAGCCAAATACTGGACGATTTTGCTCATCAGTTGGTCGAAACCATTGTGATTTCCTGTTTTTGCAAAACAATTCATCCGCCAGCGCCAAATGCCCTCGCCGGCAATAATTCCGTTTTTTTGTTGCAAGCTGTTGCTAAACGTAATCAAAGGATATTGCGTGGTCAAGGTTCCGATTTTTTGATACATCAAAACATCCGAAGCCGTTTTGGTTTGGTATTGCCCGAAAGGAACCTGCAGGGGCGGCAATTCCGGCACAATCTGGGTTACTTCGGCCGGAAGCGAAAACAAGGCAAAACTATTGTTCACAACCGGATTTGCCGTATTTTTTGTTGCATTGGACGGCGGAATGGTTACTCCCGCTTGCAAGGCATTAAAAGCCTGCAAATTGGTTTGGTTTCCCAAAATATACAATACCGATACCGGATTATTTTTCAACTGGTTGAAGATTTGGGTGGCACTGTTGGTTACCGAAGGCAACTGGTGTAGAATCACCAGGTTGTATTTCGAAATATTGTCGGTAAAATCGTTGATATTTGCGTACGTAACCTCGTAATTCTGGTTCTGCTCGATGGCCTGGCGGATGGCTGCAATATCGGGATGCGGCGAATTGGCCAGCAATAAAATCTTTTGCCGGTCGTCGATCACTTCCACAAAAATATCCTGCACATTGTTGGCCGTACTCACTTCGCCGGCAATCGGCTGCAAACGGATTTGATACCGTTGCATTCCGGTTTTGGAAGCCGCTAACTTGGTCGTAAACGTCCGGGTTTCGTTGGCCGAATTCAGGGTAATATCCGTGCTGAAAAATTGCTGATCGCCGGAGGATACTGTCAACCGGGTTTTGCTGCCTGCTGCCTGATAGCCTGCAACAGTGATTTCGAGCGGGAAATCATTTCCCAGATAAGCGATTCGATTGTAATTGACGTGCGAAATAACCAAATCCTTGTTCCGGTTCGTATCCCCCAAAGCAATGGTAAATACGGGGAAGGAAATGTTTTCGGATGCGTACAAAGGATCGCTGCCTTTGGTATAAATTCCGTCGCTTGCCAGAATTACGGCTGCCGCATTTTGATTGGTAAACCGGTTGATGACTTCCGAAAATACGGAACCCATATCGGTTTGCTTTCCTTTGTAATCCAGGGAAAGGCCTTCTTTTAACTGATCGGCGAAAGTGTAAGTCCTTACATCATAGTCCTTGCTCAACGCATCGGCCAGATCTTGGAAATTTTTGGTAAATTCCGTCTTGTAGTACGTCGAATCCTTGCCGATGGTAATCGATTCCGAATTGTCGGCCGCTAAAATGATGATGGGCTTTTCGGTATAACTGCTGATGGTTTTGATCAAAGGCGAGAGCAGCAAAAACGTGATAAGCGATACCGATAAAAACCGCAAGCCCGACAAAACCCAAACCGTCCTTTTGTTGAATTCCTCACGCGGAATACGGCGGTATAACAAATACGCAAATCCCGATCCGGCAGCAAGGCAAATTAAAATAAACCAATAAGGATAACTTAGCGCGATGGATAAATTCACAATGATCTGATTTCAAAAATAAAAATGATGAATCCGGAGCCGTTTGAAGCTCTACTTTTTTCCCTTGATCCAGTTTACAATCCGGTCACAATCCGGTTTTTCTTTGGGCGAAACCACGTCGACCAAGCGTCCTTTTTCATCGATCAGGAACTTTTGGAAATTCCATTTCACCTCCGCATCCATCACGCCGTTTTCGCTTTTTTGCGTCAACCAGGCATAAATCGGGTCGATGTCGTCGCCTTTCACCGAAATTTTTTCCATAATGGGAAAGGTAACCCCGTAATTCGCTTTGCAAAACTCTTTAATCTCGGCATTGGTTCCGGGTTCCTGGCCGGCAAAATTGTTCGCCGGAAACGCCAGGATGATAAAATTATTCCCCGAATATTGTTCGTACAACTCTTCCAATTGCTCGTACTGAGGCGTTAACCCGCATTTGGAAGCCACGTTTACAACCAATATTTTCCGGCCTTTATATTCGGAAAGGTTCACCTCTTTCCCGTCAATCGTTTTGGTTGTAAAATCGAAGAAAGTCTTTTTTTGAGCAAAAGAAGCGCTCAAAAAGAGCACTGCAACTATGGTTAGAAGATATTTCATAAAATCAAAATTTAAATTTAAAAACAAAAATAAACTATTCGTACGCTAAAATTTCATTTTGAACCTGTATGGTAACTTTTTTTCCCGAAAAGGGTTCAACGCTTCCTACAATTTTTGCATCGACATCAAAACTTTTTGAAATTTTTATAATTTCATCCGCAACATCCCGGGGTACATACAATTCCATCCGGTGCCCCATATTGAAAACCTGGTACATCTCTTTCAAAGGAGTCTGGCTTTCCGATTGAATCATCCGGAACAAGGGTGGAACAGGAAATAAATTATTCTTAATAATATGCAGGTTTTCGATAAAGTGCAAGACCTTGGTCTGCGCCCCGCCGCTGCAGTGAATCATGCCGTGGATGTTGGGGCGGAAACGGTTTAAAATTTCGGCGATAACCGGAGCATAGGTACGGGTAGGCGATAAAACCAATTTTCCTGCATCCAAGGTAGCAATTTCGGTTGAATCTGTCAAGTTCTTTGTGCCGCAGAAAACGACTTGTTCATCCAACCCTGCATCGTAGCTTTCGGGATATTGGGTGGCATATTTTTTGGCAAACACATCGTGCCGGGCCGAAGTCAGCCCGTTGGAACCCATTCCGCCGTTGTATGTTTTTTCGTAGGAAGCTTGTCCGTAGCTGGCCAGTCCTACAATGACGTCGCTGCTTTGAATTTTGTTTTCAATAATCTCATTCCGGCGGATCCGGGCCGTTACCGTGCTGTCGACAACGACCGTACGGACCAGATCGCCCAAATCGGCGGTTTCTCCTCCCGTGGAGCGGATTTCAATCCCATGCGAACGCATGGATTCTAAAAATTCTTCGGTTCCTTCAATAATAGCCTTGATGACTTCGCCCGGAATCAGGCGTTTGTTGCGCCCGATCGTGGAAGAAAGCAGGATGTTTTGCGTGACGCCCACGCACAATAAATCATCGAGGTTCATCACAACGGCATCGACGGCAATATCCTTCCAAACGCTTAAATCGCCCGTTTCGCGCCAATACATATAAGCCAGAGACGATTTGGTTCCGGCACCGTCGGCATGCATCACATTACAATAATCGGGATCGTTTCCCAAAAAATCGGGAATTACTTTGCAAAAAGCATTCGGATACAAACCTTTATCCAGGTTTCTGATGGCATTGTGAACGTCTTCTTTGGCTGCGCTGACGCCTCGTTGTGTGTATTTTGACGAATCGGACACGTTTCTAAAATTGATTTGTGCAAATTTAGCAAAAACTGGCCGACCCAACAATTCTTAAATTGCGGAATGAATGCCACCCCGAATGTTATATTTTGCAAAAAGGAAAAGTCGTAAAATCTACCAAGCTGTGAACTAGTTTATTATTTGTCTGGTATAATCTGCATCCCGGATCCTTGCCGGATATATGTACGAAAAGTTTTGTATCGGATGCTCATTTTTTATGATTCGATTTTTCGAACTATTTAGTAAATTTGCCCGCTTTTTTCCTTTTTATCGAAGATTTATAACCCATGAAGACCACCTCCACTTTGCGAAAAGCTACCTTTTTATTTGCTTTTCTTTTTTGTTTGACAACCGGATTTTCCCAGATTTTCAACCCGGTATCCTGGCAATTTAAAACGGAACGCATTTCGGATACCATCGCTGAACTACAACTAATTGCCACGATCGAAAAAGATTGGCATATTTACTCGCAAGTAGAAGTCCCCGATGGTCCCTTACCGACTCTCATTACGTTCAATCCCTCGAAAGGATATAAATTAATCGGTAAAACCAAGGAATCCAAGCCGATTGAGGAGTACGATGATGCCTTTGAAACCAATATCAAATATTTTTCGGGTAAAGCTGTTTTTAAGCAGCGAATCCAGATTACAAGTAAAGATCCTGTGAAAATCACCGGGGTGGTGGATTATCAAGCTTGCATAGGTGGAAAATGCACACAAAGTGATGCCGATTTTACATTCAATCTGGACGGAGCCAAAACAATTTCCCTTGCAGCAGAGGTTCCGAAAGACGAAACGGTAAGCAAGGAGACCGATTCTGCAGCCGTTTCGTTGAAAGCGAAAGATTCAACACCTGTTGCTAAGGATACGATGACGTTCGCAACTGCCGATGCAAGCAACAAGGCAAAAGAAGGAAAGTCGTTGTGGCTCGTTTTTATGGTTGCATTCGGAATGGGTTTGCTGGCGTTGATTACTCCCTGCGTATTCCCCATGATTCCGATGACCATCAGTTTCTTTATGAAAAGCGGCGGCAACCGTAAGAAAGGAATTCGTCAAGCCTGGATATTCGGTATTTCCATCATCCTGATATTTGCCGTATTGGGGTTGATCCTGACGCTCATCTTCGGCAAAGATGCCATGTACACCTTAAGTACGCACTGGATTCCCAACTTGATTTTCTTTGCCATTTTCATGCTTTTCGCGTTTTCGTTTTTTGGTCTGTTCGAAATTACCTTGCCCAGTTGGATGATCAACAAATCGGACCAGGAAGCGGATAAAGGCGGAATTATGGCGCCGTTTTTTATTGCATTAACCACCGTACTGGTTTCGTTTTCATGTACCGGGCCTATTTTGGGTGGCGCTTTGATAGAACTGTCGTCCGGATCAACCAACCGTTTGATTCCGCTGATTTCCATGCTAGGGTTTGCATTCGGATTTGCCTTGCCCTTTACGTTGCTGGCTATGTTTCCGTCGGTCTTGTCAAAACTTAAATCAGGCAGTTGGCTGAATACGGTGAAAATTGTATTTGGATTTTTAGAAGTGGCGTTGGGATTAAAATTCCTAAGCATGGCCGATTTGGGAGCCAATTGGGGAATTTTAGACCGTGAAACGTATTTGGCTCTTTGGATCGTAGTGTTTGCTCTATTGGGATTTTATTTGCTGGGAAAATTGCGTTTCAAAGGCGATAGCGAAGTGTCGCAGATTTCCGTGCCTCGTTTGTTTTTATCCATGATTACGTTCGCTTTTGTTGTTTATATGATTCCCGGTTTGTGGGGAGCCCCTTTGAAAGCGCTTTCCGGTTACGTACCGCCCATGACCACGCAGGATTTCGATTTGGATCGGATTATTTATGAATATACGTCCAAATCGGGTGGCGGCGGAAGCAACACCAAAACCGAAGCGTTTGCGCCTAAAAAGCATGCCGATCAATTGCATTTACCGACTGGTTTCTCAGGATTTTTCGATTTGGAAGAAGCCAAAGCCTATGCGAAAAAAGTAAACAAACCCATCTTTGTGGACTTTACCGGAAAAACCTGCGCCAATTGCCGCGAAATGGAAAACAATGTTTGGAACAAACCCGAAGTGAAATCCATTTTGAATGACAAATACGTGATGGTAGCGCTCTATGCCGATGCCAATTTTATTGATCTGCCCGAATCGGAATGGGTAACCACTTCCGGCGGGAAAGTAATTAAAACTTTGGGCAAGAAAAACCTCAATTACCAAATCACCCGTTTTAACATGAATGCGCAGCCGTATTACGTTTTAATGGATGCGAACGAAAACGTTCTTACGAAAGAAAATAAAGTCTATGACCGGAATGTGGAAAACTTTGTGAAGTTCTTAACCGAAGGATTGGAAAACTTTGCAAAGCAGAACAAAAAATAAAGATTCTAAAAAGAAAAAAAAGCCCGGGAAGTCAATCTTTCCGGGCTTTTTTTGTTGCAGAACATGGCCATCTTGGCCGGAATGCATGGGCTCATAGCCAAACAAATCAGGGAAAACAACTCTTGCAGCAATAGCAGCCCCAAGCAGCTCTCCAGACTTTTATGAAAAAGTTATTGATATTTATTTTGTATATCAATAGTTTTTTTATTTTTGCTTCATAATTTATTTGTGATTGTTCTCAAAAAGACTGATAATTTGAAAAAAAATGATTGCGAATAAATTAGGTTTATCGAAACACTTAAATTCATCTTTATTAATAACAAAAAAAAAATTACTCTTATGAAAAAACTAGTATTTGCTTTATTTTTTGGAAGTATTTTATTGTTTTCAGCTTGTAACAAAGACAATGATAACGATGGCGGAAAACTTACCGGGACAACATGGACATACAACGGAGCTACCACGTCCATGGAATTCAATAACAGCACGGCCAATACCTTGGCAAAACCTATGGTCGATTATATTAATGAAATGACCAATGTTCCCGACCCCAATAATACA
Source organism: Lentimicrobiaceae bacterium (assembly GCA_031550085.1). Lineage (GTDB taxonomy): Bacteria > Bacteroidota > Bacteroidia > Bacteroidales > UBA4417 > UBA4417. The sequence continues at coordinate 33,109 of JAVBOY010000022.1, forward strand.
ATGGTTTTTAAAGCAGACGGAACATGGGAAGAAAAAGATTCGGATGGCACTTACACGGGTACATATACTGTGAGCGGGAATAAAATTACGGTAACGGACGAAGATGGAAGTCATGTCGTGACATACAGCATCAGCAACAATATCCTTACCTTTGTACTTGATGCAACCAACGATCCTGAGGCTATTGCTGAGATGGCAGAATTCATTGACATGCTCATCGCAGCTGGTGCACCGGCAAATACAGCTATTACCAAATTGTCATCAACAGCAACCTGGAAGGCGAAATAAACCCTTAACCAACGATCTAAAAAATACCAAAAAGCCTGTTGCAAATCTTGTAGCAGGTTTTTTTTATGGTAATGAGTTCAAAAAATGGTTGGTGCTTTTACAGAACGTAGGTGGCCATACCCGGTACAAGCCAGTTGACTAAAAAACTGAAAAGCAAATTGGCAATCAGCATCGCGCCGTAAGCCATTCCGATGCAAATCACAAGAAAACTGATTTTGGTTTCAATGGGCTCGGGAATCAGTTCCTGAACCCCATACCAAAACACATACACCGTATACAATACAAACAAAAGGATTCCCATTGGAATTAGCAACCGCATAACGGGATGGATAAAGGCAATAGCCGACACCAAAAAGAAAGGCGTGAACGTGAAAACAATCAACTTGAAAACAACCGGCAAGGTGATTTCGGAATCAAAACGTTTGAGAATAAAATAAAACACGTAGGATCCCACAATCATTAAAATATAAGGAATCAGGACCCAGGAAAAGATATTGAACGCCAATAACTTTAACAAACCAAGCGAATATCCGGTAAGCGGTTTGGCTGCAAAAAATACGCCGATGGTACGACCTAACGCACTGATCAATATAATGGGAAAAATGTAACCGACAAATAATTCGGTCAATGTATACTTTTCATTGCGGATCGCTTTCCACTCAATGCTTGGAATCAGTGTGATACGAAGCGCTTTGTAAAGCGATTGCCTGAATGTCATATCGTTATTTCAGAATAATTTGTTTCAAACTACCGGTTTTCGAATAGAGTTCAACGGTTTTTACCAGATTTGCCGGTAAGAAGGTTACCAGACCGTACTGATTAATCTGAAATTTACCTTCCATTTTCGTTTGATTGCCGATTTTAACGGAAACCTGTGCCTGATCCGGAATCCGGTAAAAATATCCTTTGGCCTTATTGTCATCTTTTGAGCGGTTTGTTACGGCCGTGCTGATTGCATCGGTAACGTTTAAATTGGTTGCTTGTATGGTCAGCGGATCTCCTTTGGATTCAGCTTTGTCAAGAACGCCGTCGGTTTTTGAAAATTTACAGAGTGTAACCGCTTTTTCGCTGTTTTCTTTTTGAGGAATAAAGGAAAAAATATAGGTTTGAGTGGTCACTTCTGTAATCCCCTTGAACATTTGCAAGTAGTTGTTTTCCAGTTCATCCATCTGTTTGTACATAAACTCGATGGTCCCTTTTTCATAATTCACTTCCTGGTAGCCATTGATCAAATTAAATTTGCTTTCATCCATTTTTAAAATGAAATCGGCAGCTTCCTTGGCCTTTTGATCGATGGTTTTAGCCGACGACACTTTTCGGAAAATTTTTTGTTCAACCGTTGTGGTATCCACGCTTACCCGTTTGATGATGGTATCAATCCGTTCGGTAACCGTCGGATTAAAAATATCGCGCATTTGCCGTTGCTGTCCGCTTAATTGGTAGCTCAAGCCGTTGTCGGCTGTTTCCGGTTCAATAATTTTTGAGCCGCTTACCATTCCGTTGTCCGAAAAATATAATAGGGTTGGAGAACTTCCCTTTGAAGATTTGTCGGGCATTTTTATAAAATAATATTCGTTGGGATCCGGTTCCGACGAAGTGGACAAACGAATTTCGGCCACCTGGTATTCTGTTGAACTGGCAGAAATGATATCCGTAATACCCAAATACCGTTCCGCATAGTCTGAGTATGGCCCTTTGATCCGTTGAATTTTGTTAACCACTACCGCCACATTGACAATGCTGTGGGGGAGCGAATAAAAAATACCTTCGTCTGCAGGATTTGACGGTTTCTTGCTTACCTTGCTTACGGAAACCTGGGCATTGACACTAGAAATGTTGAATATGATAAAGAAAAGCAGGATAAAACGGGGAATGATGCGGTTTATTTTCATACAAAAAGTGAATTTGAACACTCAAAGGTACGAAAATATAAGACGATGCGGAAAAATAACACAAGAGGCAGGCCTGAAACGGGATGGAATCTTCCTGTTATGAGGCATTTTTACACGCTTTCCCTTCCTTTCCGCAGGAACAACCGATTTCTTTTCCGCTAATGGGGTCGATGCTGCTGCAACTCCTTTTGAATTCCGCTTTTTTGGAAAAGAATAGCTTCACGGCAATGCCGCAAAACGCCAAGGCAATTAAAACCAATGCAAAAGCGAACAACTTGTAATACATACTGTTTTTATCAAAAAATGATCTTTAATTAGAACAATGTAAGCTGCTTTTTGATTGTTTCTTTTTCTTCTTTTTTGGGAATCGGATCTTCCAAAACACCTTCTGGTTCTTCTTTTTTCTCAAGAACAACCTTTTCTTTTTTATTCTCGGCTTTTTCAACGATAAGTGGTTCGCTTTCTTCAGGCAGGGGGATTTGTAAACCCACATACCCTCCCTTGTGAAAAACAAAAGTATTCGTTTTATCTAATTTTAAGTTGGAGAGGATATTCTTCTCACTCGTTTTCCGATACAAATTTACATGGGCGCAAATATCGGAGATTCGCTTGGGAGTATCGAATTGCTGTAAATAACGTTTTATGATTTCCTTAATGGTGCCTGTTTGGGTATCCCACCACTTTAGCGCATAAGTTGAGGTTTTTCCGATGGCAATGATTTCCTCGTTCGTAAAAATTGATGAACGTAAGGATTCCAAATTCGGAGGAAGTTTGCTGGGATAGCTCCTTTTCAGTTTGTTGTAGATTTCATTAAGGGATAGGGGATGCCCTGCCTTTTCCAAAATATTGACAATAATTTCTGAAATTCGGACCAATGTATTTCTTGGGAATACAATTTCATTTTGTTGAATTTTCAACCCGAAATGACTCGAAAGAATCTGTTTGCAAATCGTTTTCAGGTTTTCGTTCAGAAGATGGCCTCCTTTTACAAATGGATTGAGAAAACAATCTACATCAACCACAAAGTTTTCTGGGATACGGTCATTCATGCGTTCTTCAACAGATGAGTAAAAGCCTTCAAAATCAAATGCCTCTCCAAGATTTGTATTGATCAAATAATAATTTGAAAGCTTTTTGTCAAATGCCTGGAAGCCGACTTTGGTTTCCCTAAAATACGTTTTAAGTACGAACCAGTAAAATTTGTTTGTAAATGAAAGGTTTTCGGCTTTGTTAACTTTATTTTCAAGGCTGATATTGATATCCAAAAAATCCTTTTTTACAAAAGATTTATAGGTTGTCCATTTCTCAATCCGAGGAAAAATTTCGGCAAATAAAAGAAGGGCATTTTCAAATTTTGAAAAAACATTTTCCGAGATTTGGCGCGCACGCTCCCGCGTAAAAGAGAAGCGGTCCCCGATTTTCTGAAGTTTTTCCTTTTTTGAATTTTGGTAAAAATAGAAGCTATTCCTGAAAATAAATTTTTCGCGTTCATCAAACATACAATCGGTCAAATCTTCAATAAATTTGAAAATGGGAAACCGTTTTTTCATGAAAGCCGATTGGTAGGAGAGCGCTATGTTTGAAGGCATTTGAAAGTTTTTGAGGCAAAACAGCCGGAATTCCTCAAACTCTTTCATCGATTTACTGGTTATTGTAAATTGTTCTTTGGTAAGGTTGAGGTTGTTTGAATATTTCTTTGCCAGCTCAACAAGTTCTTTCTCTGTGCTCAGTCCACAATTCCGGATATTTCTAAAGGTTTTGTGCTCCAGGTAGTAACACAAAATTTTGTATAAAGTGTCTATTGAAGCATATGAGCATACATTTTTGGTGCGCTCAGATAATCCTTCAATAACTTTTAACTCCTCAATGTGATAATTCGTTATGTTAAACACATTTTCCACAGTTTGAGTGCTTTTTTGGGTGCACAAATATAAAAAAATATTTTAGAATAGCTAATTAGTATTAAGATATAAATGAGATTGTTCTGTTTTTTTAAACAAAAGACCTCCGGATTTCATAGCAAAGGATTGCTGCTGCAACCGAAGCATTCAATGACTCAACTTCAAAACCTGTATTAATTTCTTGAATAAATCGTGGAATATTTATTTTTTTTGAGATAAATGATGTCAATTTTTCAGAGATACCATGCGATTCGCTCCCGATTACCAGCACTCCGTTTTCGGATGTTTTGACATTTGTAATGGCTTCACCTTCCAGAAAAGCGCCTAAAACAGGCATCCGTTGTACCATCTGTTCTAAAAAACCGGACAATTCCGTATAATAAGTCCGTACTCTTGTAAATGAACCCATCGTAGCCTGGACGACTTTCGAATTGTATACATCCACGCACTCAGTGGAACAAACTACCGTATTTATACCGAACCAATCGGCTGTACGCAGGATCGTCCCGAGATTGCCGGGATCTTTTATCCCGTCAAGTACCAAAGTCCAACCGGATAATTGTTGCGGGTTTAGCTCTTCGTGAAGCGGCATTCTCGCGATAGCCAGTACTTGGTTCGGCGTTGTTAAATCGCTTATTTTGCTTAACTCTTCTTCGGTTATTTCCTGTATTTGTATTTTCTTTTTTAGCAACAAGTGCATGCTTTTTTGCAGATAGTTTTTTAATGCATACACAGCCGTAGTGGCAAATTGGCTTTTCAGCAATTCGTCCACACATTTCTCACCTTCGACTAAAAAGAACCCGTTTTGGTATCGGTGTTTTTTTAGTTTTAGGGAATTTATATACTTTATTTGATTTTTTGAAATCATGCAATAAAAATCCCGACACAAAGGTCGGGATTTTTTTCATATGGCCTTGTTTAATTATTCAGCAACCACTTCAAAATTTATGATAGCTTGTATTTCCTTATACAAGCGAACCGTTGCTTGGTAGGATCCTAATTCTTTGATGTGTTCGCCTTCGATGTGGATTTTTTTGCGGTCTACCTCGAAATTAAACTGGGTCTTGATTGCTTCGGCAATCTGAATGTTGTTGACCGAGCCGAAAATTTTACCGGTTTGTGCCGCTTTGGCGCCAACCTTAACTGTGATGTCCTGCAGCTTGGTGGCTAATGCTTCAGCCTCTTTGCGGACACGTTCTTCTTTAAAAGATTTTTGGCGTAAAACTTCGGCGCTGATTTTTTTATTCGAGTCGGTTGCCAAAACCGCATATCCTTTCGGAATTAAGTAATTGTTGGCATAACCGGGACGCACGATTACGATATCATGTTCATAGCCCAAATTGGGAACATCTTGTTTCAAAATAATTTCCATTGTAAACCTCCCTTTATTTTAATAAATCTGCAACATAAGGCATTAATGAAAGGTGGCGGGCACGTTTCACAGCCTGAGCTACTTTACGTTGATATTTGGTGCTGGTGCCGGTTAAGCGGCGAGGTAATATTTTACCTTGTTCGTTTACAAAACGTAATAAAAAATCAGCGTCTTTGTAGTCAATGTATTTGATGCCGGTTTTTTTGAAACGGCAATATTTTTTCTTTTTAACGTCAACCGCAATGGGAGTTAAATATTTTACGTCAGAATTTGCTTGTGCCATTGTTCAACTAATTTTAAGGGGTTCCAATTATGCTTCAACTTTTGCTTCTGCTTTCGCAATTTTGTTGGCACGTTTTTTCTCATTATATGCAATAGCGTGTTTATCCAATGACACGGTAAGGAAGCGCAAAATACGCTCATCGCGTTTGAAGGCAACTTCAAAATCTTGAATAATCGAACCTTCGGCCCGGTATTCGATCAAATAATAAAATCCGGAGGATTTCTTTTGAATGGGATAGGCTAGTTTGCGCAATCCCCAATTGTCTTCCAAGACAATTTCGGCTCCTTTGTCTTTCAGAATTTTCTGAAATTTGCTTACCGTTTCCTTCATCTGTTCATCAGACAAAACGGGAGTCATAATGAAAACGGTTTCGTACTGTTTAACCATGTTTAATTAATGTTTTTAAGTAATTAATAATAACCCTTTTTCAAAAAGGACTGCAAAGGTAGGAATATTTTTTTTGATAGCAAGCTGTGTACCAAGATATTTTTAGTGAAAAATAGGGGACAACCGGAACATTTTTGATGGTTACTAAATCTGCAAGAGCGTTTTCAGGACAAATTCGGCTGTTTTTCCCGCACCGAATAGCTCCGGATATTCCAGGTCGGCATTCAAAAAGTGTTGATAAGCTTTCAAAATGGATTCTTTGTTCGCATCGGATACAATCCCGCAGCCGTGTTCTACAATTTCGATCCATTCGGTTTCGGGGCGTGTAATGATAACCGGCTTTTTGAAAAAACAAGCTTCCTTTTGGATGCCGCCCGAATCGGTAATGATCATCCGGCAGTTTTTTTCCAAAGCAAGCATTTGGTGGTACGGAACCGGATCCAGCAACAAAATATTTCTGTTTTGCTTTATTTTTTGGTGAAGCGATTGCGATAATTGGCCCGGCAAATTTTTAGCTGTCCGGGGATGCAGGGGAACAACTACTTTTAAGCTGCTTTCGGCAATTTTCTCAAAAGCCGAAAAAATGGTGCTTAGCCGTTCGGGATCATCGGTATTGTTGTCGCGGTGAATGGTGCAAAGAACAAATCGATTGGGTGCTAGTCCCAATTGATCAAGAATGTTTGTAGGAACTTTGTCGAAATACACCAAATTGTCGAGCATGATGTCGCCGCTTAAAAAAATGCCGGGATTATCGATGGTATATTTGGGCGCAGATTTCAGGTTAAACCCTTCGGTTTGGAGGTTTTTCAATGCCGTTTGGGTCGGAGCAAAGAGCAGCGTAGACAAGTGATCGCAAGTAATCCGATTGATTTCCTCCGGCATGGTCTTGTTGAAAGAGCGCAATCCCGCTTCAATGTGTACAACCGGAATATGGAGTTTTGAGGCGGCCAAAGCGCCAGCCAGTGTTGAATTGGTATCCCCGAACAAGACCACAAAATCGCTTTTGTTTTGAGTCAAAACATCTTCAATGCCTTCCAGCATCAGGGCGGTTTGTTTCCCATGCGGGCCCGAACCGATATTTAAATTCATGTTCGGAGCCGGTACATTCAACTCGTCGAAAAAAACTTGCGACATGCCGGGATCGTAATGCTGCCCTGTATGAATAATGTTCTCGTTTATTTGATCCGGAAAATGCTGGCGGATGCAACGACTTAATGCCGCCGCTTTGATAAACTGTGGACGTGCGCCTACAACAGTAGTGATATTAATCATATTTGTTCTTACAAAAGGTTCTTGTCGTGGAAACTAAAATACGAATTTCCGCCGACAATGATATGATCCAGCAACGGAATTTCCAAAAGCCGTCCGGATTCCTGTAGTTTTTTTGTGATTTTAATATCGTCCTGGCTGGGTTTTACATCTTCCGAAGGGTGGTTGTGGGCAATGATAATGGATGTCGCTTTATTTTCCAACGCTTGTAAAAATACGATTTTGGGATCGACGATGGTTTGGGTCATTCCACCTTGGCTTACTTCCTGCAGTTTTATGAGTTCGTGCTTGGCATTAAGCATCATTACGAAGAACCGTTCGTAGATGTTGTCAGACAGCTTTTCCTGAAGGACTTCAAACATATCGCCGCTGGTTTTAATTTTTTTTCGTTCAAGTGCCTGGGCGGCCCGCCTTCGGCGGCCGATCTCCAGTGCGGCGACAATGGTAATGGCTTTTGCTTCACCGATTCCATTGAATTTCATCAAGTCGGCAAGGGTGTATTTTGATAATTCAACCAAGTTGTTTGAGGCGGTGCCTAAAATTTCTTGAGAAAGCTCGATGGCGGATTGTTTCCGGTTACCCGAACCGATCAGAATTGCGATTAATTCGGCATCGCTTAATGCAGATGCGCCTTTGAGCATTAATTTTTCCCGTGGACGATCTGCTTCGATCCACTGTTTGATACTGGCTTTTTTATGAGGGTCCATCTTTTTTACATATATATTGGGTACAAAAATAAAAAACCCTTGTAAACTACAAGGGTTTTAAACCTAATAATGTAAAACAAGATGAAAAAAAAACAATATAAAAACTATAAGGCGTTTACTTTGCGTGCAAGCTTCGATTTCAAGTTTGCAGCCTTGTTTTTATGTATGATTTGTTTTTTTGCTAATTTGTCTATTAAAGAAACGACAGTAGGAAGTGTTTTTGCTGCTTCCGATTTATCATTTAATTCGCGAAATTTCTTAATTGCCGTGCGCATGCTTTTTGCATAGTAGCGGTTGTGCAAACGCTTCCGGTCATTTGAACGAATCCTTTTGATGGATGACTTATGATTTGCCATAATTCTAAAAAAAAACTGACCTTTAATTTTTGTAGCCCGTAGGGGAATCGAACCCCTGTTTCAAGGATGAAAACCTTGCGTCCTGACCCCTAGACGAACGGGCCTCATTTTTAAATTTGAGGCTGCAAAGGTAGGATAAGTTTTTTGATTAGCAAGGTTTGTGATGAAAAAAAATCAGGAAAAAAAATATTTTTTTCTAAAAATACTAATTTTCAGAGAGATATATTTGATTGATTTATTCCTCTTTTTTACGATGCGAGATTTCATCCCGGATCAGCGAGGCTTTTTCGTATTCTTCGTTCAGGATGGCTTGCTCCAAAGCCGTGTTGAGTTCGACAAGGGAAAGGCTTGAATATTCGCTTTGTGACTGGGATGGGGAAGAGCTTTCCGCTTCTTCGGTTTCTTCCAGATAAACCGACGCTTGTTGCATAATATTTTCAAAGGTATAAATCGGGCAACGAAATTTCATGGCCAGCGTGACCGCATCGGAAGTACGGGAATCGATCTTTTTGATGGAAGAACCGTCGTTGCAAATGAGCGTTGCGTAAAAGATACCTTCTGAAAATTTATAAATCTGGACTTCTTCCAGTTTGATATCGAATACATCGGAGATGTTTTTCAATAAATCATGCGTCAGCGGGCGGGCGGGCTTTATATTTTCCAACTCCAAAGCAATCGCTTGAGCTTCAAATTGTCCGATAATGATGGGTAAGCGCCTTTTTCCTTTTATTTCCCCCAAGATAAGCGCATAGGCATTGGTTTGTGATTGGCTATAGGAAAGCCCCAGTATTTTCAGTTCAATTTTTAACATTCATCCTCGTGGTTAAAAAGATCAACCGCTTCCAACGGCTAGAAATTCCAAGTAAAATTAATGCTTTTTCTGTAAAATAGTTCAAACCGCTCAAAGATACGGCAATTTTTTTCGTTCGGTGCGCCTCTTTCATTCTACTTTTGGGGTAGTAAAACAATCATCGGGTTGTACCGGTTTTTGCAAAAGATTGTATTGGGATTTGTTCGAAATTGTTTCCCCTTATCTTCAAGCAAGATGAAATTAAAAAGCTGCAAGAACAAACGGTTCTTACAGCTTTTAAAAAGAGGTTCCCTTCCTTATTCAACGATGGTAACCCACGAAAATTTATCAACTTCGTCCCCGCATTGGATGCCGGTTAAGCGTTTATAAAGCTGGGTTGAAATAGTGCCGGCTTTTCCGTCCTTGCAGTAATTCCATTGTTCTCCGTTAACCGGATCAACAATTTTTCCGATGGGAGAAATCACGGCAGCGGTTCCGCAAGCGCCGACTTCGTCGAATGTTTCCAGTTCGGTCACGGGAACCGGGCGGCGTTCAACCGTTAATCCCATATCGGTAGCCAGGTCGCACAAACTCATATTGGTAATGGAAGCCAAAATGGATTCGGATTTTGGGGTCACATAAGTATTGTTCTTAATTCCAAAAAAGTTTGCAGGGCCTGCTTCGTCAATGTATTTCTTTTCGTGTGCATCTAAAAAGATGGAAGCGGCATAGCCTTGGCTGTGTGCCAATTCGCCGGCAGCCAAGCTGGCGGCATAGTTCCCGCCCACTTTGTAGCGTCCGGTTCCTTTGGGTGCGGCGCGGTCGAAATCGCGGGCAATCATCATGCCGACCGGATTGAATCCTTCTTTAAAGTAAGGGCCGACTGGGGTTACAAAAACCATAAACATATATTCGTCGGCGGGTTTTACGCCAACCCGTGCACCCGATCCGAATAAAAGCGGGCGAATGTACAACGAAGCACCTGTTCCGTAAGGCGGAACAAAGCGTTTGTTTTTCAATACAGCTTCAAAACAAGCTTTTTTGAACAACTCCATATCGGGTTCGGCCATTAGCAATCCTTTTGCCGAAAGCATCATGCGTTTTGCATTTTCTTCCCAGCGGAACAGACGTATTTTTCCGTCTTTTCCCATGTAAGCCTTCAAACCTTCGAATGCTTCCTGCCCGTAATGAAGGCTTGTCGCAGCCATATGGATTGAAATAAATTCGGAGTCGCTGATTTCCAAATCGCTCCATTTACCGTTTTTAAAATAAGCCCGGACGTTAAAATCGGTTTTCACATATCCGAAAGGCAATGTTCCCCATTCAATGTTTTCCATGTTTTTTTATATAAAATTTTAAATTACAGTGAGTTGTTAAGTTAGCGAGGAGGATTTCCTGTGTAGCGAAATTACATCTTTTTTCGGAATATACAAATTCCAGAGCATTCAAGCAAATAGAGAAGGGAAATGGCTCTGTTTCTGAGGCACAGTGGATTTTACTCGACTTGGTAGCCGGTAAACGATAGTGCTTTGAAAAGTTATCCTGACAAGAAAGCAGAACTTTTGTACAAATTCCCTGGAACGGCGGGTGCAACGCACTCCCCGATTTTTAGTCTCGCAAAAAAAAGGAGTCTTATATTATAATCAGGATGTTTTTAATATTTTTGTATGGCAAATAGCTTCTAAATTATTTAAGAATTATCGTATATGATGATAAGAATTACACCCCTTATATTGTTTTTATTTTTAGTCGTTCCGGTTTTTTCCCAGTCCTCTTCCGAGCTGGTTGATAAGTATTATTTGGTGAAAAATTATACGACTAAAGATGGTTTAGTAAATAATGAAGTCATAGCAATTGAACAGGATAAACAGGGTTACATATGGTTCGGCACGCGGGTGGGAATTTCGCGCTTCGACGGAAGAGCGTTCAATAACAAGCTGATCCCGGCCATTTACCAAAATTTTTCAACGGCATCAACTCTTGAAAAGGACAATAACGGGAATTTGATTGCAACAGCATTGATGCAGGGCGTTTTTCTGGAACAAAACGACGGAAGTTTCAAGCATTGCGCGGACTTTCCGTTACGTATCGGGCAAAATGCATACAGTTCGGCAAGGTGCTTGCCCGATGGAACCATCTTAGTAGGAGGGGGGAGTTCTATCTCTAAGATTGTTGGCGACAGTATAAAAGATATAGATGATTTTGGAGGGGACTTTATCTTGTTTGAAACGTTACAGTTGGATAAACAGCAGAATATTTGGTTCGGGGGCGTCAAGGGGGCAGGAATTTTACAATTGGCTGATACCAATTCCAAGCTCTTGTTTATTTCCGAACTTAAAAACAAATGGGTGTGGAGTATACTTTTTGATGATCAGGGAAACCTGCATGTAGCAAGCACTCAGGGGTATTACCGGATTGAGTTTGAGCAACCGTTCCGTTGGGGTGGGAAGTACCGGGTTGTACAGCCTTTTGAAGAACTAAAGGATGTTTCCGTACGGAATGTTTATATCGATCAGGAAAAAAATGTTTGGATGTGTACTATGCCGGACGGTGTATACCGTACCAAAGGCGACAGTATTACCCTGCATCTGACGGATAAAAACGGGTTGGCTTCTTCTTCCGTTTTGTCGATGTTGCAGGACCATGAAGGCAATTACTGGTTCGGTACTTTTAACGGCCTCAGCAAAATCGAAAATTTCGAGAATTATTCCATTTCGAGTGACGGAGAGCGTTTTAATGAGGCGGACTGCATGCGGATGGATGATTTCGGGCGTATTTGGATGTGCTGTCGCAATAGTTTGGGCGTTTACAGGGATGGTAGCTTGTCGTTGCTGGATAAAAAGGGAACGCCTTTAGGAAAAGGGGGGGTGATCGATGTGGTCATTGACGACAAATCTACCTTGTGGATCGTAAACGATTTAGGACTTTTTTCATTGCCATTGACCAAACAATTGCCCGAATTGAAAAAAGCAAAACCAGAAGCGGATTTTTCAGGCTATGATATCCGGATGATTCATTCAATCCGTTGGGATGAAAGCGGAATCTGGATTACGACCCGGAACAAGATATATCTGTATCAAAATAAACGATTGTATCCGGTCCGGTTTAATCATGCCGATTCTTCCCGTATGGTACCGAAAAGCATGCAACGGGATTCGTGGGGGAACTACTGGATCGGAGATTTTACCTATGGCCTGTACCGTGCAAAATTGGAAAAAGCAAAAGACGGTTCCATGATGCTCAACCATGTGAAGGTTTACAGGTCGCAGAATGCAGATTCCTCCTTTGTTACCATTTGGATATTTCAAATCAAGGCAGATAATAAGAGTAATACGCTTTGGATGGCTTCGTATTATACCGGCATTTATAAATTGACCCTTGACAGCACGGGGGTAAAATCTTACAAATTATACTCCACCAGAAACGGTTTGTCAAGCAATATGGTATTGGGGGTCAGTTTTGATGAGGAAGGACGTATTTGGGCCGCCTCGCAACAAGGGATGGATGTGATGAAACTCGTTTCCGGCGACAGCGTTCAGATAGATCGTTTGGGGCAGGAGAACGGAATTGAAGGGCAGGCCTACGATTTTCTTCAGGAGAAAGGGAAACTGTACGTTCTCACCGATGAAGGCATTTTTATTACGAAGGATCACTTGTTCAGTGATAAAAAGGCGGTATTGCCGAAGGTGACAATTTCCGGTTTCACGGTAAACGGGCGGCCCAATTCCTCGTTTTTGAATAAAGCGAATAATATTGGGTTAAGTCATGAAGAAAATAATGTGGTCATTGAATTTTCGGCGATCACGTTTAAAAATGCCGAAAGCATCCTGTACCAATACAAACTGGAAGGGATCGACAAGAATTGGAGTGTCTTGTCTGCCCGGAATTTTGTGGAATATCCCTCCTTGCCGCCCGGAAACTACACTTTTAAAGTGCGGGCCTCGCGGGGAGACGAAAATTTCAGCGATGAGACAACCTTGTCATTCCGGATTTATCCCGTGTTTTACCGTACCGCCTGGTTTTACCTGTTGATCGGGCTGGGGGCGTTGGGCGTATTTTACTGGTTTTACCGCTACCGGATCCGCCAGGTAATCAAAATGGAACGTTTGCGAACGCATATTGCCGCCGACCTGCACGACGATATCGGCTCCACCCTGAGCAGCATCTCGCTGATGAGCGAAATGGCGCGGAGCAAAGGCCAACAGGCCAAACTGGCCGAAGTACTCGGTAAAATCGGCGACAACTCGCGCGAAGTGCTTAATTCGATGGACGATATTATCTGGTCGGTGAATCCACAGGACGACTCGTTGTCGAGCTTGATTGTGCGTTTGCGCGAATACGCCATTCCTGTTTGTGAATCGAAGGGAATCGACTTGTGCATGGATGTGGAAGAAGTTGCCAATAGCGCCCGGCTTGAAATGGAAGAACGGCGTAATATTTTCCTGATCGTGAAAGAAGCCGTCAACAATGCCGCCAAATATTCGGGATGCACGATGCTTTCCATTCGATTTACCATCAATTACAAGCATTTGGAAGTAAGCATAACCGATAACGGCTGCGGGTTTGATCCGCAAGCCCCTACATCGCGGAACGGAGTCGCCAATATGGAACGCCGGGCTACCCTGATTGGAGGACAATTAACCATTACTTCCGGAAAAGACGCAGGCACTACCATTTTGCTGAAAACCAAAAATCATATGCTTATATGATTTACAGGGGAGCAAGTACCTGCTACCTTTGGTGAAAAATAAAGTAATGTCTATAAAAATATCCATATACGATGATAACACTGCGTTACTTGAAAGTTTATCTTACTTGATACGTGGTACCGAGGGCTTTGAACTTTGTTGCGCTTTACCTAATGCAGCGAACATCTTATCTGATTGCAAAACCAATGGTCCGGATGTCATCTTGATGGATATCGACATGCCCGGCTTATCCGGCATTGAAGCCACCCTGTTGGTTAAGAACACTTATCCGGAGGTCAACGTGATGATGTTGACCGTGTTCGAAGACAAAAGCAAAATTTTTGACGCCTTGTGTGCCGGGGCAACCGGTTATCTGCTCAAGAAAACCTCTTCCATGCAGATCATCGAAGCCATTGTGGAACTTCACAAAGGCGGATCACCCATGAGCAGCGGAATTGCCCGGAAAGTACTGGAATATTTTACCAAACCCGTCAACTCTCAAGATAAATATCAGTTGACCCCGCGAGAGCTCGAAGTGCTGCAACGCCTGCTGGTTGGCGACAGCTATAAAATGGTTGCCGATGCCTGTTGCATCAGCATTGGAACAGTGTATACCCACATAAACAATATTTACAAGAAATTACAAGTCAATTCCAAATCCGAAGCCGTTATCAAGGCCATCAAAGAGCGCTTGGTGTAATTTCTTTTCTTCGACATTTTAGCCCTGCTTCTTTAGGGATCTTTCCCCTAGATTTGTTTTTCCTTTTGTTGCGGAAAGCATAAAAAATCATATGATTATATGATTGAAAACGCTTGATCGAAACTCTACTTTTGTCTCAACGAAAACAATGGTAACCAGCCAAACATTTAGCTTATACATTGTCAAACAGTTCCAAATCATACCATACATATGGAAAATGGCGTTCCGGAAAGCGTAACAAAACGGGGATGAATGGCGCCATGACAAGTTTGGTTTGTGTTACAAAAGGAAATAACAGGAACGTATTGAGCCAATAAGAGCATCTCAGCGCAAAAAAGAGGTAACACATGCGCCTTTGCCTTCAACACGATTCATTAGAAAGCTTATTTGTGGTACACGCTTTTTAATGAAAATCGATGAATAGCCGTATTGATAATCGTTGTTCCATAAGGTTGGTGCCGTGTAGGGATGCTCTTTATTGGTTTTTTATTAGTGGAATTAAATCGATTAATTATCCAATTAAAATTTAATATAAAAATAACTATTAAAACTAACGTATGATGAAAAATTTACTTTTACTAATCGTAGTTATCGCCTTAACAGGCCTTGCAAGTTGCAAAAAAGAAAAAAAAGAAGACCCCAAGGAAATTACTACCGTTTACATGGCCGGCTACGAAATTGTCAATGGCAAATGGATTGGCACTTTGTGGAAAAATGATACTGCTATACGCATTACGGCTCCCCTCTCGAATGCCGAACTCAAATCGGTATTTGTTTCGGGCAATGATGTATATGTTGCAGGGAATGAGCTTAGTGGGAGTAAACAGGTGGCCAAATACTGGAAAAATGGCACGGCTACTCCGCTTAGCGATGGAACTATGGACGAATTTGCTACCGATATTTTCGTTTCTGGTACCGATGTTTTTGTTTCGGGCTACAGTTCGGACGGGGCTGACACAAGAGCCGAATATTGGAAAAATCAAACTGTTACCAAGCTTACCGCTGCGGGCCTTAAATGCAAAGCATATTCCATTTTTGTTTCAGGCTCCGATGTATATGTAGCAGGCTCTGTTTTGGCGGGAATAGTATGTCATTGGAAAAATGGAACAGTAGTGAGTTACGGGACTCTCGCAGGCGAAGCTAAAGACATTTGTGCAGTGGGTAGCGATGTTTATGTTGCCGGGTACCAAGTTGGAGCGGAAATGGAACAAGACAAAGCTGTATGCTGGAAAAACGTAGCAAACTATTTTTCTACTTCCGGACAATGGGAAAGTGACGGCAATGCCCTATGTGTTGTTGGAAATGACCTGTATGTTGCAGGCTATGAGTCTGATGGAGTAACAAAGACTGCCTTGTATTGGAAAAATGGCACGCAGGTTCGTCTTACCGATGGAACCGGCAATGCTTGCGCCACCGGTATAACCGTAGTAGGCAACGATGTGTATGTATCCGGCTATGAATACAAAGGAACTAAAAAGGTAGCCAAATATTGGAAAAACGGTGTTGCCAAGTCTCTTACCGACGGCTCAGATGATGCTGTGGTAAATGCTATTTATGTTGTTACTACCAAATAGTTTAAGATAAATTTACCACCAATAACTTGATTGTAAATTACATGTGTCTTTTTATTTTTTTAATTGTAATGCTTTTCCATTACTTGGGCGATGAGAGAACCTCGCAGTTCTTCGACAAAAACCGCGAGGTTCTCAGTTGCCTTTCCCAGTCTACGTGATAATTAGGTGGGTATGAAAATATCATTGGGATGCATATCCTGTTGAACTATATTCTGAAAAATGAACACTTCCGGTTTTGTATCAGCATAACTAGTTTTACAAGATAATCAACCACCTCAGGCATATCAAAAAACAAACAAATCAATTAATTAAAAATTATTATCATGAAAAAATTAACGTACCTTTTTATTGCAGTGCTTACAGCAATTTGTTTCTCCGCTTGCGAAGATTTAAAATCCGAATTGGACCAAAATGTGGACGCCAATCTTGTAAATGAAGAATTTGAAATTCCTACGGAACCGCTTGGGCTATTTCATCTGGCAAAAGGAATTGAATCAACGGCTGTAGATGGAAAACTGATATTCAGCAAGGAAAATATCGACATCATGGAGCTCGTTAAGCAGTACGCCAGCGGCGCCATTACCGTGAAATCGGCAGAAATCAAATCTATTCTGATGTCGCTAAGCGACCCGGATGCTGACTTAACCGTATTCAAAAACATGGGGAAAGTGAGTTGCTACCTATCAACTCCTGAAGACCCGGCATTACAGCTTATCGCCTCTACGCAAATCACCGACAGGCAAATCAGCTTTAACATCAACATGGCAAATGTAACATCATTGCTCACAAAAAAATCGGTCAATGTTTACATCTATGCCGACAATTGCCCTGCAGTAAGATTGAAAGCGCAACTCAAAATCACAACAAAACTAAAAGTTGGGCTTAAGTAAGGAATGAAACAAATGGGAATTTGCAGCATTGCAAAACGGACACCACATTTTAGACAAAAAAATAAAGCAGTGAATACAAATACAGAAAAAATGAAAACAAAATTTACATTACTTATTTTGTGTTTTTGCGTCTTTGGATTTTTTAGCTCCCAAGCGCAACAGCCGGGAAATCCCACCCGGATAAAAAACACTTCGGGCGACTGGTTCGAACCGGATACCATTACCGTTTTTAATCAAGACGGAACGAATAACGATCGGGCCATTTATACATACAATGCCAAAGGACAACTGTTGACCGCCCTGTTCGAAATATGGAATACCGGCGCCTGGGCTTGGGTAAAGACTTCTATGCAAACCAATACCTACGATGCCAACGGAAACCAACTCACGTTCCTTTACCAATCGTGGAGCACCGGTACTTGGCAAAATGTCATGCGCTCAACTTACACTTACAACGCCGATAACAAAGTTTTGAGCCGTGTCCATGAAGGATGGACTTCCGGCGCCTGGGTCGGGCAGTACCGGTACACGTATACTTACGATGCAAACGGATACATTCAAACCGATTTGTCAGAAAACTGGGTGAGCGGGGCGTGGCAAGGCTCCAAGCGAATGAGTTATACAAACGATGCTTCCGGGCAACACTTGGTATCTGTATATGAGTCGTGGATTTCCGGTAACTGGATAAACACCGACCGGACTACCAAAACTTACGATGCCACGGGAAATACCCTGACACGTATTGATGAGAAGTTCCAGGCAAGCACTTGGGTTAACGTTGCCCGGACAACCAACACGTATAATGCCAATGGCAGTAAATTGACGGAATTGGTGGAAAATTGGGTGTCGGGCGCTTGGGTGAATTCTACCCGTTGGACAAGCACATACACTGTAACCGGCCAGGAACTGACTTTTGTGTCCGAACGATGGATATCCGGAACCTGGGTGGGTGACCGGAGCGTAACGCATACCTATAACGCCGCAGGAAAAGAATTGACGCGCTTAGAAGAAAACTGGCAGGGAGGCGCCTGGATAAATAGCAATAAAAGAACCAAAACCTATGATGCCCACAATAATTGTCTTACGGATATATATGTAAAATGGACATCCGGAGTTTGGGAAAATAGTACGCGTGCAACCTATACCTATGATGCCTCCGACCACATGCTTTCAAACCTTGGGGAAGCATGGGTTTCGGGCGCCTGGATAAACCAAGCGAGGTACCGGTACACTTATTTGCCGAACGGAAACCAACTAACATCAACGTTTGAAGCCTGGAGTAGCGGCGCCTGGGAACAATGGTATACCTATACATACAGCTACGATAGCTACAACAACTGCACGTATATTGTGATGGAAAAAGGTGGAAGCGATGATGTATATTTTCTTTATAATAACGGGGCAAGCGAAGGTACGGTCTCTCCTGATGCGGACAGCCGAATTCAGATTTCATACAAAAAAATCGAAAACCATGCTTGGGGCGTTACCGAAAACAAAGCAGAACACATTAAATGTTATCCTAATCCCACGACGGGAGAATTGAAAATCGAAAGCGGTGATGTGAATGTAACGGATGTGAAGGTATACGATTTGTCGGGCAAATTGGTCTTTGAAACCAAAGAATCCCGTTTGGATATCGGAACATTGTCCTCAGGCGTTTACCTTTTGCAAATGCAGACCGATGGCGGTACAGCAAACTTAAAGATCGTGAAACGTTAGTGTTTTCTTGTTAATAGTGTGGTTAACGGCGGACATTCCCCAAACAGGAATTGTCCGCCGTTCCTTTTTTATGCGGAATAAGGAGCGGCATTCGATAAAACCGAAGCAGGAAGGAAACAATTTCAAAACGGAAAAACAAAAACTTTCATAAATAGCCGTTCGGATTGAAAAAAGTTTTAAAATTGCACGCTATTTGTAACCATACCCCCAATAAGCTACGATATTTAGTAGATTAGAAATAAATAATTGACAAAAAGCTCGTTTGAAACCATTAACCGGACGAAATCATGCCTTTAATTACCGATTCCCATTTACGGACTTTTGTTGAAGCGGCCCATCGCATCGGAACCCATCAATTGCTGATTTGTTCCAGCGGAAACCTTTCGTGGCGCATCGCCGAAAACCATATATTAATCACCCAAACCGGCTCGTGGTTGCCTTATCTGAGCAAAGACCAAATTTGCATTGCCCAGCTCGAAGACGGAAAAGTATTGAACAATGTACGGCCCTCCATGGATAGTGGTTTTCATTTCGGAATTCTGAGGGAACGCAAGGATATTAATGTGGTTTTGCATTTCCAATCGCTTTATGCCACTACGTTGGCTTGTTTGCCTGATCCGCCCGCCAATTTCAATGTGATCAACGAAGTTCCTTTTGTAATCGGTCCCATTACCAGCTTGCCTTATGTTTGCCCCGGATCCCCGAAAATCGGAATTGAAGTGACGGCTGCCCTGCGGGACCATAATTTGGTGTTGCTTCAAAACCACGGGCAGGTGGTGGTCGGGAAAGACTTTAACGACGTTATCCAACGCGCCCTGTTTTTTGAATTGGCCTGCGGTATTATCATGCGTAGTCACGACAAAGCCATTCGCCTGAACGAGGAACAAATCCAAGAGATGAAGAATTATATCTAAGATTTCCCCGTTCTATACCAGTGTGCGCAAATAAAAAACGCCCCAAAGGGTTTTGGGGCGTAAAAAAAACACAAATCCAGGATCGAAAACGAATCAACTATTTTATGTCTATTTCTTTGATAGGGCGGGCTTCGGGTGTTGTATTTTTAGGAATCATCACCGTTAACACACCGTCTTTTTGGGAAGCCGAAATTTTTTCGGTATCCGCATAATTGGGCAGGTTAAAACTCCGGCTAAAGGAAGTGTGCCCGAACTCCTTCCTGAGAAACTTCGAATCTTTATCGTGCTCCTCTTTGTGAATTTCTTTTTCGGCTGAAATTTCAAGAATATTTTTATCCAGTTTGATCTTGAAATCTTTCTTTTCCAGCCCGGGAGCAGCCACTTCGATTTTGAAGTCGTTCGCCGTTTCAATTACATTAATTGCCGGCATCATATTGATATTGTCCCGGTCCAAAAAATTGCTTAAAAAATCATCGTTCCAACCTTGGAAAAAAGAAGGCAGAAAATTGTTTCCTCTCTTTACAATAGATGACATAATAATTCCTCCTTGGTTAAAATTTATACATAGGGTAACTAGATCAGGTAAATTTATCCTAAAAAATAAACAACACCCCCCAAGAATGGTTTATCCGTTTGGGAAAATTAACAACGGGACGATTGCTTGCAAACCATTCGAACGACTTCCGACCGGAATCCATGTTTTTTATAAAGATTTCGCCACTACGTGGCTTATCCATTTTTTATATATCCATTCCCACAAAAATTTTGCCAGTACGTGACCATTGCCTGTTTAGCTTCATTGCTGCGATATCTTTTGGAATAAAAAAAGAACAAACAGCGTTATTGCAATCGCTTTATTGGAAGGCTGTTCAGCGTCCCTCCAAAAGGGCCTGTTCTTTTGGTCAAAAGGGGCTGATCTTTTTCCAAAGAGATCAGCCCCTTTTTGCGAATGGATCCTTTCCGTTGTGTCGCGGGTTTTCAATAAAAAAAAACAGAACGTCCGGCGGCGTTAGCCTCCCTTTGCTCCTCCAAAGGAGGGGAATCCTTCGCCGTCATTTTTTAGAAACAAGCTTCGCTTGTAAAAAAATACCGGACGAAGGCAAATCCTTAGCCGAACTCAGAAATCGCAAAGCAAAGACAACGGCTTTTCGTTGCTGTTTTAAACAGTTTTTCCTTAAAAATCTTGTCAGGTAAATCGTATTCTTCCGTACAAGAATTGTATCCGGTTTTATATATTTGTAGTCTTTTCCAAAGAAGGTCATGCTGTTGACTCTTTGGGGAATGAGTTCCCTTTTTTGGGGAAGATAAAATGCCAGCAATTTCAACATAAATCATCATTAATTTTTAACCGGAATGAAGACACAAATCATCGTTTTAGGGATTACAGCAGTGGTTTTGATCATTTATTTTATGTGGTCGAGATATATAAAAAAAAGCGGGCCGGGTCGTGCTGCCACAAGACCATCCCCCAATTACCTCCCCGAAAAGGAAGTCCCCAATGACAAACTTGTGATTGTAAGCAATATAACAAGTATGGAAATTGACCGTATTCTGACCGGTTTTTGCAATAGCTACAATAAAGAACGTTACCGGTCGCTACCGAGGCTTTACAAATTAAATGATAGCCAATTTGCAGTTACCTTTCCGTATGACATTGAATTCACGATCTTTTGTTACTTTCTAAATTACGTTCGTTACCCTATGGGATTTGAAAAGTCTTTTGACGTTACGGGTTGGACAACGACAAAAAGCGGAGAAACCTGGATCACAGAAAAAAGCGCCGGTAAAAGAGTGATGTTGTTTGTTCCGGCTGGTGATACGGAGTATGACAACGTGTATCTGACAACGGACGACAACATCGGATACAAACTTGGTTTTGCGCTTCGCGAAGAAAAACAGTTATTGGATTTTCCGGAAAAAAGTTTTGTCAAACCCCAAATTGAAATTGGAGCACTGGCCCCAAAGGAATTTAAGGATTATAAATAAGGAAACGGTTACCGATTTCCCTGTTCGGCGGCGTTAGCCTCCCCTTGCCCCCGGCTGTTAAGTTCTGATTGTCCCTACGGGGACTAAATATGAATAATCGTGCGTGAAACGCACAGCAGAGAATACTTCTCTAAAACCTCGTCCACGAAGTGGGTGAACAATCGGGCAATTTGCCCGCTTCGCGGACTCAAAGAACTTAACAGCCCCACCGTTTACCGGGAAGCAAACCCCAACGCAGCAATGCTGATTTTGACCCCGTCGATCCGGGAAAGAGTTTGAACGCAAGCGTCCAAAGTCGCTCCGGTCGTAATGACATCGTCCACCAGCAACAAATGCTTGCCGGCAAGCGCTTCAGGAGTTGTTACCAAAAATTTTTCAGATACGTTGTCCCAACGCTCCTCCCGCGTCTTTTTAGTTTGGGTCTTGGTGGCAAAGGCACGGACAAACGAGGTGGTATCCACAGGAATATCCAGGGATTGCGATAAGCCGGACGCTATTTGTTCGCTTTGGTTATAGCCGCGTTCGTGCAAGCGTTTGGGATGCAAGGGCACAGGAACAATCAAATCCAGCGTCGAAAACCGCGCCGATGCTTTCAATTCCTGTCCCAGCAATTTTCCCAGATAGACGCCGATTTCTTTATGCCCTCCATATTTCAGTTGGTGAATCAAATGTTGCACCGTTCCTTTTTTGGCAAAAAAATACAAGGCTGTTGCACTTTCAAACGGGAAACGCCCCCAAAACAATTGCTCCAACGGATTGTCCTCATAATCCTGAAAATGCGTTTTCGGCAAACCGAAAACACAGGATGTGCATAGGACTTCTTCCGTTTTCAACAACGATTCGCCGCAGGCAAAACAAGCTTTGGGATAAAACAACGAGAAAAAGTCACCGACCGTCTCTCCCGCTCTTTGAATAATCAACGGGTTCTTCATTGGCTTTGATATTGTTTTAACTGTCCGGCAAGCACCGGAATGGTAATTTCCTGCAAATCGACAACAAGCTGCGCCTGATTGTAAACGGATTCCCGTTGCCGGAGGTGTTCTCCAACAAACGATTCCAGCGCTTCATCCGGAATATCCCTCAAAAGCGGGCGTTTTTCTTTCCCCGGACGCAAACGCCTTGCCAATCTCCCAACCGGAGTTTTCAAATATACGGTTATACCGCTCTGGTTCATCAACGCCATATTTTCATGAAACAACGGCGCGCCCCCTCCTACCGAAATAACGGCCTCTTCTTTTTTATGAATCAATTGCAGTAAAATTTGGTGTTCGCATTCGCGAAAATAAGTTTCTCCTTTCGCTTCAAACAACCGGGCAATGGTACAGCCTTCTGCTTTTACGATTTCTTCATCCAGATCGTAAAACGGCAACTGCATCAGCCTTGCCAACCGCTTGCCGGCAGTAGTTTTTCCCGAAGCCATATATCCGATTAGGAAGTACATTGGGTGTTGAATTGTTGAATTGTTGAGTTGTTGAATTGTTTATTTGTGAAGCGTGAACGGTGAAGGGTGAAATGCCTGTTGAATTGTTTAAGTGTTTAATTGTTTATTGGGTACAGGGTAAAAGGTGAATGGAACAAGGTTTGTTATTCGTTTTTTTTGTTCGTTTACTCATCACCCGTTACTCGTCACTAGTTTACTCATTAAATGCTTGCTTTTGTTTATCAGGATAATTAAATCTAATAATATTCTATTTTAATCGCATAACGTGAAATGCCTGTTTAATCGTTTATTTGTGAAGCGTGAACCGTGAAGGGTGAGCTGACCTGTTTAATTGTTTATTGGGTGCAGGGTATAGGGTAAAAGGTGAATGGTAAACTTGTTACCCGTAAACCTGTTAACGAATCATTTTCAATTCTCAATTCTCCATTTTCAATTATCTTGTTTACCCGTTACCCGTCACCAAACCTCACTTTCAATTTTATTCGGCTTCGCCTCATGAGATCGCTTCGCTAAGTTCAATTCTCCATTTTCAATCAATTAAACCCCGTTTACTAGCCAACTCGTTCTCTCGTATCTAAAACTTGCCATCACTTTCAATTCTCCATTTTCAATTTTCAATTCTAAAAGTCCACGCATGCCGGCAAGGGGGATTTTTACGCAGTTTCTCGGGAATGGTGATGGTGGTGACACCCTTCCCTGTTTTCCATTTCAAAGCGCCCTTGGCTCCCAACAGGGTGATTTTGGCTTTTGCCTCGGGGGTAATTCCGTTTAGTACTATTGTTTTCGGCAACATCGTTTCGTCTTCGGCGGCTAAATAAATGGCATTCACAGCGCCGTTTTTATTTTGCGTAAAGCAAATATTCCCTTCTTTGTAAGGTGCCATGGGGCGCGTGGCGTAAATGGCATCGCCGTTTACCTTCATCCATTCGCCGATTTCGGCCATGCGCTGGTACGCTTCCGGATGCCAGTCGCCTTGCGGCGAAGGGCCTACATTCAAAAGGTAATTTCCGCCTTTCGCGACAATATCCACCAGGTTGTGGATAATTTTCCAGGCAGGTTTGTACACATCATTGGGAACATAACTCCAGGAGGTCGCCAGGGTCATGCAAGTTTCCCAGGGATACTCATAAGGTTTGTCGGGAATTTGCTGCTCAGGCGTGCGGTAGTTTTCATATTCGGTAGCCAAAGCGCGGTCGACAACAAGCAGGCCGGGTTGTTTGCTGCGTCCCATGGCGGCAATACCTGCCATATCGATATCCTGATTGTAAAAATTGCCGTAAGTTCCCGGCAGGGGCGCTTTGGTATTTTGCTGCACCCAGGCGCCGTCCAACCAAAGGATGTCGACGTTGCCGTAATCGCTCAGGATCTCCGAGATTTGATTGTAGGTAAAGTTTCTAAACGACTTCCAGCGTTCGGGATATTTCTCGGGGTCGTAGTTGACGTTGCGGTTTTTAGGCGGAAAGTACGACCACCAGTAATCTTGCGAGTGCCAATCGGGTTTGCTGAAATAAGCGCCCACCCAAAAGTTTTCCTTTTGAAAGGCATTGCAAATTTCTTTGGCTACGTTGGCCCTGGGATTCGTATGGAAAGGCGTTTGGACGTCTGTGATTTTGTAATCAGTTTGTTTGGTATCGAACATGCAAAAACCGTCGTGGTGCTTAAAGGTAAAAATCACATACTTAAATCCGGCCGTTTTGGCAGCTTGCGCCCATTTCTCAGGGTTAAAATCCGTCGGATTAAACGTTTTCTGCAACCCTTCGTATGCCTTTTTGTATTCAAAATAGTTTTGTGCCGACGGGCCACGACGTTGCGTCCAGTCTTCGTCTTCGGGACAAAGGCTCCACGATTCCACAATCCCCCATTGGCTATACGTGCCCCAATGCATAAAAATACCGAATTTCAGATCCTGCCAGGCTTCCAACTTTTCCCGTACCTGCGGGTCGGCAGGCCAGGTATAGGGATGATCCATTTCGGTATGTTGTGCAAAACCGGATCTCAGGAAAAGTAAAAACAGGAAGATTGTCAAGGTGTATTTCATGGTCTGTAGAAGTTTTTTACTATCGTTTCGCAAAGCTATGTTTTTTTTGAAACGGTTTTACAAAACCACAGGGTTCAGCAATGATTTTAGTGCCTTGCTTTGTAATTTCTAAATCAGGTTAAGGCGTTGCCTTTTGCAAGTGAAGCTTGTTTGTAAAAAAAAACGACGGAGAAGGATTCCCCTCCTTTGGAGGGGCAAGGGTAGGGCTGTTAAGTTCTTTGAGTCCACGAAGCGGGCAAATATAAATAACTGCGGGTGTAACCCGTGGAAAAGAGTAACGATCCAAGGATTCGTCCGCGAAGTGGGCGAACAATCAGGTAATTCGCCCACTTCGTGGACGAGGTTTTAGAGAAGGATTCTCTTCTGTGCGCTTCACGCACGGCTATTCATATTTAGTCCCGGTTGGGACTAATCAGAACTTAACAGCTTTGCAGTAAACGGGTATTAATACCGTTTGCTGCTGTCGAATATTCCCGATCCGATCAGTTGGTCGTAGCGGCTGCCCCGTTCGCGGTAGTACACCAGAATGGTGTAAGTATTGGAGGTTTCCTGGAAGCTTCCTTCAAAAGAAATATCGTCGGCTGTGGTTGACCCCTTGGGTATCAAGGTGTAAATGTAGTTGTAAAAACCTTGCTTCAGATATAACGTGGCTTCGTAGCTACGTTGTGAATAAATGTATTGCATTTGATTTTCCGGGGTACATTCCCATCCGTTGAACTGTCCGCGGACATATACCTGCCCGTCTGCCCGGGTGGGATTGGACATCAGGAAAGTCACCCAGGCATATTCGCCTTCGGTGTCTACGTCGTTCCGGTCCTCCGTCCGCAATTCGAAATTCCCGTTCCGGTCGGTTTCCGAAAAATAAGTCCGGCGCGGTTTGGTTTCCCACAGGTTGAATACATACCCCGAATCGGTTAATACGATCCGGTGGACTTTGTCGGTGGCATATTTGGTGCTGATCGTGCTGAAACGCCGGAATTCGTTTCCTCCCCAAAACTGGTTGCTTCTGTCGTGGTACGAATAATCCAGGGCATTGTTGCGGACCATATAAGGCTTGAGCGTGGTCAAGGCATTGTCCCAACGGTTGTTTTGTAAAATGGCCACTTTTACATCTTGCTGCGGATTGAACAAAACCGTGCCGGGAGTCGAAACCGTGAAATTAATTTCTTGTTTGGTTTCAAAATCGTCGACGGTTGAAGCCCGCGAAATTTGTCCCTGAATGGTAACTTTGGGCTCAACGACCAGGATGCGGCGGGTAAAGGCGATTTCTTCCTTTCCCGAATAACCTACGTAAAACACTTTCAGCAAATAGTTACCCGAAAGTTTTACCGCCATTTCCTCGTTCGGAAATGTAAAGGAGTAATGGGTGTAAAGCTGGATGGTGTTAAACGATTGGGCATAGGTGTGGATGTTGCTTTCGGTAAAACCACTGATGTAATCGTTTTGCCAGATATCGGAGGGTTGCCAGTTAGCATCGCAATGGGTAACCGAGAAACGGTATGATTTTACATCTCCGTCCAAATCGTCGAATTCGCCGTGAATGGCATCGCCGGAATTCAGCATGATGATGGGAGCGGAGTATTTGATATCCGATTTACACACAACGACCGAACGGATGTTTTTGGAAAAAATGCAGTCTTCATTCCGTTCCAAACGTTTTTGTTGATAATCGTTTAGTTGGGCTTGCCCCGGCAAACAAAAGAAGGAAAACAGCAGGATAAAAATAAAACGCATTTTAATGGAAGATTACGA
This sequence comes from Lentimicrobiaceae bacterium, assembly GCA_031550085.1. Lineage (GTDB taxonomy): Bacteria > Bacteroidota > Bacteroidia > Bacteroidales > UBA4417 > UBA4417. The sequence continues at coordinate 60,056 of JAVBOY010000022.1, forward strand.
ATAGTTCGATGAATATAAACGATCTTAAGTACAGGAAAAATTAGTTTGCACTATTATTTCCAACCACTTGCACTTTTATTGTTAAGAATAATATTTCGCAGCTACGCTGCTTTTGGAATTATTGTATTCTAAATTTTCTACAGAGATTCCGCGGCAATGCCGCTTTGTAAGCCACATCGTGGCGAAATCTTTGTTGCATAAAATCAGAATCAGATTATAAAGCAGCGTAGCTGCGACATCTTGGTTATCAAATGGTTTTATAGAGATTGAAATTTTTGAAATAATAGAATCTAAATTGTACTAACACTAAATACAAGAGAATAACGAATGCTGGTCAGGCTAAAGTAAAACTGCATTTTCGTTACCCGTCAATCATTACCAATAATTTACAATCCCATATCCGCAATGATTTCACCAATCCGTTTTTCGAGCCATTGATCTGTTTCCACAAATTTGGATCGGTCGGGCAATTCTTTTTTGATGCTGAAATAGAATTTTATTTTCGGTTCGGTGCCCGACGGGCGGACGGAAATAATGCTTCCGTCTTCCAGCAGAAACTGCAGCACATCGCTTTGGGGCAACATAATGGGCGATTGGGTATTGGTTTTTAGATCGGTCGTTTTCCGTAACAAATAATCTTTAATGGCTACAACGGGTGTTCCTGCTATTTGTTGGGGCGGATGGTTGCGGTAATTTTCCATCATCGATTTGATTTCGGCTTGCCCGCTGATGCCTTTGCGTACTACGTTCACCAGTTTTTCCTTGTACAAGCCGTATTCCAGGTAAATATCAATCATCAGTTCGTACAAAGACATCCCTTTTTCTTTGGCCCAGGCAGCACATTCTGCAAACACGCAGCAAGAGGTAACGGCGTCTTTGTCGCGGACAAAATCACCTACCATATACCCGAAACTTTCTTCACCGCCCCCGATAAATGTTTTCTTGCCTTCGTAAGTCCGGATCACTTCGGCAATCCATTTGAAACCTGTTAAGCAATCGTATGATTCGACGCCGGCCTTGCGTGCGATATCGGCAATCAGTTCACTGGAAACAATGGTTTTTACAATAAATTCATTTCCGGTCAGTTTCCCTTGGGCTTGCCATTGTTTCACCAAATAATAGGTGAGGATGGAACAGGTTTGGTTTCCGTTGAAAAGCACGTAATTTCCATCCAAATCTTTGATGCCGATGGCCAGACGGTCGCTGTCCGGATCGGTTGCCATCACGATGTCGGCATCCGTTTGTCGCGCCAGATTCAGCGCCAGTTCCATGGCGGTCGGTTCTTCGGGATTAGGCGAATGTACGGTCGGGAAATTCCCGTCGGGATGCATTTGTTCGGGTACAATGGAAATATTTTCAAAACCGAAAGCCCGCAAGGCCTTTTCCATCAGCATAATGCCGGTTCCGTGCAAAGGGGTGTACACAATTTTCAGGTTTTTGTGCTTTTGCACCAGATCGGGTGATAATGAATAGGAACATACTTTTTCCAGATACGCTTTGTCGATTTCAGAGCCGATCATTTTGATCAGCCGGCTGTTACCTTCAAACTTCACATCTTCCAGCGACGTAATTTTCTGTACTTCCAAAATTACGTTCTTATCGTGCGGGGGAACCAGTTGCGCGCCGTCGTTCCAATACACTTTGTATCCGTTATATTCTTTGGGATTGTGCGATGCCGTCAACACAATGCCGCTGTGGCAATGCAGGTAACGTACGGCAAACGAAAGTTCCGGAGTCGGGCGGAGCTGGTCGAAAAGATAAACATGAATGCCGTTTGCCGAAAGCACGTTGGCGGCAACATGCGCAAAGAAACTGCTGTTGTTGCGGCAGTCGTAGGCAATGGCAACCCGGATTTCCATATTTGCCGGATAGGTTTTTAATAAATAATTGGCCAGGCCCTGCGTGGCCATTCCCACCGTGTATTTATTCATACGGTTGGTTCCGGCGCCCATAATTCCACGCAAACCTCCGGTTCCGAATTCCAGGTCGCAATAAAAACTTTCGGTCAGTTCGTTGGGATTGTTCGCAATCATTTCGCGGATGGCAGCTTTGCTGTCGTCGTCGATATTATAGCTGAGCCAACGTTCGGCACGTTGCAGGATTTTCGGGTCGATGGAAGTATTCATAACTTGATTTTTTAGGTCAAAAATAGCAGTTTTTAAAAATTGTGATACAAAGTAACGAAATAAACGGAGAAATTGATACAAATGTTGGGGAAAGCGGTAAGGAAATTAACAATATTAAGCCCGGATAAACCTTTTTCAACTTGCTTTGTTGTTTAAGAGTTAAATGACGATCCAAAAGATACCTGATTGTTATTTGTGAATCCCCTGCGGGCGAGGACGAATGGTTCTTTTGAATTTTCCAGTATCTAATTAAAATAAAACAAAACAAATGAAAAGATTCATTACTTTCTTATGGCTTATCCCGCTTTTTTTGGGAACCGCCTTTGCTACTAAATATACCATTACTTCTCCGGGCATGGTTTTTAGCCCCTCTACGTTAACGGCCAGAGTCGGCGACACCATTCTGTTCGCGGTTTCTGCCACACACACAGCGACACAGGTTTCGCAAAATACCTGGAATTCCAACGGCACGACGGTACTACCGGGTGGATTTGATTACAATCCGGGCAATCATGAGTATGTCATAAAACCCAGCGATGTGGGCACCATTTATTATATTTGTGTACCGCACGTAACCATGGGAATGAAAGGGCGGATTTTTGTAGAAGATGCCCTGGGTGTGGAGCCTGCTGTTGCAGCAACTGCCCAATTGAAAGTGTTTCCGACTTTGACAACGGAAGGAGAAACGCTTACAATCGAGTTTCCGGAAGCCAAATTGATCCAGGTGGAGATCCTGAATATGCTGGGCGTAAAAATAAGCAGCCTGGAGACGAATGACTCAAAGGTGCTTATCCCGGTAACGTTTGGACGCGGGGCGTACTTTGTCCGTGCCTCGGTTAACAACAAGACCTACATTAAGAAATTTGTTGTGAATTAAGTTTGGGAAAATGTTGGTCTGATTAAGGCGAAAATGGAAAAGAATCCTGCAAAGGGTTCTTTTTTTGTTTTTGAATGAGTAAAGTTAAGGAACCAATAAGCCGCATCGTGGCGATATCTTGGGTAAAACGGATTCCGTATCCCAACGATTGCGAAAAGTTTAAACAACCCTGGAGGAAAAAAACAGTTACTTTTGTTATCTTTTTAGAAGCAAGCATATTCTTTTTATATGAAGTTGATTTCGATTACGGCCGATTTATGGAAGGCCGACGGGGGAGCCACATTTGGCGTGGTACCCAAACGAATCTGGCAAAAAATAGCTGCGGCGGATGAAAACAATATGGTGGAAACCATCGACCGGGTATTGCTGATTGATACCGGCGACCGCAAAGTACTTGTTGATACGGGCATGGGTCGGAAGCGCGAACCGAAATATTATCATTACCGCTGTGTGGATCCGGAGGTTACTTTGGAAAAATCGTTGTTGCAGCTTCACTACAAGCCGGAAGAAATTACGGATGTGATTTTTACCCACTTGCACGACGACCATGTGGGCGGAAGTACGTTCAATCATCAGGGTGAAACGAAATTGACGTTTCCCAACGCGAATTATTGGGTGTCCAAAGCTTGTTGGCAAAACGTGATGAATCCGAATATGCGCGAAATGGCGTCCTATTTTCCCGATAACCTCTTGCCGTTAAAAGAAAGCGGAAAAATCCATCTTGTCGAGCAGGAAGGGGCTTTATTTCCGGATATCGAAATCCGCTTTTTCCATGGGCATACCGACGGGCAAATTATTCCGTTTATTCGTCGGCAAGGGAGAACCCTTGTGTTTTTAGCCGATTTTATTCCTTCTGCTGCCCATTTGCCTTTGCCGTACGTTCCGGCCTTCGATTTGCAGCCAGTGTTAACCATGAAAGAAAAACAGGCATTTTTTGCGGAAGCAATCCAGAATAACTACATCTTGTTTTTCCAGCACGACCGGGATCACGAATGTGTGACGTTAAAGCAAACGGAAAAAGGCGTTGCCGTCGATTCCGTATGCAAGCTTTCCGAATTACCGGGGAATTGAAAATTTCGATGCACTAAAAAATAGGAATCCATGAATCAAGAACTGATTTTACAATTGAATCAAACGTTTGCCGGCAAGGCTCCGGGAGAAATTATTCCGGCTGTCGCCGCTTTGTTTCCCGGAAAAATCGCTTTTGCTACCAGTTTTGGCGCCGAAGACCAGGTGATTACCCATTTAATTGCCAAATCGGGAGCAAACATCAAGTTGTTTACGCTCGACACGGGCCGCATGTTTCCGGAAACTTATGAAACCATGCACCGTACCGTAAGCCGGTATCAAGTTCCGATTCAAACCCTGTTTCCCGATCGGGAAGAAGTGGAAGCCATGGTAAACGAAAAAGGGATCAACCTTTTTTACGAGAGCATTGAAAACCGGAAACTTTGCTGCCATATCCGGAAAACGCAACCGTTGCAACGCGCCCTTCAGGGAATGGAGGCCTGGATTACCGGTTTGCGCCGCGAACAATCGCCGACACGCCAGCATTTGGAAGTGGTGGAATGGGATTCGGTGAACCGGTTACTGAAAATAAATCCGTTGTGCGATTGGACGGAACCCCAGGTTTGGGAATTTATTCATGCAAAGAACATTCCGTATAACAAACTGCATGACCAAGGTTTCCCGAGTATCGGTTGCCAGCCCTGTACCCGTGCGGTTGCGAAAGGCGACGATATCCGTGCCGGGCGCTGGTGGTGGGAAAACCCGGATTCCAAAGAATGCGGATTGCACCAACAATAAGACGCTTCGGAAAAAATCCCGGAATCTTTGGTTCCGGGATTTTTGATATAAAAGACGTTTTAAGGATTATTTCGCGCCGTCGCTTGCAAAGTTGTTGTAGCTGTTTATCACTTCGCGGCGGTAAACTTTCAGGTTGTTGTAATACAAATCCAATTTGCTGTCGCTGGGCGAGTCTTTTTCCAATTCGGCTACCAAATCGGTCAGCGTTTTTAAAAACGATTCCAGATCGTCGTAATAGCCTGTATAGGCATCTTCATGAGAAAGAAGCGATACATTTTTCCCTTGGGTACTTTTGTTTTTGGCAACATTGGCTTTTAATGTTTCCATTTGCTTTTTCAGTTCCGTAAAATCCGGTGTTTCCTGATCGGTTTGATCTGAGAATTCATCGATAATCTGGTCGAACAATTTTAAATCGGTCTTCATCGGAATTAAAAATTGCGAGATCGGATCTTTCTTCAACAATTGCATTTCAGCGTCGTCTCCGGCATCCGAAGCAATGTTCGCTGCTTTACGCCAGGCTTGTCGGGTGGCAGTCAGATAGTATTCCAGACTGTCGTTGATGGCGGGGTAAGCCGCAAACTGGTCGCTGGCAAATTCTTTTCCTTCAAAATAAGTTTTCATCCGGGCCGACCATTTTTCGAGCTTGTCTGTGGTTGCACGGGCTGCTTTCACTGCATTGGAGATTGCTGCTTTTTCCTTTACGGTAGCCGGAACGGCTTTTAATGCTTCGTCATACTTGTTAAAATATCCGACGGCAATCGGGAATGAGGCGCTGCCGTTCATGGAAACCGAATGGCTGGGATTGAAATTCTCTTTGTAGCGGTCATGCAGTTTTACGCCGTCGTCCAGGCGGTTTTGATAGTATTGGTACTGGTCGATGTATTTGTTGGAAATGTCAATGACCGTATTGGTCAAGCTGATCAGTTTCGAGGCGTTGATGTCGGAGGCCGATTGCTTTTGGACAAATGCTGTAACACTGCAAACAAGGATGGATAAAAGGAAAAGCGTTTTAAAGCGGTTCATAAAGTTAAATTTAATCAATAACGATTTGGAAAATTTTCAAAAGCAAAGGTAGTAGAAAATATGCCAAACCGGAAAATGAGTAGGCCAACCATTGAAATAATTCTTTTTTTCGTACCTATGTACTATGGATACCGGATATCCGTTGCTTCTGGAGCAATGTTTTACATAGCTAAAAAAAGGAACTGCTCCTTTGTGGGAGCAGTTCTTAAAAACACAAAACAATAAAACACAAACTATTCTTCGTCTTTTTCTTGTTCTTCGTAAGCTTTCAACAAGGCTTGCTGAACGTCGGTCGGTACTTGTTGGTATTCGAAGAATGTCATCGTATAAGTCCCACGGCCGCTTGTGATCGAGCTTAAGGAAGTAGAATAGCGATTCATTTCTGCCAAAGGCGCTTTTACTTTAATACGTTGGTAGATGCCTTCGCTTTCCATTCCCATTACAACCGCGCGGCGGCCTTGCAAGTCGGTCATCACGGCGCCCATATTATCGGCCGGAACAATAACGTCAATATCATAAATGGGTTCCAGAATTTTGGGCCCGGCATTTTTAAAAGCTTCGCGGAACGCATTCCGTCCGGCCAGTTTAAATGCCATTTCATTGGAATCAACCGGGTGCATTTTTCCGTCATAAATATTGACAACCAGGTCGCGGGCATAAGATCCGGTCAACGGACCTTCCTCCATTTTTTCCATAATTCCCTTTAAAATAGCCGGCATAAAACGTGCATCAATTGTTCCGCCGACAATACAGCTGTTGAATACCAACTTACCGCCCCAAGCTAAATTGTGGGTCTCGGTGCCCCGAACCGGATATTTGGTCTGATTCGGCATCCCGTCGTAGTAAGGTTCGATCAGCATGTGTACTTCACCGAATTGTCCCGATCCGCCCGATTGTTTTTTGTGGCGGTACATGGCTTCGGCATTTTTAGTAATGGTTTCGCGGTACGGAATCTTGGGCGCGTAGTATTCGATCGGAATTTTATGCTGGTTGTCGAAATACCATTTTACGGTATTTAAATGAAGCTCGCCCTGGCCACGCAACAAAATTTGTTTTAATTCGCGGGAATACTCGATCAATAAGGTTTGGTCGGAGTTGTGCAGTTCGGCCAAAATGGCTCCGACTTTTTCGTCGTTCGATGAACTTACCGCTCTGATAGCGGTCGTGATTACCGGAGCCGGGTATTCGATGGCGGTCACCGAATCTTCGCTGTTCTTGGCTGTTGCCAGGGTGTGGTTGGTTTTTACATCTTTCAGTTTGATGGTGGTGATGATGTCACCGGCAACGGCTTTTTCAATTTTTTGACGGTTTTTACCCGCACAAACAAACAATTGCGAAATGCGTTCTTTGCTTTGGTTTTTGGTATTGATCAAATCTTGCGCTTCCGCGACTTCACCGTTCATCACTTTCATAAACGCCATTTCGCCCAGGTGCGGCTCAACCACTGTTTTAAATACAAACAACGTGGTCGGTTCCGAAGCATTGTATTTTAATTCTTTTCCGGATTCGGTTTTGCGGAAGAAATGAGTTTCGTCGGGAGCGGGGACATTGTTTACTACAAACTCCAACAAGCGGGCTACGCCGATATTTTCTTTTGCCGATGTGCAAAGCACTGGGAAAACGGAACGGTTGGCAATGCATAATTTCATGCCCCGGCGGATTTCTTCGATGGTCAGGTCGCCTTCACCAAAATATTTTTCCATCAAATCATCGGCTCCGGAAGCAGCGGCTTCCACCAACGCTTCGCGGTATTTTTCAACTTTTCCTTGTTCGGAAGCGGGAATGTCCAATATTTCAGGTTTTCCGCCGCCTTTGGGATATTTCAAAAGTTTCATCAATGAAAGGTCGATCATGGAATCAAATCCAACTCCTGCATTCACAGGATATTGGGCGATCATCACTTTTTCGCCGAAATATTCTTTTAATTGGCGAATGGTTTCGTCAAAATTGGCTTTTTCGTGATCCAATTGGTTGACCGAGAAAATAAGCGGCGTATTGGTTTTTGCCGAATACCGGTAGGCCAATTCGGTCCCTACTTCAATCCCGTTTTGGGCATTCACAACGACTACGGCTGTTTCCATCACGTTGAGCGCGGTCACCAGCTCGCCGCAATAATCGGCAAAGCCCGGAACATCCAGGATGTTGATTTTGTGCCCGTTGAATTCGCTGTACAAAAGTGTGGATACTACCGAGTTTCTGCGGTCGATTTCGATATCGCGGTAGTCGGATACGGTATTTTTATCTTCTACGGTACCCCGGCGGCTAATGACGCCTCCTTCAAAAAGCATGGCTTCAGCCAGGGTCGTTTTGCCCGATTTTGCGCCTCCAATTAAAGCAATGTTTCTTATTTCATTTGTTTTATAAACCTTCATGTTGATGCGTATGAAATTTATTAGTAATTCGACTATGATTTTTCAGAAAAGGTCGCAAAGTTATTTATTTCTTTGTGATTTCCAAAGCATCGCAAAAAAAAATCTAATTTCATACAAGCCGCTCTGAGGCCTCGAAAATGTATATTTTTTTGGAAAAAAATCGTTTCCGGTTTGTTGTATTCGTCGGACGAGCGACATCTTCCGATTGGGGATCCAACCGCTTTCTTTGTTTTCTGATTTTTTCTGGGATATTTCTTTGTAGCTTTGTCCCCGAAAATGGAAGCAAATACTCATTTTTACTCAAAAACACAACCCATGTCAAAAAACGAAGTGATTACCAAAATAACCACACGCCGGATTCAGGAAATGAAGCGCAAAGGCGAAAAAATATCCATGTTGACCGCCTATGATTATTCGATGGCACATTTGCTGGATCAGGCGGGAATCGATGTCATTTTAGTCGGCGATTCGGCTTCCAATGTGATGGCCGGGCATACTTCGACCTTGCCCATTACGCTGGATCAGATGATTTATCATGGAGCCAGCGTGGTGCGTGGCGTAAAACGCGCTTTGGTTGTGGTGGATATGCCTTTTGGAACTTATCAGGGTAATTCGCTGGAAGCGTTGCAATCGGCGATTCGAATTATGAAAGAAACCGGAGCCGAGGCGGTTAAACTGGAAGGTGGATTGGAAGTGATTGAGTCGGTAAATCGCATTGTATCTGCCGGCATTCCGGTGATGGGGCATTTGGGTTTAACCCCTCAATCCATTAACAAATTCGGGACCTATGCCGTCCGTGCTGCCGATGCGGAAGAAGCCGAAAAGCTGCAAAACGACGCCAAATTGTTGGAAGAAGCCGGATGTTTTAGTATTGTGTTGGAAAAAATTCCGGCAACCCTGGGACAAAAAGTATCGGAAGCCCTCCAGATTCCTTTGATCGGTATCGGTGCCGGAAACGGTGTGGATGGGCAAGTGTTGGTCTTGCACGATATGCTGGGCATTACCACCGATTTTTCGCCCCGTTTTTTGCGGAGGTATAACAATTTCGGAGACCAGGTGATTTCGTCGGTTCAGAATTATATTGAAGACGTGAAGTCCCAAAATTTTCCGAATGAAAAAGAACAGTATTGATGCTCGATATTCTATTTGAAGACAACCATTTGATTGCCGTCAACAAACGTCCCAAGCAACTGGTACAGGTTGATAAATCGGGCGATGTGTCGTTGGAAATTCTGGTAAAAGAATACATCAAACAAAAATATCAAAAACCGGGCGATGTTTTTTTAGGAGTCATTCACCGGATTGACCGTCCGGTGAGCGGAGTAACCCTTTTTGCCCGCACCAGCAAAGCGTTGGCGCGCATGAATGAAATGATGCAACAGCGTCAAATGAAGAAAACCTATTGGGCGATTGTGAAAACAAAACCTCCCCAAGAATCGGATACATTGGTTCATTTCCTGAAGCGAAACGAAAAGCAAAACAAGACCTATGTGGTAAGCAAGGATACAGCGGGTGCCCAACAGGCGCAGCTTACCTATAAATTAATCGGCGAAAGTAAGAGTTTCTATTTGCTGGAAATCGATTTACACACAGGGCGGCATCATCAAATCAGGACTCAATTGGCTGCTGTCGGTTGTCCCATCCGCGGCGACCTGAAATACGGGTTTGATCGCTCCAACGCAGATGGATCTATTTCGTTACATGCCGTCAAAATGGAATTTTTACATCCTGTGAAAAAAGAAAAGGTTTCCATTGAGGCGCCGCCTCCGCACGATTCCGTTTGGGAATATTTCAAAGCATCATTCCAGCAATAATACTGAGCCCCGGACGGTTTTTAGCTTATTTCCGGCACTTTTGTCGAGGTATTTAATCAGGTAAGTATAAACGCCAGACGGGCATTTTTCCCCTTTCGATTTTCCATCCCAACCGTCAGCAGGACTTTTTGTATCAAAAATAACTTCTCCCCATTTGTTGTAGATCTGCATTTGGAAATTGTTCTCAAAATCATTGTCCATTCCCGTGCAAATAATGCTGAAAACGTCGTTCATTCCGTCGCCGTTCGGTGTGAAAGCATTTGGGATCAAAAGTTTAGAATTTGAAAGGCTGCATAAAACAACCAACACCGAGTCGAAAGATGCACAGGTGGCCGAAAGCGAAGCTTTTATCCAGTACCAGCCGATGTCCGGTACCGGGCAGGTTGGCGAATTGCTTCCGTTTTGCCATACATAAGGATCACTGGATGGATCCGCTTCCAAAACCAAACCTTCGGCAAAGCAAAGCGTATCTTCTGCCATATTCAGCAAAACGTTGGGCCTGATTTCCGGAATATCGAAAGAAAGATTCCCATTATTTAAAAAGCAACCCTTGGCATCTTTTACAATAACAGCATGGGACTTGGGCGCCAAACCGGTTTTTATATTTGTTTCCCAGGTGATTCCGCCATCATAAGAGTAATCATAAGGGGAAACTCCTCCTTGCACAAAAATGGCGAAAGAGCCGCCGTCTTTACATAAACTGGGAACGATACGGGTACTGTCGACCGCTAACGAATCCGGTTCCGTAATGGAAACAGTGCAGATGGCAATGCACCCGTCTTGGTCTGTAACCGTACAAATAAAGTCGCCTTTCGGTAAATTCGAAGCGAGGCTGTCGGTTTGCGCCGGGCTGGTATTCCAACTAAATATATATGGAGCGGAGCCGCTTCTTGCTTGTGTCAATGCCGATCCGTCGTTTTTTCCATAGCAGCTTATATTCTTTACATTACTGGGCTGAATGCTGGCCGTGAGGCTTGTCGTATTCGGCAGGGCCATACTTGTCGAATCGATGCAACCTATTGCATCTTTTATTTTTGCCATATAACTATTTGCCGGAAGCCCTGTAAACACGCCCGAACTGCTCCATGTAAGCCCTCCGTCGATGGAATATTCAAAAGGAGCCGTTCCGTAAACTGGGGCAATGGTAATTTCGCCATCACTTGCTGCGCAAGTGGCCGGAATAGTGAGAAGCGATATGACTATGATCCGCGAAGCTTGTGGCAAATAAACGCTGTTGGTATAGGTTTCAAGAGAAATATTATCGGTTACGGTAAAGGAATAGGTGCCTGAAACCAAATTGCTTAGGACATTGTTGAATTGTGGGGGAGACGTGTGCCATTGATAAGAGAAATCACCCGATCCGCCGCTGGCTTGCAAGGTTAGGCGGCCATTGTTTCCGCCGAAACAGCTTACCGTGTCCACAAGTACATCAACCGTAAATGTGGAAGAAGTTGAACCGACTGTGGCAACAATCGTAAATTGGCAGGAATTGGCATCCCGTACCTCAAGGATGTATGAGCCTCCCGCCAGGTTCGCAAACAGATTGCTTGTTTGCCAATTGGTGCCATCGATCGAATACTGGTAGCCGGGAGTTCCTCCGGTAGCCGTTACGGTGATGCTGCCGTTGTTGAGGCCGATATCTGAAGGAGTGGTAGTTGTGGAAGCATCCAATACCGGCGGTTCGGTAATTGCGATATTTTCCGTTACACTACATCCGGTGGCATCCGAAATCTGGCAGCTGTAATTTCCGGCGGCCAATCCCGTAGCGGCTTGCGATGAAGACACATTAGGTGTCCACTGGTAGGTGTAGGGCGGTATCCCGTCACTTGCGGTAACGGTAATTTCCCCGTCGGAATCGTTATAGCAGGAAACATTTTTTACTGTATGGCTTGATGCCAGCGTAGAAGCATCGTTGGCAACCACCACGCTTTGGGCTGGAGTTTCGCAACCGTTGGCATCTTTCATTTTTACCAGATATGTTCCTGCCGCTAAATAGGAAAAAACGTTGTTGGGCTGCCAGAAAGTTCCGTTATTGTTCGAATATTGGTAGGGCGGTACGCCGCCCGATTCATTGGATATTGTGATCGATCCGTCGTTGTTTCCACACGAAGCATCGGTTGCACTCTGTAAAAAACCAAGCTCCGGAGGCCCTGTTACATCAATATCAAAAATGATAGTGCATCCGGTGGCATCCGAAACTTCGCAATGGTAAACTCCAACCACAAGCCCTGTAGCAATTTGAGAGGAAGAAACATTGGGCGTCCATTGGTAGGAGTAAGGCAAGGTTCCGTTGCTTGTGTTGATGACAATTTCTCCGTCAGAACCGTTGAAACAGGTAAGATGCTGGACAGTGAAGGAGGCAGAGAAACCGGAAGTCGTATTGGTGATGGAAATATTTACCGCAGTTGTTTCGCAGGAATTGGCGTCTTTTACTTTTACGGGATAATTCCCGACAATTAAATTGAGAAAAACCGGAGAACTTTGCCAGGTTACTCCATTGTCTATTGAATACTGGTAAGGTGGCGTTCCGCCTGCTTCATTCGAGATGGTGATTGTGCCGTTGTCATTGAGGCAAAAAGTTTGTGTCGACGTATGCGAAAAGGTTATTTGCTGGGGATTTGAAATCGCAACATTTTCCGTAATGCTGCATCCGGTAGCATCCGAAATCTGGCAACTGTAATTTCCAGCCGAAAGACCTGTGGCAGTTTGGGTAGAGGAAACATTGGGCGTCCATGCATAACTGTAGGGCAATGTTCCATTACTGGGTGACAGGGTAATGCTGCCGTCGGCTCCGTTATGACAGGAAATGGGCGTCGTTGTGAACGTAGCGGAAAGGGTAGAACCGGTATTCGATATAGGAATATTTTGAGCGGTTGCTTCACATTGATTGGCATCTTTTATTTTGACCGGATAACTACCGGCAGCCAAACTGTTGAAAACAGAACTACTTTGCCAGGTAAGGCCGTTATCTATGGAATACTGATATGGCGGTGTTCCTCCGGTTTCGCTGTTTACGGTAATGGAACCGTTGCTGTTTCCGCAGGAAGCATTGGTCGATGATGTAGCGAAAGTAACAGGCGCCGGATTGGAAAGGGGAACATTCACCGTAATGCTACAACCCGCTTGGTCGGAAATCTGGCAACTGTAACTTCCGGAGGCAAGTCCTGTGGCGGTTTGCGTAGTCGATACATTGGGTGTCCAGGAATAGGAGTAGGGAGGGGTTCCGTTTTCCGGATTCAACGTGATGCTTCCGTCCGTTCCGTTGTGGCAGGTGACCGGCGTGCTTACAATGTTGGTACAAGCCAGGTCGCTGGTATGGGTTACTTCAAATTCAGCAAAGGATGTTTCGTTATAGGCTCTCCCCCTTGCTTGGTCGTAATTGTTGCCGTTTTTATCGTCGGTTGCATAACGCCACGCATAGACCCGGTAATAAACTTTTTCGTCGCATGCCAGGGAAAAAGTCTCCGAATGCGTGGTGATGGTGGAACTATTGATATGCGCCACAACAGTTGCTGTCCCGATTAAATTTCCGGTATTGTAGGTTCTTCCGTCAACCGGAGGTGTAAACGAGTTGATCGTATTGCGAAGCACAAGATAGCCTTGCGTTAAGTCACTGGGGTTGGGATCGACGGCGGCATTCCAATTCAGGGTAATTCCGTTGGGTGCTGTAAATGTGTAATTGGGGGAGGGGGATGTCGGCGCATTCCAAACCGGTTCTCGCAAACTTCGCCAAAACACGGAATTTGCTGTGGAACTGCTTGTGCATTGATTGGGCAAACCGGAAACCTTTGCTGTCGAAATGGCCGTGCGGGTTGTTCCCGAATAGGAGGGGGCAATGCCGTTATAGTCGGCTAATGTGGCGCCAGGGCAAACCATAACCGCATCTGCCGCAGCGGTGGAAAGCCCGGATATTTCATGGTTTAACTTGGGTAACGGAAGATTGATAAAACAAGTATCGGGTGTCAACTTATGCCCCAATGCATGTATGTGGGCTCCTGAGGCATTCCGGAGTTGGATGATATCTGCGCTGTTTGCAAGATTTAAGGTCGATCCGCTGAATGAAGGCGAAGACCCGAATAGTCCACCGGTGAAATAGGTGGGATCATTTGCCCAAACTTCAATGTATCCGTCGTTTTTATTCACATCTTGCGGATGGGCGGTTGTTCCGTCGGTCGAGATTTTGCGGTGCCAAATCACAATGATGGTTCCGGCCCGCATGTTGTTCCAGAAAGAAGAATTACTGAATTTTATCGGTGTCTGCCAACTTCTTTGGCTGGCGTTGTTATCCCGTAATGTCCAGCCCTCCATATTTACGTTGTCGGAAACAACCAATAACTCGGTGTATTCTCCGCGAGGATCTCCCAAAGGATTCGAATCGTTTTGATAGCTGCTCACAACAACCAATTGCGCCTGTACTAGATGACAAGCACAAAAGAAAAAGAGGAATAGAATATTTATTTTTAAATACTTATAGCCCATACAAGAGCATGTAAGGTTCTGTAAAAAATCAAAAAATCAGGGAACAATGTTACATCTTTTTTGCGGAAGTCTGACCGGTTTTTGATATAAATTCCGATAAAAAAAGCTGTCAAATTTGACAGCTTTTCTTGATTCTTACAAAATAAATTCCGGTTTGATCAGGTTCTCAAACGTATAAATCTGCTCCCATTTTTCTTTGGAAACCAACTTCCGCTCGTTGACGACAATTTCGTAGATGGATTTCCCCGTAGCCATTGCATCTTTCACCACTTCCGAAGTGGCTTCGTAGCCTAAAATCGGGTTCAGCTGCGTGACAATTCCGATGCTGTTCATCACCATATTGCGGGTATGTTCGGCATTGGCCGTGATTCCAACCACGCATTTTTCACGAAGCGTGTTGCAAGCATTGGTCATATACCGGATGGAAGTGAACAATGCAAACGAAATAACGGGTTCCATGACGTTCAATTGCAATTGGCCGGCTTCGGCAGCCATGGTCACGGTCATGTCGGCGCCGATTACGTAGAAAGCGGTTTGGTTGACCACTTCGGGAATTACCGGATTTACCTTTCCGGGCATAATGCTGGATCCGGGTTGGCGTGGCGGCAAATTGATTTCGTTCAATCCGCAACGGGGGCCGGAACTCAACAAACGCAAGTCATTACAAATTTTCGAAACTTTGGTGGCCGTGCGCTTCATCACGCCGGATAATTGCACGTAAGCGCCGGTATCATAAGTCGCTTCAATCAAATCGGTAGCCAGTTTCAAATCCAGGCCCGAAATTTTTGCCAGATGCACCGTCACCAATTCCGGATAGCTGGTAGGCGCGTTCACACGGGTTCCAATGGCTGTAGCGCCCATGTTGATCTCCGAAATCAGCTTTTTGCTTTCTTTGATACGGGCCAATTCTTCGCGAAGCGTGGTTGCATAAGCGTTAAATTCGTCTCCCATGCTCATGGGAACCGCATCTTGCAATTGGGTGCGCCCCATTTTTAATACATTTTTAAATTCTTTGCCTTTGGCTTCGAATGCATCGGCCAAATTGCTGATGGAGAGCGAATAGTTGCTCAGTTTGTAAATCAAGGCAATGCGGAATGCGGTCGGATAAGCATCATTGGTCGATTGCGAACAGTTTACGTGGTTGTTGGGATGGCAAAATTCATATTCTCCCTTTTTCTTTCCCATTTTTTCCAAAGCCACGTTGGCGATTACCTCGTTGGCATTCATGTTTACGGAAGTTCCCGCTCCGCCTTGGATCAGGTCGCTTAAAAACTGGTCGTTGTACTTCCCGGTGGCTACTTCGTCGCAGGCTTCTGCAATGTACTTGGCAATGTTTTTGTCAAGTACGCCCAATTCGGCATTGGCAATGGCCGCAGCTTTTTTTACATAAGCCAATGCTTTTACAAACAGGGGTTCTGATTTAATCGGAATGCCTGTAATATTAAAGTTATCCAATGCCCGTAACGTTTGAATGCCATAATAAGCATTCTCCGGTATTTCTAATTCGCCTAAAAAATCGTGTTCAATGCGATGTTTCATGTTTCTTATTGTATTTTATAAATGTGTTGGTCGAAAAAAATAATATGGATCAATATGATGATCGTTTTTACGTAAAAACAAGTTGGGTCGTTATTTGGTGGCAAATTTTGCCAGAATGGTTTTCCCTTTAAGCAGTACAAGCGCTTTTTTTTGAAAAGCCGCCCGGTCAGCTTCTTTGAGTGCATTTAAAAATGCCGTTTCAACAGTTGCTTCATGGCTGCATGCTTCTTGGGTTGTGTTGATACCCAAAAAGCGGGATTGCCCGGTTTTGAGGTTTTGTTCGACATATCCTTTGGCCGTATTACAACCTAAAAAAGCTTCGAAATCCCCTCTTTTTCCAAAAATCAATTTGGGTTCAACTCCTTTGGTTGAGACGAGGGTCGAGATTTTTTTACCGTTAATTTCTTTGACAAACCATTCTTTGTTGACCACTTCTTTAGGGTCAACTGTTTCGAGTTTTGCCGTTTTACATGAAATCAAAATAAGTGTGGTAAAAATAACTGCTAGAATACCTACCTTTAAAATACTGTTTTTCATTCGAAATAAATTTATATACAAGGATAAAAACGGTGCAAAGCTAACAATATTTTACCGAAGAAACTGAAAAATAAAAAAGCATGCAAGAGTCTAGTTTATAGCATTTTGCGAAATGTTTTTTGATGGGTTGTTTTTGCAAGCCAAACTTGATTCTAAGAAAACGGCGACGAAAGCCACCCTTACTCTTTCAGGGGAAGGAAACTTCGCGTTGCCGGACAAAAGGTATAAAATACATTCTTTACCATACAAAAAAAGCCGCCCCAAAGCAGCTTTTTCTGTTGTTGAATGTTTAGAGTGAAATGTAAACAGTGAGGGGTGGGTTATTTGTTGAACTGTTGAATCGTTGAGTTGTTGAACTGTTTATTTGTAAGGTAACAAGTTTAGGGTTTACAGTTGACATTTGGTTGCCAAAAGGTTAAATAGGAGCTGTCCGATTTTAATTGAATAAGATAAATTAATCTAATGTTATTCTATTTTAATCGCATAGGGGTACTTAAGTGAAACGTGAACAGTGAAGGGTGAGCTGACCTGTTTAATTGTTTATTGGGTGCAGGGTAAAAGGTGAATGGAACAAGGTTTGTTATTCGTTTTTTGTTGTTCGCTTACTCGTCACCAAACCTCACTTTCAATTTTCCATTTTCAATTGAAAACTCGTTTACCAGTCTACTCGTCAACGCGTTTACTAAACATTTTTAACTTTCAACTATTTAAACTTCGGCAGATAATCCTTCATCATGTCTTTGTGTACCGCAAAATCCATCATTTTCAGTTTTACATAGTCTTCGTGGAAAAAGTAATACCCAAAGTTTTTATTTTTCTCTTTGCCACCCGTACGGCTTCCGGCTCCCGAATCTTTCACCAGAAACCAGGTTTTACCGTCCTTTTCCAGATAACCGACCAAATGCATTCCGTGGTCGTCGGTGGTGGTTTCGTTGCTGAAGCGGAATTGGCGTGCTTCGTCGTTAATGTATTGCGAAGGAATATCATAGGAAGGAATCACGGCTGCATTGGCTTCGCGGGCTAAAAAGCCCGATTCCGATACATCGCCGCCGATGGAAAGGGTGTAGCCTTGTTTGATCGCCTTTTTCAGGATTTCCATATAGACATCCAACGGAACGTTGTAATAAGATTTATCGTGCCACCAGTTATCAGGAACTTCGTATTCACATTGTTTCCAGAAAGGCTGTTGCATATAACTCAATACATCGCAATAATCGTCCGGATTAAATTTGAGCACTTGTGTCATGTAATCTTTGGGCGAATACGTTTTTCCATTTACGGTAACCGTAGTGGGCGGCTCGCCGATATAATAATTGAGCAAGCTCTTTACATTGGCTATCATGGTTTTTTCATCCCAGATGTTGTTTTTTTTGCAAAAATCCAGGTAGGCCTTAAATTCATTGAATAGTTTTTCGTGGGTGTAAACTTTTTGTCCCGGAAGCAAGCCGGAATAAGCATCGTAGGGCAGGCAGCCATATTTTTTCATTTCGCGGGTAACGGCATTCCCTTCCGAACCTTCGCCGATGTTGATGTTTCCGCGTGTACGGATCCATTCCATCGTGCGCTCCAGGTATTCGTTGTAAACCGTAAACATTTCCGACAATTTTACTTTCTGTCCGGTAAGGCGGAAAATTTCACTTTCAACAAATGAGGTGGAAGCAAAGCACCAGCAGGTATTGGTATTCCCCTGCGAAATGGGGTCGTTGTGCCAGAATTGGGTGAAATCCGCTTTATCCGCGGGAATGTTGTAGTTCGCCGGATCCGCTTTGAAGGCTTTGGTTGCTTTGGGCGTTTCTTTTTGCGATTGGAATTCTTCAATCCCTTTTAAAATGGTGTTTTGATAGTAGCCCGGTTCATAGGTTTTAAAAACAGCTTTGTCTTGTGCCTGAACAAATGGAAAGACGAAAAATGCGGATAAGGATGCAATGAAATATCGTTTCATAAAAATAAAGTTTTAAGCGCCAAATGTAGAAATGTTTTCCTGTTCCGAACAAAAAAAGCGGTGAAAATTTTCACCGCTTTCACAACTCAAATTTTTGCCGTTTACACCTGAGGGCCTGCAGCGACCAGGCGTTTCCCTTCGTCGTTGTCAGTATATTTTTCGAAATTGGCAATAAATTGTTGCGCCAAATCTTTGGCTTTGGCATCCCATTCGCTGCCGTTGGCATACGTATCGCGCGGGTCAAGGATTTCCGGATTTACGCCTTTCAATTCGGTCGGAACTTCCAAGTTAAAGAAAGCGATTTTTTTACTGGGCGCCTGGTCGATGGATCCGTTCAAAATGTTGTCGATAATAGCGCGGGTGTCTTTGATGGAAATGCGTTTTCCCGTTCCGTTCCAACCGGTATTTACCAAATACGCTTTGGCACCGGCCGCTTCCATCCGTTTTACCAATTCGATAGCATACTTTGTGGGATGCAGCGACAAAAAAGCATTGCCGAAACAAGCCGAAAATGTGGGTTGGGGTGAAGTAATTCCGCGTTCCGTTCCGGCCAGTTTGGCCGTAAATCCCGACAGGAAATGATATTTCGTTTGATCAGCCGTCAATTTTGAAACCGGAGGCAAAACGCCGAACGCATCTGCCGTCAGGAAGATGACTTTGGTGGCATGCCCGCCTTTGGAAACCGGTTTTACAATATTATGGATATGGTAAATCGGGTAAGAAACCCGGGTATTCTCGGTTTTCGAACCATCGTTGAAATCGGGAGTTCCGTCGGGGAGAATCACCACGTTTTCTAACAGCGCATCGCGGCGGATAGCGTTGTAAATGTCGGGTTCGTTTTCTTTGCTCAGGTTGATGGTTTTGGCATAACAACCGCCTTCGAAGTTGAAAACGCCGTCATCGTCCCATCCGTGTTCGTCGTCGCCGATTAGCAAGCGGTTCGGATCGGCCGACAGCGTGGTTTTTCCGGTTCCGGACAACCCGAAGAAGATGGCGACATCGCCTTCTTTTCCCATGTTGGCCGAGCAGTGCATGGAAGCGATCCCTTTCAACGGCAGGAAGTAGTTCATCATGGAAAACATCCCTTTTTTCATTTCGCCGCCGTACCAGGTGCCGCCGATCAGTTGAATGCGCTCGGACAGGTTGAAAGCCACAAAATTTTCGGAATGCAACCCTTGCTCTTTCCAGTTGGGATTGGTTGTTTTGGAACCGTTCATCACGATGAAATCGGGTTTAAAACCAACCAATTCCTCATCCGAAGGACGGATAAACATGTTTTTTACAAAATGGGCCTGCCAGGCAACTTCCATAATGAAGCGGACACTTAAACGGGTATCGGGATTGGCGCCGCAATAAGCGTCGACCACATACAGTTTTTTATCCGAAAGTTGTCGGGTTACCAATTCCTTTAATGATTTCCATACTTCGGGAGAGATGGGTTTGTTATCATTTTTTCCGATGGTCGACCACCAAACGGTGTTCTCGCTCACAGAATCTTTTACAATGTATTTGTCTTTGGGAGAACGTCCGGTAAAAACGCCGGTATCCACGCTTACGGCGCCCAATGTCGACACGACTCCTTTCTCATACCCTTGCAGTCCGGGATTGGTTTCATGTTCAAAAAGGTCTTCGTAAGAAGGATTGTAGTAAATACCGGTTACCCCCTGGATGTTATATTGTTCTAAATCAATAATGCAGTTTTTTCGATTAATTGCTTGAGCCATAGATAAGTATAGTTTTATGTGTTTAACGTTTCAAAGATAAAAAAACTTCGGTTACGAAAAATACCCGGCTTCATTTTCAAGAAAAAAAACATATTCGCCGATGGTGAATGCAAGCCAGAAGTAAGTAGATCTGCAAAATAAAAATTTCAGGACGGAATCGAATTCGATTAATTGTACCGTTTCCCGAAATTAAAGCTGACATAAGCTGTTAAGAAATAATGGTAGGCCGGATTAAAAGCCATGATGGGAATGGCTTTCGGATATCCGTCGAGGGCTGCTCCGACTTCCAGTACTTTTACTTTTTTGGTATAGCGGCCGAATTCAACGTTGAAACCAAATTTTGTGTACAGGCCGGGGTAGAATTTTATTTCATCGATACCAGCTAAAAAAGGACCGTGGCTGTATATCTGCAAACCGTTTACATAACTTGGAAAATGTTTTTCGGGATCATATCTTTCAGTTTCGAGGGTATATGCGTATCCGTTGGGATCGATATAATTTGCAATCAGCAAATAATAGGGTTTCGTTATGCCGAGAGAAAGGCCCCCGTACCAGAAAGCCCGCACTTCGAGGCCGCCCCAGTACGGTTTTTGGGCGAGCAGTTTTTGTGCCCCATAACCGCCCCGGAGAATAAACAAATAATTCTCTTTTCCATAGATATACCGCCGGTTGTTATAGTCCAGCTCACTATTCCTTCTGATTTCTTTGCTCGATTTCATTTGAAGAAAATCGATTTCAAACATCCGCTTTTGGAAATACGTTTTGTTCTTTCCGATCCGGTATCCGATGCCAAACCCGTTTGTATGGGCCGATATGGAAAAAGTCATCTCTTTGCGGAACAAAATGTCATTTTCAGCCGTGTCGGTTACGGAAGAAACATCCTGTCCGTAAACAGCATTGCCGGAGAATCCGATAAAAGCAAACAATAAGAAGAAACTTAAAAAATACCTCATGGAATGCGAATTTATTTTGCCTTCTTTTTACAAAATAAAGGAGCCTCAACTAATGATTACACAAGAGCTTCGGTTAACCGATTTATCATACAATATAACCTGAAAGATCCGGGTTTGTTTGTAGGATTGCTGATCGGAGGTTAGTTTTTTTCGACACGGTATTTCTTGTATTCCCCGTAAGCGGCACATTGTTCGCTCGAACGGCAGGAGGAAAGCACAAGCGCTGAAACAACAAGGGCGAGTAAGAATATGACTTTGATTTTTTTCATTTGATTATCAGGTTTTTATTTAAAAGTTTAGTTCAGGATGCAAATTCAAAAAAGAACAATGAAATTGCATAAGGCATTAACTCACAAAAGTATCGGTTTATTGTTAATAAACAAGAGTTTTTTAGATGAGTTTTAAAAAGAATCGGATTTTGAAAATAAAGTATTGAGGCATAACGTTTTTTACGTTATGCCTCAAAGGATGTATTATGCATGGGGAAGTTCCGTTTCAAAGAACTTGTAAAAATGGACAATGGTTTCAATCCCCCGGTAAAAACAGGCCAGATGATAATTCTCGTTCGGCGAATGCGGTGCGTCCGTATCCAATCCGAAGCCCATTAAAATGCTTTTAACGCCCAATACCTGTTCAAAAGTGGAAATAATGGGAATGGATCCGCCGCTCCGGACCGGGATGGGCTTGATGCCGAATGTGGTTTCATAAGCTTTGCTTGCCGCACGGTAAGCCGCAATATTGGTCGGCGATACATAGGGAAAACCTCCGTGATGGAAAGTTACCTTTACCGTGACTTGGGGTGGTGCCATACTTTCAAAATGACGTTTGAACAGTTCGCCGATTTTATCCGGGCTTTGATGCGGAACCAACCGCATGCTGATTTTTGCGAATGCTTTCGAGGGCAATACGGTTTTCGAACCTTCGCCAGTGTAGCCGCTCCAAATGCCGTTGACATCCAATGTAGGGCGGATACCGGTACATTCGGGAACGGTGTAGCCTTTTTCCACACGAACATCGGCAATGGCAAGTTTCTTTTTATATTCTTCCAGATTAAACGGAGCGCGGGCCATGTCGGCGCGCTCTTCGGCAGTTAATTCCAACACATCGTCATAAAACCCGGGAATGGTGATGCGGTTGTTTTCGTCATGGAGCGAACCGATCATTTGAGCCAGCACGTTAGCCGGATTGGCCACAGCGCCGCCGTAAATGCCCGAATGCAAATCGGCATTGGGGCCGGTAACTTCTACTTCCATGTACGAAAGTCCGCGTAATCCGACGGTGATGCTGGGTTTGTCCATGCCCAGCATGGTGGTATCGCTCACCAGAATGATGTCAGATTTCAGCATTTCCTTGTGCTGTTTGCACCAAATCTCCAAAGCCGGCGACCCCATTTCCTCTTCGCCTTCCAGCATAAATTTGACGTTAAAGTTGAGTTCGTTGTTTTTCAGCAACGCTTCAAAAGCTTTTACTTGCATGAAAAGCTGCCCTTTGTCGTCGGCGGAGCCGCGCGCATAAATCCGTTCATTTTTTATAACGGGTTCAAAAGGTTGGGTTTCCCATAAATCGAGCGGATCGACAGGCATTACGTCGTAGTGTCCGTATACCAACACAATGGGTTTGGCCGGATCGATGATTTTTTCGGCAAAAACGACTGGATGTCCGGTGGTTTCACATACCTGGGCCTTGTCAACGCCGGCTTTCAGCAGTTGGTCGACCAAATATTCGGCGGCCTTTACCATATCGGTTTTGTGGTCGGGTTCGGAACTGATGCTGGGAATGCGGATCAAGCCGAACAATTCTTGCAAATAACGTTCCTTATTATCGGAGAGGTAAGCTTTAATTTTTTCCATATTGATCATTGTTTACGATTGCTTTTTACTTAGGCAAAGATACGGTTTGTTTCTAAAAAAACTAGTTTGAAAAAGGGAATCCCGGTAATTTTCGATCGAAGAATAAGTTTCTTGTGTTTTATGGATTTTTACTGAAAATGTGTGTTTGATTCGTCCGGATTTAAAAAATGTAAAACTTTCTGAAA
The DNA here is from genome assembly GCA_031550085.1 of Lentimicrobiaceae bacterium. Classification (GTDB taxonomy): domain Bacteria; phylum Bacteroidota; class Bacteroidia; order Bacteroidales; family UBA4417; genus UBA4417. The sequence goes on from JAVBOY010000022.1 coordinate 83,283, forward strand.
AAAAACGGTTGGCGGCATCCATTTTGGCAATACATTTGTAGCAAATTTGAAAAAAGAATCTTTTTGAATCCGAGGTCATCCATACTTCTAGTTATAACCCTTTACCTTATTTGGGCTGCTGTACAGGTTTCTCAAGGCTTGCAACCAGCTTCCAGCCCGTTTGTGGTGGAAGACTCGGTAGATACGTTTGTTCTAACAGGCGAAAGCGACTTTAATGAGGAACTCGACAACTTTTTCCGCACAACCAAAGACAATACGTTTCTTGTGCATTTGGAAGATTTGGGAAAAAGTTTTTTGGACCATTCCGGTAGTTCGCAAAAACAACTGAAATGTAGTTCTGTTGAAAAACCAAATACCTTTTGGTGCTGTATCGACCGGTATGATGTATCCCATGATTGTTTCTCCGCAACGCATAACCCCAGCCTCAGTAAACTCCGCCGGTTGAATATTTAAGAAACGCGTGCTGGCCGTTTTCTTTTTTAACTCATTCTTCATCACATTAAACCAACACATCGCGGCGCATAAAAATGCGTGGTAGGGGTGTGTATAATTTCAAAATAAAAAATGACACATATACTGGCAAGCACCTTCTTGATGATGGTTGCTGCATTTGTGATAGGGCTTGCTGTCGCCCTGTTGATAAAATTATTATCCAATTTTTTATGCTATACGGAATACGGCTCGCTGAAACATGATTTTGCGGCCCGTTACCGTTTGTTGCGCATAAGGAACTTACAGCGAAGGAATATGCGTAGCGAATTAAGCTGGAAGCAGGAAGCCGGCGAACTCATTAAATATTTTTACGGAGATCGTTCCGCCAATACACAAAAAGACGAAGACCGAACCAGCGAGATAATTAAATTCTACTATGGAAGCGATCGATATTAGTCAACTTTTTCAGGGCATTTCAACGTTGTTGATGTCTGACACATCGATTCTGATTGCACGTATCGGTTTGATTCTGTTGGGAATCTTGTTGGTGTACCTGGGCAAAAAAGAAGTGTTGGAGCCTTTGGTAATGATTCCGATGGGGCTGGGAATGGCCGCCATTAATGCCGGGATCTTGTTTATGCCCGGAGGAGGGCAGGGGAATTTATTTGTCGACCCGATGATCACCGATCATCTGCAGTTGATTGATATGATGCAGGTGTATTTTTTGCAGCCGTTGTATACTTTGTTGTTCAGCAACGGGTTGGTGGCCTGCTTCATTTTCATGGGAATCGGCGTGCTGCTGGATGTCACCTATCTGCTGCAACGCCCGTTAACCTGTATGTTTTTGGCTTTATGTGCCGAACTGGGCACTTTTTTGACGATTCCGATTGCATACGCCATGGGATTGAATTTGCATGACAGTGCTTCCATTGCCATGGTAGGCGGCGCCGATGGACCTATGGTGCTGTTTACATCGCTTTCGCTCTCAAAAGGGCTTTTCGTACCGATTACCGTGGTTGCATACCTCTATCTGGGGCTGACTTACGGAGGCTATCCTTATTTAATCAAATTGATGGTTCCCAAAAGATTGCGCAGCATTAAAATGAAACGGCCGGTGGCGAAAAAACGGTATACTTCTTCCACCAAACTTACCTTTTCGGTAGTGATGTGTGTGGTGCTTTGCCTGTTGTTTCCGGTGGCTGCGCCTTTATTTTTCTCGTTATTTTTGGGAGTCGCGATCCGTGAATCGGGTTTGAAGCACTTGATCGATTTTATCAGCGGCCCGCTTTTGTACGGTTCGACCTTTATTTTGGGTATTTTGCTGGGTGTGTTGTGCGAAGCCCATTTGCTGCTGAATCCCAAAATATTGATTTTGCTGGTATTGGGAATTATCGCACTTTTGCTTTCGGGAATCGGCGGAATTTTAGGCGGATATGCCATGTATTTTATAACCAAGGGCAATTTTAACCCGGTGATCGGCATTGCCGGCGTCAGTTGTGTGCCGACTACGGCAAAAGTAGCTCAAAAAGTGGTGAGCAAGGACAATCCGGATGCGTTGATATTGCCGGAGGCCATCGGAGCGAATATTTCGGGCGTCATCACGACCGCTATCATCACGGGAATTTATATTACCCTGATTCCGTTAATTGAAAAGTTGATGTAGGAAATAAGGCATTCGCCCTATTGTTTCAAATGACCTTTCAACTTCAATATTTTGTTTTGTTTCCGAAATGCACTATATTTGCAGCATTATAGAAATAAAACAAGAAATGACTTTTCTGGAATTTAAGGATCGGCTATTCGATTTGGCATGCTTTAATATCCATCAGGTATATGCGTGGCAATCCGATTTTGACCGGAATAATCTTACCCGTTGGGCGAAGAAAGGGTATCTTATCCGGTTACGGCAAGGATATTTTGCTTTTCCGGAATATAAGAACAAGCCTGATTATTCCCTTTATTTTGCCAATCGGATTTACCGCCCGTCCTATATTAGCCTGCACACGGCATTGGCATTTTATGGAATGATACCGGAGGCTGTGGTGCAGATTGCCAGCGTGACATCTTTAAAAACAGCTTCATTTTGGAATGACTTTGGCGAATACTCTTATAAGAATGTCAAAGAAAACCTGCTATTCGGGTACGAGTTAAAGCCAATGGCCGACAACCGTACTATTCAATTTGCCTCCCCTGAAAAAGCATTGCTTGATTTGCTGTATCTTTATCCGTTCTACGATACCGGAGAGGAATTGGAAGAATTGCGTTTGGATGAAGATTACTTGCACGATGATGTAAATAAGGATTTACTGATGGATTATTGTGCCAAATTTCAAAGCAAGGCACTTGACCGGCGGGTAAAATTGCTTTTTAAGATCTACGATTTATGATACAGCTTGAACAGATCCGGAATTACTTTCCGGTTCCAATCCGTGAAAATTCGATTTTTGATAAACATCTGCTGAAAGAGTATTTGCAGTTGATGATTCTGGATTACCTTTCGTCCACGCCGTATATCCGGAAGATGATTTTTATCGGTGGAACAAATCTGCGTTTGGTAAAAGGGATAGACCGGTTTTCCGAAGATTTGGATTTTGATTGCAAAGACCTGTCGAAAGAGGAGTTTCTTGAAATGACTAATGGAGTCATCCAGTTTTTGGAACGTTCCGGATTGCAGGTAGAAACGAGAGATCGGGACAATCCAAAACTGACGGCTTTCCGGCGCAATATTCATTTTCCGGAGCTGTTGTTTGATTTGGGATTGAGCGGACATAAAGAAGAACGCTTTTTGATAAAAGTCGAAGGCCAGGACCAGGGAATCGTTTATCCTCCGGTTATCACAAATATCAAAGGTTGCGGATTCTTTTTCCCATTTCCTGTTCCTTCCGACGGTGTTCTATGCAGCATGAAAATTGCAGCCATGTTGGCCCGTTCCAAAGGACGTGATTTTTACGATCTGCTATTTTTATTGGCGCAATCCAAACCGGATTATGATTTTCTTTCAAAGCGTTGTGGCGTTCATAATTTACAAGAGTTCAAACAGGCAACAGGCGAATTACTGAAAACAGTTGATTTGAAAAAGAAACAAAAAGATTTTGAACATTTGCTTTTCCATAAAGCGAATAGCGAGAAGATTTTGAGATTTGGGCAGTTTATCGATTCGCTGACAGAGTGATTATTTAATAGAAAGACCGCCTACGAAACCGGATAAAATTGCAGTTTCAGTTCATTGCCGTCAAAAACGGCGTAGGAAAAATGCGAAACCCAGTCGCCCAAAATGATGCATTGGGCTTTTTCGGATGCGGGGAGCACCGCCGGACAATGTAAATGCCCGAATATATAGTAATCGATTTCGGGATGGGAGCGGGCGTGTTCACGGCTGAAAATAACGATGGCTTCGTTATCGAAATGGGGTTTGTATTCCGGCTCTTTCTGTTGTTTTAATTGTTGCGTCAGGCGGCTGCGCCCTGAAAAAAAGTTACCCAGCCAACCGCCGAAATCAGGATGAATCCAGCGGTATACCCACTGATTGAAACGACATTCAAAGGTTTTCTTTAGCAGCTTGTAGCCATAATCTCCGGGACCCAAGCCATCGCCATGGGCTAAAAAGAATTTCTTGCCCAGTAAATCGGTCACTTCGGGCTTGCGGTGCAATTGAATTCCGATTTCCTGCTCCAGGTAATTGAACGCCCAGATATCGTGGTTGCCGCGGAACAGATGGATTTCGATTCCGGCGTCGGCCAACTCGGCCAGTTTTCCCAGCAAACGTACATAACCGCGCGGAATCACGGTTTTGTACTCAAACCAGAAGTCGAACAAATCCCCCATCAAATAAATGGCGGCGGCATCCGTTTTGACTTCATCGAGCCAACGTACGAACAAGGCTTCCCGTTTCAGACTGCCTTTGCGGTCGGGAATACCGAAATGAAAATCGGAAGCAAAATAAATTTTGGAGCGGGTTGTCAAAGGCAATCGGGTTCTATGTTAAGGTTATTTGTTTTTCTGTAAAAAAGCTTTCAGCGCTTCGAGGCTGGGATTTTTCGCCTGCAAAACGCCCGTTTTGTCAATCAAAAAAGTTTGCGGCAAGTTTTGAACGCCATAAACGATAGCAGCCTGCGAATTTACGGATTTTAAATCACAAACTTGTATCCAATAGGCTTTGTCTTTTTTGATGGCGCTTTTCCAAAGGCTGGCATCCTCGTCGAGCGAAACGGCATAAATTTCAAAATTATTGGTTTTGAATTGATTGTAGATGTTCGTCAAATTCAGGTTTCCTTCGCGGCTGGGCGGGTTCCAGGCAGCCCAGAAATAAAGCAATACCGTTTTCCCTCGGAGCGAGGATAGTTTTACCGGCAGGCCGGCCGCATTGGGTAATTCCAAATCGGGCGCCGTGGTTCCGGGTTGAAGTTGACGGGCTTTGGCCAAAGTTTCTCGATTTTTTTCGCGGTAGCTTTCGATTTTGTTATGAAAATCGATAACCAGCGAGTTTTGCGGATACTTCAGGTGAAGCGCGCTGTCGATTTGCGCAAAAAAATCGAAATTCCGTTGGATGGTAAAAAGCGGGCGGTTGGTAAAATTTTTATTAACAATCAATAAATTGGCCAGGGACGAAAAGTCGCTTTTGATTGTTTTCGTTGCCATTTGCTGCTGCTCCAAATAAAGTTGGTTGAACAACGAATCCAGGGTCAGTCTGATTTCAGAAAATTCTTTTCTGTCGCGGCTGTTCATTAAGACGACCCGCAGCGAGTCAATAGTTTGTAAGCCTTTTTGCAGATGGTTTTCAAATGTCCGGTAGGTTTCTGAGCCGGGCGATCCGTGGATGGAAATCGTGTTTCCCGATGGCGTTTTTTCTTCGCGGATGGTAATGGATTCGCCTTTCTCCACAACGAGGGTGATTCTTTTCTGATCCGGACTTTGAAGGATGTAAAAACCGCTTTCTTCCGGTTCGAATGAAAACGAAAAACGTCCGTCGTTTCCGGCATTGACCGAATTCAGCAGTGCAAAGTTTTCCGCCTGCAATTGATATAACTCGATTTTTTGATGGGCAAAACCGGCCACCTGCCCGTTGACTTGAACGCCGGATTTGTTTGAATGGCATGAAGTGAAAAAACAAACTGCAAAAAAGAGAAAACCAAGCAGGAGCCTTCCCTTGGAGAAGCCGGAATAAGGCTTTACGCGGGTATGCTTGCCAGGAAGACTGTTCCGCCGGACAATTTGCTGCATTTTGTTTCGGATCATGAATAAAGAACGTTCCATTTCAAATTTTCTTATTGAAAAAGTTGGATTGTAAACCGTCCCAGGAAGGTGCAGGCCAACCCCAGCAAGATGCTGGCCAGAATATAGGCTACAGCCTGCATGTTTTCACCGTTCCGAAACAACAGGAAGGTTTCGTTCGAAAAAGCCGAAAAGGTGGTGAAACCACCCAGCAGTCCGGTGGCAATAAATAATTTCCATTCCTGCGGGACTTCGCTTTTTTCAACCATCCCGAAAAATAACCCGATGCAAAAACAACCGATCAGATTGACCGACAGGGTTGCAAAAGGAAAAGAGGTTTCCGTTTTGGTATTTACAAACAACGACAACACATAGCGGAAAATTCCCCCGATAAAACTGCCCGTACCGACCAATAATAGCGCTTTCATGGTATTTGAGTTGTTGAACTGTTTATTTGTGAAGTGTGAACCGTGAAGGGTGAAATGCCTGTTGAATTGTTTAATTGTTTAATTGTTTATTGGGTACAGGGTAAAAGGTGAATGAAACAAGGTTTGTTATTCGTTTTTTTTGTTCGTTTACTCATCACTCGTCACCCGTTACTCGTCACTAGTTTACTCATTAAATGCTTGCTTTTGTTTATTAGGATAATTAAATCTAATAATATTCTATTCTAATCGCATATCGTGAAACGTGGACAGTGAAGCGTGAAATGCCTGTTTAATCGTTTAACTGTTTAATTGTTTATTGGGTGCAGGGTAAAAGGTGAATGGTAAACTTGTTACCCGTAAACCTGTTAACGAATCATTTTCAATTCTCAATTCTCCATTTTCAATTATCTTGTTTACCCGTTACCCGTCACCAAACCTCACTTTCAACTTTTACTTTTCATTCGTAATTTTTAATTCTTAACTTTCAATTCTCCATTTTCAATTTTCAATTAAAACTCGTTTACTAGTCTACTCCTCAACTAGTCTACTAAAACAAAGTTCTATAAATTTTTCAGCAGATTTGCCATTTCGATGGCCGACATGGCGGCGTCAAAACCTTTGTTACCCGCTTTGGTTCCGGCGCGTTCAATGGCTTGTTCGATGGTGTCGGTGGTCAGCACGCCGAAAATTACCGGAAACTCGGCTTGCAAATTTACAGCCGCAATCCCTTTGGTAACTTCGCCCGATACCATCTCGAAATGGGGCGTAGCGCCGCGGATTACCGCGCCCAGGCAAATCACTGCGTCATAGTTGCCGCTTTTCGCCATACGTTTGGCCACCAGCGGAATTTCAAACGAGCCGGGAACCCAGGCCACGGTAATGTTTTTTTCATCGCCGTCGTGGCGGCAAATGGCGTCGATGGCTCCAGACAGCAATTTTGATCCGATTAATTCGTTAAAACGGCTTACAATAATTCCAAAACGCAAGCCTTTGGCAATTAGTTTTCCTTCAATTGTTTTCATAATTTATTTTTTTTTGTTGAGTTGTTGAACTGTTTATTTGTGAACGGTGAAGCGTGAAGTGATTGGATTAAGGTAAATGGTGCAAGGTGAACGGTACAGGGTGAAATGCCTGTTTAATCGTTTAACTATTTAATTGTTTATTTGTGAAGCGTGAACAGTGAAGGGTGAAATGCCTGTTTAATCGTTTAACTGTTTAATTGTATAAAACCCATTTTCAACTATCAATTCTCCATTTTCAATTGAAAAGCCTTCTGCCTTCTGTAATTAAAAAAACTCGTTTACTGGTCTACTCGTTTACTTGTATCTAAAAAACACTTTCAATTTTCAACTTTCCACTTTCAATTAACTACATCTGATGCCCCATCTTATTGATTTTGGTTTCCATGTATTTTTTATTGTTGTCGTTTGCTTGAATCACCAGGGGAATACGTTCTACGATCTCAATGCCGTATCCTTTTAATCCGTTCATTTTTAAGGGATTGTTTGTCATCAGGGTGATTCTTTTTACACCCAGGTTGGCCAGCATTTCCGAAGCCACGCCGTAATCGCGCAGGTCGGCGGGATAACCCAAGGCCAGGTTGGCCTCCACCGTATCCAAACCTTCTTCCTGCAATTCGTAAGCTTTCAGTTTATTGAGCAGGCCAATGCCGCGTCCTTCCTGGCGAAGGTACAACAAAATACCACGTCCTTCCTTTTCAATGCGTTGCAGTGATTCATGCAGTTGTTCGCCGCAATCGCAACGTTTCGAGCCGAAAATATCTCCCGTCAAGCATTCGGAGTGAATGCGCACCAGCACCGGCTCTTCGCCCGAAATATCTCCTTTGATCAAAGCCACATGATGTTCTTTGGTCACTTCATTCTGGAAGCCGACAATTTTAAAATCGCCGGTAACTGTGGGCATTTGGGCGACCGCTTTGCGCGACAGGAAATGTTCGTGCTGGCGGCGGTACTTGATTAAGTCGGCAATGGTAATGATTTTTAATTGATGCTTTTGGCAATATTCCATCAATTGCGGCACGCGCGCCATGCTTCCGTCTTCGTTCATGATTTCGCAAATCACACCGGCCGGTTGCATGCCCGCAAGCCGCGCCAAATCGACGGCAGCCTCGGTATGTCCGGCACGGGCCAATACGCCGTAATTTTGAGCAATCAAAGGAAAAATATGCCCCGGACGGGTGAAATCTTCCGGTTTTGAATTCGAATCAACCAATCGCAAAATGGTTTCGGCACGTTCCTGTGCCGAAATACCTGTCGTTACGTCTTTCCAGTCGACCGAAACGGTAAAAGCCGTTTGTTTGCTATCGGTGTTTTTGGCTACCATCGGATTGATCTGCAATTCGTTGAGCCGTTCGGCGGTCATCGGCATACATACCAGGCCACCAGCATGTTTCACCATAAAATTAATGATTTCCGGGCTTGCTTTTTCGGCAGCCACCACCAAATCCCCTTCGTTTTCGCGGTTTTCATCGTCTACCACCACCAGGGCTTTTCCGATACGAATGTCGTCCAAAGCCTCTTCTATTGTATTAAATCTGTACACGTTATAATAAAATGTTTTTAAAAAAATCCGTTTTCTTTTAGTTTTTCCATTGTCAATCCTCCGCTCGGCGGAAGATTGCTTTCCGGTTTCATGAGTTTTTCAATGTATTTGCCGATCAGGTCACATTCGATGTTTACCTTTTCGCGGATGCGTTTGCTGCAAAGCGTAGTCTGGTTTCGTGTATGCGGGATAACCGATACGGTAAAATCCGTTTCCGATACGGATGCTACTGTCAGGCTGATTCCGTCAAGAGCGACCGACCCTTTTTCGATGATGTACCTTAAAAGAGAGGACTCGGCTGAAATCGTGATCCAAATGGCATTCTCGTCTTCCCGGAAGCTTTCAATAAGTCCTGTTCCGTCGATATGCCCGCTTACAAAATGCCCGCCCAGGCGCGATGTCGGCAGCAAAGCGCGTTCCAGGTTCACACGGTCGTTGCTTTTCAGCAAATACAAATTCGACCGGTTCATGGTTTCAGGCATGGCATCGGCAGCAAACGAGGTTCCGGAAATCCCGGTAACTGTCAAACAAACGCCGTTTACCGAGATGCTGTCTCCGATCCGAGTTTGGTTTAAAACCAGATCTGCGTTGATTTCCAGCACTGCCGAATGTGCTGCTTTGCGAATGGATTTCAGGGTGCCGATTTCTTCAATAATTCCTGTAAACATGGCTATTTGATTACTTTTCCTTTGATTAAAAAATCTTGTCCCAACGTTTGATATGCTACTTGACAAAGTTTGACAGCATTTTCAATGGGGGCAAACCCTTTACCTTCGACCGGCGTAAGGGCGTCTTTCCCACCGATCAGCAAAGGTGCAATCAGGATTTGAACTTCATCTACAATTCCTGCTTGCAAAGCAGCTTCGTTCAAGGTGCCGCCGCCTTCGAGCAAAACACTGTCGATTGGCAGTTTGCCCAGTTCCACGACCAATGCATTCAGATCGACTTGTTTATTTGTTTGTGGAAGCACCCACACCAGATGTCCCATTTCCGTCAATTGGCGCTGGATTTCTTCCGGGCATTGTTCTGTGGTGGCCAAAATCACCGGATTTTCACCGGGCGTTTGCAGCAATTTGGCATTTAATGGGATGCGCCCTTGACTGTCTACCACAATCCGGCGGGGATTGCGCCCGCCTTCGGGCAACCGGCAAGTTAATTCCGGGTTGTCGATCAGTACCGTATTTACGCCGACCATAATAGCCGAAAATTCGTTGCGCAGCCGATGTACGTAATTTTGCGATTCCGGGCCGGTAATCGGGCTGGGAAGATTTAAATGCGTTGAAATCTTTCCGTCCAGCGACATGGCGGTTTTCATCAGCACATACGGCCTTTTTTGAGTCATATATTTGAAAAATACCCGGTTTTGTTCAAGGGCTTCGGTTTCGCACAAGCCGGTAACTACTTCGATGCCTGCAGCCTGCAATTGTGCGATGCCTTTTCCGTTTACCAACGGATTGGGATCGGTGGCGGCTATAAAAATTTTGCTGATTTTATTTTTGATCAGTAAATCGGTGCAGGGTGGCGTTTTGCCAAAGTGGGAGCAAGGTTCGAGGGTTACATAAATGGTGGCGCCTTCGACGGGTCCGGAGGATTGGGCAATGGCATTGACTTCGGCATGGGGACCGCCGAAATATTCGTGGTATCCTTTCCCGATGATTTTTCCATCGCGTACCAAAACCGCACCCACCAGCGGATTGGGATTTACTTTCCCTTTTCCGAGGTTGGCCAGTTCAATGGCTTGAAGCATGAAATTGCGGTCGTTGGTGGTTTCCATAAAATAAAAATCCCGAACAATTTAAATCATTCGGGGCGCATCATCTCAAAACCGTCACACAAAACAATTGATTTTGCGTGAGTTGAGCAGATTCTTCTACCATCCAGACTTTACTGTCGGTAACGGAATTTCACCGTTTCGGTCTTCCTTTTTGAGTAAGATTCGCGGACTGTCACCGCCGGTTGGGACTTATGCCTTGCATTCACCCGACCCCGAAGAATTAGACTGCAAAGGTAAAACTATTTTTTGCTTTTTACCGATCCGGCTATTAAAAAAAGCAAAACCATACGCCGGTTTGCTTTGTGGAGTCATTTTGTTGTGTCCATAAATCATTGGAAGCTTAAAAAAAGTACATTTGCAACGTTAAATTTGTTATTCCATTTTTTATAAAACACAATGAATCCCAATAAATTTTGTCAAAGTTGCGGCATGCCGCTGGTTAAAGATCCCGGGCAAGGCGGAACCGAAGCCGACGGTTCGAAAAGCGCGCTTTATTGCAGTTATTGCTACCAAAACGGAGCGTTTACGGTCAATTGTACCGTCAAAGAATTTCAGGAACATTGCCGCCAAAAAATGATAGAAAGCGGCTTCCCGAAGTTTAAAGCCTGGTTATTTACACGTGGGATGAAACGTTTGGCGCGCTGGAAATAAACGAATTGTACTGAATTTATGAAAAAAATCTTTTTGTTCTTGCTGTTCATTTTAGCAGGAATTATTTGTTTTGCCCAAACCGGCTTGTTGAAACAGGAAATCGAACACATCCTCGAAGGGAAAAATGCGACGGTGGGCGTTGCCATTATGGATTTGAATACGGGCGATACGTTAACTGTTAATAACGACAGTCATGTGTATCCGACCATGAGCGTTTACAAATTCTACCTGGCTTTGGCGGTTTTAGACCAAGTAGATAAAGGGAAACTGGCGCTCGACCAACCGATTGCAATTACACCTTCGGATTTGCTTCCCAATACCCACAGTCCGTTGCGTGATGAACATCCGGCAGGCGGATTTTCGTTGAGCGTGGCAGAATTGCTTTCCTACACCGTTTTGCAAAGCGACAACAACGGTTGCGATATTTTGTTCCGTTTGCTGGGCGGACCTGAAAAAGTGGATCAATACATCCGGAAAACGGGCATCCGGGGGATAAGCATCCGGACGACCGAAGCGCAAATGCACGAAAGTTTCGAACAGCAGTATACCAACACCACCACGCCTTGGGCGGCCGTACAAACCTTGGATTTGGTTTTTCAAAAACATCAATTGCTTTCCGACCGGAGCCGTGAATTCCTTTGGAAAATGATGGCCGAAACATCAACGGGAAAGGATAAACTGAAAGGCTTGTTGCCAGCCGGAGCTGTAGTTGCACATAAAACGGGAAGTTCTTTCCGTAGTGAAACCGGTTTGAATGCGGCGGAAAACGACATCGGTATTTTGGTGCTTCCCAGTGGGAAAAGAATTGCAGTTGCCGTGCTGGTTGCCGATTCGATGGAACCCTACGAAACCAATGCAAAAATGATTGCCGAAGTCGCCAAATCCGTATGGGATTTTTTTGAGAAGAAATAACCCTTTGTTCGTCTAAAGCTCGTCTACGGAATTAGCGTCTTTGTGGTAAAAAAGATCTTTTTGAATAACTTCAACGTATCCTTTACGGCAAGCTATACAGAATGATACATTTTTAGCTTTCCACAGATTTGTTGCACATTGAGAAAACATGTACCTTTGCCCGATTTTTCACATCCAATTTTCTAATTTTATGAATACCAGATATTTGAACACTTTTATTTGTGTTGTGGTTACTTTAACATCAAGTTTTGCCCTTATGTCACAAAACAATACCAATCCGTTGTTGGTTGAAAAATTTGGAACCCCTTTTGAAACGGCTCCTTATGACAAGATAAAGCCTGAGTATTTTTTGCCGGCGGTTCAGGAAGCCATCAAACAAGGCCGTGCCGAAATCGATGCCATTGCCAACAATCCGGCAAAGCCCACCTTTGCCAATACCATTGAGGCGATGGAAAAATCGGGTCGCTTGCTGAGCCGCACCACATCCGTATTTTTCAATTTAAACAGCGTGGAAACCACGCCAGAACTGCAAAAAGTAGCCCGCGACATTTCGCCTTTGATGAGCGACTATGGCAATGATATCACGTTAAATGAAAAACTCTTCAAACGTGTAAAAGCGGTTTGGGATAGCCGTAATTCGCTTAAGCTAACGCCCGAGCAAGCCAAATTGCTGGATGATACATACAAAGGCTTTTCGCGGAATGGCGCCAACCTTTCCGATGCCGATAAGGAAAAACTCCGTGCCATCGATAAAGAATTGGCGGAAACCGGACTGAAATTCAACGAAAACGTACTGGCGGAAACCAATAATTTTCATTTGGTGGTAGATAATCCGGCTGATCTGGGAGAAATGCCCGACAACATCAAAGAATCGGCAGCCGCTATTGCAAAATCCAAAGGCCTGGACGGCAAATGGATTTTTACCTTGCAACAACCCAGCTATCTTCCGTTTATGACGTATTGCCCCAACCGTGACCTGCGTCAAAAAATGTATATAGCTTATAATTCGCGCTGTGCAAAAGACAATGAATTTGATAATCGTCCGGTTGCGATCCAAATAGCGATGTTACGTTACCAAAAAGCAGCGCTTTTGGGGTATAAAAACTATGCGGAATACGCATTGGAAAACCGTATGGCAAAAAATACGCAAAATGTAAATGATTTCTTGGGTAAATTACTTGAAAAATCAGCGCCTTACGGAAAAAACGATGTGCAGGCAGTTCAGGAATATATGAATGCGAACGGGGCAGATTTTCAGTTGCAGCCCTGGGATTGGTCTTTTTATTCCGAAAAGTTGAAAGCCGAAAAATACAGTGTGAATGAAGAGGAACTTCGTCCGTATTTCGCCTTGGACAACGTGGTGAAGGGAATTTTTACATTGGCTAACAAACTTTATGGAGTTTCGTTTAAAGAACGTCATGATATTGCCGTTTGGCATCAAGATGTGAAAGTGTACGAAGTTTTTGACAACGACGGCAAACATTTGGCGCTTTTTTATGCCGATTATTTCCCCCGTGCTGGGAAACGTCCCGGTGCCTGGATGAATTCGCTTTCGCCCCAGTATATGGAAAATGGGGTAGACGTACGCCCGATTGTCGTGAATGTTTGCAATTTTACCCCTCCTTCGAGCGATAAACCTTCGTTGTTGAGCCCGATGGAAGTGACTACCGCTTTCCACGAATTTGGACACGCATTGCATGGCATGCTTGCAAAAACAAAATATTCCGAGTTGTCCGGTACATCCGTGCCGCGCGATTTTGTTGAGTTGCCGTCGCAAGTACTCGAAAATTGGGCATTTGAAAAAGAAATGCTTGCATTGTATGCCAACCATTACGAAACCAACGAACCGATCCCGGCTGATTTGGTAGAGAAATTGAATAAAAGCAAACTCTACAATCAGGGCTATGCCACCATGCGCCAGCTTTCATTGGGAATGCTGGATATGGCCTGGTATACACAAGATTTTTCAGGGGTAAATACGGTGGAAGAAGCGAGCCAAAAAGTCGGCGGTTTCACTTCTTTTGAGCGCAAAGCAGTTGCCGATGCTGCGGTGCTTCCGACAGTTGACGGAACAGCCATCGGCACAACCTTCGGGCATATTTTCGGCGGCGGTTATGCAGCCGGTTATTACAGCTACAAATGGGCAGAAGTGCTGGATGCTGACGCCTTTTCGCTTTTCAAAGCAAAAGGACTTTTTGATAAAGCTACCGCTCAAAGTTTCCGCGATAACATTTTGAGCAAAGGCGGTTCCGAGGATCCCATGATTCTTTACAAACGATTCCGCGGGCAAGAGCCCAGTCTGGATGCTCTTTTGAAAAAGAGCGGTTTTGCCGGGAGGTAGTTCCGGTCAAAATAGAAAGGAACGTATTGCGAATATTTTTTTTAACACTGAAAACAAGTAAATTAAAGAATAATCTTATGAAACAAATAAAACATGGGGCAATACTGTTGACGGTCGCCCTATTGATTGGCATGGTCGGTTTTTCCTGTGAAAAAGACAAAAACAATGATCCGGCGGCATCAACTGTGGCAGGTACATGGGCCTTTGATGGAGCAAGTTTTGATATTCAAGTAAACAACCTGGTCGCCAATGCCCTTCTGCAAGCCTCGTTGGCAGCCCTTACCATTCCGGCCGACGCCAGCCAAACCATTGCGTTCAATGCCGACGGTACACTCTCTTCTTCGTATGTGGGGCATAATACCACAGGGACTTATACGGTTGAGGGAAACAAAATCAATATTACCGAAGGAACACAAACCTTTGCCATACAATTTGCCGCCAAGGGAACCGATGGACTGACATTAACCTATGATGTCAACGATTTCCCTTTGGTAGGAAGTTATATACAACCTATTTTGTCGAGTCTGGCTACGGCATACCCCGATTTGCAGGTTACCAAAATGCTGGTGAACACGGCATGGAAACGGGTATAATTTTGGTGATTTTAAAAGAAAGGCGCTCATTGCAGAATATGAGCGCCTTTTTTTCTTTACGGCAGCAGTTCTTGTTGTTTGGGTTTTATCCAGTGAAACGAAAGCTCTACAACGGCTGCACTATTGCTGTTGGAGAAAACTTGCTGTATCGGATATCCGGCCGGTATGCTGTCGGTTATATCACTGTAGTCGTACGAATTGAGATAGACATCTTTCGTTCCGTTAGACAGCTGCATAATTTCCGTTTGCGGATTGTGATTTGAAAAAACAAAATCCGGAATGAAAAAACTGCTCAGCGAGTTGAGGTTGGTTGTATATGCATTTCGCAAAGGATTTTCATTGTCGTAGTTTGCAAAAATCCGCTTGTAACTGTAATTCGGATTGATGTGGTTCAAATAATTTTCTTCAGTGACATCTCCTTTCAAATCCTTTTGGTAGGTGATGGTAATGGCCGTAGTTTCTTCCGGTAATCCGTTGACGGTTAAATCTACCGTTGTTGAATTGGTATTATAGGAGAATTTATAGTTGTAAAGCAAATTGCCTTCACAGGTGATGTGATCCACCCGTCCGTTTGCATCATAATACACATAACCGACTCCTCCGACATCGCTTGGACAGTATTTTAGGGAGATGGATTTAATCTTATCGTCCAGACCATATGTATACACACAGCGATAGACCACATCGCCGCTCAAATTGTAGGTTTCCCATTGTTGCAGCCTGTTTTGTTCATCGTACGAAAAAAGCTTCCACAAGTTAACGTCGTCGATGTAAATGGAACTCAGTAATAAAGAGTTTTGGGCCTGAACCGGCGGTTTTCGAACAAAATTGTCATCCTGCTTGCTGCAACTGCACAGGAACAAGATTGCTATGACGGAAAAAATAGATAGGTTACTCATTTTTTGGGTTTTTTTGGGTATTTGTATAAAAAATAAACAAAAAAAAATCATTTTGTTTCACTAAAAAGGAAAAAAACTTATTATAGAAAGATTTTAGAATTAGTTCTGTCTCTTTCTATATTTAATAAAAAAGATTATATAAAACACTTTGTTTGGAGTGTTGATCAACAAAAATTTAAATAACCATTGAAATAAAAAATGGTTTTCTGTTTTCGTTTTATTTTGTTCCTTTGCCTCTTGGATTGTAAAGAGCGAAAAAGACGTGTCATCGTGTAGCCATTGCGGATTAAGTTGCGGGAAACATCCGGTTGTTTGGATGGAAAAGAAATTTTGTTGCGAAGGCTGTGCTTGGGTGTATCGCATTTTGCACGAAAACCGCCTTGACGGTTATTACCAACTGGATAAAACACCCGGTATCCGTATCGAAGACGAGGCGTTCGAATCCAACTATGCTTATTTGGATCAAAGCGAATTCTCAAAACTGTTTATCGAATTCAGCGACGGGGGGATATCCCGTACTACCTTATTTATTCCGGCCATTCATTGCAGTTCCTGCATTTGGCTTTTGGAAAATTTGCGGACGCTGAATAAAGGCGTTTTGCAAAGTTCCGTCAATTTTGTCCGTAAGGAAGTCAGCATCACCTTTCGCGAAAGCAACACCAGTTTTCGCCAGTTGGTGGAATTGTTATGCAGCATTCATTACATTCCCGAGTTGACGCCCAAACGGGAAACAAATGAAAAACAACAACGCCCCAACCGGAAGTTACTTTCTAAAATAGGAGTGGCCGGATTTGCATTCGGGAACATTATGTTGCTGAGTTTTCCCGATTACCTGGCAAAAAACGAATTGCTGGACGGCCAAATGACCGCTGTACTCAGTTGGATTGCACTGGTGTTGGCTATTCCGGTTTTGCTTTACAGCGCCAGCGATTACCTGCTTTCGGCTTACAAAAGCCTCCGGAAACGAGTGCTGACCATTGATCTTCCATTATCGATCGGTATTTTGGCATTGTTTCTTCAAAGCGCTTTTACCATTGCCTCCCGACAAGGCATCGGCTATATGGACAGTTTTGCCGGCCTGGTATTTTTCCTGTTGATTGGAAAGTGGTACCAAAGCAAGTCATACCAAGCCCTTGCGTTCGACCGGGATTACAAATCCTACTTTCCACTTGTTGTGACCCGCTGCACTTTGTCCGGAGAAGAATACATCCCCATCAGTGAATTATCGGAAGGCGACCGCATACGGGTGCGGAATAACGAGTTTATTCCGGCGGATGCTGTTCTCCTTGAGGGAGTTGCCCATATCGACTATAGTTTTGTTACCGGCGAAAGCATTCCGGTGCAAAAACAATCCGGAGATTTTGTGTATGCGGGCGGACGTCAAAAAGGTAGCAGTATTGTGTTGGAAATACAAAAGAAAGTGCAGCAAAGTTACTTAACGCAGTTGTGGAGTACTTCAGCAGAACCCAAACCGCTTCAGAAACTGGTAAACCGGATGGGGCGTTATTTCACATTCGGGATTTTGGCGGTTGCGTTTTCAGCCGCAGGCTATTGGGCGATTGTAGATTTATCCAAGGCCGTACCTGTATTTTCCTCGATTTTAATTGTCGCATGTCCCTGTGCATTGGCATTGAGCGTCCCCTTTGCTTTTGGAAATACGTTGCGGCTTTTCGGGCGGAATGGTTTTTACTTGAAAAATACCGATGTCATTGAAACGCTTTCCAAAGTGGACACGGTTGTCTTTGACAAAACCGGCACCCTGACGTATTCGCAAAAAATGAATTTGGAATGGATCGGAGAGCCGCTTTCCGGTGAAGAAAAGGCGGTGATTTATTCCCTTTCCCGGAATTCCACCCATCCTTTATCGGTTTTGGTCAGTAGTTTTTTGGAATCTCCTCAAACGTTCCCTGTTGAAGCGTACCAGGAAACGGCTTCAAAAGGGTTGCAAGGGAATATAAACGGGATTGCCATCAAATTGGGCGCTTTTCACTTTGTCCAAAACCCGGCTGAAAAACAATCTTTTCCGGGCTCTTCGGTATCGGTTTCTTTTAACCATGTATTTCGAGGGAGGTTTTCCATACAAAATAGTTACCGGGAAGGATTGAGCAACGTTGTTCGCGAACTTTTTCCCCGGAAACTTCACCTGTTGAGCGGTGACAACGATCGGGAATATTCCCATTTGGTCCGGATATTTCCCGATCCGGATCATTTGCATTTCAATCAATTACCGCTGGATAAACAAAATTATGTTCACAATCTGAAAATCAAGGGACATATCGTTGCCATGATCGGCGACGGATTGAACGATGCCGGAGCTTTGCAGGAAGCCGATGTGGCCATAAGCCTTGCCGACGATATTTATCATTTTTCGCCGGCTTGTGATGCCATCTTGGAAGCCAGGCAATTCGGGCAGTTGCACAAGTTCCTGGAATTCTCGAAAACCTCAGTACGAATTGTTTATCTAAGTTTTTTTATTTCAATTGTCTACAATCTCATTGGTTTGTTTTTTGCCGTTCAGGGGCTGTTGTCACCTTTGTTTGCTGCTGTTTTAATGCCGGTCAGTTCCGTTAGTGTGGTAGCATTTGCAACGATTGCCGTACGCTGGGGATATGCAAAGTTGATGGGTAAAAGGAATTAATTCTCACTTGTTTACAAGTTTTTTGTTTGAAAAACGAAATAAAATCCGTGAAACAAAAAAGTATTATTTTTTTAATCTTTTGTAAAAAGAGGAAAAGCACTTTTTTTGTACATTTACAGCAGTTTTTGAAATCAAATTTTTTAAAATTTATACTATGAAAAAAATTCTTTACTCATTCATGATCATTGCATTGGCATGCTTCTCAGGAGATGCCTTTGCGCAAGGTTTGGAAACCTTTGCGAATTTTCCCGAAACGACAAATGCTTATAAAGACGGAACTTTTGTCGGGCAAGACGGTTCAACATGGACGTACAAGCAATGCCGCGGGGATAGCACCATTAATGCGCCGACTCCTTGTTTGCGTAAATATGCCGATGCCACCAAACCGGCCGGAAATATCCTGTCGGGTACTATCCACAATGGTTGCGGTGTGATTTCATTCGATTACAAACAACCTTTTACATCCAATGTAAACGTGGATTTGCTAATCAACGGAACCGTGGTGAAAAACATAAAAACCACCGGTGAACAAGGCGTTGTGAAAAATTCGGGACAGGTTACCGTGAATGTTTCCGGTGATTTTACCATCGAATTCCGCCAATACGACAATGTAGCCGGTCAGGTAATGATTGACAACGTAACGTGGACATCCTACCAGGGAACTACCAAGCCTGAACCGACGAACTATCCCACCAATTTTAAAGCGGTTGTTAAAGGCACCACCATTGAATTGACCTGGGACGATGCGACCGGCGGCCAACTTCCGGATGCTTATTTGATTTTGGCATATGAAAAAACACAAGGAAAACAAGTTGAGTGGACAAATCCTCCGGTTGATGGCGTTTACCAAGCCGATGATGTGGATTTAACCAATGACGATCACGGTATCAAAAACGTGGCTTACGGAGTGAAAACCTATACTTTTGAGAAAGTAAAACCGGGTTACAGCGTTGAATTTTATATTTATCCGTACACAAACTCGGGTTCAAACATTAATTACAAAACCGATGGTACGGCTCCCTCCGCTGATGTCACTTCTTCGGCGGTTGTTGCCACGCAAAATTTCAGTAATGGCTTAACACCCTGGACGCAATTCTCGGTTCTCGGAAACGTGCAAAAATGGGATACCATTGCGAGGTACGGAATCAACAACTCGCCTTGCGCGAAGATGACCGGCTACATTGATGCCACCACCACCGAAGCCAGCGAAGATTGGCTGATTTCACCATCCTTTGCCATTGAGGACGGACAATTTTTCTCGTTTTATTCCGCGATGAATTACGGTTCGGGAGACAATACATTGACGGTTTGGGTTTCAAGTAACTATACGAGCGGGGATCCCACAACGGCAACCTGGACGGAATACACCAACCGGGCAATCCTGTCCACCGGTTCATTTACCTGGGTCAATTCGGGGCAAATCGATTTGGCTGATTTTGCAAATCAAAGCAATGTGCACATTGCTTTCAAATACACTTGCGGCACGACCAATGCCCGTACTTGGGAAATCGACGATTTCACATTGACAAAACCCGGATTCCTGGGCATTCCGTCTTTAACCGAAGCCGGATTCAAACTGTACCCCAATCCTTGTTCGGAGCAATTTATCATTGAAAATCAAAAAACAACCCATTACAAAGTAACCGTTTATTCCATGCAAGGAATTGCGATGCTCCGCGCTGAAAGTTCGGACGCAATCTACCGGATGGATGCCAGCAAACTGAAACCGGGCGTTTATATTGTGGAAGTTCTTGATCGAGCTACCAATATCAAAGCAACGTCACGTTTGGTGGTAAGATAAGATCTATTAGATCAAATGTAAAAAAGCAGCCTGCGGGCTGCTTTTTTTATGGTATTTCTGTCGGAACTATGTTACTCCTTCGTAAACTCAGGGAGTTGAACTGTTTAATTGTTTATTTGGTGAAATGGGTAAATAGGGGAAAACGGGGAAGTTGTGGAAATGGTTAAAGGTGCAAGGTCAACGGTAGAGAGTGAAATGGTTGTTGAATTGTTGAACTGTTGAATTGTTTATTTGTAAGGTAACAAGTTTATGGCTTACAGTTAACATTTGGTTGCCAAAAGGTTAAATAGGAACCTGTCCGATTTTGATTGAATGAGATAAATTAATCTAATATTATTCTATTTTAATCGCATAACGTGAAATGCTTGTTTAATCGTTTAACTGTTTATTTGTGAACGGTGAAAAGTGTTGTTTTTTGTTGTTCGTTGTTTGCTTGCCTCAACTCCATTTTCAATTTTCCACTCTCAATTTTCAATCAAAAACCCGTTTACTAGTCTACTTGTTAACTGTTACCTCATAAACCATTTAGACTTCCAGGTATTTGGTATTTATTTTTGATTTATACAGCAAAAACACCTCGAAACAGCTTCCTTTACCCAGCTCGCTGCTCACCTTTACTTTGCCGCCGTGCGCCTCCACAATGGTTTTTACATAAAACAATCCCAAACCGAAGCCTTTCACATCATGCACTTTTCCGGTGGGGACCCGGTACAATTTGTTGAAAATAAGCTTTTGATTTTCCCCACTGATGCCGATTCCGCAGTCAGAAATGGAAATGGTGATTCCCGCATCGTTAGAAGTCGTTGTTAACGTGATATTGGGGCTTTCCGGAGAATATTTATTGGCATTTTCGAGTAAATTATTAATCACATTTTCAATATGGAGTTTGTCGGCAAAAAGAATCGACCGGCTGGCTTTCAGATTAACGCTCAACTGCCCGCAACGCTCCTTCATTGTCAATTGGAAATTTTCAGCAATGTTCCGGATCATATCATGCAAATCGAATTCCGAAAGCTTAAATTTCAATTTCCCTTTTTCAAAGGCCGAAGTTTGCAATACCTGTTCCACCTGCGATTTTAAGCGCGCATTTTCATCGTAAATAATCCGCACATACTTTCTCGTTTTTTCTTCCGAAGCCAGTATCGACGAGTTTTGCAACATTTCGCTGGCCAGGGAAATCGTGGCAATCGGCGTTTTAAACTCGTGGGTCATGTTGTTGATGAAATCGTTTTTCATATCGGCCAGTTTTTTGTGCTGCAAAAAGCGCCAAACCGTATAGCCCACGCAAAGCACCAATACGGTAATCAATACGCCGCTCAATATAATACCCGGAAGGATTTTCCGCCATACATACGTATTTTCGTTGGGGAAATAGGCGGCCAAAACAAAGGTACAATCATCGCACAACAAACTCAATCCCACAAAGTGGGGCGATTTCATCAACTGGTCTTTTGCCGACATGCTCGAGATTTCCAGTAAAGTCGAGTCGCTTTTGTTAATGATGCCGTAAACATATTTTTCCGATGAAATGCCGACGGCCGTAAACTCGACACTTACCAACGAGTTGAGTACGACTTTGTTAAAGGTGGGAGAGATTTCCAAATTCTGATGCAACGTATCGCTGGTAGGGCCTACTTCCAGGCGGCAGAGGTTGTTTTTTACAAAAATCTGGTTTACAACACTTTTTAATGCAACGTTTATTTTGTTATTAAAATTATTCTCTTCCAGTTGGTAGACATTCCGGATCCAGTAAAATTGAAGCAAAACAATACCCAACAGCGTGATACTCAATATACTGATTATGGTGATAAAAGTCTGTTTTTTCATGGTTCAAAATTACTTAGAATCCATTTGCAATCAGTTGCTTAACAATATTTTAACAAAATTATGGTTTCATAATAAACCCTTATTCGGCTAAGTGGCAATGATTTTGTACTTTCGCATCCAAAATCTGTTTTATGGAAACCATTCAAATCGAATATCTTGGCGATTTACGTACAACAGCCGTCCACGTACAATCCGGCAACCAGTTATTAACCGATGCGCCGCTCGACAACAAAGGCAAGGGTGAAACATTTTCCCCGACCGATTTGTTCGTAACGGCATTGGGAGGGTGTATCATCACAACCATTGGAATTGCGGCACAAGCGCATGGCTTTTCGGTGGACGGAACCAAATTGCGGGTAACCAAAATTATGGCGCAAAATCCCCGCCGCATCGGTGAAATCATTGTGGAAATGGATTTTCCGCCGTTTGAATATTCCGACAAAGAGAAAAAGATTATCCAATATGCCACACATACCTGCCCGGTTAGTGTCAGCTTGCACCCCGACGTAAAGCAAACGATTGCCTTCAATTTTCAATAATAAGTTTTGCAAAATAACCACCGATTTGAATTCCAAGGATAAAAAACTCAGCATTGGCAATGTCTTTACTCCCATCGAATGGGGGCAATTTGCTATTGCCGAATTTGATCTTTATTCAAAATGGATGAACGGAGCCACGATTTTCGATCCGACCATGGGCGAAGGCAACCTGCTGGAGGCCTTGGTTGAATTCGGGCTGTACGAAGGGAAACGAATCGAAGAGCTTCCCGTTTCCAACCTGTTTGGAAACGAGCTGAATACCAAATATTACAAACAGGCGCTCAAAAAATTTCGTGAAAAGTACCGGGTAAACATGTCGAAGAATTTCACAAACGAGGATTTTCTTTTGCTTGAAAACAAGGCTTTCGATTTCGTTTTCGGCAATCCGCCCTGGCAGAATTTTGTGGACTTGCCCGACGAGTACAAAGAAAAAATCAAACCCTATTTTTTTACGTACGATTTAATTAAAAACAGCCAGGATCTTTTGTTGGGCGGAAGCCGGATCGACTTTGCCGCCTTGATCATTCAGCGTGCCATCAAAGATTTTCTAAAACCCGGCGGCGAAGCCGTGTTTTTCATGCCGCTTTCGCTTTTGCTTAACGATGGTGCCAATCAGAATTTCAGGACTTACAGCATCAATCACGTCAACTATTCGATTGAAAAAGTGTATGATTTTGAAACCCTGGATATTTTCGGTAAAATTTCGACACGGTACGGATTGGCGCATTTTAAAAGGGATCAGAAACCTTCATTTCCCATTGCCTATTTGCGCATGGAAAACGAAAACTGGGTTCAACATGTTGCAAAGCCCTTATTTGCTTCTACCGACCCGCTCAGCATTATTGGAAATAACGAAGAAGACCTATTGGATGATTTCGAACCCATTGCGATACCCAAAGAATCCTTGCCACGGCAAGGAATAAACACTTGCGGAGCCAACGAACTGTTTTTCTTCGATACCTGTTGTGAACTGGACGAAGAAACGGTTTTGCTTTCCAATAAAAGGGTCGACTCGGTTCCGTTACCCAAAGAATTCATATATCCTTTGTTAACGGCCGGAGAATTTGAAACTTCCCCCAATCAGCCGTCAAAATGGGTTTTAATCCCGTATAACAAAAACGGAAAGCCTTTGGAATTGAGTCAACTGGAGGAATTCCCATCCCTGAAAAAATATTTATTCCGCCACAAAACTGCGTTGAAAAACCGGAAAGGAACCATGCTGAGCGCCATTTTGAACCGGGGACATTGGTGGGCAATGCTGGGAGTCGGGGAATACAATTTTTTTCCCTACAAAATTGTTTGGGAAGCCTATGGGAAAACCACGTTTTCTCCCAAGCTTTTTGAAGGAAACTGGCAGGCCAACCAATCTTTGCAGGCATTTATCCCGGTAAGGTTAAAAAAAGAAGCGTTGCGGATACTGAAAAGATTGCAAGACAAGCGGATTGAAAAATATTTACGGTCCCTCAAAATGGAAGGTACCATGAATTGGGCGCAGCCCGGAAAAATAAAGAAATTTGTGGAAATAAATTAAAACAAGAAAAGTTCTCTGATTACATAAAAATTGCTTTCGTTATGACCCTTGGACTAAGCTTGACAAAAGAACTGATCGTTACGTATGAAAAAACAGCCTCCGTTTACGGATCGGGGACAGTGGAAGTATTTGCAACCCCTGCCATGATTGCCTTTATGGAGCATACGGCCATGGAATCCGTGCTTCCGTTTTTGCCGCAAGGAGCCGTCACTGTGGGTACCGAAGTTTGCATCAAACACTTGAAAGCCTCTCCCGTTGGAAGCAAAATTACCTGCACCGCCACTTTAACCGCTGTCGACAACCGCAAGCTGCAATTTGACGTCAAGGCTTATGATGGTGATGATTTGATCGGCGAAGGCACCCACGAGCGCGTGATTGTCGATAAACAACGCTTCTTGGAAAAAATCTATGCTAACTGAGAATTATGAATTAAAAATTACGAATGAGTTTTAGATACAAGTAAACGGGTTTTTAATTACAGGAGGCAGAAAGGAAAAAGCAGAAGGCGGAAAGCATTTAAGATACAAAATAAACAATTAAACAGTTAAACGATTAAACAGGCATTTCACTCTTCACGCTTCACAAATAAACAATTAAACAGGCATTTCACTCTTCACTGTTCACCCTTCACAAATAAACAGTTCAACAACTCAACAATTCAATAAACATCCATTTCACATTACAAAAATCACATTAAACCCAAAATACATTGACCGAAAATCCGCTATTTGTCGCAAAAACCTATGCCGGGCTTGAAGAAGTTTTGGCCAACGAACTCACCCAATTGGGAGCCGGAAACATTGAAGTGTTGACCCGAGCCGTGGAATTTACCGGCGACCAGAAACTTATGTACGCCGCAAACTACAATTGCCGTACTGCATTGCGCGTCTTGAAATCCCTGCACCGCTTCGAACTGGATAACGAAGACGATTTGTATTTGAATGTAAACCGTTTTCCCTGGGAACAATACTTTTCCATCCAACAAACCTTTGCCGTGGATGCCGTGGTGTTTGATTCGGAAATGACCCATTCGCACTTTGTAGCGTTGCGAACCAAAGACGCCATTTGCGACCGCTTCCGCGAGAGAAATAACGGCCGCCGCCCGTCCGTGGATACCGACAATCCCGATTTCCGGGTTCACATACACATTAGTCAAAATGCCTGCGATATCCAACTGGACAGTTCCGGCGCTTCGCTGCACAAACGCGGCTACCGGGTTTCAAATGCCGAAGCTCCTCTGAGCGAAGTTTTGGCCGCCGGCTTGGTTTTATTGAGCGGTTGGAAGAAAAACTGCCAATTTATCGATCCCATGTGTGGTTCGGGCACTTTGCTGATCGAAGCCGCTTTGATCGCCAACAACATTCCTTGCGGCATGTACCGGAAAGATTTCGGTTTTATGTATTGGAACGATTTCGACCGCGACCTGTTTGAAGAAGTCAAAGCCGAAGCGTTTGACCGGCAAACCGAATTCGAGTACGAAATTGTAGGCTATGATATTTCATCCAGAAACCTTTCGGCTGCCAAGGCCAATGTAAAAGCCGCCAAGTTGCACAAAGACATCCAATTGCAGGTTGCAGACATCCGCAATCTGACGCTGGATTTCGAGCAACCCGGATACCTTATTACGAATCCGCCTTACGGCGAACGGGTTAAATCCGATGATATCGTTGGATTGTACCGGGACCTGGGAGATGTGTTAAAGAAAAATTTCCAGAATTATACCGCTTGGGTGATTAGCGCCGATTTTTGGGCCTTGAAAAACATCGGGCTGAAATCCTCGCAAACCCTCAATGTATGGAACGGTCCATTGGAATGCAAAGTGTTGAAGTTTGAATTGTATCAGGGATCGAAGAAAGGGAAATACCTGAGCCGGGAAGAAGAAGGAATGCAGAAAGCAGAAAGCAGAAGGAATAAAATAGAGGAAGCAGGGGAAATGGAGGATGAACACCGAATGCCGAAAGCGAAAAACAAAAGGGATAAAATAGAGGAAGCAGGGGAAATGGGGGAATCACCTTGGATGCAGAAAGCAGAAGGCAGAACGGAAAGCTTTTCGAAAGTAAAACGCGACCGGGGCGATCTGGGTAAATCCTTAAGCCGTCAAGAAAAACAAGACCTTCGAAGGAAATTCTTCACGGATGGAGAATCCGAAAATATGGGAGAAAAGGGCGCTTTTTCAAAAGAAAAAGAATCTTTTGCCGAGCGTAAATCAAGAAGTTTCGACAGGAAAGAGGATAAACCCTTTGGCGAACGTAAACCCCGGAGTTTTTACAACAAGGAAGACAAACCCTTTCGCGAACGCAAACCACGTAGTTTTGACAACAAGGAAGACAAACCCTTTCGCGAACGCAAACCACGTAGTTTCGACAACAAGGAAGACAACCCTTTTGGTGAACGAAAATCAAGAAGTTTCGACAGGAAAGAAGATAAACCCTTTGGTGAACGTAGACCCCGTAGTTTCGACAACAAGGAAGCCAAACCTTTTCGCGAACGCAAACCACGTAGTTTCGACAACAAGGAAGCCAAATCTTTTGGTGAACGTAAACCTCGAAGTTTCGATCGAAAAGAAGACAAACCTTTTCACGAACGCAAACCCCGGAGTTTTGATAAAAAGGAAGACAAGCCTTTCCGCGAACGTAAACCCCGGAGTTTTGATAAAAAAGAAGACAAACCTTTTCGCGAACGTAAACCCCGGAGTTTTGACAAAAAAGAAGATAAACCTTTTAAAGAGCGAAAATCAAGCGGTTTCGATAAAAAGGAAGACAAACCCTTGACGGCAGGGCGCAAATCGTTTATCGAGCGCCGTTCATTCGAACGCCCGCCGCTGGAAGGAGAAAAAGTCTATTTCAACGACAAATCCGAAAAAAAGCAACGCCCGCGCACAAAAAAATAATAGAACGTGAGTAAAAAACTATATATCGAAACCTATGGCTGCCAGATGAATTTTTCGGATAGCGAAATCGTAGGTTCTATCCTGAAAAATCATGATTACGAATCCACGGCTGACATCAAAGCTGCCGACCTGATTCTGGTAAACACCTGTTCCATTCGTGACAATGCCGAACAACGCGTGCGTGCCCGCCTTTCGGAAATGAAAGCCCTGAAAAAGAAAAATCCCCAGTTGAAAATCGGAATTCTCGGTTGCATGGCCGAACGCTTGAAAGACCAGCTTTTGGAAGAAGAACGCCACGTCGATTTAATTGTAGGGCCCGACGGCTACCGTTCGTTGCCGCAACTGCTGCAACAAACCGAAACCGGACAAAAAGTCGTAAATGTGCTGCTTTCGGCCGAAGAAACCTATGCCGATATTTCGCCCGTTCGTTTGGGCGACGACGGCGTGACCGCATTTATCAGCATTATGCGCGGTTGCGAAAATTTCTGCGCCTACTGCGTTGTACCCTATACCCGGGGAAAAGAACGCAGCCGCAACATGCAAACCATTCTGAATGAAGCGGCCGGCTTATTCGAACAAGGATTCCGGGAAGTGACCCTGTTGGGACAAAATGTCAATTCCTACCGTTGGGAAGAAAACGGTTCCGTCGTTAAATTTCCCGAATTATTGGAAGCCGTTGCCAGGGTGAATCCCAAACTTCGGGTCCGTTTTGCCACTTCGCACCCCAAAGATTTGTCCGATGAACTGTTGCATGTGATTGCCAACTATCCCAATGTATGCAAAGCCGTCCATTTGCCGGTACAAAGCGGCAGTTCGCGCATGCTGAAACAAATGAACCGCTCGTACGACCGTGAATGGTATTTGCAACGCATCAAAGCCATCCAAACGATTGTACCCGAATGTAGCCTTTCGACAGATGTGATTGCCGGGTTTTGCGGCGAAACCGAAGAAGACCATCAGGAAACCCTGAGTTTGATGCGTCAGGTGGGCTATGCGGCTGCCTTTATGTTCCAGTATTCCGAACGCTCCAATACCGCTGCCGCAAAAAAATACCGAGACGATGTACCTGAAGAAGTAAAGAGCCGCCGTTTGACGGAAATCATCCATTTGCAGCAGCTGTTATCGTTAGAAAGCAATCAAAAAGATATTGGAAAAACTTTTGAAGTATTGATCGAAGGCGTATCGAAACGAAGTCAGGAGCAATTTTTCGGCCGTACCTCGCAAAACAAGGTGGTGGTATTTCCCTGCGGTAATTTTAAAATCGGCGATTACGCCCAAGTCAAAATTACCGATTGCTCCGCAGCCACGCTGAAAGGAGAGCTTGTTTAATTGAAAGTTGAGAATGGAAAATTGAAGTTGATTCGTTAACAGGTTTACGGGTAATAAGTTTACCATTCACCTTTTACTCTCCTGTACCAATAAACAATTCAACAACTCAACGATTCAACAGTTCAACCGACTACTCACCGTTCACAAATAAATGATTAAACAGGCATTTTACTTTATGCGATTAAAACAGAATAATATTAGATTTAATTATCGTAGTCAAAAAAAATAAGGTTACTCCTATTTCACCCTCTACCGTTGACCTTGCACCTTTAACCATTTCCACAACTTCCCCGTTTTCCCTATTTACCCATTTCACCAAATAAACAATTAAACGATTAAACAGACATTTCACCTTTCACTCAAAAACTAAATAACAATATGAAAATCAAATCTTACCGGGCGCAGTATATCAACGATTTAACCGAAGAGCAAATCCGTGAAAAAGAACAACTTTTTCAAGAAAGCATGGTCAACGAAGCCGGTCAAATATTGGAAGAAACCACCTATTCGTCCGAAGGCGAAATTGAAAGCAAATATATTTTTGCTTACAACGACAAAGGAAGCTTAACCAAAGAAATTATTGAAGACCCCGATGGGGAAATCGCTTCCTGTCGCGAAATGGAATACGACGACCAAAACCGCCTGTTAAAAGAATATTTCCACTATGGTGATCTTTCCGACGCCGATGTTACCCATTGTTATTATGATGAAAATGGCCTGCTGATTCGCAAGGAATTGATCAACAGCGACGATGAATTGGAAACTTTGGATGAGTACGAATACCAAAATGGCAAACTGGTTTCGGAAATCCAACGCGATTCTTCTAAAAAAGTGAAAGCCGAGAAACGCTTTACTTACGATGCAAACGGCAATCTGATCGAAGAAAATATCAACTGGTTCAACGAATTGTACCGGCAAGTGCATCAGTACGGCGAAAACAAGGAACTGGAACTTACCAAAAAATACAATACACGCAACCAACTGATGGAACGGTATTCATTTACCGAAAACGATAAAAAACAAGTGGTTGCCGTAAAAGAAGAAACCGTTAACGGAATCGTAGACCGTACCTACGAATATGACGAAGCAGGTAACATCGTATTGCAGGAAGAACGCGAAGCAAGCGGCAACCTGAGAGGTAAAATCCAACGTACCTACGAAGGGAAAAACTTGCAGTCAATCTACGTGTATGCTGGCGAAACAGAACGGCAACATGCACAAGAATACCGTATTCGCTACGAATACGAATAAAAAAGTAAACTGAAGTAAAAAACGCCGCGACGTTTTTACTAGAACGGCGTCGAATCGTCCACTACCTCGTCGGTTGGAGCGGAATAAGTGGTGGTTGTGCTGCTTTCGTTTTCCTTACGGGAATTCAGCATGATCAACTGATCTGCTAAAATTTCGGTAACAAAACGCTTGACACCGTCTTTTCCATCGTAGGAGCGTGAACGAATGCGGCCCTCGATAAACACTTGACTACCCTTGTGTAAGAATTGTTCGGCAACATCGGCCAACCCGCGCCACATGATGATGCTGTGCCATTCGGTATGCTGAACATCGCGGCCTTCGCGGTCGCGTAAAATTTCGGTGGTGGCCAACGAAAAACTGGCTTTCTTAATACCGTCAAAAACTTGGATTTCAGGGTCTTTCCCGAGATTTCCAATTAAAACAACTTTGTTTAAACCTCTTGCCATGGAAATACGTTTTTATATTTTTATTTATTTGGATGGGTACAAATATAATGAAATATCATTAACTTTTTTTAAGTTTTGAAATTTATTTTTTAGAAAAAACATCATTTTCATTCTTTATTGCTGAAATCTTTCAATTTATGTAAATTTGCAATCTCAAAAAGTATTAATAGGTTAATTATTAAATAGATATGAATAGCGCCATCACCCAAACCCATTTTAATTTTAAAAATCAGAAAAATCAATACACCGGCAAGGTTCGCGATGTTTACAACATAAACAATGAATTGTTGGTGATGGTAACCTCCGATCGCATTTCGGCTTTTGACGTGGTGCTGCCACAAGGGATCCCATACAAAGGGCAGGTTTTGAACCAAATTGCAGCCAAATTCTTGGATGAAACGGCCGATATTTGTCCCAACTGGAAAATTGCGACACCCGATCCCATGGTGACGGTGGGGCATTTTTGCGAGCCGTTTAAAGTGGAAATGGTTATTCGGGCTTACCTTTCGGGGCACGCCTGGCGCGAATACAAAGCCGGAAAGCGCAGCATTTGCGGTATTCCGATGCCCGGCGGAATGAAAGAAAACGACCGTTTTCCGCAGCCCATTATCACACCTACGACCAAAGCTGTTGTTGGACACGATGAAGATATTTCAAAAGAAGAAATTTTGAAACAAGGCCTGGTTTCGCCGGAAGATTACGAGATGCTGGAAAAATATACCCAGGAAATTTTTGCACGCGGAACTGAAATTGCCGCTCAAATGGGGCTGATTCTGGTGGATACCAAATATGAATTTGGCAAAGCCAACGGAAAAATTTTCCTGATCGATGAAGTGCATACGCCCGATTCGTCCCGCTATTTCTATAAGGAAGGCTATGAAGAGCGGCAGTCCAAAGGCGAACCCCAGAAACAACTTTCCAAGGAATTTGTGCGCGAATGGTTGATCGATCATGATTTTCAAGGAAAAGAAGGACAGCAAGTACCTGAAATGACTCCCGAATTTGTCAATCAGGTTTCGGAACGCTACATCGAGTTATTCGAAAACATTACCGGCGAATCTTTTCAACGTGCTGATACCACGCAAATCACCGACCGGGTCGAAAAAAACATTGCCAATTTCCTGAATGCGTATTACCGCTAATATTATGGGAATGGAGTGCGTATGGAGTAATCATTCGTTATGAATTTGGAGTTTTTTGCAGATTCTTACGGACAAATGAGGGTTGGATCGAAACAGGGGATGGGTACAATGAATAACCTGTTTTTACGTTATTATAAATTGGATTGAACCTTTTTGCAAAACGACTGTTGTATTGTTTCCCATAAAATTATTTATTTACGTATTCATTTTTTAATATTCAAAACCAATGAACAAAAGCACTCTTTTCATTTTACTTGCTGTTCTGGCTGTTGCCGTGATCGTTTTTATTATCGTACGCAATTCGAGGCTGAAAGGCGATAAAGCAACTGTATCTGAACAACAACAAGCTTTAGCCGGGACCGGAAATGTTTACAAGCTGAGTTTACCTCAAAGTCTTATCCATTGGATGGGCGCCAAGCCGATCGGAAAGCATTTTGGTACCTTCAACTTAAGCGAAGGTACGTTTACCGTTGATCCTGCTACAAACCTTATTACCGGCGGAAAGTTTATCATCGACATGAACAGTTTGGTTGATTTGGATATGCAACCCGGCCAGTTTAAAGATAAATTGGTAGGCCACCTGAAAAGTCCCGACTTTTTTGATGTGGAAAAACACCCTGCCGGAACGTTCGAAATTACAAAGGTCGTTCCGCACACGCCGGATGCAAATGCGGTATTAAAGGATGCTACCCATTTGATCAGCGGCAACTTAACGTTGAAAGACAGTACTAAAAATATCTCTTTCCCGGCAAAAATTATCTTTACAAACGGAAATTTCGAAGCAACCGCCGATTTCAACATCGACCGTACTATGTGGGGAATCCATTACGGCAATGACAAATCATTGGGAGATTCTTTTGTATACCCCGAAGTAAATATCAAACTGGATATCCGGGCCAACAAGGAATAACACAAAAAAAGCAATCATAAAGGAAAACGCCGTTTTTGCGGCGTTTTTTTTGTTTTACTGGAATCTGGTCAAGAAAGGGGAATCTGGTCTTCCCAGCGGATGATTCTAAAATCGGCAGGGAAATCCGGATCCAGCGAACAAACAGCCAGTTTGTAATCCGTCGCAATAGGGTAGAGGCGTACCTGAAATTTTTCGGCCTGCGGATGACCCGATAATCTAAAAGCAGTTTCCGATTTTTGCACGGTAAACGTATCCAGCGAAAGCGCTAATCCTTGTCCCGTGGCTTTCAGATAACTTTCCTTGATCGTCCATAAAGTGAAAAAATAGTCTTGCTGTTCGTCAAGTGGCAAGGCAAACAAATCTTGCTGTTCCGCCGGCGAAAAATAACGTTCCGCAATCAGGTAATTGGCTCTGCGGATGCGTTCCACATCGATGCCCACTTCGTTTTGCGCCGTGGCACACACCACATAATTTCCCGAATGGGAAATATTGAAAAACAGTCCGGGATGGCTGGTTAGAAAAGGCTTGCCTGTTGCGGAAACAGAAAAGCGTATTTCGGCGAACGGCAAGGAAAAAACGGTTGCAAGGGCGTAACGCGCCAACCATTCGCCCATAAAGGAACGCAAACGACTGCCAGGATTGGTCATGTTTTCAAATTTCCGGGTTCCCACACCCGAAGGGAGGCGTTGAAGCAAGGTCTCTGTTGGAATATTCTTGTAGGGTTCGATATGTAAAACAAAAACAGAGACCATCCGTTGCCAGCATTTCGTTACAGAGAAACGGATTCAACCGCTTTGATTTCGGGAATTTCTTTCCGGATGGCTTCTTCCACTCCGTTTTTTAATGTCATGCGGCTGTAAGGGCACGAACCGCAAGCACCTTGCAATTCGACATTCACCACCATTTCGGGCGTGATGTTGACAAATTGAATATCGCCTCCGTCGGCTTGTAAATACGGGCGGATTTGATCGATGATGCTACAAACTCTGCTTTCTAATTCGGTCATTCTTTCGGGTTTTATCGGATGATAATGTAGTTCGCGTAGTGAATTTTGAAATTTAATTCAAGGCATTTTGGATCGCAATTTGCCGGACAACGTTTTCGGCAAAGTTACGGAAGCTGGTTTCGTCAACCACATCATGGGAAACCGCAATCGGACTTCCGTTGTCGCCGGCCTCGCGAATGCTTTGCACCAACGGAATCTGTCCGAGCAAAGGAATGCCTGTTTCTTCGGCATAGCGTTTCCCACCTTCTTTCCCGAAGATAAAATATTTGTTACCGGGCAATTCGGCCGGTGTAAACCACGACATGTTTTCAACCAATCCCAGGATCGGCACATTGATGCTTGCCTGAGTAAACATGGCATGTGCTTTGCGCGCATCGGCCAAAGCCACTTCTTGCGGAGTTGTTACAATAATCGCGCCTGTAACGTCGGCATTTTGAACCAGGGTCAAATGAATATCGCCGGTGCCCGGAGGCATGTCGATGACCAAATAATCCAATTCGCCCCACTCGCTGCCTGTGAGCATCTGCAACAAATAATTCGATGCCATGGGGCCGCGCCAGATCAAAGCCTTTTCAGGATCGACAAAAAAGCCGATGGAAAGGATTTTGATGTTGTGTTTCACCATGGGTGTGATGACCGTCCGTCCGTTCACTTCATTGGCCAGCGGATGGGCATGCATCATATCAAACATCAAAGGAACGGAAGGCCCGTAAATATCCGCATCCAGGATTCCGACCTTCGCTCCCAATTTTTCCAATGAGATGGCCAGATTCGCCGCCACGGTTGATTTTCCGACTCCCCCTTTTCCCGAAACCACCGCAATGATATTTTTTACGTTTTTCAGCAAATCTTCTTGGTGTAAAGGATCGTTGGAGGCTATATGGCGCCGCGAAGTGGTTCGTGAAGTAATTTCTACGGAAACTTCAACATCCGGATCTACGTGATCTTTGATGGCCTGGATGCAATTGTCGCGGATCAAATTTTTGAGCGGGCAGGCGGGTGTCGTCAATACCAGGCTAAAACTTATTTTTTTTTCGTCAATCGTTATGTTTTCAATCATTCCCAAGGTAACCAAATCTTTCTTCAGATCAGGATCCATGACATGGCGTAACGCGTCGAAAATACGTTCAGTCGTAATATTCATGGTGCAAAAGTACACTATTTATCCGTTTATGTCTTTTAAAGCTTCCAATTTTAAGTATTTTAGAATATTTGTACACGACAAAAGCCAAACTTTTTTACTTTTGAAACCTTCTATATTAAGTAGCTTTTTTTATTATGAAAAAAATTCTGCCCTTTGCTATTTGGTTTTTGCTTTCATCCGTTGCATATCAGGCTGTTGCTCAAAAAATACTTTTTTTGGAGCGTCCGGGAACGACCAAATACCGGCAGTACGAAGTTGGCGATCTCATTACCTTTCAAAGCCATGATACAAAATTCAAGGGGCACATCATTCAAATCAATGATTCTTCCTTTCGAATCGATAAAGAACGGCTGCACCAGCTTTCGGATATTCAATATGTTATTGCGAATAAAAACGGTTGGAAAACCGGTGGGAAAATATTGGCGTCGTTGGGAGTGCTTTATTTAGGGGTTAGTGCGTTAAACGGAGTGATTGCCCCGGATGAGCCGCAAGTCGTTTCAAAAAACGAAGCCATTACATCCGCTTCTTTGGTGGGTGCGGGAGGACTTTTGCATTTGGTGCCCAACCGGAAATTTAAAATGGGGAAATCGTGGCGGCTGCGTGTGATTGATTTTACAAACGATATTCCGAGGGATGATAAAAAATAGTGGAAAATTGGTTGGACAAATTTTTGTATCAGAATAAATTTTCCAAATCTGTTGTAATTAATTAAAAATCAATAAATTATCAATTTTTCGATCAAACTTTTTTATTGCAAAAAAACTAAGCAAGAATGATTTTTTTAATATAAAAAGACGTAATTTTGCATACAAACAATTTTTTATCTTGTCTTATTCCTATAACTCTTTTACCTCTAAAAACTAACACGATGAAAAAAAACTTACTCTTATTGGTTTTCCTCATGATGATCGGTGTTTATGGGTTTTCACAAGTAGTTTACAGTGAAGACTTTTCATCAGGCGCGATCACAGGTTGGTCCGGTAATGCAGCAAACCTGTTTAAAATTTCCGAAACTCAAAAAGCGGGCGGCGTAGTTCCCGAAATGAGGTTGAGCAATGCCATTGTCATTTTTCCGCCGGTAAAATTCATTTCTCCCGTCATCGATGCGACCGGAATAACTTCTGCTGCACTTTCTTTCAAGCAGTATTTTGACTTTGATGCTACGTCAACGGCTCCGTTTACGTTTAATGTCCTGACGAGAAAGGATGAAGCCTCCGATTGGCGTAAGGTAGATTCGTTGTCTTATAATTCGGATTTCACTAATACGTACGTTGCTTTTTTGGATGCTACCGATTTGGATTCGCCCACCTTCCAGTTTTGTTTCGAAATTACGGGCCGGAAAACCCAGTTTATCGAATGGTGTATCGATGATATCCGGGTTGAGGCCTTAACAGGGTTGGATTTGGCGCTTACTTCCCTGGCTTTTCCCGATAAGATTTATGACAAAAGCAAATATGTTTCGGGAACCGTACGGAATGTGCAGGGAACCACAATCCATTCGCTGGATGTCAGTTGGAAGCTCAACGATAACATTACGCACAAAACTTCTTTTTCCGGTTTGAATCTTGAAACCGGGAACTATTTTAATTTTACCTGTGATGATTATGTCCCGTTTAAATTGGGAGACGACAAACTGACGGTTTGGATTTCAAACATCAACGGCGGAAATGATGATAATGAGGACAACAACCAACTTGAAAAAAGTTTCACGATGGTAAGTAGCAGCCCCAGCCGTCATCCGATGTTCGAGGTCTTCACAAGTTCTACTTGCGGCCCCTGTGTGGGATTTGCAAATACAATGGTATCGTGGGTAATTCCGTATGGTGACGACATTTCTGTTGTGAAATACCAAATGAACTGGCCAGGATCCGGAGATCCTTATTATACGGCAGAGGGTGGAGTTCGTAGAACTTATTACGGGGTTAGTGCTGTTCCCGACATGTATTGTGATGGGACCAAATATGACTGTTCGGCTTCCGGATTGCAAAATGCATACAATACGTCCAGTGTCAAACCCAAGAAAGTAAATATCAATGTAGAGCATACCATTGACGGAAAGATGGTAACAATTATGGGATCCATTATGCCGCTTGAAAATTTGGGCAATGCAAAGTTGAATATTGCTGTTATTGAGAAAATTACGACCCAAAATAAAGGTGGAAACGGCCAAACCGAGTTTCACGATGTGATGATGAAAATGGTTCCCGATGCTTCCGGAACGGCCGTTAATTTGGTAGCGAATAAACCCGTTCCGATTCTGTTCTCGGTGGACATGACCGGTACCCATGTGGAAGAAATGTCGGATTTGAGGGTGGTTGTATTTATCCAAGCGTCCAACAAAGACATTTATAATTCGGGTTATTCTGCAGAAGCTGTGGCCATTGCTGCGTCAAATATCAAAGATGGCGATACCAATGTCGCTTTGGATTCGAAATTCATTGTTGATTATTCCACCCCGATTTATATGCCTGGTGGTGCCGAAATAACGAATGCCAATGTGTCGTCTTTGATTTCATTCACGAATGAGTCCAAATCGCCTGTTTCGTTTACAGCGGAAATCCTGGCCGGAAGCAAAACGATTGTGGTCACTCCGTCTAATCCGTTGAATAAAGGTAACAAATATCAAATAAAGGTAAAGGCTGTTGAAACAACCAGCGGAGCAAGCGTTCCGGGTTTGGAAGTAAACTTCAAAACCTTGGGTATCGATGCGGTTGCCCCGACAAATGAAATCGTAGGGGTAAAAGTATTCCCGAATCCTTCTGCTGCTGGTTCGACGGTTGAATTCAGGGGTATTTCGAATGTGAAAAACATTACGTTGGTCAATGCACTTGGGAAAGTCGTATTCCAATACAACCATGTGCCTGCGAATAAATTTGAGTTGCCTGGCAACATCGCACCCGGCGTTTATTTCGTGAAATTTATGACTCCTGAGAAAACACTCACCAGCCGTTTGATCATTGTGAAATAAGTAATTCATAAATTTATAGAGAGGCTGTCTAGATTCGGTTTAGACAGCCTTTTTTATTTCATGCTGAGGTTAAACAAAATCTAAATATCCGTTGTTGTAATATCAGTTTTTTAAATATTGTTTTTTATATGAGTACGGAACGTAAATTTAAAATAGATACTATTGATAAAGAAACGCTTACCAAATGGTACTACCTGCTAACTCTCGGACGAAAATTAGATGAACGCGCACCCAATTACTTACGTCAGGCATTAGGCTGGTCGTATCATGCTCCTTACGCAGGGCATGACGGCATTCAACTGGCCATTGGGCAGGTTTTTGAACGGGGAGTCGACCATTTGTTTCCTTATTATCGCGATATGCAAACGGCTTTGTCGGCAGGAATCACCGCCGACGAAATCATCCTGAACGGAATTTCGAAGGCTGCCGATGTGGCAAGCGGTGGCCGCCATATGAGCAATCACTTTGCCAAACCCGAATGGAATATTCATAACGTGTCGTCCAATACCGGCAACCATACGCTGCATGCGGTGGGAGTGGCGCGGGCGATCAAACGATACGGTGTCAAAGCGGTAGCCATCAGTTCGCAAGGAGAATCCTCCACATCGGAAGGATATGTGTATGAAGCCATTAATGGGGCAAGTAATGAAAAACTTCCCGTCGTGTTTGTCATTCAGGACAACCAGTATGGAATATCCGTGCCCAAACGCGACCAAACAGCCAATATTTTTGCAGCCGAAAACTTTTCGGGAATGAAGAACCTGCGGATTATCTATTGCGACGGCAAGAATATCTTCGATTCGATGAATGCCATGTACGAAGCCAAGCGCCACGCCATTGAACATCAGGAGCCGGTGATTGTGCATGCCCGCGTGGTTCGCATCCATTCGCATTCCAACAGCGACAAACACGAATTATACCGGGACGAAAACGAACGCCATTGCGCTTTGGCGGCCGACCCGCTGGCGCGTTTCCGCATCGTTTTATTACACTCCAAGAAATTTACCGAAGAAGAATTGAAAGCCTTGGACGAAAAAGCCCAACAGGAAGTGTTGGCCGCTCACCGCAAAGCCATGGTTTCTCCCGATCCGACACCGGAATCCATTTACCAGTTCGTATATCCGGAAGCTTACGTTTCCGGCAAATATCCCGATGGAACGCACAATCAATCCGAAGGGAAAAAAATGAAATTAATCCAATCCTTGAACGAAACCTTAAAGGAAGAGTTCCGGCTCAATCCTGATACCTTTTTATGGGGACAGGATGTGGCAAACAAGGAAAAAGGCGGTATTTTCAACGTGACCAAAGGCATGCAGCAGGAATTCGGCATCGAACGAATTTTTAACGGCCCCATTGCAGAAGATTACATTACCGGAACAGCCAACGGCATGAGCCGCTTCAACGATAAAATCCGTGTGGTGGTGGAAGGAGCCGAGTTTGCCGATTACTTTTGGCCGGCTATGGAACAATTGGTTGAAACCTCGCACGACTACTGGCGCAGCAATGGCGCTTTTTCTCCGAATGTCACCATCCGGTTGGCATCCGGCGGATACATCGGCGGCGGTCTGTACCATTCGCAAACCATTGAAGGCGTGTTGACGACATTTCCCGGCATCCGGGTGGTATATCCCTCCTTCGCCGATGATGCAGCCGGGTTGTTGCGTACCTCTATCCGTTCCAAAGGCGCAACCGTATTTTTGGAGCCCAAAGCGTTGTACAACGATCCGTTGGCGGAAACAGTCGTCCCCGACGGTTTTGAAGTCCCTTTTGGAAAAGCCCGTATTCGCAATGCCGGCGACCATCTGACCATCATTACTTACGGAAATACCACCCACATGAGTCTTGCCGTAGCAAAACGTATTTTTGAGGAAACCGGAAAAACCGTGGAAGTCATCGATCTTCGTTCGTTGATTCCGTTGGATGAAGAAGCCATCTTGAAATCCATTCAAAAAACATCGCGGGCGTTGGTTGTCCACGAGGATAAGGTGTTTGGCGGATTCGGCGGCGAATTGGCAGCCCTGATTGCCGAAAAAGCATTTTCGTATCTGGATGCTCCGGTTCGACGTGTAGGCTCGGAATTTACGCCGGTAGGCTTCAACCATATTCTGGAAAAAGCCATTTTACCGAATGAAGAAAAAATCTACAAAGCCGCCAAAGGTTTGTTGGAGTTTTGATCGTGGCGTGTAATAGTGGTTCCTTACAAAGGAGGTTTATCTAACAGATCCAAAGCCGCATCCAGCCACACAAACACATCGACAGGGTAATTGCCTTTGTATACGTCGCTGCGTTTTTTTCCCAGGCGGACAACTACTGCGTTTTTATCGGGAATGACAAAAATATACTGCCCTAAAATGCCCCGGAAACAAGGAATTCGTAGATTTTTGTAATCCAAAATCCAAAACTGGTACCCATAGTATGTGTTGGTATCGCCTTTGTCATCCCGGAGCCAGGTAGCAGGACTGGTTGCTTGCCGGATGTATTCTTTGGAAACAAGCTGTTTGCCCGCATAAAAACCGCTATCCAGCACCAATTGGCCCAAACGGGCAAAATCACGGGCATTGGAATTGAAACAGCAGTACGCTTTTTCAATTCCATTTTTTGTATCCAAACTCCAAAGGGCGTCGTTTTCACAGCCCAGCGGTTTCCATAATTTTTCGGAAACAAAATCGGACAAAGTCTTGCCGGACACACGTTCAATAAGGATCGATAATAATTGCGTATCGCCGCTGCGGTATTGATAAACCGTTCCGTTGGGTTCAATAGGAGTGAGGCCGGTGACCAATTGGGTTAAATTATTCCCGTAATATCCCTTTGTGGTAATTGAAAACAGCGAAGAATAACTTTCGTCCCAACTCAATCCCGAGCTCATCGTCAGTAAGTCCTGGATAGAAACCTGATTGCAGCCTTTTAATTCCGGAATAAATTCCGTGATTTTCTGATCCACGCTTTGGATTTTTCCTTCATCCAAAAGAATCCCGATGCAAAGCGAAACAATGCTTTTTGACATGGAAAACGAGTTGCTCCGGGAATTCTTTCCATAATCATCCCAATATTCTTCGTGGAGCAATTGGTTGTTTTGAGCGACCAAAAAAGCAACGGTTTGATAATCCTCAAACGGCTTTTTCAGGGAATCGGAAATGGGCGTCCGGTTGTACCGCTCATCCAACTGCCAGGGTACCGGGGTGCCTGCTTTTACCACCCGGTTTTCAAATATTTTGTAGTCGTCGATATTCGGTGCGGTGTAAACCAATGCCCGCTGCATATAGTAGGGAAGGCAAAACCAGGTGATCACCAATGCGATCGGGAAGAGAATGGCAAACCATTTCAGGAACCGTTTCATAGCCGTATTTTTTTGATAAAATTAAAAAAAAATCAAGTTGTTATCTCCGGATTTTAGTAACGAAACAGGAAATCAAATTCAAATCAAATTTTCCGCAGAGGAATCCCACTGAATCGTACCATGCATTCAGCCCCTGATAAAACTCCTTTTTGGGGGTGGAATTTCGGAAAATCCGAGCCTAGTTTTGCTGAAAAATTTCGAAACGGCGGATTCCGAAAAGCCAACGAGTAGGAGCTAATTTAAATTTATTATTTTCATGAAAAAACTGCTTATTTTATGTGTTGCATTGTTTATCGGTGCACCGTTTGTATCGGCCCAAACTCCTACTTTTTGGGGGAAAGACAAAGTGGCTGGAATTGCAATAGGGTTCGGTAGTAACTTATATTCGGGTGTATTTTATACTGATGTAAAAACTACTCCTGCAATTTTGGGCCAGTTTGAATTATGTATAAAAGATAACTTGTTTAACGACAAAAGTTCCATCGGTGTTGGTGGTATTATCGGTTATTCTTCTGCAAAAATCAGCAATGTATGGAAACGATCCAACTTTATTATTGGCGGGCGTGGAGTTTTCCATTATGCATTGGTTGACAAATTGGATACCTATGCAGGTTTAATGTTAGGGTATAATATTGTAAAATATAAATGGGAAGGAGGACTCGAAGTAAATAATACGAGCAGTAGTGGTGTAGTTCATTCGGAGTTTATCGGTGCCCGTTATTACTTTACCGATAATTTTGCTGCATTCGGTGAATTAGGGTATGGATATACATTCCTTAATTTAGGAGTTGCCTTGAAATTCTAAAAACGAATCTCCCTTTTCTGAAAAAGTTCGCCCATGGTGGCGGACTTTTTTTTATCTTCGCCTTTTCAAGCACGTTATCGCATGAAACGAAAAGAAATCCTGGAAAAATTTTGGGACATTGAAGATCGGGGCAAAATCCGGATTCCATTGATTTTTAAGAACCCGACCCAACTATTTGAAAGC
This sequence comes from Lentimicrobiaceae bacterium, assembly GCA_031550085.1. Classification (GTDB taxonomy): domain Bacteria; phylum Bacteroidota; class Bacteroidia; order Bacteroidales; family UBA4417; genus UBA4417. The sequence continues at coordinate 124,836 of JAVBOY010000022.1, forward strand.
AATCTATCGATCCCATCCCAGAAACTACCTTTTATCAACCATGAAGTTTTTGAAGAACTGAACCGGATGTTAGAACATTTCTCATACAAAACAAAAATCGCTCTTTCATTTGCCTTTACCGATAAGCAAAATTATACCGACGCAGCCTTGCTGGATATCTTGCAAAGCAATTTCGAATTTCAAAAACAATTGCTGAAAAAAAATATCGTGAAAGTGTCGGCTGTTTCTATGGGTTTGGCGATTGCCGGATCCCTGTTGTTGCTGGTAAGTTATTTTCTGAATAGCCGGAATGTTTCACAACTTTTCTTTGATTTTGTCAACATCAGCGGGACTTTTATGGTTTGGGATGCTGTTTCGCGTTTCGTGATCGACCGTATTGCAAAATACCGCTCCATTAAGAAGTACGACAACATTCAAATCGAAATCGGCAAATAGAAAATATTCATGTTTATACGAACCCAATCCATCGCAAATAAAAAATTAATCGGAATGTGTTTGCAAATGACTTTTGCAAATAATTTGACAACAAAACTCTGGCAGAGTTTTATGCCCCGCCGGCATGAAATTACCAATGCCGCAAACCAATTGCTTTATTCAATACAAATATACCCGGAAACCTTTGATTTTAACCATTTCGATTTCAACCGGCCGTTCGAAAAACGGGCAGCGGTAGAAGTTGCCGATTTCAGCAAAGTTCCGGAAGGAATGAAGGCCTTTGTATTGCCGGGCGGCTGGTACGCGCTTTTTTTGCATGCCGGGGCCCCGCAAGAAGGAGAACGGACATTCCGGTATATTTTTGAAGAATGGCTGCCCCAGTCGGGTTTTGTATTGGATCCGGCACGACCCCACTTTGAAGTGTTGGGGAAAAAATATAAAAACAATGCGCCCGATTCGGAAGAAGAAATCTGGATTCCCATAAAAAAACAAGTATGAGCTATTTATTTTGATTACTTTTACATAAAAAATCAAAATGAAACCCATCCTTCTTCTCATTCTGTCTTTCTTTTTTGGCTCAGCAGCGTTAAACGCGCAACAACTTCCTTTAGCTACCGAATACCCGAAAAAACAACTGGACTCCCTGTTAAATCGTTATTATTCGCAGGAAGCAAATGACATTAACCAGCCGCCGCAAACCGTACTGAACCGGTTTCAGGAGCATTTTCCAAAAGCCCGCGAAATCGATTGGGAAACGTACGATTACTTTTACGAAGCCGATTTTGAACAAAACAACGTCGACATCGTTGCTTTGTACGATTCGAAGGGAAATTTGCTCATGTGCCTGGTCGATATTACGAACCGTGACATTCCGGATGCTGTGAAAAAATCCGTGAATAACCGTTACAAAGGCTGGCGGATTGACGATGCCGAAAAAATGTGCACCGCATATGAAACCCAATACCGGATTTACCTCGAAAAAAGTGGAAAAGAATTGAAAACCTTTTTTACCGACCGAGGCGAATTTATTTCAGAAACGCCTCGTAATTAGTAGACAAGTTGACGAGAATTTCTTAATTACGAATGAAAATTTACGAATTACGAGTGTGTTTTTAACGCCGAATCTCTGTGCAACTCTGTGAATCCTCAGTGATCTCTGTGTAACTTTTTAAGGCAGAAAGGAAAAAGCAGAAAGGGTTTTAGACACAAATAAACAATTAAACAGTTCAACAATTCAACAAGCTACTCACCCTTCACTGTTCACGCTTCACAATTAAACAGTTCAACAACTCAACAATTGAGCAACTACCATGTCCATTACCCAACTCATTACCGCCAATTTGTGGTTCGATAGCCAGGCCGAAGAAGCCACACGCTTTTATACATCTATTTTTAAAAACGCCTCCATCGGCCGCATTACGCGTTTCGGCAAAGAAGGATTTGAACACCACGGGCGTCCCGAAGGTTCGGTGATGACCGTTGAATTTAACTTGGACGGACAAGAATTCCTGGCGCTCAACGGAGGCCCCATCTTCCGGTTCACGGAAGCCATTTCGTTTGTTGTCAACTGCGAAACACAAGAAGAAGTCGATTATTACTGGGAACGCCTTACAGAAGGCGGCGATCCCAATGCTCAACAATGCGGCTGGCTGAAAGACAAATTCGGCGTGTCGTGGCAAGTAGTGCCTACCTTGTTGGCCGATTTGATCCAGGATCCCGATTCCGAACCATGCAAACGGGTCACTTTGGCCCTATTCGAAATGAAAAAACTCAATATCGAAGCCTTGAAAAAAGCGTACGAAGAAAAGTAAACAAGTTTTGTTTTCAATTGAAAATGGAGAATTGAAAGTGAGGTTTGGTGACAAGTAAACGAACGCAAAAAACGAACAACAAACTATCCCCCGCTTGCGGGGGTGCCCGTAAGGGCGGGGGTGTTAACACGTTTATGCGTAACAAGTTTACCATTCACCTTTTACCCTGCACCCAATAAACAATTCAACAACTCAACGATTCAACAGTTCAACAAACTACTTACCTTTTACTATACGATGTTAAAATCGAATATTATTAGATTAAATTATCATAATTGGCAGAGCCAAGTATACCCCTATTTTCCCAGCTTCCCCGTTTCCCCGATTTCACCAAATAATAAACAATTAAACAGTTTAACGATTCAACAACTCAACACAACTTAATTACTTACCGATCCCAATTTAAAAATTGTGAAAGCCATGAAATCAAAACGCTGAATATTCTGTTATTTAGATTCAAATTTAATCCTGAAAAATATGAATACAGAAAAAATAACCGTTGAGACTTCTGTAAAAGGGCCGATCGAGCGTGTTTGGGAATATTTTACGGATCCCGGACACATCACCCATTGGTATCATGCTACCGACGACTGGCATGCTCCTTCTGCCGAAAACGATTTGCGCGAAGGGGGAACTTTCCGGACAACCATGGCTGCCAAAGACGGAAGCCACAGTTTTGATTTTGAAGGCGAATATACGATTGTAAAAAAGTACGAACGCATTGAATTCCGCCTGTTAGACAACCGGATGGTAGCTATTACCTTTTCAAAACAAGGCGATGAAATCCGGATTACCGAAACCTTTGAGGCCGAATCGCAAAATTCGTTGGAGTTGCAACGCTTGGGTTGGCAGTCCATTCTGGATCATTTTAAAAAGTATGCAGAAAGTCAATAATCACCATTTTTCTAATTTTTTAAAACCAAAACCATGAAAGCTTTAAAAATTATTTTACTTGTAATCGTTATTCTGATTGCAATTCCGCTCCTCGTAGCGCTGTTTGTGAAAAAAGATTACGCCGTTGAACGCGAAATCGTGATTAACAAGCCTAAGCAAGAGGTATTTGAATACGTGAAATACCTCAAAAATCAAAACAATTACAGTGTGTGGGCCTCTCTGGATCCCAACATGAAGACCTCTTTTACCGGAACCGACGGCACGGTCGGATTTATTTCCGCTTGGGAAAGCGCCCAAAAGAATGTGGGCAAAGGCGAGCAGGAAATCAAAAAAATTACCGACGGCGAACGCATTGATTATGAACTTCGCTTTATCAAACCCATGGAATCGACCGAACAAGCGTACATGATTACCGAAAGCGTATCCGGTATGCAAACCAAGGTAAAATGGGGATTCTCAGGACGCATGAAATATCCCATGAACCTGATGATGCTGTTTATGGATTTCGACAAAATGATCGGCGGCGATTTTGAAAAAGGACTTGTCAATTTAAAAACCATCGTCGAAGCGCAACCACCACAAAGCACCGTTATTGAATAATCCATATGCAAAACCATCCGATTGTTATTGAACAAATATACGCCGTTCCCGTTGAAACCGTTTGGAAAGCCATTACCGACAAGGAAAAGATGAAGCAATGGTATTTCACGATCAACGATTTTAAGTTGGAAGTCGGAGCCGTTTTCAGCTTCTATGAACCCGGAGGTGCCAACCAATATTTCCACCGTTGCGTTATTCAGGAAATTATTCCCAACCGGAAGTTCCGCCACACGTGGACACATCCCGACCACAGTAAAGGCGAATCGATGATGACGTGGGATTTGGAACAACTGGATTACGGAACCAAACTGACGTTAACACATGCCGGTATTGAAAATTTTGCCGATGCAGGCGAAGGCTTTCAGCGAAAAAACTACGAAGCCGGCTGGAACGAAATTCTCAGCATTTCACTGCACGAATTCTTGGAAAACTAGGTATAAAAGCATGTAAATCCTGTCTAACATAAAAATCAAATTTCAACAGTTCCTAAATCAATAATTTTTAAATCAATAAATAAAAATGAATCAACCGAAAAATCCCGTTAACTGGTTCGAAATCTATGTAGATGATATCAACCGGGCCAAAAAATTTTATGAAGCCGTACTCAATGTGCAAATGTTTGATTTGCCCATGCCCGAAGGAGGATTGTCAAAAATGGTCGCATTTCCTTGGGCCGACAATCAACCGAATGCGACCGGAGCGTTGGTACAAATGGAACAGATGAAAGCCGGAAACAACAGCACGGTCGTTTATTTTACCTGCGACGATTGCAAGGTAGAAGAAAACCGTGTGGAAGCCGCCGGAGGAAAAATCATGCAACCCAAGTTTGCCATCGGAGAACACGGTTTCTGCTCCTGGTGCATCGATACCGAAGGAAATTACTTCGGCTTGCACTCGATGAAATAGCAATAAACTAGTCGGCGAGGCGCTGGTAAGTAAACATTTGCCAGTGCTTCATATTTGTGAAATGTGAACAGTGAAGGGTGAAATGCCTGTTTAATCGTTTAACTGTTTAATTGTTTATTGGGTGCTGGGTAAAAGGTGAATGGAACAAGGTTTGCTGTTCGTTTACTCGTCACCAAACCTCATTTTCAATCTTATTCGGCTTCGCCTCATGAGATCGCTTCGCTAAGTTCAATTCTCCATTTTCAATTAAAATGCCTTCTGCTTTTTCCTTTCTGCCTTAAAAAGTTACACAGAGATCACTGAGGATTCACAGAGTTGCACAGAGATTCGGCGTTAAAAACTCACTCGTAATTCGTAAATTTTCATTCGTAATTAAGAAATTCTCGTCAATTTGTCTACTAAAATGATTTACATTGCCTTATTACGCGGCATCAATGTCGGCGGAAAAAACAAAATCAAAATGGCCGATTTGAAACAAATTCTTATCAATTCCGGCCTTCAAAGCGTGCAAACCTTCATTCAAAGTGGCAATGTGTTGTTCGAATCCACGGAAGAAGAATCCGGTTTAAAACTAAAGCTGGAAGAAGAAATTCAAAAAGCCTTTCAATTTCCGGTTCCCGTTATTTTGCGTACCGCCGGCGAATTGGAGCAGCTTATCCGAAACAAGCCTTTCTCAAACGAGCAATTGGCCCAAGCCGCCGCCGCTACCGAAAGCGAAACCTTTTATGTCGCTTTGTTTGCTGCTCCCATTCCGGAAAAAGATCTGGAAAAATTAGCAACCGTTCGATCAGGCAAAGAATTGTTTCAGGCAGCCGGCCGGGATTTGTACTTACTTTTCGACGATAGCGTCCGCAATTCAAAAATGTCGGGCGTTTTGCAACGTATGAGCAGGCCGCCCACCATCCGCAACTGGAATACCCTGAACAAATTGCTGGAGCTGGCAAAAAGCGAATAACCGTTTAGCGATGATTTCAGGGGTGTTTCGAAACGGATTCTAATTTTACCAAGATGTCGCCGCGATGCGGCTTGATGGATTTCATATTTTTCTACAAATATTTCGCCACTACATGGCTTTTGTCACAGAAACGCCACAATAGAACCTTTAGCGGCGTAGCCGCGATATCTTTGTAACAAGAATGATGCTGTTATCAAAAGCAGCGTAGCTGCGAAATCTTAAATATCATAGGAATAAGAGCTTTCTTTTGGCAACCGCTTATTCCGTTGCTTCATACAAAAATGAATTGTACGGATAACGTTTGATATGAAGTTCTTTCACTTGATTATAGAGCAACGTTTTGAACGCCACCAGATTACTTTTTTGCTTGGCCGAAATAAAAATAGCCGGCGTATTTTTGGTTGCCATCCAGGTATTTTTCAATTGCTCGAGCGCCTGTTCCTGCGTTAACTCGATTTTTTCATCCGGGTCCGAAAAATGATCGATTTTTCCCTGCGGCGGTTCGTACAAATCGATTTTATTAAATACCATGATGATCGGTTTGTCGGCACAACCGATTTCCGATAAAGTCTGTTGCGCTACGGCGATTTGATCTTCAAATTGCGGATGCGAAATATCCACCACATGCAGCAGCAAATCCGCTTCCCGTACTTCATCCAAAGTAGATTTAAACGATTCCACCAGATTATGCGGCAGCTTGCGGATAAACCCGACCGTATCAGTCAGCAAGAAAGGCAAATTATCGATCACCACTTTGCGGACCGTCGTGTCCAGAGTTGCAAACAACTTGTTTTCGGCAAACGTATCACTTTTGCTGATCAGATTCATCAAAGTCGATTTCCCGGCATTGGTATAGCCGACCAATGCCACCCGGACCAATTTGTCCCGGTTTTTGCGTTGCGTTACTTTTTGTTGGTCGATTTCCTGCAGTTTTTTCTTCAATAAGGAAATTTTGTCGCGGATCACGCGCCGGTCCGTTTCAATTTCTTTTTCGCCCGGGCCGCGCATGCCGATGCCGCCCCGCTGTTTCTCCAAGTGCGTCCACAAACCTGTCAGGCGCGGCAAAAGATATTGATATTGGGCCAATTCCACTTGCGTGCGGGCTGTGTTGGTATTCGCGCGTTTTGCAAAAATATCCAGAATTAACAAGGTGCGATCCAATACTTTGATTCCCAAAAGTTTTTCAATATTCCGCGATTGAGAAGGGGAGAGGTCGTCGTCAAACACCACCAGCTTGATTTCAGCCGCTTCGACATATTCCTTGATTTCATCCAGTTTCCCGGAACCCACAAACGTCCGCGAATCCGGAAAATCCAGTTTCTGCAGAAAACGCTTTTCGGCCTTTGCCCCGGCGGTATCCAGCAAAAACGCCAATTCATCCAAATGATCGTTGGCGGTTTGTTCGTTTTGCCGTGAAGTAACAAGGCCTACAATAATGGCTCTTTCTAACAGTTGTTCGGTTGGCTGCATCATGCGGCAAAGGTAAAAAAAGCAAGCGAATACTTGGATAAACACCTAATCTGACATTTTGTCAATACTTTAAAATGAATTTTAATTGATTGATTTTAAAATAAATAAAAATACAAAAATTTAATTTGATTAAATCCGGATCGGCCAAAATGGCAGTATCATCCCTCTTTTTTCAAATGGCATAAATGTTGACAATATTCAGGTAAAATCGAAACAGAATAAAAACATTTAAAAAATACAGGAAACTATGGGAAAAATAATAGGAATAGACTTAGGAACCACAAACTCTTGTGTATCCGTCATGGAAGGCAACGAACCGGTTGTCATTCCGAATAGCGAAGGACGCCGCACCACGCCCTCCATTGTGGCATTTACCGAAAATGGCGAGCGTAAAGTGGGCGATCCGGCCAAGCGCCAGGCCATTACCAATCCGAAAAAAACCGTTTATTCGATCAAACGCTTTATGGGTGAAACGTTCGACCAGGTGACCAATGAAGTGGGACGTGTTCCGTACGAAGTGGTCAAAGGCGATAACAACACCCCCCGTGTTAAAATCGACGACCGCCTCTATACGCCGCAGGAAATATCGGCCGTGATCCTTCAAAAAATGAAGAAAACCGCCGAAGATTACTTGGGACAAACCATTACCGAAGCCGTTATTACGGTTCCCGCTTACTTTAGCGATTCGCAACGCCAGGCCACCAAGGAGGCCGGTGAAATAGCCGGATTGACTGTAAAACGGATTATCAACGAGCCGACCGCAGCCGCATTGGCATATGGTTTGGACAAAAAGAACAAAGACATCAAAGTGGCCGTATTCGATTTGGGGGGCGGTACCTTCGATATCTCCATTTTGGAATTGGGCGACGGCGTTTTTGAAGTCAAATCCACCAACGGAAATACCCATTTGGGCGGCGACGATTTCGACCAACGCGTGATCGACTGGTTGGCCGAAGAATTTAAAAAAGACGAAGGCATCGACTTGCGCAAAGACGCCATGGCCTTGCAACGTTTGAAAGAAGCATCCGAAAAGGCAAAAATCGAACTTTCGAGTTCTTCTTCGACCGAAATCAACCTGCCTTACATCATGCCCGTGGATGGCATTCCCAAGCATTTGGTCCGTTCGCTTTCGCGCGCCAAATTCGAGCAACTGATCGATGATTTGGTCAAAGCCACGGTGGAACCTTGCCGCAAAGCGTTGCAAGATGCCGGATTGACCGCTTCGCAAATCGACGATGTGATTTTGGTGGGCGGATCTACCCGGATTCCGATCATTCAAAAAACGGTGGAAGATTTCTTCGGAAAAACACCTTCCAAAGGCGTGAATCCGGATGAAGTAGTAGCTGTCGGCGCGGCCATTCAAGGCGGCGTATTGACCGGAGAAGTAAAAGATGTGTTGTTGTTGGATGTCACCCCGCTTTCGTTGGGAATCGAAACCATGGGCGGCGTGATGACCAAATTAATCGATGCCAACACCACCATTCCCACCAAGAAAAGCGAAACCTTCAGCACGGCCTCGGACAATCAGCCTTCGGTTGAAATCCATATCCTGCAAGGCGAACGCCCCATGGTGGCCGGAAACAAAAGTTTGGGACGCTTCCATCTGGATGGCATTCCACCGGCGCCGCGCGGCATTCCGCAAATCGAAGTGACCTTCGATATCGATGCCAACGGAATTTTGCATGTAACGGCCAAAGACAAAGCCACCGGCAAATCGCAAGAAATCCGGATCGAAGCTTCGTCGGGTTTGAGCGATGAAGAAATCAAACGCATGAAAACCGAAGCCGAAGCCAATGCCGAAGCCGACAAAAAGATGAAGGAAGAAGTGGAGAAGATCAATACGGCCGATTCGTTGATTTTCCAAACTGAAAAGCAACTGAAAGAGTATGGCGATAAATTGCCGGCCGACAAAAAGGCCCCGATCGAGCAAGCGTTGAATTCGTTGCGCGAAGCGCATAAAAACCGCAACCTGGCGGAAATCGACACGGCGATGGCCGCGCTGAACACCGCTTGGCAAGCCGCCAGCGAAGAAATGTATAAAGCTTCGCAAGACGGCGGACAACAAGCCCCCGGCGCTGATCAACAACAACCGCATGCCCATACCAATGCCCAACCCGAAAATCCGGATGTCACGGATGTGGATTTTGAGGAAGTAAAATAACCACTTAAAACAACCAATAATTAAAAATAGTCAATCCGCAGTAAATGAAATATTTGCTGCGGATTTTCTTTTATGTGTTTATGTATTTTTATTTGTATATATCGTTTTTTTATAGTACATTTGTATCATAAATGTACCGGTCGTTAATCGGATATAATATGGCTCTTATGAAATCTTAAAATATTCTACTCATACATAATCGGCGATAATATGGGGTTTAGTCAACTGAAAATACCAAAAATATGTGAGCAATGCGGAAAGCCTTTTGAAGCGAAGACTGTATACACCCGCTTTTGCAGTCAGTACTGTGGAACCAAGGCGAGCAGAGAGCGGAAAAAGAATGAACGCGAAGAAGAACGCAAACAGCAAATTCTGCAAGAAAGCGCCGCCACCATTGCCGATATACAAACCCGCCCATACATAACCGTCACCGAAGCAACTGTTTTATTCGGCATATCCAAAAATACCATCCACCGCCTCATCAAAGCAGGGAAAATCCCCGCTGTTAATTTAGGCGAACGCCTTACCCGTGTCAGCCGCCAACATATCGAGGCTATGTTTACCGCTGTGGTTATTCCCGAAAAGCCGCAAGAAATGCCTGTCAAATTGGAATACGAACCCGACGAATGTTACACAATAAATGAAATATCCGAAAAATTTGGCGTTTCATTATCTACCGTTGATAAAACAATCCGCCGAAACAGCATACCCAAACGGCAAGTAGGCAAATTTGTATATGTGCCCAAAGAACAAATTGACAAAATATTCGCAGGAAAACGATAACCGCCCATGAAAGAACTCACAAACACCAAAGTCACTGTCCGGCTGCGCAAAGCCGAAGACCGCAAAGAATGGTATCTATACATCGAAAGTTATCCCGTATTTGTGGCAGGCAAGAAAGAACCTGAGCGTGTCCGCGAATACCTGAACCGCAGTGTTACCACGGTAGAATGGGACAAAAAGCGCACCGCCCGCACTGACACAGACGGAAGCAAAACCTACAAACCCAAGCGCGATGAAAACGGTATCATTATTTGCCGAAGCGACAAAGACCGCGAAAGCATGCTTTATGCCGACGGCGTCCGTAAACTTCGCCAAAAAGAATACGATAACGCCGATTTATACAGCGATACCGAAGCAGCCCAAGCCGAACAAAAAGAACGCTCACAACAAAATTTCATAGAATACTTTAGGGAAGCAGCCAAAAAACGCCATGCCAACAGTTCCGAATCCATTCGTGTAAATTGGCGGCGTGTGGGTGAATTGCTACAATTATTTGCGGGCGACACACTTTTATTTTCCAAGATTGACCTGAAAACCGCTGAAGATTTCAGGCGTTATCTTGCAGCCGCCCCTTGTGGTGGCGGCAAGAGTGGAACTATTTCGCAAAATACCGCCGCCACCTATTTCTCTATATTTAAAGCCGCACTCAAACAAGCCTTTATCGACGGTTACCTCACCATAGATTTATCCGCCAAAATCAAAGGCATACAAGAAAAAGAAACACAACGCGAATTTCTCACCGTTGAAGAACTCAATGCGCTTGCGGCTACGCCTTGCGACTATGCCGACCTCAAACGCGCTGCTCTTTTTTCGGCACTCACAGGCTTGCGTCATTGCGATATTCAAAAACTACAATGGAAAGAAGTTACCACTGTAGGCCAACAAGCCCGCGTTCACTTCACCCAACAGAAAACCAAAGGCGTAGAATACATGCCCATTTCGCAGCAAGCCATGCAACTGTGTGGTGAGCGGCGCAAACCCGAACAGTTGGTATTTGAAGATTTACCCGACCCCGCTTGGATTTCAAAACCACTCAAACGGTGGGTAGCCGCCGCAGGTATCAGCAAAAAAATCACATTCCATTGCTTCCGGCACACCTTTGCCACCCTACAATTAAGCAATGGAACCGATATTTATACCGTCAGCAAAATGTTAGGGCACACCAATGTGAAAACAACACAAGTGTATGCCAAGGTAATCGACGAAAAGAAAAATAAAGCCGCCCACGCCATTAAGTTAGATATCAAACTATAACAGCATGAACCTAACCATATACAACAACCTGTTGCACGGAAGCCTGCGTCCGCAAAGCGAACAGCAAATAAACAATTACAAAGAAATTGCCCATTTATTGGACAAACACCCCGATACATTAGCCGAAATAGAAAACTTGCTTACACAAGTTTTAGGTAAAAACCTTGCTGTCAATTTCAATACCGACGCGCCGGTAAACATCAACCAATACCTTATAACACCAACTTACACACCTGTTGAGGTAGATTATTTCCCGCCCGAAATCACATTGCCTTTACCCAACACACAAACACCCGCGCAACGCTTCTACAATTTTATCATTACCAACGAAGCGCGGCGCATCAAACTGCGTTTGCTGCAAGCCGTCGAAATCTTACAAGACGACATTTGCACCAAAGAAGAAATCAAAAACACTCTTTCGCAACTTGCACGCTACGCTAAAAACATAAACGAAGAAACACAACCCAACGGAATATATTCCGCTTTGCTTACGCAAATCGTCAAACTATACTTTGAAATCACTATCATATTCGACACACTACTTACCGAAAAAGATTTTTATTCCTTTACCGATTTTTACGCCTTACGCCTCAATCAACAACCCGACAGCAGTGCAATAACCGCCTATCAAAAAGCATTGCACATACACCAAGCACAACGCTTATGTTCGGCTTTTGACAACGCCGCTGCACAAAACCTTTTGCCTCAACTATACAGCGAACTTGCGCAAACACCCGCAGACAACACGCTTATAGCAGTTACCTGTGCGCTCGAAAACGCTGTTTTCTTGCAGCACACAAACACCACAATTCCACCAATTGCCGAACTTGCAACCGCCGAGTTTTCCAAGGACATTGTAAAAGCCCAAAAACAAACCTTTAACAACCAATTAAACGCTCTTTCAAATCCGCGCGAAGCATTGATACAAATAGAAAGCGCAATCGACAATTTGCCCGTTTTCCCCACAACTACGCCCGAAACCATCGCTTTGCTCGTTTCGTCCGTGCCTCGCCAACTAAACAGTTGGCTTGTCGAACAAAAAGAAATATACAAGACAAATGCCTCACAAATGTTTGTTCCTACTATGCCCAATCAACCGGCAAAAACAACCACTCCTAAAACCACCAAGAGCAAAGCAAATCCGCAACAACAGAAAAATACGGCACAAAAACTTATCAATTTTCTTTCGGGCTACAACCTGAAGAACGAAAAAATAATGCCCGATGACAATTTT
>JAVBOY010000047.1:0-27200 GCA_031550085.1 Lentimicrobiaceae bacterium
ATATCATTGACCGACAAAACTCATCTCAAAGACCTCTTCAATAAAACTAAATTTCAATATGACAAAGAACGTTTTAGGCTTAACGAGCCAAGTTTATTTAATTTTTAATAACGTCCCAATTTTAATGGGACACTAGTGAAACAGTTCAACAATTAAACAACCATCTCACCCTTCACTGTTCACGCTTCACAAATAAACAATTAAAACAGTTCAACAACTAAACAACCATCCCCACCCTTCACAGTTCATGCTTCATTAAATAAACAGTTAAACAATTCAACAAACAAACCCTCACCGGTTTATTTCTTCGTGGTCGCCTTGAAAACGGAAGCCAATGCGTTTGCCGGTCGTAATGGTACTATCGAGTACATTTTCCATATCCTGAACCGTAATTTCTTTTACCGCGTCGAAAGGCGGCGTCAACAAATCAAAATTAACGGTATAGCGGATGGCAGAGTCAATGATTTGCGAAATGGATTCGTCGGTCATCTCCGACGACTGGAAATTGTTGTACAGCATCCCGATTTCGCGCTTGCCTTCGATAAAATAGTGTTGCTCGTCGTTGATAAAAATGCGCCCGATCAGGTAGCCCAAGTCGTTGGAGCGACCATACCGGAACGAATCGGACAAAAAGTTGAAAATCATGATCTGGCCGCAATACGAGCGGCTGATGTCATCACGTACGTAAGCGGTTTTCATCACTTCGTGGTCGCGCGAAAACTCGAAAATATTGGAATGCATCATAAAAACCAGGATGTCGCTTCCGAATTCCAGTTCGCAGGCAAAATCGCCTTTGTGGCGGTATTTAAACGGAACGATTTCGGGGGCATGTTCGTAGGTTTCATTGTACTGCATGCCCATTTGCGACAGGGTCTCTTTGAATTGTTTGAAAATAGCGGCTGTTTTTTGGTAAACGCCTTGTTTGAAAATCGATTTTCGGCGCAAGCCTTCAAAAAGGTCTTCGTTCGGAAGAATATCCATGATATCGGGGATCTGTTTTTTTTAAATTAGAAATGCAAAAGTAAACAATCTCTTACAACTTGATGGTATATTGGTAACTCTCTTTTGAGGGCGTGTTTGGTTCTTTTTGCGGAGCTTTCGGAGTTGCCGTGTAAGTATAATTTACCTGGAGGGAATTCGTTGCAGGTTGTTCTTCCACGGGTTTGGGCGGAAGGCGGAATTCGATCTGGGTTTTCATGAGGGTTTTCATTTTTACGCCCCGGTTGCGCATGGCCGGATAACGGATCAGCTTTACCAGGCGGATCGCTTCTTCATCGCAACCGTATCCCAACGGGCGCTTCACCACGATGTCCCCGATATTTCCCACATTGTCAACCGGATACTCCAAATAAACCACCCCTTGGATCTCGTTTTTCAAAGCCTCTTCGGGGTAACGGAGGTTTTGCCGGATAAACTCCCGGAAGGCCGCGTTTCCGCCCGGATATTCCGGTTGTTTCAGGAATTTGCGCGATTTGTGGCTGCCTTTATCCTCTTGTCCTTTCATCTTTTTTGAATTACAACAACGATTCCGTTGCAAAGGTAAGGCATTTTGGAAGTTTCGCAGTAAAAACGGAAGAAGTCAAAAATAACCGGTAATTGATCATCCATTTAAACTATTCTTGAAATTTCATTTTGATAAAGCCTCCATTCATTGCATTTCTCATCCGATAATCATCGTTTTTCTCATTAAACTTCTTCAATACAAGTATGTAAAACTTGCCAAAAGAAGACCGAAACCGGTAAAATCTCTTCTAAAGGCAAGAGGGTTAAATTTTAAATCAGTGGAATGATTGATTTCCGGTTAATACTAAAAGGGGCAGTTCAAAAAGTATAAAAAGGCAAAAATAAAAAGACAAGCGTAAAGAATTGATTCACAGAAAACAAAAACGTGCCAAATTTTTTTTTATCTAAAACGAATCGTGCATCCATGTTAAACCATGCGAAACCGATATTAAACTTTCTACTTTAAAACAGTCTTTTTTGATTTTTTCGTTTAAACACGGATTAAACAACTAGGAAACTTTTCTTTAATTTGGCTTTCTTGTAACGTGCAGTACCCCGGAACTGTGGTTTTTTACCACATAGCCAAGAATAAGGGATACCCTACGAATGATCTCAAAAGGAATTTCGATAGGTTCATGTACTAATGTGCCATCCGGGTACGCATCATTATTTGAACTGTAAGCCATCAAGGTATCAGGCTTTTTACCACGCTGTATCCTTTTGGTAATTCTAAAGTCTTCGGTTTCTATTACATAATCATTCCCCCAGACAATGAATTGAAGGCCGTGTATTTCTTTTAAGGCTAAAATACACCCGCTTGGATACTCATTCATACTATCACCATAATGGCGTATAGCCGCTGTTGCCTCAAGAAACCAATCACCTGTATCAATCCATTCTGTGGGTAATTGCGCATTCATATCCGCCAAATTACCTATCCCGCCAACTGATGCAACATCATCATAAAAAGGGATTTTATTTTTCTCTTTTTTTTCTAACAGGTGTACACTTGGGTGTACATTTAGGTGTACATTTTTATCCTCTTTTCCTCCTGAATAACTACTCGCCTCTTTGGCGTTTTTTAGCATTTCGCCTTCACCATTAATTAGCCATTCGAGATTTATAATTTCAGAATATTCTGTATTTGAAAATCGATAAAAAAAATCGTAGCTAGGCATAGATTTTCCATTTAAGACGTCATACATTGTTTGCGACCTCTCATACCCTATTTTTTTTGCAAAATTATTCGGTGTAATATTCAAGTATTCAAGAACTTGCGAAAATCTTGCAGAAAATTCTGTGTTTTTTTTCATTTTTTCGAATTTTATTCAGAATATTCTGTATCTTTGTACCATAATTCACTTACAAAATTAATTCAAAATATGAGATTATCGGAAGAAATAAAAAAACTACCCGGTACAATTTATCAGCAAGTAGCCGGGAGATACGGCGTTACTGTTGAATTTGTGGGGAAAATCGCCCGAGGCGAACGTAAAGCGATTCGCGGCAAGGGCCTTGAGATAAAAAAAGAACTGGAATCAATCATTAAATGAATTATGGAAAAGGCGCTTACTATTTTTTTTCTTGTTGTGTCGGCTGCCCTGGGCTTTGTTTCGCTTTTAAGCGCCTTGTTTTGGGGCGCGTACCACCAATTTGCATGCGCCGCGATGTGTGCGGCTATCTGCTATTTACTAAGCATCGAATTGAAACGCATTAATAATAATGAAGCAAATAAATAAAGAAATACCTATGAAAACTTACAGATTTATTAAAGGCTGGATGACCGGCGGAACTTTAAAAGTTGTCCAGGACGGAACAACGTCCATGTTTGACAATAATGGAAAACAAATGAATTTTCGACAAATAGACGAAGATGAAATTAGACGGTGGTTGCGTGACGGATTTGTAATACAAGACTAATTATGAAAAGTTTTAAGTACAAAAACTGGTTTTGTGAATGGAATGAGGATGAGCAACTATTCTATTTATATACACCCTCCGAAATGGAAGAACCCAATGGGCTCCGATATAGCGAAATGGAAGTCGGTACAAAGGAACAAGCAAAAGAATTTATCAATAATTATTAATACAAGTCATGAAAACAATTGATCAGGCCGCACAAGATCACTCAGCCCAAATTCTATGTACAAAGTGCAATCCTGCTGATTGTGCAGGATGTTTTGAAAATGTAAACCTTATTAATGCCTTTATAGCGGGTGCCCAATTTGCGCAACGCTGGATAAGCGTTGAAGAAAGTTTACCGGAAACCGGAATATCGGTCTTGATAAAGGTAAAAAGTAACCATGTCGGCATGGCGTGTATTCGCTATGGAACTTGGGATTGTAAATTTCCAAACACCGTTACCCACTGGCGGCCAATCACAGTAAAATAACCATTAAAATCATTAATCATGAAACAAAAAAAACACTTTAAACCGCGCAACACTTCAAGACGACCAAATTTTGTGACCGTTGACGAAATCACAAAAAAGTACCGCAAACCACGCAACATCGTAATTAACATCCAAAATTTAATTGGGAAGGTTGAAATTACAGAAGTATCAACTGAATCGTCAAAAAAATTCACAAATGAATTCAAAGAAAAGTTAGCCAGTCTCCTTACAGATCTTGGAAACCTTTAAATATTCCTAAATGGTTCTGGGGTGGTTCGATTCCGCCCATAGGAGCAACTTAAAAGAAAACAACTAAATAAAATAGCTATGGATGAAAAGAAACAAGAATTAGCAAACGAAATGCGCACTAAGTTGGCTGAACTTAACGCCATTTTAGAAAAAGCATTTCAGGCCGGCCTGAATCACAGCATCACCGGTAGCACAGTAAGCTCTAGCGGGTGTAAGCCTGAAATCGAAATCGAGTTGTATGAAGAAATTAAATACTAGTCTAAATCGAAGCCTAGTTTTTTTGCAAGGTTACGAATTAAGATGCCTATGTTGTAATATTCTTGTACTCCAACTACAGAGCCGCAGCTAGAGCAACACACGCCGTATAATTTAAACTTTGATTTTCTAACATTTAATTCCTCTAATGAAAATGTGTGATTTCCACACTTTGGACACGATGGTAACATACTACTTTAAAATGAATGATTATACACAAAAGTAGTGAATTATCCTGAACGGCATACGCCGGGGTTCGAGTCCCCGGCAGGAGCAAAGAAATTAATCATAAAAGAATAACCATGAAACCAGCATCCGTTGTAACCATTGAAATGTATATACACGAAAAAAGTCCGGGCGGAACAAGTATTCGCTTAATAGATTGTACGGAATATGTTATAAGCATGGATGGTGAAGAAATTTACCGCATAAAAACATCGCCTAAAAAATGGGCAAAAGAAAATTCGCCTTTACGAACCTTTGAAAAATGGCTACTTGACGAAGAGGCTAAGTGCGGTGGCAATATTTCCGGCAATAGCTGTAATTGTGGAAATTCTTTCAGGCATAGACGGTTTGAGGGATTCAATTTCAAGCAAAAGTTTTTGAATGTTTTTCGCCAAAAGTTCTTCTTGTCCGGTAAATCCACCATGCGAATAAAAATCATAGGCCGGAACCTGCATAAAAATATCAATAGCGCCGCCAAGCATTTTGCTTTGTTCAAAAAATCCCATCTGCTCAAACTGATTCAATATAATTTCAAGCGTATAGCTGTCAATGTTGTATTCTTTTGCTTGCTCCTTTAATTTAATACGAAAACGCTTATCAGGACATTCGACAAAGTCTTTTAAAATCAAATCCTTTAATTCTGCTGTAATCATAGTGTAATCATTAAATATTAGACGATTCGAAATTACACAAATTTTCCTGAAAGGCATACGCCAGGGTTCGAGTCCCCGGCAGGAGCAAGTAAAAAACATGGTTATTCATAACAACATATTATCCGTAACCGTTCCCGAACTTATACAGTGCGACATCGACGTTAATACCATTAAAAAAGGTCTTCAACGTAATCGCACTGGTGAAAATTATTGTTGGGAGCATCACAAAGAAGGTAAGCGGGTGTATGTGCATTATGAGGGCCTGAAAGACACTTACAAAGCCTTGATTAAGCAGGTTCTTTGCGATGGCGTGGAACCGGCTTTGTGGCTTAAAAACCAGGAAGCGGAAAAACTAAACCGTTCTTTATTGGAATTGTGCAACAGTCTACCGAACCTGGTTGAAGTTTCTGCCGATGATATCAGGAATTTGAATGAGCGGAAGCTGTTTGAACCTACCGATGTTCACAAGATTGCCCGCGCCGCCGGATGGTTGCGCTTGTGGCGAAAAATGGATGTAAAAACCGCACGAAAACACGGTTTTGCTTCTGTGAAAGAAATTCAAAAAGAGTTATTTAAATGCTGTTTAAACGACCAGGTTAAAGGGTTTGTAAAATTCCCGAAACCGATCAATAACGAGCGGGTTCTTGACCGCAAAGCCCGCGAATATGCAAAAACCGGGCTTGAATGCTTGATAAGCGGCTGTTTTGGCAATGTAAACCGGGAATTGATCGACAACAGGGTTCATGCCTTATTGATGACCCTGGCCGGAAATCCGGTAAAACTCAGCTTTGAAGACATCGGATTGTATTATAATTCTGCGGCCGAAAAAAACGGATTGCCAAAAATGACCGTTTCGGCGATTAAACACCACTTAAACAAGCCGAAAAACAAACGGGTTTGGATGTATGCCCGCCACGGCAAGCATGCAGCCGATTCAATTTTCCATCCGGAAATTGAACGGGATTTACCCAGCCGCCCGGACGCACTTTGGTCGCTCGACGGTACCACGATGCAATTGTATTACCGGGATTCAAACGGTAAGATTAAATCCGACCTCTATGTTTATTTTGTAACTGATGTTTATAGTTCGGCTATTATCGGGTATAGTGTAGCGTTTTCGGAAACTTCCGGAATGGTCGCAGAAGCTTTGAAGAATGCCATCGATACGCACGGATACAAGCCCTACCAGCTGCAATACGACGGAAGTTCGGCCAATGTAAGCGAAGTTATACAATCGCTGATGAATAATATGAGCCGTGTGCATTTTGCCTGCAAACCCTATCACGGGCAAGGCAAGTACGTTGAAACCTATATCGGCCACTTTCAACAACGGGTATTGCGCAAAAACGAAGCTTTTAAAGGGGGTAATATCACGGCAACATCGCTTAATTCAAAGGCAAACCCCGACCTTTTAAAGAGATTTAAAAAGAACCCCGAATTACTGTTGACTGAAAGCGAAATCATTGCCCAATTCGGCGCAATGGTCGATGAGTGGAATGCACGAGGCGAAAAACGGGATAAATACGGCCTTTGGGTTGGTGAAAGCAAGTTGCAACGTTACCAACACGCCCATGCCGACCGGGTAAAATTGAACTACTTCGAAAAGATAAGCCTATTCTTTATCGAACTCAAAAAAACCTACGAATATAAGAAGCAGGGTATCGAAGTCACGATATCCGGCAAGAAATACAAATTCATTGTCCCGGATATCGATCAAGTAGGAGATTTTGAGTTTTCGCGCCTGCATTTGGGTGAATCTTTCCAAATCCGCATGAATCCGCTATGTACGGATTTTATAAGCCTGTATCAAAATAAGATTTTGGTTGCAACCGCCCATGAAAAAGAACGCTACGCCTCATGCGCAGCCGACCTTAAAGACCGGCCGGGCCAAGGGATCAGAATCAAGCTGTTTATTGAAAAACAAGAACAATACGGCTATGAGCACGCCATGAGCGAAATGCAGCGCCAAAGAGAAGAACTGGAGCATTACGAATTAAAAGCCACCGGAACCGACGGTTTTGGTTTTGGTTGGCAGGACACATCCAAGCCGCTGTATAATAAGATTGAAAACTACCGGGAAGATGTTCAAAACAATATGGCGGATGCAAATGAAATTACCAATCCTGCTTTGCGGGCTTTGCTGAATATGTAAAAATCAAATCGTATAAAATCATGGAAATTACCAGTCAAATTAAAGAACGTGTAGTAAATGCACTGTTGAATGACATGCAACAACGCGGTTTCGGCTCACAAAACGAGCATGCCAAATATATGGCAAACCTGCTTTCCATTCCGTTCGACAAAGCCGCCATGAGCCAAATTAAGAAGCCGTCAGGTTACAAGGCTATTAAGGATAGCAGTTGGTTGAAATTTGCCAAATACTTCAACCTGTTAAGTAAAAACAGTTGGAATACAGCGCAAACAAACACCTACATTGTTGTTCAAACGGCGTTGGATTTATGTAAAACAGACGGAATTTGGCAAGTGCTTTGCGATATTGCCGGGGTTGGCAAATCTTACGCCGCCTACGAATATTCGCAACACCGCAAAGAAACAGTTTTTTACATTGATTGCTCGGATTGTTCCTCCAAGTCGGATTTTATCCTTGAATTGGCGCGTCAATTAGGGTTGCAACGTACCAGTACCTACAATAAGTTGTGGCGGGAAGTTACCAACGAATTGTTATTGCTTGATCGCCCCTTATTGATCTTGGATGAATTTGGCGACGTAGCCGAGGGGGTTGTTACCTTATTGAAAGGATTGTATAATAAATCGGATATGGGTGATCACATGGCCCTGGGAGCCTATTTTATCGGTGCCGATAATTTAAAGAAACGTTTAACCGACGGGCGCAAACGAAATAAACCTTCTTATGCCGAGTTTTGGAGCCGCTTCGATAATCAAATAACCTCATTGAATTTCGACCGCCGGCCGGATAATTTCCGCACCGAACTTAAATCGGAAATCGAAAAAATTGTCGACCAAAACCTACCTGCCGAACTTTCGGACAAACGGGATTTAATCATAGAAAAAAGCCTGAAAACAAATGGTGTGCGTGCTATCCGCAAGGAAATTGCATTGCAGCAAAAAATCAAATCATTATTAATCGAAAACCAAAGCCATGCCAACTAATCCACATGCCCGTTTTTTTGCGCTTTTGAGAAAATTACCCCAAAGCAGTGAAGAAGATTTAATCTGGAAGCATAGCCGTACGGTCACCACTTCATTAAGTGAGTTTTATCGAAAAATGCCGTGCGAATATGCTCAAATGATCGCCGCTATGCAAAGCATGGTTGATCAAATTCATGGGAAACAACAGCCCGATGAAGCCGAAGAAGCGCAAAAACGACGTTTCAGGAGCCTTATTTTAGGCAAATTGAACGAATGGGGTATTGTAGTCAAAAATTGGGATTACAGCGAAGTAAATGCGATTATTCAGGGCTGGACAAAATCGCAAAAAACGCTTAAAACCATGACGCTGGATGAATTAAAAAAGTTGTCCCGGCAAATCCACTCTATTATGGATTGGTACAGCAAGAAACAATCGACCATCAACAAACAGGCAAAACTAAACTAACAATGGCGCGAAAAGGCGGATATAACCGGCGTAATTACCTGCTGAGAGTAAAAGCGGTAAATGAAGTGTATTTGGAGCATCACAGCAAAGGTATTCCGGCTGAACGCATTTTCAAAGACTACATTCAAAAGCAGTTTTTTATCGGTCGCACCAGGTTTTTTGAATACCTAACCATCCCATATAAGCAGGAACTTAAAAAACTGGATGAGGTTCAACAGCAGCAACGCACCTTATTTGACGTCGAAAACCTTAATACAACACCCGATGAATAAAGATCAAGCCAGACGGTACCGCCTCCATCGAGCAGCCAAAAACTTGGGTTGCACCGTTAAAGCCTATAAACACGAGGTTTTTATAAATCATGAATTACTAAACGATGATTATTGCGGGAAATTACCCCCCCCCCCCGTGCTGAAATTACGGGACGAGTTCAAATACAACATTCAATTAACTATCTAACCATCAATGAAAGCTAAAAAAATATACATCGTAAAGTTTATGAGTACCGGCGAATCGGATTCGCCATGCAGTAAGTACTCAAAAATATACAACAAATTTGCTATTATCGACACGGGCGGTAACATTGATGAGATAATTGAGGGGCTCCGCTTGCAGGAGCAAGAAGCTTTTCAACAAGTAAACAAATGTAAAGTGACTACCAAGGTAGTAGCTAAAGAGGTAATCACTATCAATCAAATTTTAGTATCAAAAAACGATAACCATTAAAACCAAAAGTTATGAAAGTGACCGCCATATGGAAACATAAAAACCCGTTTGCGCAAACGGATACGACAAGAACCCAACAGGTAAATTTTTTCGACAAAATAAGCTTGGATGAGATTTACCGATTAGCAGAAGAAGTAACCCCGGAAGGGTTTTACCTCCAAAAAATAGTAACCCCGGATAGGGTGTACGAATATGATCAACACGGAAAATTAATTGAAAACTAAAAAACGCAATGCAATGATACAAGAAGTAAACAAAGGAGTTTGGATTGACGAAACGGGACGGGAAATCCCGGTAAAGTACATCAATAAATCCGACAAATTAAAAGAACGCTATTTGGGCCGAATTTCAAAACGGGCCGAAAAGTTACACAATGACCTGTTTGAGTTTAAAGCGGAAGTCTCAAAGCTTGGCCAAGAAGTCTATGATAAAGCGATGGAAGACTTTAAAGTTTCCGGTAACGGGAAAGGAAACTATACACTGTATAATTTCGACCGGTCTATCCGCTTGGAAACGAGCATAAACGAACTGATTACATTCGACGATTTGGCAATTAAAGCAAGTAAAGAGCATTTGGATGTCTTTTTTAGCGAAAACCTCGATCCCAAGGTTGAGTTTATAGCCGATCTGGTAAAAGACGCCTTCAGCACAACAAAAGGAAAACTGGACACTAAAAAAGTCATGTCCCTTTTGAAATACAAAAGCAAAATTAAACACGAATCCTTCCAAAAAAGTATGGTATGCCTTGAGGAGGGGATTCGCCGCCCAAGTTCCAAAACGTACTACCGTATTGCGGTGCGACTGGACGATGGAAGCTACAAAAACATCGACTTGAATTTTTCAAGTATTTAAAAGATAACAACATACCAGTTTGCAACAAAAATCAGAAAATGAATGTGACTTACAATAAGAAAGCGTTTTTGCTTCCAAGCAGCCCTTGGAGTATGGCGTCTTTCCATGCTATGATTGAGCCAGAGGGTGCGTGTCACTTTCGTATACATGATTGCAAGGGTGGTATTCATTTGTGGAATGATCTTACTGTGCAGAGTGAAGTATCGGAGTTTATAGAAAAAATGCGATGTTTAGCTCAAGCAGCTATTGAATTTGCAGAATTTATTGAGAATAATTATGTGCACATAAACTTGTAAATTAATATCTTAAAAGATTTATAGTCATGAAATTTTACGGCAATTTATCCACGGAAGAAAAAAAAGGCATTGATATCAATGCGATGAAGGCGGAAGTCGACAAAATGACGCATGTGGAAATGTGTTCGCTTTGGCGGTTTCACACAAGCGATTCTTATTCGCCTTACTTTGATTCCACGCATCCAATATGTGGGTATTTCAAAGACAGGTTGTTCAAACACTTTGGTGGATTTACCCCGGAAATTTCAAAACAGATTGGATGGCAATAAAATCTGAAACCAGTGTGGCTGAAATGGGTAACAGCAGGCAGATAGGAGTTTGCACAGAGTAGTAAGAAAGGATGTGTATTTCCAATAGAATGAGATAAGTCTTTCTGTCGTAAAAAATGGCGAAAGCCGAGGCGATTGTATCTTACTGGCGTCTCATGCGGGTTCGAATCCCGCCACTGGCTCAAACAATCATTTTAAATAATCTTCAAACCTTTTAAACCATGAGTAATAAAAATAGAACTACCAAACGCGGAATCGGCTTATTAAGCCTTGTTTTCCTTTTGTTTTTAACGTTAAAACTGGCTCAGATCGGACTTGTCGCCACATGGTCATGGTGGTGGGTGTTTGCCCCTATTTGGATTCCTGTAGCCGGTGCGTTAATGATCCTTATCATATACGCCATCCTTGTGATTGTGAGCAAAAATTAATCTTAAACCGGCAGGCGGACAAATTGTGATTTGATTGTCAGCTTTGTTAAACTTGATAAGTCCGCCTCCGGTTTTTACAGTAAAGCACTATGAAACGAGCAAATATTTTAACCCATGAGCAGGTATTGGAAATAGTGGAGTTGTATGCAAATACACCGGCAAAAGAAATAGCATTATTATACAATAAGCCCTTGTCAACTATCTATAAAACGGCTCAGCGTTATGGTGTGAAAAAAAGCGAAGAGTTTCGTAACTCGTCACTGAGCGGACGAATCCAAAAAGGACAACGATTATCAGAGGCGACAGAGTTTAAAAAGGGGATGATCCCGGCAACCAAGGGCAAAAAACTGTCGGAAATCTGCAAATCGAAAGAGGCATTGCAAAGGAGCGCAGCAAACCGTTGGCAAAAAGGAAATAAGCCACATACAACGAAATACGATGGAGCTATTACCTTACGGCGCATGCAGCAAAAAGGCATAGGCGAGTGCCAGCCTTACTACTTTATTCGGATTGTAGAAAACAAATGGGAATTTCTTCACCGCTATCTTTGGAAAGAATCCTTTGGCGATATTCCAAAGGGGTTTAACATAGTATTTAAAGACGGCAATACACTGAACTGCGTCATTGAAAACCTTGAATGTATATCCAGCGCCGAACTTGCCGAACGCAACCGGATTACTCGCTACCCAAAAGAACTACAAATAGCAATTAAAACGAAAAATAAACTCATTAAAAAAATAAAAGATCATGGCACGAAATCAAATTGAAGACTTGAATAATCATTTGTTTGCAGCCCTTGAGCGGCTGAATGACGAAGATATAGAAGGCGATAAACTCAGAGAGGAAATTGAACGGTCAAAAGCTATTGCAATCGTTGGCGGCAAAGTTGTTGACGGCATGAAAACGCAGGCAGACTTTTTTCGCATGATGCTCGAAAACGGTTATCGTCCGGAAATTCCGGAACAATTTAAGAAAATGCTTCCTGAAAAACTTTAATTAAAAAAACATGAATCACGATATTTCACACTGCGAGCACGCAAGTTGTGCAAAAAAGGATAACTGCTACCGTTACCTGGCACACTTGGATTTAGTGGCCAAACAGGATGTTGTCGGGCACACTTATGCAAGACCTACTGACGACATTGAAAAGGAAGGCTGCTCGCTGTATTGGCATGTGGAAGTAAGACGAATTAAATGAACACAAACGAGATTTCCGTTTATGCCATTCCCGGACTGCAGCCAATAGACCTGAACACCATATTAAAAAAAACGGCATCTGCTTTTGGTGTCACCGTCGAGGCAATGCGCAGTAAAACGCGCAAGCGCAATGTAGTGTTTGCGAGGCATGCCTATTGTTACTTTTCAAGAACCAGGACAAAAGAAACTTTTTCCACCATTGGCTCGTACATTGTAAGAGATCATGCAACGGCATTGTTTTCGGTTCGGGTAGCAAAAAACCTTATCGAAACGAAACATAAAGAATTCCTGCCTTATTTTAAACAACTAGAAAACGCCCTTTTATGAAAACCTCGCTATCCCTGACAAAAAGTGAATTAGAAGCCCTGATTAAACTGGCAAACCTTTTTATTTTCTTTGAGAGTGTCGGCAGCAACCTGGAAACGCACACCCATATTTCCGCACTCGAACAGTTTGTATTGCAACATGGTGGAAAATTTGTAACCGGACAGGTCAAGCCTAAAAATAGACTTACCTTGAACGACTTACAAACGCTTGCTTTTGCACAACACATAAATCTACACTTATATCAAATGCAGCATTACGAGCAAGCGCTTTGCCGGCGTATCATGGAGGTGATCGATAAAAAACTTGATTCGGAAATCCAACTAAGGAAAGCGATAAGAAGGAAATAAAAATATTGAATGTAATCCCAACAGCGTTTAACCGGCAGTTAAACGCTGTTTAATTTTATAACTTTGTCAAAAAAAACACGATGAACCCTCTTTACTCAACCCCGACCCCCGAAAAACGGGAATTTAACGCCCTGTATACCCTTTCCAATGTGTTCTGGGTATTCGGATGGCTTTTATTGGTTGTTGCCGTTATGGCCGTCATTTTTACGTTTGATGTTCAACCCGGTATCGGCATATTGGTCGGAATCGGCATTGCTTTTTTAGGCTTGCTTGCTTTCGCCGCCGGCGAACTGATAAAAGTCCTTTTAAAGATTGAGAAAAACACCCGGAAAGGTTAATCCACATCAAAAGTTAAGCGTTGCTTGATGTTCCCGGAAATACCAATTGCCTCCAGAACGCCGTTTACAAAACGTTTTATCCGGTTTATCTTACGGCTTATCGTGCAGGTAAATGTCAACATGTGGTAATTGAAATAATCGGTACTTACCGGGCGCTCGGATGCCAGCACAAGCCCGCTTGTTTCCTCTGTGGCCACACCTTCCAATAAATCGACCACCGTTTCGTAATAGTCGATTTTCTGTAATCCTTCCGGAAGGCGGCCGGATATGTTGCTTGTGGATGGTGTGGCATCGGTCAGAACATGCACCTCTAAAGTAAGGGTTCCAATCCGTTGGGTTCCGTTCTTTTCCCATGAGATCGAGTAATCCAGAAAAATCGCCGGACACATAAACTCAAATTGGTCGGGTATTTCGGGTTGGCTATCGTACAGATCGATGAATAACGGCGCTTGTAAACCCCCATCGGTAAACGCCTGGGGATTGTCTTCAAAGGTTTTCAGGATGGCCTGATACAAATTTTTCATGTTTTCGTATGTTTTTTGTCGAAATGGTTGTATCTTTGCGGTGTCGGGGATGCGTCCCGGACGACCCCAAAGCGAAGCTGTAATATCATTACTGTTTCGCTTTGGCTTTTTAGGGACGTACAAACACCTGCATTTTACCGTCATTTACGATGATGATCTTTTTCAGGTTTAACCGGTCTTTCATAGCCCATTGCCCTTTAATAAAGCGTTCCAAATAGTTTTTTGTAAGCGTTTCCCTGCAATTGACAAGGGCAACGTCCGCTTGCTTGGATGCCTGAAAAATCCGTTTTGATAAGTTGCCCAGGGCTGAGGTTTTAAACTCGACCGGAACACCGTCGACAAAGCAGTCGGGGCATTTGGTCGGATGTTTTGAGGCGTATTTTTTGCCATACAATTGGGTTCTTAACTCGCTTTCTTTTTCATGCAGCCGAGGCATAAGCTTCACGTCTTTGTGCCCGTTTCTGCAAAGCAGTTTTGCAAGGCTCCGGTTTTCTTTGGCTTCGGGTTCCCATTGCAATATGGCATGTTCTTCAAAAAACAAGTCCTGGCCCGCCGGCAAGGTTCGAAAGGCAAATTCTTGGGGCATGTACTGCATGGCCCGGCGTATAACATCCTTGGGCACTCCTGTGTAGAATGGGTGGTTTTTCGGGAAAATCAACCCGTTTTCGGCCAAATTGGTACGGAACATTTGAGGCACTACCGGCAGCTTAACCGGATTTACTTCCTGGGTTCCGGAACCGGGAACCTGTACCGCCTCGCAACGGCAATTCCAGCCATTGGGCGGGTAGTAGGTTTTCCAAAACACATCGTTAATGTGTTTGGTGACTCCGTCAAGAACGGCATGATCCGCCCGCACCCGGTCATCTCCAACCGTTTGATATTTCAACATGGGCATGGTTCCGGATTCGCTTTGAAATTCCGTCCATCGTGCCGCCGCCGTGGCCGAAGCAACGGCGGTTTGGTATTCCGTTTGGAGCCAATCCCGGTTGTACTTTAAATTCATCCGGTCGACGGCTTCCCGGAACTCCGGAAATTCACGCAACTTGCCGTTTTCATCCTTCAATGCCTGTGTAATGTCGTTTAGCTGCTGGTAGTTTTTTGCGGCTGAAAACTGAAATACATTTTGCGTCAATCGCTGCAACATGGCATGATCGGGCGTGTTCCAATCTACGTCAATTGTTCCGTATCCTTCGGAAACGGCTTCGCATAGAGTGTTTGCCGTAGTTTTTAATAATTCCGGATTGGCCGTTATACCTTGCTTCTTTTCATAAACGGCCTTGGCCAGCTCCCAGATTTCCTTATCAAACAAACCCTCGGAAAATTCCGCCACGGGATAGTGATAGCCCCCGCAAAATGCACACGGCTCATATAATTTCGGGACAAACGGCCGAGCCGGATCGTTTGCCCCTACCGGAAATTTTCACTCAACGCGCCGGTAAAAGAACCTCCGGAAATTGTTGCTGCCGGTTTCAGATTATTAGAAACAGGTTGCTGCGCTTGAATTTCTTTTATCCCATCAATCGGCATGTTAAAGGTCTTGCTAATCCAATCAATCGGTATATCAAAGAAATTTAAGGCATTGCTCACAATTTCCCAATGTTCGCTTAAACTCAATTCAAAAGTCGCTTCGTATTTAAACTTATCTTTTACGGGGTCGATTTTATGCCCCCATGTTTGCATAACAGAGAGCAGTTGGCCATTTACAATAAACTCTATAATCAGCTTATCCAGCAGGGAAATTTTTTCATCCAGATTGCGTTCATGTACTTCGCTTTGGCTCCGGGAACTGCCGCTATCGATCAACATGGTGCCACCAACCATTGGCTTTGAAATCTCACTGTTAATCCGTTCGATTTGTTTATCAAACACTTGATACGCATCACCCCCGGCAAATGGTTTGATGTCAATTGTAGTTCCTTCGGGTAAGACGGCGCGGGCAGCCTCACCCAATGCCCGCAACATATTTTCAATGTTACCAATGTCGGTTGTATTGGTTTTGTTGGTCGTGGCCGTAATAAGCGGCATCCCGAATTTTTCGGAAAATTCCGCCCAGGATTGCTGTGCGTTTCGCTTCCAAATTAATTGTCCGCACAAATCAGCCATCAAGCCCAGGTTCGTTGGTTTTCCAACCCGGATAATTGTATTTTCAAACCCTGTTGTGTAGCTAATACCCCGGTCATCACCTGTTTTAAGCAATACAAGTTCCTTGGTCGGCACCAAATTTCTACGCGGAATAAGTTTAAATTCCAATTTTTGCGGATTCGTCAATTCAAGAAGCGTGAACCCCTTAAAGATGTGATCTAAAAGGTCGTCGGTAAAATTGTAAAACCATTCTTCTTTAAAAAACTCCGTTTTTTCATAATCCATCTTGCCTGTCTGCCGGTTGATTATTGAAAAGTCGTTGCATAGTGCTGCTGCTTTTCGCAAAATGCGATTAGAAATATAATGGCCGTCGCTTTCCAGGTTATCGTACATATCCTGCAAAAGATAAAGGCGCGGCGCCTCCGGATTGGTCGCCAGTTCCAATGCTTGCCGCCATTTTTTAATTTCCGCCCGGTTCCGGTCTTTAAACTCGGAAATGATCTTGGCTACGATGGTTTGGCTTCCGGCGTTAAAATTTGCGTTTTGAGGCGTTTTTTGTGCTTTGGGGTATTGTTTATCGGTTGGCATAAAAAAATGTCGTTTAAACGTGTTTTAAACAGTATTTTTAATACTTATTATCGTTGGGTTTGTGAAGCGAAAAAATACGTACTTCGCCCTGGTAAGGTTCTTCGTTATTTTCAATGGGCGGCAAGTCGGTGGGCGTGGTTCCTTTTCCTACCTCAACCAACCATTCGAGTGCGTCGTTGTACCGGTCTTTACGGTATTCGGGAATTGAACGCGGCGCCTTTTTGGCGTATAAATGATAGATCGCAATATCAATTGTGATCATCAGCATGTACATGTCCCGATCGTCGCCGGCCTGGGAAAACACTTTATCCATGTCGTACCGGCCGCCGATCCGTTTCCGGATTTCAGACATGGCAAATTTTTCGGCTTTCCTGAAGCCGGTTTTTTGTTCGGTCGGGTCAAGCAGCTTCATGATTTCCTGCTTGGCCTGGACTTCGTAATCGTCATCGTTTACAAACATTAGTATCTGTTTTTAGAGTTTTGAACAACTTGTTCCCGGCTTACGGTTCTAACCGGAAATTTGTCGATTCTTGCCATTTCATTTACTTCATCAAAAGCCCCTTGCGTCGCATCCATTCCATCCAATGGAATACCCGCCCCTTTTTCAAAGGCCAGTAAGGTGTCCCGTAATAAAATTTGATCGGCGTTGTCTTTTTCTTTTTCATTGAAGAAAACATTCAAACGCTCAAAAAAACCACTAAGCCCCTCAATCCTGTCAAATTTTCCAGCTTTAGCCCTCTTGCTTGCAATAACCGGGATGTAATACCCGCGAATGTCGCCTTCTTCATCAAAGTCGTTAATAAACATTCCCATTGCAAATAGTCCCTCGATTACATATTTGATGTTTTGCTTGCTTAGTTTCCGGTCTTCGAAAAGGTCGTATAGCCATTTGGCAATTGCCGCCCGCGAAGACTGCCTGAAAAATACATGCAAAACATGGTATTGGCGTCCTTTCTTTCCGACGAAGACAAAGGCCTTGTGGCAAGCATTATCCTCAAATGATAAGTCGCCATAGCCGCAGATCGCATCATATTCGCGATACGGCAGTATTTTTACAAATTGTATTTGGTTGTGCTTAAATATTTTTCCTTCCTCGATGTGCGTGTTCATGTATTCACGCATAAACGACCGGAAAGGCCTGTCATGAAACTTTTTCCTCCAATATTCGGCTGTAGTTTTCTCTGGCCAGGCCGGCTCAAAAGTGGTCAGGTTTTTGACCGCATCCACCCGTAAATGGTAAAAGTTGTGTTTTTCTTTTCTTTCCTTCGCTTCTTTGATTTTTTCTTTAAAGAAAAGAACCAACCGGTTGGTTATCGAATTTTTATGAGCATTATTACATGTATAAACAAAGCGTTCCGTTGCATCGTCTGCCGCATCAAAACAACCCCAAACGTCTTCCAAAATAAACTCAACGCCTTCCCGCATCAAGCGATCATTATTAAAATGCCGCTTATTGTCCACGTCATCCACCCGAATATAATCGGGCCGCTCGGAACCTTCACGGGCTCCCCGCGGGCTTTGCCCAAAGCCCAGCGCCATGAAACGAACCCCGTCGGAGGTGGAAAAGTCGCCATTTGACCAATCACCTGTTTTAAACCTACTGCCATAATAGTGTATCAGCTTTTTGTTGTATTGCAGTTGGGCTTGAATGTCGGAAATTAATTTTTTCGCTTTTTCTTCTGTTTCTCCAATCAACAGCATAAAACGCAGGTCGTGCTTGACCAGGTATAAGTACAATGGAACCCCCAAATTAAAATGAATCGACTTGCCGGATGCGCGGTAGGCTTCCAATAACGCCTTGATTTTTTTATTTTTTATGACTTCTTTTGATGAGTCCCCGTGAAATTTAGCCGACTTCTTTTTTGCATACATCGAAAACATTTCCTCAAACCAGGTAATATAATCCGCCTCAATTCGATTGAGGTATTTTGCCTTTTCAACGGACGTTTCGTTGATGTTTATAGATGTAGCCTGAGCAATACGTGCGCAATGCTTATCGTACTCTAAAAGCAGCCTATCAAAACTTGTTTTCGACATTATTGGGTTTCTATACTAATGCGGTGTTGCAAAAACATCTTGTGAAATTTGGTCAGTTCAACGGCCATTTGCGGATTAACCTCTACAAACCAGTTGTCAAATTCCCGGAGCACGTCAAAGACGATACGGGTATTGATTTTCCGATCTAGCCGGTCGATAGCCGCCACGATTTTTGAAAGTTGGTCGGCGTCGATTTGTGACCCTGTCCCGTTTGCAATGTTGGCTGCTTCTTTAATCAGCAATTCCTTTACTTTCATGGGTGTTAGCTGCATTTCGTTTTTGCGCTCGTCCCACGACTTTTCACCATTCCTGCCCTTTTTCCAGCGGGATACGGTTTGTTCGGTCACACCCAATTGGTCGGCAATGTCGCGCCCGGTCATACCGGCGCGGATGTACAGGTCTTCTGCTATCTCTCGTTTCTTGTCATCGATTTTTGCCATTTTATCAGTTTGAATAAAAATGCGAAACTACAGCCTGAAAGGCTGTATAACATAAACACTGTCCGAGCCTTGAATTGATGGGTTCAACCGTTGTACAGTTCCTTGTTTGCAAGGGGTTGCAGCTATACTTTTGCTCAAAATATCGCAAACAATGGGAAAAAAGGCAGAAATAAAATTATTCGGGTGTATCACGGATTGGAATGAAAATTCCGCAGCAAACTTTACCGCCCGGCTTGACGAGATCAAAGCCAAGCATGATGAGATAACCCTATTGATGCACTGCTATGGTGGCCATGTGATCGAAGCCAATGTTGTGGGGAATGCCATTGCCGATGGAAATAAGGTTTCCATTAAAATACTTGGTTTGGCAGCCAGTATGGGCGGTTTCCTGCTGCCTTACGCCAAGTGGGTAAGCATTGTAAAAAACGGTTATGTGATGCTGCACCCTCCCATGTGGGGCGGCGACGCGGCGCCAGCCGATGAATTGGAAATGCGAAGCAAGGTGCTTCGAAACATGGAAAGTGATTTTGTCGCCAAGATGGCGGCCAAGACCAGGCAAAAAGAGGAAACCGTAAAAAGTTGGCTTGTTGGTGAAAACTGGTTCACCGCACAAGAAGCCAAAGACCTCGGAATTGTCGACGAAATCATCGATTCGGTTGCCGATGTGGGAGCCTTTGAAAAGGCCGAGATAAAGGCATTAACAGCACAATCCCTATACAACCGCTTTGCGGCTGTACTCAATACAGAAAATAATCAAACAAAAATTGAAATGAATAAACAGGAAATTATCACCCGTTACGGGTTGGTCGGCGTCACCGCTGAGAGTTCCGATGCCGACGTTTACGCCGCATTGGATAAAAAAATTCAAGCCGAAAAAGAAGCCAGAGAAGCCGCCGAAGCTAGTCTGAAAACCGAAAGAGAAGGCCAAATTAACAGCGCGGTAGATGCTGCTGTTTCAGCTCAAAAGATCACCGCTGCCCAAAAACCGAAGTTTGTGGCTATTGGCACCGGCGCCGGGATGGATGCGTTACAGGCGGCCTTAGAAGCTATTAAGCCTACGCCTACCATTACCGGGATGCTGGGGGGTGGAGCCTCCGGGGGCGGCATCCCGCAAAACCGTTCGGATTGGGACTTTGAAAAGTGGCAAAAAGAAGACCCCAAGGGGTTGCAGGCTATGGCAAACACCGATTACGAAGGTTTTAATGCCTTGTACAAAGCCAAGTTTGGCACCGATGCACCCAAATAACAAGCGCATTTCATTAATTCACAACATAATAATAAGTAAAACAATCAATCATTTAGAAATCAAAACAATGAAAAACAGAATTTTAACCATTTTATTAGCCTTGTTAGCCAACACTTTTATGGGTTTGGCCATTGCTTACGCAACCGGATTTCCCCCTGCCTTGTGCGTAACCGGCTTATGCGTGATTGCTTTTGCCGTATCCTTTATTCCAATGCCGTCAGGCGTGCGAGTGGGCGTGTATACGGAAATTTGGACGGGGAAACTCGTAGAGTATTTTACCCATGCCGAACAAGGCACTTTTTTGGACGGGGTACCAGATTTTAGCCAGCATGTGGAAAACGACGTAATTCACTTGGTAGACATGTTTGGCGACCCCACCGTTTTGGTTGACAACAATACTTATCCACTGGATATCGAGGATTTACCCGACGGAGATGTTGCGATCAAGCTACATAAGTTTGAAACCAAGCCAACCCGAATTACGGATGACGAACTATATGCTTTATCGTACGACAAGATCAAGGCGGCTAAAGACCGGCATGGTATTAAATTAGCCGAGGCTCGTTTAGATAAGGCAATTCATGCGTTTGCGCCTATTGAGGATACATTAGAAACACCGGTTGTTTTTACAAGTGGTGCAGTTAACTCTGAGGAGGGCCGGCTTCACCTTGAACGAAAAGATATACTTGCATTGAAGCGGAAGCTTGGTAAGTGGAAAATTCCGAAAAAGGGCAGGCGCTTGGTGCTGTGCGAAGACCATATCAACGATTTGCTGGAACTGGACCAAAAATTTAAGGACCAGTACCACAACTATGAAACCGGATCGATCGGAAAAATGTACGGATTCGAAATTTACGAAGCCGCTAATTGCCCTTTGTTCGGACAAGATAAAAAGAAAGTTTCTTTTGGCGCCGTTGCCGGAACCGGGCAATTTGAGGCTTCTGTATTCTTCTATGTTCCGCGTATGGCTAAAGCAGAAGGTTCTGTGAAAATGTATTACAGTGAAGCCAAAAATGACCCGAAAACCAAGCAAAATCTTCTTTCGTTCACCAGCCGCTTTGTGGCTTTGCCTCAAAAACGCGAGCGGGCCTGTGGAGCCATTATTTCAAAAGCTTCCTAAGAGAACCCGTTTACCAATAAATTAAAGTTTTACAACATCCCCTAAGGGAATTAAAAAACCAAAGATTATGACACAAGTAAAGGCCGCAAAGGCGAAAGACGATGCAAAAAAAGTTCCCGGCAAGGCTAACCAAACGCCAACCTCGGCAACAACAAAGGTCGGTGCCGATTCAACCGACGGGCAAGATTCCGAAGATTCGGAAGCAGAAAACCCGAAAACCGAAACTACCAAGCCGGAGGAAACCAAGGCAAAACAGAAGCCTGCTACTAAAGCCGACGACAAACAACCGGATACAAAAGACGCAAAGCGCAAAGCCGCAAAGAAGGTCGCCGACGAACAAGGGGTAAAAACCTTGTTCGAAAACAGCAAAGGCGAATACTTTACGCAACTTCCTTACGCCATTTCAAGCGAAGGCGGAAAAAAAGAAAATGTAATTACGCATAAATTCTAGTCAAAATGTCAAGGATTGATTTAGTAAAAGGAAAGGTTGGCCCCAATTCATTGGGCGGTTACGAGAAATGCTCGGCATTGGTTGGGCAGTTCGGGAACCTCACGGGTAGCAGTGGCGCCCTTGAGGAAGGGAAACCTCTCCTTCTTTACAACATAAACGAAGCGGAAGGATACGGGTTAAAAGACAATCCGTTGCTTTACCACCATGTTTCGGAGTATTTCCGCATGGGCGGCAAAGGAGCCACTTTGCGCATCCTTAACCTGCCGGCACCGACGACATTTAAGGGCTTGATTGAAGACGAATCGGTCAAACAAATGATCATGGCCGCAAAAGGGGAACTGTTTAATTTGGGATTTGCTTACATCCCAACCGGAACAGTTACCCATGTGGACGGCCTTCATTCCGAAATGCTGCCGGCAATCAAAGCCGCGCAAGCCCTGGCGGACTGGACAAGGGACACCAAGCGCCCGCTTCATACCACCCTGGAATGCGCCATGTTTAACGGAACAAGTTCAACCGCCTTGAATTTGCGGAATATGGATGATAACGGGGTGCCCGTGCATTGTCCGCAAGTTTCTGTGATGATCGGGCAAGATTACAGCTTTGCCGAAACCCTGACCGGAAACCAGCAGCAATATGCCGCTGTGGGTACATTGTTGGGGTGTATGGCATTTCAACCGGTGTCGTACAATGTGGGCGAAGTGGCCACCATGTCGCTTACGGATTCTACCCGCAATGTGTGGATTCAGGCGGGGTTATCAAGCCATAAAACCGTTACCGAACTGGAACCTCAATTAGACGGATTGAACGCCAAAGGATACATCTTTGGCGAATACTATTCAGGTCAGGTCGTGCTGAATGACGGGCATGTTTGCGCTCCGGAAGTCGTGGACGCCGAGGGCAATATGAACGAACATACTATTGCGCTGTCACGGACAAACGCAAAGGTGTTCCGGGAAATTTACAAGGCTTACGAAATCAAATTAAAATCGACCGTTCCGGTTGATCCGAAAACGGGTTTGCTAGGGGTTGGCATGCTCAAATACTACGAAGGTGTCGGAAACCGGATATTCGAAAACATGTCTAAAAAACAAGAACTATCCGGAGGCGAAACTATCGTCGATCCGCAAAGCAACTTATTATTCGATAAAAAGGAATTAAAGGTATTCTATAACTGGGTTCCGATGGGGGATATTGCCCGCATTGCCGGAACCATAAACATAAGGAGGTCTATTTAATGGCACGGATCATAAAAGACGGGAAGGCTTATGATGGTGGCGACGCTGTCATCACGGCATTGGGCCAAATTTGGGATGAGGTTGTGGAATTTGATTTCGGAACCGACCAAGAACACCAGGCAAACTATACGGTTGGCAGCAACCATGCTTCCAGTTGGAGTATGGGAAAAATTGCCCATACAGCAACTATTACGCTAATGATGAAACAGGCCGTTGCAATAGAGAAAGCGGCAAAGGGAAATCTTTTGGCTATTAAACCCTTTGATGTTAACGTAACTTTTGCCGATGAGTATAACGAAATCGTAAACGATACGGTCATCTGCAAATTCGCTTTCCAGGGGCGCACGGTGAACACCGAAATGGGATTGAGCAAGCAATATCAACTATTCACCTTGGATGTTGACTACAACAATGCCGGTTAGAAATTATTTAAAAACCATTTAAATACATTGCAAAAATGAAAAAAGAAACAAAGTTGCCGAACGGAGTAACCCCTGAAATGGTTGCCGCGTGGAAAGAGCGCTACGGCGAAAAAAATATAAAACTGGCCACCCTTCTTAGCGAAGATGGAAGGGAATTAGGAGATGCCGTTATCCGGGTTCCCGACCGTAAGACACAAGGGGAGTTCGAAAAATGGGTTGATAAGAACCCATACAAGGCAAAGGAAATCCTTGTCAATACTTGCGTGCTTTCTCCAAAAGAACCCATTTATGCGGATGATATGATGTTTTCCGCCGCCTTTAATGCAATCGTTGAGCTGATCCCTATGGGAAAGTTCAAACTCGCGGACTTATAGACGAATATCCGCCGCTGGTTGATACCGAAACAACCAGTGAAACCGAAAACATTCGTCAGTACAACGCATTAATATCCTTTTATTTTCACATCCCGTTTCCGGAGGAGCTGCCCGATGAAATTTGGATGGAAAAAGTAAGACAAATTGAGTGGTTAAGCCGCAAAGGCTTACTCGGTGTAAAAACCAACGAATGACCCATGAGATATATAACGGACATATTGGCAAGGTACAGGGGTGGCGCTGACTATCTGACAGGCGCCATCGCTGCCAATGCAGAGGGCCTTATTAACCGGGGAATTTTTGCGGCCGGAATCGCTCACAATGAATCAAGATACAAGGAAAGCAGGGCGAATAACAAAAAGCCCCAATTTCAAGGCATTGAGTTATACGAAAATGTGAATCCTTCTTTTGCGGAGATTAAACTATCCTACGAAGACCAGGAATTGCATTTCGGATTTATGAACCTGAAAGGCAATGACGACAAAGATGCTTCGATTCTCGCCCCGCCTCCCTTGGTAACCTTTGAACGCAGTAAGAATACGACCATAACCATTATTGACGATGGCGACGAATCGGAGATTGTGGAAAATTTCGGGCTGAATAGCTGGGATATTGAAATCGAAGGCATGTTGATCGACCTGAACAACCATCATTACCCGCAGGAAGCATTAAAAAAACTTTCCGTATTCTTTGAAATAAACGACATTATTACCGTCACATCGGGCTTATTTAACGACTTGAACATTCATTCGCTTTGGTTTAAAAAACAAGGCGTGAAGCCCGTGGAGGGATTTCCCGATACCATTCGCTTTTCCTTGTCGGCCAAAAGCATCAAACCGGCCGAGTTCTCAATTTTAAACGGTATTTAAAATGTTATACTTGAACCTTAAGAGCCAGCTAACCCTTACCGATCCCAAAACAGGAAAAGGCGTTCGGTTCGACCATATTTCAGAGGCCGAAATCGAACAATCGGTTTTGACTTTGGGTGATACGGCAACCATTACAATACCGCGTCGGTACGGAAAAATAAAGGATAGAGGGATTTTCGAATACTTTAAAGTCGGTGACAAAGTAACGCTGGAATTGGGGTATAATGGCGAATTGCATCCGGAATTTACAGGCTATTTGCGGGAAATCGAAAGCGGTTACCCGGTTAAGTTGCATGTCGATGACGAACTGTACATGTTGCGTAAAAACAATTGGGTAAAAAGCTGGAAAAGCATTTCGTTAAAGGAATTGCTTACCCAAATAGCACCCGGTTATCAAATCGAATGCCCGGATGTGAATTTAGGGCAATTTCAGATCGACAACGCCAGTACCTTGGTTGTGTTACAGGAATTAAAAAAACAATACGGCTTTTCGTCTTTCCTGAAAGATAACACATTGCATTGCCAGTTTACCTACGATGTTCGCGGTATTGGCGATATTCACACCTACGACTTTAGCAAGAATGTCCGGAAAGGAAAAACAAACCTTACTTACAGGCGAAAAGAGGATTTCAACATTCAAATCAAAGCAATCAGCAACCTAAGTAATGGAAAAAAACTAACAGAAACCGTCGGCAGCAAGGATAAGGACGCATCGCAACGCACCCTTAATTTTAAGGATAAAACCCAACAGGAATTGCGGGAACTGGCCCTGAAAGAATTAGACCGGCTTGTTTTCGACGGATTCGAGGGTACGATTTCCGGTTTCGGGTATCCGCGCACCAAGGCCGGCGACACGCTTAAAATTATCGACAAAAAAGAGCCGGAACGAAACGGGATGTACCTGATAGAAGCGGTTACCATCCGTTACGGATTCGACAACATTTACGAACGAATCAACAAGTTAAGTTACAAAGTTACCGATGAAAGCAGAGGAAGCAATACAGTTATTAATTGATTCAATTATCAAGCGGGTTCCGGTGTCGATTTCGGTAGGCGCTGTGAAAGAGTTGGATAAAGAACAACGTACCTGTACTGTTGAACGGGAAGGGCGGCCGGAACTAACCAACGTCCGTTTGAATAGCGTTATTTCCGACCATAGCGACCATTTTACCGTATTTCCCAAGATTGGTTCCTATGTACTTTGTGTGATGATCGACGAACCAGGCAACTGCTATCTCTTGGCAACCTCGGAACCCGAAGAAATCGCTTTTAAAATCGGAAGTTCGGAGCTGGTTGCCGGTAAGGATGAAATTTTATTCAATACCGGAAAATTAGGAGGCTTGGTAAAGATTGACGAACTGGTTGATTGGATGGGGAACGTTTATTCGGACTTGCAAACCCTGAAAACGCAATTATCCACACATCCGGTTGCCGGAAATGGGGCGGTTCTTGGGTTGAATTTTATGCCAGGTACACCGAATCCGAAAAAAGAAACTTTTGAAAATAAAAAGATCAAGCAATGAGAACGGGAATCCTTTTGGATGATGACGGGGAATTGAAGATTCAAGTTTTACGGCAGGATGGATTGATTGTTTCCGGACTGGTTGTAGATGAAACCGATTTTCAAAACATTGACCTGATCGTACACGCCAATAAAGGAGAAGTAAAAGAGTATCCTATTGTGGGCGTGGGGGCTGAAAAGTACCTTAAAAGCGTGGGCAAGCAAGAAAAGTTAAGGCGCGAAATATCCATCCAATTGGCTATCGATGGATACAAAACCAACGATATAAAAGTAAGCGACACTGGGATTTTGGAAATAAACGTATAAAAAACAATAGAATCATGAAAAACATTGATGGACGTGAATTTACATTAGCTGACTTTGAAAAGTCGGCGACTGCTGAAAGTTTAGGGATTTCCAATAAAATACAGGGTGATGATGTGCTAGACTTTGAATTTTTGCGGCAAATGCTTGAAGTAGTACAAAAGCATTACGGAAAGCCCATTTATATGAATAGCGGTTTTCGTAATTCTGAATTAAACTACCTTCGGCTAAAAGCCGAAGGAATTGAAATCGGCTGAAGCCGACTAAAGATTTACCCTATGCTAAAATCGTCATCATGTTCTGCATCATCTTGCGTGCGAATGTATTCCATGATTACTTCATCGGTTATA
>JAVBOY010000021.1:0-75770 GCA_031550085.1 Lentimicrobiaceae bacterium
AATTAAACTACCTTCGGCTAAAAGCCGAAGGAATTGAAATCGGCTGAAGCCGACTAAAGATTTACCCTATGCTAAAATCGTCATCATGTTCTGCATCATCTTGCGTGCGAATGTATTCCATGATTACTTCATCGGTTATATTACCAGATGTTGCTACGAAATACCCTCTGCCCCATAGATGACGACCCCAAAACATTTTTGACAATTGTTGATTCTCTTGAAGCATCTTGTATGAACTCTTACCTTTTAAATACTGAACTAACTTGCTTATCGCCAAATGAGGTGGAACGGATAAGAACAGGTGGACATGATCGGCTGAAATATGCCCTTTCAGAATCTCTACTTCATGCTCCTTGCAAATCCCGCGAAGATGTTCTCTAACACGTTCTGCGACAAGACCTAAAAGAATTTTCTTACGATACTTCGTTATCCAAACTACATGATACTTACAATCATAGGTCGTATGACTCGTCTTGCGATAATGCTGCATTTTTTATTTCAAAGATAAAAAAACATACTAAAGTCTTCGCCTAAAGGCGAGGGATTTTCCCACAGAAACTGACATTAAGTTTTTGATTTTGTCCAAAACAAAAGTTTGCAAACAGCAACGATATTAATAAAATTTTCTTCATATGATGATTTTTTATGTTATTCCATTTTAGTTTATGCCTAACGTTCTATGGCTGCTTGCGGCGGAAAATTGTTCCCAGTTTAAACCCATGCATCATAGCGTCCGTCTTCCTCCTCTCCCAGGCTTTGAATTTCCGCAATCGCTCCTTTGTGCCCTTGAAATGCGGCATATTCAAACCAACGAACGGCTTCGGATAGATTGTAAAATCGTTCGCTAAGGTATAGATTCCCCAGGAGGTATTGGGCCTCTGCATGGCAATTCGCGGCCATCTTTTTATAAAACTCCAATGCATTTTTTGCGAGGGTTGCATCCTGCTCGATTTTTTCAGCAAGACGGGCAGAAATTTCTTTTTTCATCTCGTTCCCGGGCAATAGCAGCGTCCTTCGGCTTCCATTCGAAAAAAACGCGGATCCGGTCGTGTTACCGCTTAGCAAGCTCCGATTTCTTAAGATTTTTCCACAATCGGGGCATTTGTAAAAAGAATCAGGCCCTATCTGCATGACGACTCAATAGATCATAAAACATATTTACCCTTTTCGTTTCGCCCGGATGATATACAGGAAGATGACGGCAAGGATAAAGGTAATGCACAAAAATATTTTGATTTCCAAGGTGTGAAGGGAAATTCCCGAAAAGTTGGTATGCGATGAATCAAAAAACGATACAATATCCACATACGTCGAATAGACGGTGATTGCCGAAAGGAACATAAACAGGATTTCCAGGGTATAGGAATGTCCTTTCTGCGATTGCTGCGTTTTTTCGTTAATAAGTTCTTTGATGAGGGCTTCCGATTGTAAATAATCGTCGCGGTTTTCATCGTAAGGATTCTTTTCCTTGAATTTCCGGATCAACAGGTTTTGCCAGGGAAGAATGGCTGTCTTGCGGAAATTGATGCAATGCAGGATATAATGCGTATTGATCGTACTTTTCCGCAGATCGCTTGAGGTAAAATTATCGAACGCGCTCGCCATTTTGGATTTACCGAA
Organism: Lentimicrobiaceae bacterium; assembly: GCA_031550085.1. Lineage (GTDB taxonomy): Bacteria > Bacteroidota > Bacteroidia > Bacteroidales > UBA4417 > UBA4417. The sequence continues at coordinate 1,621 of JAVBOY010000021.1, forward strand.
CAATTTCCGTTCCTTATTTTTGGACAGATCCGTTGCATTCATCAATTTAACCAGCGCATAATTCAGGTTGCTGACCGAATCGTATGTATTGATTTCGGCTAACAGCAGGTTGTACGGCTCTATCACATCATAAATCTCCGGCAAATCCATTTTACCGGCTGTACAAATAACCGGCGACTGATCGAGGCCGTAAACCTCGAAACTTTCAATTCTTTCGGCTTCCTCGTTTATTCCGTAAAGGGTACACACTTCGCCGGCTAAGTTCCGGCTAGGATCCGTAAGCAGCGTGATATCCTGATAGGTGTACATATCCGAAGCATCGATCGAAAGGTATTCTTTGACCTTCCGCGGAATGCCGAAATAATCATCGCTGATATTCACATAATCCTGTTTTTGCAAATCGGCTAAAACACCATCAAGGGCCGGTATCCACTCGTTTATTTTCCGCGCAATTTTAACTTGTTGATTCGCAATTTGACGCAATCCTTCGATATTTTCCGCCGAAAAAACCAGTACTACATTTAAATAGCCATAATCCGTGATGCGAAAACGACAGTCGGTTAATTTGCCGTTGCTCCCTTCATCCAAAAAATAATTTTCAAGCAGTTCCAGCGTCATTCCGTCGGGCAGTAAATCGATGCAAGGGTGCAAATCATGTCCTTCTGCGGCGGCTTTTGAAAAGTCGCGCCAGCGGGCCTTGATTGTGCCTTGTTTGGTTTTATCATGGGCAAAATGGACGGGCGTTTCCAAAATTGTCTGTCCTTTGACATTCAAGGTATCTGTGAATTTAGAGAACTGGCGTTCATTCAGTTTTCCGTGATACATCCACATCCGGGTTAAAATAAAATGGATCATAATGCGATGGGGGGAGGAAGGTGTTGAATTGTTGAATCGTTGGATTGTTTAGGGTGAAATGTGAACCGTGAAGGGTGAATTGCTTGTTGAATCGTTTAACTGTTTATTTGTGAAATGGGCGTCATACCTGGTTTTTATTGAATAGGATAATTTAATCTAATATTATTCTATTTTAATCGCATATCGTGAAGAGTGAGATGGTTGTTTAATTGTTGATCTGTTGAATTGTTTATTTATATTTTAAAACCCTTTCTACTTTCTCCTAAAGAAGTTACGCTGAGAATCACTGAGAATACACTGAGTTTCGCTGAGGTTTCCTATCAACTTGTTTACTAGTCTACTCGTTTACTTGTATCTAAAAAACCACTTTCAATTTTCAACTTTCCATTTTCAATTAAAAAGCCTTTTCCTTTCTGCTTAAAAATTACGCTGAGTAGCACTGAGAGGTCACTGAGTTCCGCTGAGATTCACCATTAACAAACCCATTTTCAATTTTCCATTCTCCATTTTCAATTAAAAAGAGGTCACTGAGTTCCGCTGAGATTCATCATTAACAAACCCATTTTCAATTCTCCATTTTCAACTTTCAATTAACTCCTAATTCGTCATTTTTAATTTTTAATTTTCAATTCTTAATTCATAAAGCCGGTTAGCAGTCTATTTCACTTATTAGTTGGCCTTTGTAATATAGTTTCTGCGGATGATATATTTCGCGGAGGTCTCTTCTTTCCACTCCGCTCCAGATTTTAATCTCAAATTTATCCAACTCTTCTTTTGTTAAAAATTCCGCGAGTTCCCAGAGTATCTTGTCCAGAAAATTCCAGGGTTCACTCGCTTTGATAATATCAGCGATTATGCCGTGTATTTCGTCTTTTTTCAAATAGTTTGTCGGGTAGATCTCTTTAAGCGCCCTGCAACGAACGGCGGAATGGCGGTCGTTCCTCACAATATCCGCCAGCAGGGATGGGTCGGTCAACTTTTTTACCGCTTCTTCACGAACGAAATAACTTTTGTCGTTCTTGGCGATGTTCTCCAAAACAGGCAAATCGGTCAGTTTTTTCACGGCCACTTTGCGAAGCGTACAATCCTTGTTATTTGTGGCGATATCGATGAGGCCAGGTTGGTCGCTCAGTTTCCATACGGCTGCTTCGCGCACAGATTCCTCAGGATCATTTTTTACAATATCCATGAGGATGGACGGATCGGTTAGTTTTTCTACCGCCGCTTCACGAACAGAACGGTCAGGACTATTTCTTGCAATATCTGCGATGATCGAGGGGTCGTTCAGGCTTCTTACCGCATATTGGCGAATGGTGGAGCTGCTGTCATTTTTTACAATATCAGAGAGGATAGATTGGTCGGTCAGTTTTCTCATCGCTTCCCAACGCGCGCCATATACATTCTCGCTTCTTGCGATATCTTCAAGGATCGCCTGGTCGGTAATCATTCTCACCGCTTCGCTTCGCGGATACTGGGTATGTGCATGTTTAGCCACATAAGCCAATATCGCCTGGTTTGATTCTTTGTGAATCCTTTTGATGACTTCCTCTTCTTTTTTATTCATCCATTCCGGTCCGGAAACGACAGGGCCGGCAGCAACCTCAGCGTCCTGCCCGGCAGCTTTCAACTCTTTGGCGGATTTGTTTTTCATAAATGGGTTTTCATTGATGCATACTTTCGGAAGCATTCCTGTTTACATCCTGCCGGCGGCTTGCGCATCTAAAGCAAGAATGGAAGGGACCTGATCCAATAGTTTTTTATAAACTTTCGGAAATGCAGCCGACATTTTCGCGGTATCGGCTTCATCCGACCTGGAATCGCGTACGATTTGTATGGCTTCTTGAAATGCAGCCGTAACTGCAACCGCGGTATCGGCTTCCACTTTGTCCCCGGAAATATCCAAAAACCGTCCCAGGTGTACGGCTGCCTCCGCAATCATGAAAAAAAGTTCGTCCAAATCGTCGTTCAATTCCTGCACATTGGAAAAGATATACGGGTTATTCATCTCCATCCGGTTGATATTGTAAAGAATCGTTGCCATATTTTCATCGTCCGTCCCAACCGTTCCGGTTTCCAATTGGTAATTATACATCCGGATAATTGCATCCATAGTTTTTTTTAGTTTAACGTCCGCCTCCTGATGCAGACATAAAGTTTTTTTGTTTAACACGGCTTCGCTACTCTTTTCTTTTTAAGCGGTTATCTGTTCTTCTTTCGATCGTATTCGGGCTTTGGCTAATGTCTTACCTCTTTTCGAAAGAATTCTTCAAATGTATCGTATTCATTCCAAATGTCGCTGATACATTCGTGGGAACGTACCTGATACTTGGCCGTTTGGGGATCGTACGTGAAATAATCGCCGTTCCAGCGGCCAAAACAAAGCAATGGATCATCAAGAGATCCGCCATCCACGTAATAGTCATTGAAATCTTCGGTTGCCGTCACGATGTCGATCAATTGAAAATCCGTTTCGGAATCGGTCACTATATCCGTGCCGTAGAGTTCCATGCTGTCAAAAGCCAAGCCTCCGCAGATTTTCAGGAAATCGATGTATTCACCCGGCAATTCGGGAAAATCAAGCGCGATCAAATCCGTATCGCAAAAGACCAGATCTTCGGCAGAAGCCGGACGAGCGACCATCGCGCCACTTTCCCCGTTAAGCCTGTCAAGCATTGCTACGACCGGATTATTGCCGGTCAAATCAGGTTTCCGTTCATATTTTTCGCACATTTGTTCCCATCGCAGGGCTATCTTCGCATGCAAACCGGCATCGTCTTCCGATTCAATTTCGGCGTTTGTTTGCTTTTTGTTTGTTTTCGTTTCCGTTGCTCCGTACAATAGCAACAATTGCCCGACTTCCAGCAAATTCTTTTCAATTGCCAGCGACAAAGGTGTATTTCCATCCCTGTCGGAGAAATTGGGATTTGCCCCCTGTTTCAGCAGCCATTCGATAAGTGCTACTACTTCGGAAGACGGCAGTTCCTTTTGTCTTGTTTGCGGAAAACCATAACTGATCGCCAGTACAAGGGGCGGATAGTCCGGCAAGAAAGGATTGGCCAGATTGGGATCGGCGCCGTATTCAAGCAATAACTTGGCCTTCTTTATGGCCAATGCATCAAATGGGAGCCAACTGTTTTCGTCGTTTTCAACCGGATTTGGCATCAAGCAGTTTGCCAAAGGCGCCCATTCATGTCCCCCGTCAACGCTGATCTGATTGGGATTGCCACCCAATTCCAAAAGCGTTTGCAAAATTTCAAGCGAACCATTCGGAATTGCCTGGTTCCAAAGCGGAGTAGAGCCGTCTCCTGCAGCCATATTCACATCGGCGCCTTTTGAGACAAGGAAACGGACCATTTTACAGACATCTTCCATTTTCGTCCGTTGATTTTTGCCGGTAATAAAATACAAAGGCGTCGGTTCCCAGTATGCAAAATTCCCGGGAACCCGTTCGTTAAGAGCGGTTGTTCCCAATTCTTTAACTAATTTTTCGAGCAAATCGTATTGCTCCAGAGTTGCCAAAGCGGCAATAAATCCGGGCGTCAACGTTTCGGTATACCAAGCCGTTGCTTTAAAATCGTCCAGGGCTTTTTCAAATTCTCCCGCGTGAAAATAGGCGTATCCGCGGTCCTCGAGATAAGGCAAGATATCGCCACGCATTTCGCCTATTGCCAGGCAATAGTCACCGTGTTTAACTGTTTCGCCGGGATCCAACCCCATGACTCTTGAATAATCGTCCGCTGCTTCGTTCCATTTTCTCAAATGTTCATAGGTACTTGCCCGCCAATAATAATATGTTTTGTAGCGAGAATAGTCCTTGTTGTGTGCAATTGCCTGCAAAAAATCATCCTCGGCATTTTGCCAGTTTTCGTGCTTAAAATACGCCATACCGCGCTCATAATACAATTCGGCATGATTCGGGTCTTGTTCGATCGCTTTTGATAGTCGCCGAACAATTTGAGACAAAGTTTCGGTTTCCATTATTTCGTAATTTAAGAAGGTAAAAATTTATTGGCTCGTTTGCTTTTTTGGACGAAACCATCTTTTTAATTAATCCTTTATCCCGTTCGACGATGGCTTTGCCTGAAGCGCATTTTATCCGGCAAATTGGGTTTGACTCCCTGAAACGACGGCAGCAAAGCCGCCGAATAGGATCATTTTGTATCACAATTTGTTACAGGAACATATGCTTTTGCAAAAACAAAGATATTGTTTTTATTTTAATGAAAAAGAGGCTGTCCAAAACGTAAAAATGAAGTCTCTGGGAATTGAATATTTGAAATCAGTCTCAGGTAAAGCCCCCAAAGAAAAGAATACAAAAAGGGGTGTTCCGGCTTTTTGGACACCCCCTTTTATCAATATCTATTTGTAACTGGATGTTACTTTACCGGATTTTTATACTCCATATTCAGGTTATAAAATGTAAACGCCCAGCTATCGGTCACTTCCTTGATGGTTTTTTCGGTTGATTTTCCGGCGCCATGCCCAGCCATGGTTTCAATGCGGATCAATACCGGATTGTCGCATTTTTGCTTGGCTTGCAATTCCGAAATAAACTTAAACGAATGGGCAGGGACTACACGATCGTCGTGATCGGCTGTCGTTACCAGAGTTGCCGGGTAGCAAACGCCTTCCTTCACGTTGTGGAGCGGCGAGTATTTCAACAAATAGTCGAATTCTTCTTTTTTATCGCTCGAACCGTAATCGGTTTCCCAAGCCCAGCCAATGGTAAATTTGTGATAACGCAACATATCCATCACACCGACTTGAGGCAAAGCCACGGCAAACAATTCGGGGCGTTGGGTCATGCAGGCGCCTACCAGCAACCCGCCGTTCGAACCGCCTTGAATGGCCAGTTTTTGAGGTTCGGTATATTTTTCCTTGATCAAATATTCGGCGGCGGCAATAAAATCGTCAAATACATTTTGCTTGTGCAGTTTGGTGCCGGCTTCGTGCCATTTCTCACCAAATTCGCCACCACCGCGCAAATTGGCCATCACATAAACACCGCCATTTTCCAAAAAGAGCATCCGGCTGATGCTGAAGCCGGGCGTGAGGCTCACGTTAAATCCGCCGTAACCGTACAAAAGCACCGGATTTTTTCCGTTTTTCTTCATGCCATCCTTGTATACAATAAACATGGGAATTGGGGTGCCGTCCTTGCTGGGGTAAAAGACTTGCTCGCAAATGTATTTCGAGGGTTGAAACGCCATTTTGGTTTCTTTGTAAACTTCCGATTTCAGCGTGGACACGTCCATTTTGTAAATGCAGCCGGGATTGGTAAACGACATATAGCTGTAAAACATTTCGTTCGATTCCTTGTCGCCGCTGATCCCGCTGATAGTAGCAATCTCGGGGAGCTGGATGTCTTGCTCGTATTTGCCATCCTGGGCAAACACCGAAATTTTGCTGGCAGCATTGTGCAAGTAACTGGCAATAATTTTATTCCCGATAAAGGAAGTTCCTTGCAATACGTCTTCTTTTTCAGGAATCACTTCGGTAAACGTAAGCTGCGGTGAATTGAAGTTGATTTTCAAAAGCTTGTTGTTGGGCGCATTTTCGTTGGTATGAATAAACAGGTCATCACCCAGGTTTTCCACCACGCTACAATCGTATCCGAACTTGTCGACAAGGGTTTTAAACGGGCCTACAATGTTACCATCCAATTTACGAACCATCAACGTGTTTCCTTTTTCTCCGCCTTTACTTGCCGATAAAATCAGGAATTGTTCATCTTCGGTTGTTCCGGCATAAAACATCTTTTGAGCCGAGGTTTTGTCTTCGTACACCAAAATATCCTGGCTTTGCCCGGTTCCCATTTTGTGGTAATACACTTTTTGGTATTCGTTTTTTTGCGAAAGCGCACTTCCGGTCGGGGCATCGTAAGCGCTATAGAAGAAGCCGTCCTTGTACCAGGCAATCCCTGAGAATTTCACCCATTTGATCACATCGGGCAAATCCTTTCCGTCCATGGTTTTGGTGTGGATTTCGTTCCAGTCGGATCCTCCGGTCGAAAGCGCGTAAGCAACCGTCTGCCCGTCTTTCGAAACACCAAGCCCACCCAGGGAAACCGTTCCGTCCTTTGACAACGTATTGGGATCGATCAAAACACGTTCGGGCGCATCCAGGGCATCTTTTACATACAACACAAATTGGTTTTGAATGCCGTTGTTGCGGGAAAAGAAATACTTCCCGGCTTTTTTCCAGGGCGTGCCTTCCTTGGGAAAATTCCACATGGTGCTCAACGCTTTTTCCATATCGGCGCGGTACGGAATTTGATCCAGATAGCCAAAGGTAACGGCATTTTGTGCTTTCACCCATTCGGCTGTTTCGGCCGAGTGGTCATCTTCAAGCCAACGGTACGGGTCGGCAACTTCGGTTCCAAAGTAAACGTCTTTTTGATCTACTTTTTGGGTGTCGGGGTATTTCACGGCAATTTTGGGATTTTGCACCGGCTTTTGCGTGCACGAAAACAGCAAACAAGCCGCAGCGAAAGTGAGAATCTGTGCTTTCATAAAAATAATTTTAAAACAACAATGTTGAAAAATAAGTGAAATAAAACACCAAATTTAGTAATTATAAAAATTATCAAAGCCGATTCCCAAATCAAAACGGCCGTTTGAAATAGAAATCGGTACATCGTGATACAACGTCTTGAACCTGAACGTTCCCGACAAAACAACTTTCAAGAGTTCTCCATCGACATAAAGTTTTTGGGCGCGCTTGATGGTTAGTTCGCCTCCTGTAAAAACATCGAATGTTGTCGCGGGTCCATCGTTTTGGGTAAGCGTTACCGTACAATTGCTGCTGTCCAACGGAATGGTTTTGCCGTTGAGCGAAATTAAATCGGGATAATTGAGGTAAGAATCTCCCTTGATCGAAAAATTCATCATGACTTTTTGGTAACCTATTTGTCCGGTTAAAAGCAGATTTAAGGTATCGGAATGAATGATGATTTTGGACGGGATATAATTGCTTGTCGATACAAAGGCTTCCCGGTCGACATAAGCGCCGAACGTATTATAGCCCCATTCGGAATAAACGGGCAATTGATCGTAAACCGGATCGGGAATAAAAACCGTTTGTTCCAGTTCATATTCGCTTTTGGAACAACTGGCCAGTAATAACAAACAACTAACGACGGAAAGGAATATTGTTTTTTTCATAATGGCAATCTTATTGACGGGATTTTACAAAAATTTGAAGGGGCGCTTGAAGCGAGATATGAAAGCCTGAAAATCCGTCCAAATCCACCAAAGCCGAATTATTGGACGTAAGTACTGCCGATGGCAGCAAAATTTCCATGTTTAAATTGAGTTGACCGGGCTTGCCGAGTTTCATGCCCACCGACCAAAAGAATGTGGAATAAAAACGGTTCGTTTGGGTATCGAACTTCTCCAGGATTTCCTGCTCGCGGGCCTCCATTTCCGAATTTAAAAATTCAACATCCAATTTGGATGAAACTTGAAAATTAAACTCAAAGCCTGCTTTTCCATACAGGCCAAATCCCCGGGTTTGAAGGGGCGAATAGCGAAACACCACGGGAATTCCCAAATAACTGCTTTTTTCCTGCATCGACACAACACGGGCAAACTCGGTAATTTCATCATTGGAGTAACGCAGAAAAAAGTACCCGTCTTTTGAAACCTCGGTATTTAGCTGCCCAAACTGGATTCCCGAAGTGATGCCGAACATGCCTTTCTTGCCAAAGCGGTATTCGGGCTTGACGGCAACCTGCCAACCGTTGGCATCCGAGTACAATGTATTGTCGTAATTGTAACTCCCATAATAGGGATTTTGGCTTTGGCGTACCGGCCATTGGGAATTCAAATCCGAAATAAAAAAATGGGCGCCGGCTTCAAGCCCCCAAATAAGGTTTGTTTGGGGCATTTCCTGGGCTTGCAATGCAAAAACAAGCAGCATGCAGCCGATTAGAATTCGTAGTCTTCTACTCATCGTTAACTGATTTAAAACAAAATATATTTATTGAAATGAAATTTATAAAATATCTAACTAAGAACCAAAGATAATTAATAGAATGACAAAAAAATGATTCCAGGGTTGCCGTTTCAGGATGAATGAAAAAATTTTTTGTAGTCGGTTTTGTACAACTATTTTTAGAAACTAAGATTTCGCCGCGAGGCGGCTTGATCAATTTCTTTGTAACAAAGATTCCGCCACTATGTGGCTTTATCGCTTCCATTATCTCTTTCTACAAAGATTTCGCCGCGATGCGGCTTGGCCGATTTTACTGCTTCTTTTTACAAAGATTTCGTCACTACGTGACTTAGGCTTTCGTAATTTCCTGTTTTCCTGTAAAAGCTGTGACAAGGCTTTTTAGCGGCGTAGCCGCGGCATTTTTGTAAAAAAAAAGTCCCTATCATAACAAAGCAGCGTAGCTGCGAAATCTCAAAAATTCCAAGATATCAACCCGATACAGCCTTACCGGTTTTGCTGTTTTTTTTTTACAGAGATTCCACCACTACGTGGCTGTTCGTTATTCCATTTGATTGTTTTGTACAACTCACGGGAATTTTATCATTCAACAAGTGATTTTATAAAAAAAGATTTCGCAACCCTGCTGCCCGAAAAAGGAGTGCATCCTATTCAAAAACAACCTTATTGCGAAATCCCGGTAAATTTTCGAAATCGATTCGAAAATTCGTATCAAACGCTATTGCAAACGTTCTTTGATGCTGGAGCTTAAATAATCATAATGCGCTTTGGTCAGCGGATCGGCCGAAGCAGCCGCTTGCAGGCGTTTTTGCAAGGATTTTAATTGGTAGGTTACAAATGCCGTCAGATCGGAATTATCCATCACAGCCGGAACCGCAGCCGTTTTATCCATCACAATCGCCACGTTTTTATTGGGCAACAGCGAAAGCAATTGTTTGACATATACTTTTTGCAAATTGCGGCGGTAAATATCCACCGGACCGCCTGAAGCCAGTTCTTTAAATACGTTTTTATTCAAATCTTCAAACAAATTGGTAATCGTATAGGTGTTTGATTTCAACGCCGTTTCTGCCAGCAACAGGTTTTGGAATACCCGTTGATTCAACAACGAACGAACGGCCAGCGTTTGCATTTTGTTGACTTCCGTAAGGGGCGTAATTTTATTGGTGTTTTGGAAAACGGCATCTTTCAGCATAAATGTCGGCGTGGTAAAAACGTATTTATTCAAAAACGCCATGGCTTCCTGCTGTTTTTCTTTCTCGACAAAAGAATAAATGTTTCCTTCTTGTTCCGAGGTTTTGGGCGTTTCGTAAATTCCACCGACCCATTTTGCCACATGGCCGATGTAAAGCAGGTATTGGCCCAATATTTCGGAATACATATCCGTGCGGTAATCGTAATCTTCGTTGGGCACTTTGGTCCATGCTTCGAAATTGTCCATAATCCGCTGCAGGTTCTTGATGCCGTATTCGTTCGATTTCATGTGGTTGTCGCCCAGATCTTCACGTTGGCTACGCGGATCGTTGGGATTGGTTTCGGTTCCGAACCAATTGTAACGGTCTTTCATCTTTTCAATGATCCATTCATTCAGCTTGGGCAGTTCGGCCACCGGATCGGTTACATCGGGAAAACGGCGGTATCCCCATTCGATCGCCCACAAATCATATTGTCCGATGCGCGGAAATAACAGATTTTGGGGGATGTTGTCTTCGGGTTGCGCCACATAATCAAAGCGGGCATAATCCATAATGGACGTGGTGTGTCCGTGGGCTTTCAAAAATGTAATGCTGCGCAGGCTATCAACGGGTGTTGCCGTAGAGGCACCGAAATTGTGGCGCAAACCCAGCGTATGCCCTACTTCGTGTGACGACACAAAACGAATCAGTTGCCCCATCAATTCATCGTCAAATACTTTTTCCTGTGCCATGGGATCCACTGCGGCACATTGCACAAAATACCAGTCATGAAGCAGCTTCATCACGTTGTGATACCAGTTGATGTGACTTTCCATGATTTCGCCGGTACGCGGATCGGCTACGTGCGGGCCGCTGGCATTTTCAACATCCGAGGGTTTGTAAACAATGGCCGAATAGCGGGCATCTTCGAGCGACCAGGTGGAGTCTTGCTCTTTGGTCGGCGCCAGTTTAGCCAGGATGGCGTTTTTAAATCCGGCTTTTTCAAAAGCTACCTGCCAGTCGTTGACACCTTGCATCAGGTAAGGAACCCATTTCTTCGGTGTAGCCGGATCGATGTAATACACGATGGGCTTTTGCGGTTCGACCAGTTCGCCGCGTTTGTATTTTTCAACGTCTTCGGGTTTGGGTTCCAAACGCCAGCGCGAAATCATTCCCACGCGTTTGACTCCTTGCGGGTTTTGGTCGTAATCGATGTAATTGTAAGCAAAATAACCCACCCGTGAGTCAAAATAGCGCGGCTGCATCGGTTTTTCAGGCAACAATACCATTGACGTATTTAATTCGAAAGTTTCCAGCGTTTCTTCCTCGGTTCCGTAAGTTTTCACCGTTTTTATCTCGGTATTGATGGGATAGGTTTTAATGCTTGAAATATAGGATTTATCGGTCTGTATAACTTTGAGTTTTAAAGCCTTCTTCACAAATTTGGCAAAGAACAGGATATCGTTGTCGCCGTTAAAATAATCGCTGACATCAATCAGGTAGCTTTTTTTGTTAGCGCCATAGGCTTTGATGTCAAATCCAGCAACAATGGCCGGCGAATTGGAGCGCATGACGGCAGCATACATATCCTGGGTCGAATCGCGCGACATTTCGTCGAACGATACCTGGTTTAAATAAATTTTGTTGTTGGGTTTCTTTTCGAAACGGACCACATTCTTGTTGATAAAATCTCCGGCATAACCGACAAAACCGGCACGCGCTCCGGAGGCTGATTTCGAAATACGGCTAACCACCAACAAATCTTTTCCCAAAAGCGAATCGGGAATTTCCAAATAAAACTTTTTGTCGGCAAAATAAGCGGTGGTTAATCCCACCATCTTGGCCGGCGACTTGAGGAATTTTTCTATGGATGGAATTTCACCACTTGGCTTGGCTTTGGCCGTGTCGGCAGCGGCAGGTGGCGGCGCAGCCGGCTTTTTTTCTTTTTTCTTGTCCAATGCCAGAGCATGGGGAGTTGCAATGCTTAAAGCAAATGCAACCAAGAGCAGGTTCAGAAAGCTTTTCATATGATTAAAAAAAGATTATGGTTAAAGAATTAATATTCTAAAAGGGATTTCCTTTATTTTACCAGCAATTTTACATAGAGGTCACTCACGGCAACCGGATCCAAATAGTAGTGCAACAGGCCCAACCGTCCGGCAAGCACTTCTTTATCGGAATAGCTGTTGTACATTTCCCATCCGTTGCCCAGTTCTTTTACATACAAATAGTGCACTTTTTCCCAGGCTTGTTGGGCTTCTTTCAGCTTCAGGTTGGATGCCCCTCCTAATTTATTGTAATGGGAAGTAATTTCTTTTTCCAAGGCTTTTACATAGTTCTTGAAGCATGTGGTTTTGTAAAAAGGCGATTCGTCGGAAAAAGCGGTACTCTCGTCTATTTTCTTGCATTCGGATCTCAATGAAAATTCTTTGCCGAAACGTTCGACATAAGGCGTAACATAGCTATACCAAGCCATCGCCGACCCCATTGCCATAAATCCGCTAAAACCCGAAGTAAATTGCAAGGTTTGGTTGGCCGCTAAATACCGTAAGGCATTCTTATTCAAATCACTAATATTTAATGAGTTGATAAAATCTTTTTCTTTGGAAAGGTAATCCGCAATTGCTTCCCGGAAACGGTCCATGTCTTCGTCGGATGAATGCTCTTTGGGATACATTTCGGCATTTTTCACCATCGCAGTCAAGCTATCGGTAGCAAATGCCAGACAAGCCGACAAATAGTCTTCCGTCGAACAATTGCAATAACATGGCAAATTTTCCCAATCGGTAATTGAAAAACACTGAAAAGCCTCTCCCGCCCAATCCAGAATACTCTGGGCCGCCTGCAAACGCATATCAGGCTCGTATAGCCGGTAATTGGCTTTAAAGGAGTTATAATAATCGGTGCGAAGCGATTGCTGGTCTTCAACGGTTCGCCCGTCGTTGTAAATCCGGTAATAGGCTTGCGAAAACAATACCATCGCCTGGGCCGACAAACTACGGGGCATTTTTTGAGCCACCACCAGGTAATTTTCAAGATCGGGCGACGTGGTATCAAAATCCTGAATCAAATAATACAACAACAGATAAGCGGGCGGGACATTTGCCTGGCGGATGCTGTTTGCTTTGTATTTTTGAAGCACTTTTGCTTCAAATGCTCTGCCGTATGTAGTAAAATATTCTTCATCACCATCCGATTTCCATTCAAAATAAGCCGAAAGGGCCGACAACAAAGCTATTTTTGAGCCCAAATCGTTTTCGTCGGAGAGCATGAATTCCAAAAACTCCGTTTGGTTAATGCCTTGTTCTTCGGTCGATGCAATAATGCTGTAATCGGCATACGAATCACCCAGCGTCAGGTCGCTTAAAAAAGTGGCATCGCCATAGGCTGAAAAACAGATAATACTGAAAAATAAAGTACTTAAAAAGATTTTCAACGGTTTTGCAGCCACAACTTTTGGTCGTTATTTGAGTTGTATTTTCATTGACAGCTTAGAACAATGTGGTTTGTATGCCCTTGGCAGCATCGTCGTCGTCGGGAAAATCCGGAATTTCTTCCGGATCGATCAAATCTTCCAATGACAAAGGTTCATCCGGTTGGTCTGCATTTTCCAAGTCTTCAAATTCCTCCTCTGCCGGAATTTCTTCTTCATAAGGCAAGGGCTCGTTCCACGAGAGTTTTTCAACCATGCCCGCCACAACGCGTTTTCCTTTCGCTTTCACTCCCATCAATTCGATAAAATTCTCGATATCAACCGTTTGATCTTCCGTTAAAGGTTTGGCTTTTTTCGAAAAATTTACCTGCAGCACCGGGCGGTAATCGCTGGTAACCATTTCCAGGCGGCAGGATTCGTCCTCAGGAATAAATGTAATTCTTTTATCGGTGTCTTCAATTTGAAAACGCTTTACGAAAAACGCTTTTTTGGTTTCGTTAAAATAAACAGCCGTCAATGGCCGGGACGGACTATATTTTTCAATCAAAACAATGTCTTCCTCAAAGCGGTTGCCCAAATCGAAATTCGAAAAACGGTAATATCCGGATTGGGAAACAATCAAAATCTTATCATGCTCCTTAAATGCGCCCAGCAAGGAACCGCGTTGCTCGACATTGAGGCGGAACACCACATCGTCAAACCAAATGTTGCGTGCGGATAAAGTGGAAACGCCTTTTTCCACCTGAACAATTTTCTTGACGGCATTGCGGGTCAGGATATTTCCTTGCGAAGCGCGTCCTTTGATGGCCAAGGTGCTGAAATCGAAATCGAACTGCAACTTCTTCAAGCGGGGTTTCGCTTTTAGCTGCACACGCACAATCTCCGATTCGCCGTTGGGATTTGCCGTAAAATAAAGCACCTCGGAACCTTTGGCGCCTTTTGTCAATACATATTCTTTTTCGCGGGTGACGCCCGTTACCGAAAAACGTTTCACATACACAGCACCCAAACGGCCGTCCTGGTAAGCCATGTTGTAAATGGTGCGGTCGTCGTTTTTCTTGAAAACATTGATGTAAATAATGTCTTTCCCCACAAAAACCTTTTCGGCGACTTTGACCACCACACAAGTCCCGTCGGCACGAAACGCAATGATATCATCCAAATCGGAGCAATCGCACAAGTATTCTTCTTTCTTCAAACCAGTTCCGGCAAAGCCTTCCGCGCGGTTGACGTACAATTTCACATTGGTTGCCGCCACGGCTGTCGCTTCAATGCTTTCGAAACTGCGGATTTCGGTTTTGCGCCCGCGTTTGGCGCCGTATTTCTTTTTGATTTCTTCAAAATACGCAATGGCGTATTCAATCAAATTTGCCAAATGAAACTCGATTTCTTTGATTTCACTTTGCAATTGGGCCATCAGGTCGTCTGCCTTTTTAACGTCAAAACGCGTGATGCTGCTCATGGGACGCTCAATCAAACGTTTGTAATCGTCGGCTTCAATGGGACGGCTGAATACGGGGAAAAACGGCTCGAAAAGCGTGTCCAGCGCCTGGCAAATCAGCTCGAAATTTCCGGAATTTTCATACGAAGGATGTTTGTACATGCCTTCCTGAATAAAAATTTTAAGCAATGAACTGAAAAACATGCGCTCGTTCAGTTCGTGCAAACGGATTTGCAATTCCAGCTTGAGTACTTCCAAGGTTTGACGCGTACAAATCTTCAGGATTTCGGAAACACCGATAAATTCCGGCTTTTCATTAATGATCACGCAAGCATTGGGCGATTCCGAACGTTCGCAATCGGTAAAGGCATACAAGGCGTCAATCGTTTGGTCGGGCGAAACACCGGCTTGCAAATGCACCAAAATTTCTACATGAGCAGCCGTATTGTCGTCAATTTTCCGGATTTTAATCTTGCCTTTGTCACTCGCTTTGATAATGCTGTCGATCAAATTGCCGGTGGTCGTTCCAAACGGGATTTCGGTAATGACCAAGGTCTTTTTGTCTAACTGGTTGATCCGGGCGCGAATGCGCACTTTTCCTCCGCGCAATCCGTCGTTGTAACGTGTAAAATCGGCCAAACCGCCGGTCGGGAAATCGGGTAGTATTTGAAACTCTTGGCCCTTTAAAATTGCAATCGACGCATTGATCAACTCCACAAAGTTGTGCGGCAACAGTTTCGAAGCCAATCCGACCGCAATGCCTTCAACTCCTTGCGCCAGCAACAACGGAAACTTCATGGGAAGTACTACCGGTTCTTTGTTCCGGCCATCGTAAGAAGCTTTCCATTCCGTTGTTTTGGGATTAAAAGCCACATCCAGTGCAAATTTCGACAGGCGGGCTTCAATGTAACGGGGTGCAGCCGCACTGTCGCCGGTCAGGATATTTCCCCAGTTTCCCTGGGTGTCGATCAGCAAATCTTTTTGTCCCAACTGAACCATAGCATCGCCAATGGAGGCATCGCCGTGGGGATGATATTTCATGGTGTTGCCGATGACATTGGCAACCTTGTTGTAACGACCGTCTTCCAATTCGTACATGGAGTGCAAAATGCGGCGTTGTACGGGTTTCAGTCCATCCAACACTTCGGGAACGGCGCGTTCCAAAATAACATAAGAAGCATAATCTAAAAACCAATTTTTGTACATGCCCGACAACTGGATGGTTTTGTGCATTTCCATCGCTTCGTCCGGCTGACTTTCAATCGGTAGATCCAAAGAAGTATCTAACTCGTTGTCCATTTTTTGATATTCTCAATATTCAACGCTATCACAGGAAATAAACAGCGTCTCAAAGGCTACTATTTTTCAAGCGCAAAGGTATTGAATCTATCAAGTTGGAAATATTTTTTTATGAACAGGAAATAGGATTTTTCCCGTTTCCAATGAAACCCAGAATGGTTCATAAAAAAATCAAAAGAATACTAATTGTCTTTCAGACAGCGTACGCAGACTCCCCGCGTCTTGGAGTCATACGAACTTTTTACATCGGTTGAGGTATTGTAAAGAAAGAAATGGGTGGCCTCATAAGCGCTGTAAGCGTCGGACGTCCAAAAATACGCCGCATTGCCCATGTTATAGATGCTATCCCCAACGGCATACCCTACAGGAAAAACCGCCATCTTAAAATCGTCTGTTCCGTTCGCTTGCTTGGACCATCCCTGAGTAGACTTTAATCGAGTAGCCGGGGCTGTTTCCAGGCGATCTACCAAGATCTGCCATTCTTTTTCGGTCGGCATATGCCAACCGTTTGGACAAATCCCTTGTCGTTTGGTGCTAAATCCCAGTGCTTGCCAGGCATTTTGAGGTAAACCCACAGCAGCCGTCCAATTGTAGAGATACCCAAATTTTTCCGCAGGCACCGAGGGTTCCTCTTTGTAATATTCTTTCGCTTTCCGGGCAGGATCCGCATGATAAGGTTTTTCCGTTGCTACCGAAAGGGGCTCCAACGTTACTCCCCAACGCTCACTTTTCGTGTCGTAGCGCGTTACCCGCAGATTCTCAGCCATCCATGTTTGGTCGCCGATTTTCACGGTTCGGTAGACATTTCCGTCAATGTCTTTAACCGTAGACGCAAATGGACTGCCTTCCGAGTTGTCGTTTCCTTCGCATCCGGCAACCAGCAATGAAACAACAAAAGCAATTAAGAATAATTTACTTGAACTCATCTATTTTTTTGTTTAAAATCAATATCATCACGGAGCACTTCGTTTTTTTGAATTACAAAATATTTCTAAAAACGACGTTTCAAGTTTTCTCCAAACACCTGCAAAAAGTCAGCTCTTCCCACAATTTGTAGTGGTGTATGAAATTCCCATTGCAAGGCTTCGCAAAATTAGAATAATAATTTGCAATATCCCAGTCCGGGAGGAATTTTATGAAACCCTGCTTAAGTTCGCCATTTACAAGATCTTGCGACATCACGGTAATAAAACGTCCCACAACATACAACCCTGGTATTTCGATAGAAAGTCTATCCTTTCTTTTGATTTTTTTTTACTTAAGAAAATAAGCAAACCGGAAAGCCAATTTGAAATAAAAAATGTAACTTTGCACCCTTAATTCTTAATTGAATTGCAAGTTTTTGATTTTCGGGAACTTAAACAGGCAATTTGATTTAAAAACCAAGTCAAACCGGCTTCCCCGAAAGCCACAATATCAAAAGATTACCATGAGTGACGAAATGAATGTCAACGAACAAGGACTTACAGAAAACCAAGAACCGCAAGCTGTTGAAAACACGGTAGAAGAAGTTGTGGAAGTAGCTCCTGAAGTTCAAAAAGAAAACAACGAAACACCGGCTGAAAAGCCCAAAGAACGCAAAGAACGTCCCGTAGCGGTTCCGCAACAAATTCCCGGTGAATTTGATTGGGATGCCGTAGGGAAAAAACACGAATCGTATAACGAAGACGAGCGCAAACGTTTGGAAGACATCTACGACAAAACGTTAAGCACCATCAGCGATCACGAAGTAGTAGAAGGACTCGTTGTAGGGATCAATTCACGTGAAGTAGTTGTAAACATAGGTTTCAAGAGCGACGGCGTGATTGCGCTTTCGGAAACCCGCTACAATCCGGATCTAAAAATTGGCGATGCCATTGAAGTATATGTTGAAAATCAAGAAGATTTAGGTGGACAACTTCAATTATCGCACAGAAAAGCTCGCGTATTGCGTTCGTGGGAACGCGTCAACGAATCGTTCGAACGCGGCGATATTATCAACGGTTATGTGAAATGCCGTACCAAAGGCGGTTTGATTGTTGACATTTTCGGCATCGAAGCCTTCTTGCCGGGTTCGCAAATTGATGTGAAACCGATCCGCGATTACGACCAATTTGTGGATAAAGTAATGGAATTCAAGATTGTGAAAATCAATCACGAATTTAAAAACGTGGTGGTTTCACATAAAGCCCTTATTGAAGACGAACTGGAAGCCCAAAAACTTGAAATTATCAGCAAACTCGAAAAAGGACAAGTTCTGGAAGGCATCGTTAAAAACATTACATCCTATGGCGTATTTATCGACTTGGGCGGCGTTGACGGCTTGATCCATATCACCGACTTGTCATGGGGACGTATCAACCATCCGGAAGAAATTGTGACATTGGATGAAAAAATCAAAGTAGTCATTCTTGACTTTGATGAAGGCAAAAAGCGTATTGCATTGGGTCTGAAACAATTGACTCCTCACCCGTGGGAAGCTTTGGATTCGAACCTGAATGTAGGTGACAAAGTAAAAGGAAAAGTTGTAGTGATTGCCGATTACGGCGCTTTCGTGGAAATCCAACCAGGTATCGAAGGTTTGATTCACGTTTCCGAAATGTCGTGGAGCCAACATTTGCGTACCGCTCAGGATTTCCTGAAAGTAGGCGACGAAATCGAAGCCGTCGTATTGACGTTAGATCGCACCGAGCGCAAAATGTCACTGGGTATCAAACAATTGATCCCCGATCCGTGGATGAATATTTTGCAAAAATATCCGGCCCACTCCAAACATACGGCAACCGTTCGCAACTTTACCAACTTCGGTATTTTTGTTGAATTGGAAGAAGGCGTTGACGGTTTGATTCACATCAGCGACCTGTCGTGGAGCAAGAAAATCAAGCATCCGGCTGAATTTACCAAAGTAGGCGAACAAATTGAGGTTGTAGTTTTAGACGTTGACGTTGAAAACCGTCGATTGAGCTTGGGACATAAGCAATTGGAAGAAAATCCGTGGGATGTATTTGAATCGTTATTTGCTGTAAACTCGATCCAGAAAGGAACCATTCTGAGCATCACCGATAAAGGAGCCATTGTTTCGTTGCAATACGGTGTAGAAGGTTTTGCCCCGATACGCCATTTGCAAAAAGAAGACGGCACAACCGCTAAGGTTGATGAAGTTTTAGATTTCAAAGTGTTGGAATTTTCGAAGGAAAATAAGAAAATCGTCCTTTCGCATTCCCGCATTCACCAAGATGCAAAAGCAGATTTGAAATCAAAACAGGATAGCGAAAATGAAAGCGAAGAACAATCGACCAAGCGCGCGGTTAAAAAGTTGAAAGACAACTTGGAAAAAACGACCTTGGGCGATATTGACGCTTTGGCTTCCTTGAAAGCCACCATGGATGCCGACGATCTGGCCGCCGCCGAAAAAGCTGCTAAAAAAGCGGAACAACCGGCTGACCTTTTTGGAGAAGCTACAGAAGAGGCTCCGGTGAAGGCGAAAAAAACAAGTAAAAAAAGTGAGACCGAAGTTGCTGAAGACTCCGAAGCGCCCAAAGCAAAGAAGTCGACCAAAAAAGTAGCTGAAGCCGAGGAAGCGGATTCCGAAGCAAAAAAACCTGCCAAGAAAGCGGCAAAAGCAAAATCGGAAGACGAGCAACCGAGTGAGCCGACCGATTCGGAAAACTAATTTTAATCCCTTGTAAATGAAAGACCGGTTCTCCAATCGAACCGGTTTTTTTACTTAAAGACAATTTTTTTTTATTTTTTACCGTTTTCGATTCAATTTTCTAAAACACAAACCTACTTAAACTTATGCACATTGAGGACGAACTAAAAGGAATGACGGATGATGAATTAATTCGCAATGCAATTACTGGAAAAGACTGGAATGAAATAAAAACACACGACTCCTGGTCGGTATTCAAAATCATGTCCGAGTTGGTCGATGGTTTTGAAAAAATGGCGCGTATCGGCCCTTGTGTTTCCATTTTCGGGTCGGCAAGAACCAATCAGAATGATTCGTATTACAAATTGGCCGAAGAAATCGCCTATATCCTCACCAAAAAGGGATTTGGGGTAATTTCAGGGGGAGGACCGGGAATTATGGAAGCGGCAAACAAAGGCGCTCATTTCGGCGGTGGCCGTTCGGTAGGCCTCAATATTGATTTGCCTCACGAGCAAAATTCCAACCCGTTTATCGATCCCGATAAACTGATTACCTTCGATCACTTTTTTGTCCGGAAAGTGATGTTTATGAAATATTCTCAAGGATATATCGTTTTACCCGGGGGATTTGGAACGCTGGACGAACTTTTTGAAGCCGTCACATTGATTCAAACCCATAAACTGGTTCGTTTCCCCATTGTATTGGTAAGAAAAGAATACTGGGGCGGTCTGGTAGATTGGATCGTAAACCAGGCGCTCGCAAAGGGGAATATTTCCGCAGCCGATATGAATATTTTTTCGGTAGTGGATGATGCGACCTCTGCCGTTTCGATCATTGAAGAATATTACAACAAATATGCCCTCAAACCGAATTTTTAACCCATTTGTTAGGAGATTTTTTTTAAAAGTTGTATTTTTGGCACATCTTTTGACTTAATGATTGTACAGGATGCAATTTTTCGGTTTAACAAAATCTTAAATAACTAAATCAACTATCACCAAAATAATAACTAAAAAAGAAAACACATGAAAAAAATCAGTTCATTATTAGCCATCATGATGATGCTTCTTGCAATTCCCGCAATTTTTACCTCTTGTAAAGATGACGAAGAAAGCAATCCCCCAACATTAGCTTTTGAAGCCGGTACGGGTTATGTATCATCAAATGCCACGGTTAATGCTAACGAAGCATTTACAGTAGGTGTTCGCGCCACTGCCAATGCTACATCCAATTCAAAACTTGTTAATTTCAAATTTGAACTTGTTTCGGGAAGCGAAAGAAAAATTATGCATGACTCGACGTTCAGCAGCAGTACCTACCTTGTTGATTATCCCATTACCCTTTCAACAGCAGGCACATACACTTTGTATTTCACGGTAAAGGATAAAGCCGGCGAATCAACCGAAAAAACCTTGACCATTACTGTAAAAGCTGCTACGGTTGACGAAATCAATGCATATACAGCTAAAATTTTAGCTGCTCAGGATGCTTCCGGTGGAAGCGCTTTTGCTTCCACAACCGGTGCCGTATTCACAAAAGCTGATGCTAAAACCAATGCCGCTATTGTTGATTTTATCTATTATTACAGCACCACTGCTTCGACTGGCGCTGAAATGATTTCACCCAAATATGCTCAAACGAATTATTCAACCTATGTTTCGGGTTGGTCCGTTTTAAACGAAACCAAATTCACCGGATTATTAACTTCCGTTGATTTTGCTGCTATTGCAACCGGAGCTGATATTGCTGCTTTGGTTACCAACCCAAGCAACGACCGGGCAACGACACTCGTTGTAGGTTCCACTTTTGGATTCAAAACGGCAGCCGGAAAGCTGGCAGTTGCAAAAGTTACTGCATTGTCTGGCACAACAGCCGGCTCAATCACGATTGACGTGAAAGTTCAAAAATAATTTGAATTTCTAATTTCATAAAAAAGGTGCAATGCAAATTGCGCCTTTTTTTATTCCCAATAACTCGCTATTTTTGTAACCGTTTTGCAATTGTTTTATAACAATGGATTCCTCAAAAGCCAAAATTCTTTTTATCGTAAACCCCAAAGCCGGTGTTACACCGAAGTTTACATCGGTGATGAAAATGCTGATCGAAAAGCTTTTCGACACGAAGAATTTTGATTGCAAAATCGAATTTACCACCCACCCGCAGCATGCCACCAAACTGGCTGAAACGGCCGTCCGGGATTGCATCGATATCGTCGTAGCAACCGGTGGCGACGGAACAGTGAACGAAATCGCACGGGCTTTGGTAAATAGCAATACCAAACTGGGAATCCTGCCTACCGGATCGGGAAACGGTTTGGCCAGGCATTTACGCATCCCCTTAATGCTACCCAAAGCCCTAAAAGTCATTTCTTTGCAAAAAATCAGGGAAATCGATACCTTGGAAGTCAACGGGATGTTTTGCGCAAGCATTGCCGGAATCGGCTTCGATGCCATGGTAGCCAAACAATTCGCACGTTCCGAAATCCGGGGGCTATTCTCATACATGCGGATTGTGTTGAAAAACTTTGTGCGTTACAATGCACAAGACTACATGCTGACCATTGATCAGGTTTCCGTGAAACGCAATGCATTTATGATTTCCTTTGCCAATAGCGATCAATTCGGATTCAAAGCCAGCATTGCGCCCCAAGCTGCTATTGACGATGGGTTTGTGGATATTTGCGTAATCCAGAAGCCTTCGTTGTACCGGGCCATTCCATTGGTGTATCGCCTGTTCAACGGCACATTCGGAAAAACCGGCTATGCCGAATATTTGCGCGGGCAACAGATTCAAATTTCAAATCCCGAAATGGTTTTTATGCACATCGACGGGGATCCGGTGGAACTTAACGGCGATATGGTGGTGGGCGTAAAACCGCTCTCGCTGAAAGTGATCGTACCATAGTTTTCAATTTTACCCTGTCTACTCGCATGTCTGCCTCCAACGATAACCGCCGCAACATTGTGTATTCCACCAATCCGGATTTTCAATACAACAATCCGGAAAATAAGGAAATGGAAACATTGCCGCCACAACAGCAAAACTTGCGGGTCCAATTGGATAAGAAACAACGGGGCGGAAAACAAGTGACTTTGGTCACCGGATTTATCGGAAAAGCGGACGATTTGGAAGCGTTGGGAAAATTGCTGAAATCGAAATGTGGTGTGGGCGGATCCGCCAAAAACAACGAAATCCTTATCCAGGTCGATCATCATGCCAAAATACTGGAAATCCTTTTAAAAGCAGGATACAAAGCCAAGCAAAGCGGAGGCTGATCCCATTTTAATGCGGACGGTAATTGGGGTCGTCGGGCTTTTTGCAACAACCGGGCAATTCGGCGTAAGCTTTCGGATTGGCAGCAACCTGATCGGCATCATATCCTACATCGGCAACGGCTTTGCGAATTTTATCAGGCGTAGTTTTTTTTTCGGAATACCAAACCGTCAGGATTTTGGTTTCCAAATCCAAATCGGAACTTTTGACTCCTTTTTCGTATGCCAGAGCTTTTTCAATGCGCTCCTTGCATTGGTCGCATTGAGCAGATGTTTGTATTTTGAGTTCTTGCCCATTGGGTTTCTTTTGTGCAGAAACGCATACGGTCACAGACAAAAGCACGAACAGCAAAACAATGACTTTTTGATTCATGATGGTGAAATTTTCGGCAAAGTTAAAGAGATTTCAACGTAAAAGCACCCGTTTTCTTTTGCTTAACAGATAATTAGTACGCTACAACTGTTCGCGCAAATCCAGCAAAAACGCTTTCATTCGTTGCAAAGTACGCAACATATCCGGTTCGTCGGATGAGGTATTCCTGGCCAGCTCTTTCATTTTTTGCTTGGCGCCGTCCAAGGTATATCCTTTTTCTTTCACCAAATGAAAAATGGTTCGAAAATGATCAACGTCCTGTTGTGTAAACAGGCGGTT
Source organism: Lentimicrobiaceae bacterium (assembly GCA_031550085.1). GTDB lineage: Bacteria > Bacteroidota > Bacteroidia > Bacteroidales > UBA4417 > UBA4417. The sequence goes on from JAVBOY010000021.1 coordinate 25,332, forward strand.
TCCTTTCTTATTCCGGAAAGGTTTGATAATTTTAAATTCATTTTCATAAAATCGTATCAACGAAGTGTTTACGCCAAACATTCCGGCAACTTCGCCAATACGGTAATACAATTTGGTAATTTCCTTTTTTTTCAGCGCCATTGGATATTCTCATTTAACCTCACCCTTAGAAGAACGGCATTTACATAATTAAAAGATAAAAATAAAGGCCATCCAACCGAAACAAAATTACAAAAGAGCCGGTTTTATTTGTTGCAAGTCCGAAAATAAAAATTATGAACAATCCGTTGAATAAATATGAACCCAAAAGAAGGTTCTTTGTTTTATTTGTACTTTTGAAAAATTAATGGTAATCGGTCTAGAGCCGCTTACAACACAAAAAAATCAATTTTAATGGAAGCTAAATTTTCACAGAGGGTAAAAGATGTTTTGTCGTACAGCCGCGAAGAAGCAATTCGGTTAGGCAATCCGGAAATAGGTGTCGAACACCTGTTTTTGGGCGTTTTGCGTGAAGGCGAAGGAATGGCTGTCCGTATCTTGAATTATATGAATATCGACTTGACGGGTATCAAAAAAAATATCGAACAATCCATTGCCAATCAAACAGCCAATGTCAGCGAATCGAAGAATATTCCGTTACTCAAACAAGCCGAACGTGCTTTGAAACTTACTTTTTTGGAAGCCCGCCTATTGAACAGCGAGTTAATTGGTACCGAGCATTTGCTTTTAGCAATATTGAAAGATCCCGATAACCTGGTTACCCGCATTTTGGCCAATCACAACATTACTTACAATACCATCAAAGAAGAAGTGAAAACGTATCTACTGACTCAAGACGAATTGCATTTTGACGTCGGCCAACAAGATTCTCTCCGTTTGCCGGACATCAACGACGAATTGCATGGCGGCATCCAGGATGATGATCCTGATGAAGCCGGTTCCTTCAGCAATTCTCCGGTAAAGACGAGCGAAGGAAAATCCAAAACGCCGGTGTTGGACAGTTTTGGACGGGATTTGACACGTGCAGCCGAGGAAAACCGCCTGGATCCGATTGTAGGCCGCGAAAGTGAACTGGAACGGATTTCCCAAATCCTGAGTCGCCGCAAAAAGAACAATCCGATCCTGATCGGTGAACCCGGAGTCGGGAAATCGGCTTTGGCCGAAGGGCTTGCGTTGCGCATCGTGCAGCGAAAAGTTTCGCGGGCGCTTTTTAATAAAAAGGTATATACCTTGGACTTGGCTTCGTTGGTGGCCGGCACAAAATACCGCGGACAGTTTGAAGAACGCATGAAAGCGGTTTTAAACGAACTGGAAAAAAACCGGGATGTGATTCTTTTTATCGATGAAATACACACCATTGTGGGTGCAGGAAACGCTTCCGGATCGCTGGACGCTTCCAACATGTTCAAACCCGCATTGGCAAGAGGAGAAATCCAATGCATCGGCGCTACCACCCTGGATGAATACCGTCAATACATTGAAAAAGACGGCGCTTTGGAACGCCGTTTTCAAAAGGTATTGGTCGATCCGACCACGCCGGAAGAAACCGTACAAATTCTGAACCAAATCAAAGATAAATACGAAGACCACCATTTGGTGAAATACTCGGATGAAGCTATTGAAGCTTGCGTATCGTTGACAAATCGCTACATTACCGACCGTTGCTTGCCCGATAAGGCTATCGACGCATTGGACGAAGCGGGCGCCCGGGTGCATATTTCGAACATGCATGTGCCGCTCGAAATCATCAACCTCGAAAGCCAAATCGACGATGTCGCCCAACAAAAGATGAAATCCATCAAAGGGCAAAAATACGAAGAAGCTGCCCGTTTCCGGGATGCCGAACGCCGCCTTTTGTCCGAACTGGAAGTTCAAAAGAAACGTTGGGAAGAAGATGCAAAAATCAACCGTCAAGCTGTTTCGGCCGAAAATGTTGCCGAAATCGTTGCCATGATGACAGGGGTTCCGGTACAACGGATTGCCCAAAACGAAGGGGAACGCCTTTTGAACATGGAACAAGAAATGGAAGCTTCCGTTGTCGGGCAAAACGACGCCATCAAAACCGTGGTGAAAGCGATTCGCCGCAACCGCGTAGGATTGAAAGATCCCAAGAAACCGATCGGTTCCTTCTTGTTCTTAGGCCCGACGGGCGTAGGAAAAACACACGTTGCCAAAACGTTGGCAAAATACCTGTTTGATACTGAAGATGCGCTGGTGCGGATTGATATGAGCGAATACATGGAAAAATTCGCCGTTTCCCGCCTGATTGGAGCGCCTCCGGGTTATGTGGGTTACGAAGAAGGCGGCCAGTTGACCGAAAAAGTACGCCGCCGCCCCTACTCGATTGTATTGCTAGATGAAATCGAAAAGGCACATCCAGATATTTTCCACTTGATGCTTCAAGTATTGGACGATGGCATTTTAACGGATAGTTTGGGCCGTAAGGTAGACTTTAAAAACACTATTATTATCATGACGTCCAACCTGGGCTCGCGCGAAATCAGTGAAATGGGCAAAGGTGTCGGATTCAATACCGAAGCCAAACAGCAGGAAGCTCAGGATAAGAAACGGAACGTGCACATTATTGAACGTGCGTTGAAAAAATCGTTTACGCCGGAATTTCTAAACCGTATCGATGACATTGTGATCTTCGATTCGCTGAATGAAGCGGATATCTTCAAGATTATCGACCTGGAACTGAGCCATTTGTTCGAACGCATTCAAAAAATGGGGTATATTCCCGAAATTACGACCAACGCGAAGAAAGTATTGATGCGCGAAGGCTGGGATCAAAACTTCGGAGCCCGCCCGTTGAAACGCGCCATCGAAAAGTACGTGGAAGACAATCTTTCGGAAGAAATTTTGAAAGCAAATATCAAGCATGGCGACCACATTGTGATCGACAGCACCGATTCGCTGGAAAATATCCAAATTCATGTAAAACCAAGCTCGGAAATACAGGCGACCGCCAACGAAGCTGACGCAACGCTGAACTAACTTCCCTGACGGAGAGCTTTCCGGAAAGCGTTTTATCGTTTCTTATTGAACATCTTGCTCGTTTTCAACGGGCAAGTGTTTTTTTGTCTGGTTTCGGAAATGGTTTCCAAAGAAGAAATAGACCAACAGAATTATGGATGATACGATATAGGATCCTGAGTTGACGATGCAAGCTCCTTTTATTTGAAGGCTGGGAATCAATAAAAACGACAAAGCCAACGTAATTACCACGCCGACAGCCGATTTTAAAATCAGGATAGGCGCTTTTCCGATGGCCGAAAAATAATTTCCGTATACATTCGAAACAGCAAGCGCCAAGATACCCGGCGAAAGCCAAAGGATAATTTCCCGGATGCCGGTAAATTCCTTCCCGAAAACAAAAGCGTACACCGAATCGGGGATACACAAAGCAATCAGCAGGAAGAGCAAGGTGATAAACAGGCTGTACTTCGAGGTTGTCACGGTTTCTTTCCGGGATTCTGCCGTATTTCCTTGTTTGACTACATTGGAATATTGCACCAGTGAAATGCTTTTGCTGATCACCCAGATGGCTTCGGAAAGCGTTACACCAATTGAAAACACACCAACAGAAGCGGCCCCCAGAAAATAATTGAGGAAATAAAAACTCAGGCGGTAATTGAAAAATTGAAGGAAGCTACTCAACTCTATTTGCCAACCGAAGCGAAAGGTTTCTTTAACGACTTGTTTGTCCAACTGATAAACTTCCCTCCCGTTTTGTTTTCGCGTTAAGATCTTGCTCAAAGCGAATACCAAAGCACTCGCTACGATTTGCCCGTAGAAATAGGCAAAATAGGTATCAACTACCCAATAATAAAACAATAGCATAAATACCAGCAACAGCAAAGGTTGCAAAAGCATGACCAGGTTGTAGTGGGCAATTTTTTGCGTGCCCACAAATACGGACGTATGGAACGTGAACAAGCCCATCAGGGTAGCTACTAAAAACAACAGCAAAGCCGGAAACTCCCGGTCCGTCAGGTGAAAGAATATTCCCAAAGCCGTCGAAACAAGAAACACCCAAAGGTAGGCTTGCAAAAGAAGCTTGTTGAGCCTGTATTTCGAAAGAAAATAGGAAACGCTGCTTCCGGTAAAGATGTTGGTTACAATGGCAATCAAACTCAAATTGGCCACAAAAATGGCAATGGCTCCGCGCCCTTCGGCATGCCAAAAACGAGTGGTCAGAATCGTCACGGCAAAATTGAGGAGCAAAATGGTCCCTTTCCCTAAAATGGTTTGGATGATCTTGCTTTTCAGGTTAAAGGCGCTCATGGATTCAAAATGAATTGGGCAAAGGAGGCTTGGATGCGGTTCCAATTGTATTTTTGCGATACAAGTTGTGTTGCCGCATGGCAATGATTTTGGTAAAAAGCAGGATTCTCCAGATAACGGGAAACGGCAGAAACGATTTCCTCCGTCTTCCTCGGATCGACCAAAAATCCCACCTCGTTTATCTCCGGAACTTCTTTGGAAATGGCTTTCAATCGGGTATAAACAACCGGCCTTCCGCAGGCCAAATAGTAAAACAGTTTGATGGGCAAGCAGCGGGTATTTTCAAAATCTTTTTTGCGCAAATCGAAGAAAATGTCGTGTTTTCCGATTTCGCTGCAGAAATCCGGAAAAGGAAGGATTCCTTTTTGCCGGATCGTCAAATTGGATGGAAGCGTTGCCGGAAAATCGTAATTCGAAGTTCCGGTAACGAGTGTCAGGATGAACGGTATTTGAGGATATTTGGACGCCACTTGTACGGCAGCCTCCAGTACCCGGTCAAATCCTTTTTCTGCCGTTAAGCTGCCGGAATAAAAAAGCGAACAACGTTCCGTTATATCGTTCACCGGATAGGTTGCAATCTGTCCGGGCGTTGCATAATACGAGAGGTAAGTATATTTCTTCCAAAAAAAGAAAATCCGGAACGGCCGGGCTTTGTAATATTCGCCGAAGATAAATCCATTTACAGAAAATGCAGCGACAAAGGAAAGTCCGGCTAAGAGCAAAGCCTTGCTCAGCTTTTTTAAAACCGGAAGGTCGTACAGATTTTTTTTCGACGGATACCATTCCGTAATGTCCTGCACAATCCGGCAATGTTTATTCTTTTTTCGATACGTACGTGCCGCCAACACCGCAAGCGGATTGTCGCAAATCACCACATCCGGCCGTAAGTTTGTAAGATAAGCTGCCAATTTTTTAATGAGCTGTTTTTTGGGAATTCCGGTATCATCGAAACAATAGGAAGCGGGAATTTCAGTCCGGGTTGTCCTGGAAGATACAATAAAGACCTCGCATCCGGCTTGTTGCAAACTTGCAGCCTGCTGATAATAAACCCGCTCATCGGTTGGTTCATGCGCAACCAGCGCAAATGCAATCTTCATTTGCTTTCTGTTATTTTTTACAAAAGTAGTATTTCTGGGACGTCCGGAATATTCAAAACGCACACACCCTGCTTTTATTGGCCAAACGTTTGAATCATTTTCCGCAGGAACGAATTTTTCTTTTCGTTGGTAGAAATGATAAATTCATACGTGCGGTCTTCTTTATCGGGCTTTAACATACGCTTCTTTTCAGGTATTTCCGCCAGTTTGGCATTAAAATCCGCATTGGAAGAAATGGCCTGAAAAATTCCATTGGCAAAATTGAAGTAATACCATTTTCCTTGCCCCAAATCCAAATAAAAGGAGAATTGATCGCCGGTGCGCCGTTTCAAAAACTCAATGTAGCCGTTGGCATATTTCAGCACATTGGTCGTCCCCACATTGTTAATTCCGATCCGCTGGTTGCTCACAAATCCCCGGGTATCCGGATTCCAGTGGAGCTTTAAATCGGCAAAAACCAACGGATGATTCAACTGTTCGGGAAATTTGCGATACTGCCCGTAGCTCGAAATTTCTCCCAGCAACCTTCCCACTGTTTCTTTGCCGACAAATTCCTTTAATTGCAATTGATAATCGGGAGATAAAATTTCAATTCCTTCCAATTCCGAGGAATTCACATCTTTTGCAAAAATATCGAGCAACTCCGCCGAAAACGGAAAATCAAGAGCCACCAATGCGTTTGCCTTTAAGGAATCTGGAATCAGGAAATAATCGAGTGTGCCGGTAGATGTGACTTGGGTATAAGGCAAATTATCCACAAAATTAATCTTCCCTTCGTGGTGCAGGATACAACGGTCAATACTCAAAGACAACTTGTCTCCGGCGGCTTCCGGATCTGAAAATTTCTGTTTGGGCGCCAGTATATATTCGTTCTTTTTCGAATCGTAGGTCAATAATCCGTCGGCCGCAACAATATTGGGATCCGAAGAATTATCAGCTTTCGCTAAAAAGGCGGGTTTGATGGTATTTGCCGTTCCGGAATACACAACAGCCGCCCGCAAATACCCATTGCCGATATTCTTTAACGTACTCGAATCGATGGGAATCTTGACATCCTTGGGATCCACAACTCCTTTAAGCTTGATCCATTCCTGGGGTATTTTTTCACAAACCTGCAATATTTTGAAATAGCCATTGAGGGACAGACCTTTTCTGGCTGCCGCCAAATCCGCCGTACCTTGAAATGCAAACCAAGAATTGAGCTTAAACTCGGCCGAATCCGAAACTTTCGCACTGGCCACGGTTTGCCCGTTTTTATCCACCTGAATGGACTTGACGGCAATGGTTTGTACATCGCCTTTGTCGGGAACATAATCGTACAAGCCGCTGCCCGAATAGCTTTTCCGTCCTTGAACGGTCAAATCGGCATTGTAAAATTTGTGCAACCGGTTGCTGGTGTCGGCAATTAACACTGCACTTTTCAGATTCTCTATCTTTCCGTCTTTCCCAACGGTAAGATTCCCGTTTGCCGGAAAAATGGCGGCATCCGCAATCCGGAGGATCCGTGCGCCTTCCACTTTCAGCACATTGGTGTTGATATCATAATTCGCCTGAAGCGCAAAGAAACTCAAGGAATCCTGCGATTTATCCGTAGAGAAAAAAGAATTTTCCTGAGTCGAAAGGGCGATCAACTCATCCTGCGACAATTTCAAATATTTATCGCGATTCGCCTGGGTTTTATAGTTAACGAGTTTCAATTGCTTTTGATCCATCAACCAGTCAAATTCGTCGACTTTACAGGTATAATTGTTTACGGCTAATTTAATGTATTCATTTTCACCGGGCGATACAAAGTGGCCTTTCCGTGTCGTAAAATCGATGGCGGTCTTATACCCGTTTACTTTCAACGCCTCCGTTTTTTTATCCTCCGCATAAAGGATGAAATTCGCCGAGTCGGACGTAAAGGAGTTTTGATAAAGGGCATAACTGTCGGACGAAACCAAAACTTCTTCAAAACTCATTTGCCCCGAAGCTTTCACGCCTTTTGACGTCAGCATCATTGCTCCCGAAAGCTTTACCTTCCCGCCAAACAACGTAATTACATTGCTTTTGTCATTTTTTAAAGACAAGGTGTCTTTCCCCGGGAACCATTTCATCGCAAGATTTTTACCTTTTGCATCGGGATATTCGGACGGCGCCGCTTGGGCCCTCATGGCAAGGTCTTGCACTTGTGCCTGAGCCGAATCGATTGTAAACAGGATTTCGTTCGATTGCAGGGTGGATGTCAGGTAATTGATTTTACCCGAACCGGACAATCCTTTGTTCGACAAGCGGATTGTGTCAAAAAAAGTAGCTTTATTGGCATAAATGGGCAATCCCTGCGGAGAAAGCTTTTTTTCGAATCCCAAGGAGTAGTCTTTCAGCAAGCGCAACGGTTCTTCGATTTCCGGAAAAATACTGCTGAACAGTTTCCCTTTAAAGATCAACTGTTCCGGACGGAGAAAATTCAAGCTGTCCATTGTAAACGGCTGAACCACATAATAAAACTTGTCGCGAAGATAAGTCCCATTCAAAATCCGCGGACTGTCGAAATACACAAAGGATTCGGTGGTACTTTTAAATTCGGGAAATTTCCGCAGCGATTTCCGGCCCGATTTACTGGCCGGCGCATTGATCAATAGTTCACCACTTAAAGAACAAATTACATTCCTTACTTTCTGTAATTTATATTCTCCGGAGGCTTCAGGGGTCCATGCCGGAATGCTCATGGCCAGGGAATCGATTTTTGCCAGATTGATCTTGAATTTTTCGTAATCGAAATAACAATCGTTGGCATAAAAATCAAAATAGCCCGAATGCACATGCCCGTTGAAACTGAAATTCCGGTTTTCGAAAAACACCAGCTTTTGATCAAAAGGCTCGATATAAACGAATTGTGAATCGCTAAGCATCACGCCTTTCACCCCATAGGTCTGAAGTTTCATCGATTTGAAATCCAATTCGGCATTGCTCCCGTCGTTTACAACAGAATTAAAAACCAGGATATCATAATCCTTGACACCGTTTTTTGCGGCCAAAAATTCCTGCAAGCGTGGTTTCACTACAACCCACTGTTTCTCCGCATTGTAATCGATCAAGCCGATGCTTGCCAGGCGGACAAGTTGCGCCTTGACTTGTTCTTCCGGCTTTTTGAAATACTCGACAATCGTCGTCAACGATAATTCTTTGGTATTGTATTTCCGGCTTAATGCCATCATCGCATTCACCGGATGGACATCATCCTGCCCTTTCAGTTTTTGAAAAAAATCGTCGGAATAAAAATCTACCGAAGCAAACATGGCTTTGTTTTGGCTTTTAAAGCCTTTCAGCGCCTCAAAAGAAAATTTGTTGCTATCACAACTCCACATCAAAACTTCCGAATAAATATCCAGTTTGTGATAGGAATCAAAAAACGGACTTTGCGCCAAGCCGATTTCACCACGGTAGAAAGACATCTTCCGGTCGGCCGTATCAAAGCGAACCTGCACTTCGGGATGATACAAAGAATCGTTGCCAAAGAAAAACGTTGTTCGCGTCCGTTCGGAAACAAAGCGGTTGGGATAAATGACAAACTCCTTCGATTTCAGCGAAATAAATGGTTTATTTTCGCGGCTGACAATCATGGTCGATACTTCGTTGCCGATTCCCCTGCCCAGCACCCGGATCCCCTCCAGCGTAAAACTGCCCAGAAAGTCGATATTGGGGTATAATTTGGGAATGGCAATATCGTTCGCATAAGCGATGAATTTCGGATACAATGTTTTTTCGGCTGCTATATTCGGACTGGCTTTGTCCTCCAAGCGGCCCAAAACAGGTTGCCGGAAATAATTGGTATAATAAAAATTTACCGAATCGGCTGAAAATCCGTTGACTTTGAAATTGACCGTATAAGTTGACAACTTCGCAAACACCTTGGTCGTATCCAACCCGACCCGGCTCCAATTGATTTCTCCTCCTTTCCCGGCCCAACTTTGCGTCAACGGGTAATAAAAGCCGGAGGTTTGGCGGATTACCACGCTGTCGCTACGAACCTGGCATACCAGCGAAGTACGGTCAAAATGAACGGCCGGAACGGTATCGTAAACGATCGAAAACTTGTTGCCTATCGGATACCAGGTGGCGATATTTTCCTTTTGAAAGGCATTTTGTTCCAGCAACAGCATCATTTGCTGCAAATACACGGAAAGTATTTTCTGCGTATTCTTTTGGGCAAAACAATAGTTAATGCTTTGATTGAAATTACTGAAATGAACGGATTCAAAATTTTTCCCGACCAATAAGTTCAGGTTGTTCAGGTATAAAATAAAGTAGGGATTCGCCGGCAATTTTTGCTTGAGCAATTTATTGCAGGTTTCGATAACCTGTGTTTGAAGGTTCCCGTCAAAATGATTGTCTTTCCAGTAAGCGGTAAAAACGGCAAGTATTTTTTGCGCTTCTTTGCTATCGCCGGGTACAGACGATTTGTAAAAAACCGAAAGTTCCTCCAAAAACTTTCCAGGTTCTTCGGAAAACGACTTCACTGTTTGCCCGCTTACCGTAAAGCAGGAAAACAACAGCAGAAAAAAAACAGACAAATACTTACTCACCGGAACAAATCATGGAGGTTAAAAAATAAATGAGATACTCTACAAAGAAATTTATGCAACTTGCTTAGTCAACGAATCAAAGTTTCACAAACTCCGCACAAGTCCAGTTGTTTTTTACTTTTTGGGACAAGCGTTTTAATCCATTTTGTCCGGCACTAGCAGTGATCGAAGGCAAATCCGATTCGTAAAAGCCGCTCATCAGCAATTTTCCTCCTTCCGTCAAGCACTTTGCATACGCGGGAATATCGTTCAACAAAATATTCCGGTTGATATTGGCGACAATCACATCGAATGTTTTCCCCGCCAACAGGGAGGCATCGCCCAAATAAACTGCAATATCTCCGGCCGCATTCGTGTTCACATTTTCAAGGGAGTTATTGTACGCCCATTCGTCGTTATCAATCGCCACCAGCGGACCTGCTCTGCGCATTTTTGCCAGAATGGCCAATACGGCAGTGCCGCAGCCCATATCCAAAAACGACTTCCCGGCCAAATCCAGATCCAGCAAATAATCAATCATCAAGCCGGTCGTTTCGTGGTGTGCCGTTCCAAACGACATTTTGGGCATGATAACAATATCATATTCCACCTGCGGTTGCGGTTGGTGAAAAGGGGCACGCACCAGGCAACGGTTTGCAATCAACACCGGATCGTATTCGCTTTCCCAGACCGCATTCCAGTTCTGGTCTTCAATCCGGTTCACTTCATACGATTGAATCCAGTCCACAACGGGAGCTTCCGTTAAAGCGGCCTTCAGTTCGTCCGAATGGAGTTTTTCCGGAATATACGCTTTGATTACTTTCTCCTCTTCCACAAAACTTTCAAAACCCAGATCGCCCAAACAAGCCGTCAACAACTCGGAAAAATGGTTTCCCCGGAGCATGACAAAAGAATATTCAAAATATGCCATCGGGTTTGTTTTACGAATGAATAATTGCCACAAAATCTCCGGCTTTTAAAGAAGCGCCGCCAATCAGGCCGCCATCCACATCGGGATTGGCAAACAATTCCGCCGCATTTTTGGCATTACAGCTTCCTCCGTAAAGAATGGGGATATTTTCCGCCGTTTCTTGCCCGTATTTTTCAGCAACGATTTTCCGGATAAAGGCATGCATTTCCTGCGCTTGTCCCGGAGTGGCCGTTAGCCCGGTTCCGATAGCCCATACCGGTTCGTAAGCAATGATTATTTTGCCGAGTTCGGCTTCGGGTAAATGAAACATGGCTTCACTGATTTGCCGTTTGACCACCTCAAACTGTTTTTCCGATTGGCGCTCCTCCAGTACTTCGCCACAACAGTAAATCGGCGTCAGGTCGTATTTCAGGGCCTGGTTTATTTTTTCGGCAATTACGGAATCCGTTTCGCCAAAATACGTTCGCCGTTCACTGTGCCCCACAATGGTATGGGTAACGCCCATAGATTGGAGCATGGGCGCCGAAATTTCGCCGGTATAGGCTCCGTATTCGTGCGGGCTGATGTTTTGGGCGCCTACATAAAAGTTGCCGTCAATCGCCAGATCGGTTGCCATTTCCAGATATACGGCCGGCGTGCATACAATGACTTCCGTTTCTTCATCAGCGGGTCTTTCTTCCAAAAGATCCATCATGTCGTTTAATAAATCTTCTGCCTCCGAAAAATTCAAATTCATTTTCCAGTTCCCGGCTACAATGCGTTTTCTCATCTTTTTTTATTTTTAAAATTGTATATCCTTGGACTTAAACTAGGTAAACTTCCGATCGATTTTCCGCACCCAAAGGGGCCGGATTCGCCCACGCGTCTTTGCACCTAATACCAAAACAAATGTAATAAAGTTTTGGTTTTATCCGCCACAACCAGCCCGTCTCAGCTCTTTTAGGAGCAACTTCCTGAATTGCAAGGTGGTAAAATTTACTCTGTTTTTAATTTTTCAAAATTTAAAATCCGGATCACGCCCCGTTCGTATTGGATGCTTCCTTCAGCTTCCATCTCGCTGAGGGTTCGAGCCAACGACGGGCGGGTGATTCCGAAATAGTCGGCTAACTGCTGTTGCGTTTGATTCAGCTCGATAACCGCCAGTTCGTGGTTTTTACTTTTTTGAATGATAAAATTGGCAATTTTGCTTTTGATGGTTTTAAACGTTAACGCCCAAATACGTTCCGTTAGAAATTGCGCCTGGTTCGAAATCAATTCCAGCATATTGGTCAAAATCCGTTCGTTTCGCTGCATCAAAAAGAGCAGTTGCGATTTGTGGATAACCAAAACTTCGCTTTTTTCGTTTGCGGTAACAGTTACGGGAAATTCATTTTTCTTTGAAAACATAAACGCCACTGCCAAAGCCTTTCCCTGAAAGTTATCTTCGATTTTCAAAACTTTTCCTTGCGAGTCGATCATTTCCCCCCGCAAACTGCCGGATAAAATAATAAAAAGCTGGTCGATCTTTTCGCCGCGAAATGCAATGGATACATCCGCATCTACTTTCCGGGCCTGAAATGAAATGCCGGAAAGAAGCCGTTCGATCTCTGCGGCCTCCAAGCCTTTAAAAATAGGCGTTTGTTTTAATAATTCATACATGATTTTTCGGAACGATAGCTTACCCAAGCAAAATTACAAAACTTTGGAATGTATACCGCCATCGACCGTTGTAGTTTCTTTTCCTGCAAATTTGCCGCTTTGTAACCTATGTTACAAACTCCCTCGTAAAGCGGCTCTACTTTTGCTGCAGAAAAAAAACGGAAAAACTAAAAATTATGGAACGTACCGTCATAAAAATTGATGAAAAAAAATGTACCGGCTGCGGACTTTGTGTGAGCGGTTGCCACGAAGGCGCTTTGCAATTGATCAACGGGAAAGCAGTGATGATCAGCGATTTGTATTGCGATGGACTGGGAGCTTGCATCGGCGAATGCCCCGAAGGCGCCATTTCGTTCGAAAAGCGCGAAGCTGCTCCGTATAGCGAAACCGCTGTCTTGGAACGTATTGCTCCCAAAGGCGAAAAAGTGGTATTGGCACATTTAAAACATCTGAAAGACCACCAACAAGCCGAATTTGTAACCGAAGGGATTGACTATTTGAAAAAACACGGATACAATTACGATTTGTCAACCATCACATTCGAAAAACCGCAGCCTGTAGCTGTTCACACGCACCAGCATGGCGGTGGATGTCCGGGTGCCCGGAGCCAATCGTTTGCAGGAATTTCAAGTCCGGAAAATACATCCACCGGCGATACTTCGTCGCAACTAAGGCAATGGCCGGTACAGCTTCATTTGCTGTCGGCGGCAGCGCCCTATTTCACGCAATCGGACGTTTTGCTGGCTGCGGATTGTACGGCGTTTTCGGTTGGAAATTTCCACAGTCAATTTTTGAAAGGAAAAAGTTTGGCTATTGCTTGTCCCAAGCTGGATTCCAACAAAGAAAATTATATCGAAAAACTGACGGCTTTGATCGACCAGGCGCAAATCAAATCACTGACGGTGATGATTATGGAAGTGCCTTGTTGCGGCGGCCTTTTGCAGATGGCAAAAATGGCCCGCGAGCAAGCACAACGGAAAATTCCGATCCATTTAATCGTGGCCGGACTTCAAGGAAATATTGTTCAGGAAACAACAATTTAGTGGAAAATAGTTTTAGATATAAGTAAACGAGTAGACTAGTAAACTAGTTTTAATTGCAAAAAGCATTTTAAAATACAAAATAAACAATTAAACAGCTCAACAATTAAACAACCATCTCACCCTTTACCCTACGCGATTAAAATATCATATTGTTAGATTTTATCATCATGATCCATTAAAACCAAACAAACACCCCATTTCTCCCGCTTCCCCGTTTTACACCATTTCCCCAACTTCCCCATTAAACAATTCAACAGTTAAACAATAAATATTAAACAAAGAAAAATTATGGAAGCCATGTTTTGTTCACAATGTCAAGAAGCAGCCAAAGGTACCGGCTGCACCATCAAAGGAGTCTGCGGAAAAACTGCGGATGTCGCTAACTTGCAAGATCTTTTGATTTACGCCCTAAAAGGCATTTCGGTACTGAATCAAGCATTACGTTTGAACGGTTTGTCCAGCCCCAAAGCCGATCATTTTGTCGTAACCGGTTTATTTATGACCATTACCAACGCCAACTTCGACAAAGCGCGGTTTGTCACCGAACTAAAATCGGCCTTGCAATTGCGCGACGAATTGCAAAAGAAAGTACAAGAAAACAACATCAGCTACGATTGCTTGAATCTGGATGCCGTTACCTGGCAAGCCGCAACATTGGAAGAATTCGAAGAAAAGGCGAAAAGCATCGGGATTTTGTCTACCGAAAACGAAGATATCCGCTCGTTGCGCCAGTTGGTGGTTTTGGGCGTAAAAGGAATGGCCGCCTATGCCGAACATGCGATGAACCTGGGTTATGAGGATCCCGAAGTTTTTTCGTTTATCCAAAAAGCCTTAGCCAAAACCTTGCTCGACAGCCTGAGCGCCGACGAATTGATTGCGTTGATTATGGAATGCGGCAATTACGGGGTCACGACCATGGCCTTGCTCGACAAGGCGAATACAAGCACTTACGGAAATCCGGAAATCAGCACGGTAAAACTGGGCGTACGGAACAATCCTGCCATTTTAATCAGCGGGCATGATTTACGGGATTTGGAAGATTTATTGAAACAAACGGCCGGAACGGGTGTCGATGTTTACACCCACAGCGAAATGCTTCCCGCGCATTATTATCCTCATTTCAAGCAATACGACAACCTGGCAGGAAACTACGGCAGTTCGTGGTGGCATCAACTGGAAGATTTCGAAACCTTCAACGGGCCGATCTTGTTTACCACCAACTGCATTGTGCCTCCCCGCAATACCAATACGTACCAGGACCGTGTTTACACTACGGGAGCATCGGGATTCGGGCAATTCAAGCATATTCCCGAGCGGGAAGCGGGCAAGATGAAAGATTTTTCGGAAATTATCGCCCATGCCAAACGTTGCGCTCCTCCCACTCAGATTGAAACGGGTGAATTGATCGGCGGTTTTGCCCACAATCAGGTGTTGGCTTTGGCCGACAAAGTAGTGGACGCTGTGAAATCGGGTGCCGTGAAAAAATTCGTGGTCATGGCGGGTTGCGACGGACGGATGAAAGACCGTGCATATTACACCGAATTTGCTGAAAACTTACCGAAAGATTCCATTATTCTTACGGCCGGCTGCGCCAAATACCGTTACAACAAATTGCCTTTGGGCGATATCGGCGGAATTCCGCGCGTACTGGATGCCGGACAATGCAACGACAGTTATTCATTGGCCGTGATTGCCCTGAAACTGAAAGAGGTATTCGGTTTGGAAGATATCAACCAATTGCCTATTGTTTATAATATTGCCTGGTACGAACAAAAAGCTGTAATTGTGTTGTTGGCTTTACTGGCTCTGGGAGTAAAAAACATTCATTTGGGACCTACCCTGCCGGCATTTTTATCTCCCAACGTGGCCAAAGTATTGGTTGACAACTTTGGGATTGCTCAAAATAAAACGGTTGCCGAAGATTTGGAATACTTTTTCGCTTAACTGTTGCTTTTGTTAAACCCGGAAACGCCAAGATGCCTGAAATATGGGACCTTGGCGTTTCCATTGAATGAAAAAGCCCGCTTCTCAAGAAGAGCGGGCTTTTTGAGTTTTTAAACCCAAATCAAGATACTATTTGGAATCGGGGTTGGCCGAGTCCTGTTCCGTTTTTTTCGGAGCGGCTTGTTCCCTGGAAGCCGTATGCAAGAATTTCATTTTTTCTTGCAGGCGGGCTAATTCTTCCTTCGCCCGGGCAATTTTATTTTCAAATTCTTGCTTTAAGGCATTGGCTTGTTTGGAATTGGCAAAGAAACCAATGTTGTTTTCCCACAGCAGGATTTCTTCTTTCACCTGATCGATCTTGTTTTGCAGGCTGTTTTTCTCCTTGTTGATCACCCGGTGTGCATCGGGCTGGTCTTTGAGGTTTTCAAAACGGGCCTTGTAGTTCGTGGCGGCAATTTCCATCGAATCCAATTTCAGCTTATCATAAATTTTATCCAAAGCCGATTTGTATTCTTTGAAGAGGCGTTCTTTTTCTTTGATCGGGACATGGCCGATTTCCATCCACTCGCGTTGTAATTCCTTGACCGTAGCAATGTTGGCTTGCCGGTCGTCGGTAAATTCAAAATGGGTCAGTTTTGCAATCAAATCGACTTTTTGACGCAAGTTATTTTGTTCTACTTCAATCACATCTTTAAAGAATTCCGCTTTCCGCGTGAAAAACTCGTCACAGGCGCCCCGGAAGCGTTTCCAGATTTTATCGCTGTGTTTGCGGGGAACCGGTCCGATGTTTTTCCATTCGTTTTGCAAACGGACAAGTTCTTTGCTCGAATTTCTCCAATCGGAACTCAGGCGATGGGCTTCGGCTTGTTGGCAAAGATCCAGTTTCAGGTTGTAGTTGTTCAGCTGTTGTTCTTTCAGCTTATCAAAATATTCTTTTTTATTTTTGAAATAAGCATCCAATTGCGATTTAAAGCGCGTCCAAACTTCGTTGCTTACCTTTTGTTGCGTAGGCCCAATGGTTTTCCACACTTTCAGCAAGTCATTAATTTGATTGGTGCTGTTTTGCCAATCTTTCAAACTTTTGTATTCCTGATTCACAAACTCTTCGGCTTGCACGCAAAGGGCTACTTTGGCCGCATAGTTGGCATCAAACTCTCCCTGGCGGGCGTCGTAATGTTCGCGGCGGCGTTGGTTGATCTTATCGCTGGCCGTTTTGAAGCGATCCCAGATTTCGTCGCGTTTTTCGTTGGCGACGGGACCGATTTCTTTCCATTCGTCGTGCAAATCCTGCAATTTCTTGAACGAACCGATAATGCTGTTGTCCAGCAACAAATCTTCCGCTTTTTCGCAAAGGGCAATTTTTTGCTCCAGGTTTTTCTTCAGGTCGAGATCCCGTAATTCGCGATTGATCTTTACTTTATCAAAAAACTTTTCGATATAGAAATGATAGTTCTGCCACAATCCGTTGGAAGCTTCCTTGGGAACCACGCCGATGGATTTCCATTTTTCCTGCAACAGCTTGAAGTCATCATACGTTTTTTTCAACGTTTCGTCCGAATTGATCAAAACCTTGAGTTCTTCCAGTATTTGTGTTTTGGCTTCAAGATTGCGTTGCTTTTCTTTTTCAAGCTCAACGGTAAAGCGATGTTTGTTTTCCTTATATTTATTGAACGCTGTTTTAAAACGTTCTTCAATCGGATCTTCCGTTTCTTTGACGGCTTCTTCTTTTATTGCTTCGGATTCTACGGGAACCGCTTCGCCATCCTCGCTTGTTTTTTCGGTTTCGGCTTTGGCCGCATCCTGGTACTTTTGCTGGTTTTCTTCACGGGTCAACGCAATGTAAGCCACTTTAATGCTGGCTACAGCCGTTTTGATTGCATTGATATCCGGATGCTGAACTATTTTTTCCAGTTTCTCAACCAACTGTTCGCGGGAGAGTTCGGAATGTTCTGCATTTAATTCTTCCAATGAGATTTCGTCTTCTTCGTCCAATGTATTGTCCGAAAATTCTTCCAAAGCAACCGCTTCGACCACCCGTTCGGGCATTGCTTCTTCCTTTGCTTCCTCAACAACAGGCTCTGGAGCCGGTTCTTGTGCCGGTTCCTCTGCAAGTGGAGTAACTTGTTCCGTTACCGGTTGAGGTACGGTTTCTTCCGGTTCCAAAGGGGCTGGAGCTGGTTCCTCTGCAAGCGGAGCGGCTTGTTCGGCTTCCGGTTGGGCTACGGTTTCTGCTGCTTCCAACGGGGCCGATGCAGGCTCCTCTACCGGAACTTCTTCTACAACGGGTTCCAAAACCGGTTCCGTCACTGCAACAACATCAGATGTTGTCTCGGGTTCGGCGGTTTCTGGCTGAGTAGTTTCTACTTCGACAGAATTAATGGGTGTTTCCCGAAGTTCTACATTGTTTTCAGGATTTTGTTCCGGACGGTTGTTTAATTCTTCCATGGTACAAATGAATGTTTATTAGATAAATAAATTTAAGTGTGCGTTTACATCCTCCATCTTTTTTTCGATTCAAGGACAAGGTAACAAATATTTTTGCGAAGAGTTATTTTACTTCGTAAAAAACGCGTAAAAGTATCACTTTTTTTTAAAACAAAAACCACTCCACATATGGCAACAGATTAATAACTATTTTTTAACAACTTTCATCCAATTGATTGTTTTCCAACCAATAAACATTGTTCTAAAGGTTTGAAATTTGCAGCAGACCGGTTTTCTTCCGCTTTTTACGCTTTTGTTCCTTCCGTTTAAGCAAAAAGCTATTTTTACTGCAACGCCCTCCTGTTAAACAGCATATACCCGATATTCACACTGAACGAAAGCGGTTTGACCGTATTATCATACCAGTTCAAGCTTAAACTAACCGGCCCGATGGGGCTTTGGTAAACGGCCGCCCCTGAGATAACATAATAAAACCGGCTAAATACTTCATCAAATTCCGCTTCGCGAAAACGATTTTGCTCGACGGTCTGCAACGGCACCATCAGGTAACCTTCCAGGCGTAAATCAAAATTTTTAAATACCGAAAAAACATTCCGTTGCCCGAATGCAGCATAAACCGGGCTACGGTACTGCGGCTGGAAAATAGTGGTCATTTCAGGAATGGGGGCAAACTCCGGTAAAACCAGTAGTGTGGATGTATAGTTCGAAAAGAACGGTTGTGCGGAAACCACTCCTTCCAGTAAGAAACCGGATGAATAAAAGGCTACTTTGGGGAAATATTTTTCCCAGGAAAGCTTCAGTACGGGATAAAAATGCGAATGAGATTCATTTTGCCTTTGAAAAGAGGTCGATCCCCAATGATATTTTTCGTTCCCCGTTACAAATTGGATCGAAGCACTGAAACGGGTTCCCTGATTGGCATATTGTTTCTGGTTGAGGCTGTTTTTTTCAAAGAAAAAAGCGGTAGAGAAAAATGTAAAATACGTCTTATCCAACGTATCGCGGCTTTGAAACGTATTGGTTTGGTAGTAATCATAACGGTTTTTACCAAATTGAAGCGCCACCCCAATCCGTGATTCGTACGAAGCCTTAAAATTAACCCGGATATCGGCAAAATTCTCAATCTGGCGCAAATAGATCGGAGATTCGTAATCGAAAAAATACGTATTTGAAGTCCTCATGTAATTGAGCCGGTTCGCAATATAGCTTGTAGTTAACACAAACGGAATACGCGTCGGAAAATCGAAACGCCCGTTCAACGAAAACGAATTGTAAAAACGTCCCAAATACGTATTTGCCGACACGCTCCCCACCAGTTTTTTCCAAAAATCGTAACGCAATTGCAAAAACATTTCGTTGGTCGCATTGGACGAAATATTTCCGCCGAAATCAAGGAAAAAACGTTTTTCCCGGTCAGCCAAAATCTTCAGGTTATAACCTTTTTTTTCGTTATCGTATAAAAGCTGTGGATACGCTTTATCGAGCCAACCGCCACCCAACAACGAAAAATAATCTTTTTCTATCGTGGCCAGGTAAACCCCTTTTGTGTTAGTCGTATCGTACTCCGATTGATTTTGTACGGTTTTTCTCAGGTAAATTTGCTGTTCTTCCGAAAGTCCATTTACCGTGACATCCTTAACCACCAAGGGCGGTTTTTTCGCATTGAAAGCTTGCCGGCGCAATTCCCGCTGCTCGATCGTCACCGTATCATGCACCACCCGCCTGATCTCCGCAATTTTCCGTTTGGTAGCCACGTAACCGCTGTCAATAAAATCGCAAGTGTGGTTAAAGTCAATGACATTCACCTGTGTCAAATTGGGTTCAATCAAAATATCGCTTCCGCAAATCATTTTGTAGGAAGTTTTTTCCATCAACATATTTTGCACCTGCGAAAAAAGGTTGTCTTCGCCCGGAGGATCCATGTTTCCTGCCGCCTTACAACCAATGATGATATCGGGAAAAAAATCGTTATAAGCCACATCCACCGGGAAGTTGTTATACATTCCCCCATCGAAAAGCAATCGGTCGTTAATCCGGATGGGCTTAAAATAAAACGGAAACGTCATGGAAGCGCGAATGGCTGATCCCAAATCGCCATTCCGCAGGATAACGGCGCGATTTTCGCCAATATCGGCCGCCACGCAGCGAAACGGAATCATCAACTTATCGAAATTGCCGCCCGAAACGGCATTGGCGCCGGCAAATTTCTGCATAAATTCAAAATCCATCCGGTAAGGCGATACAATGTTGGTCGGTAATTGCGGTTGAAGCAGCGAATCGTATTTTATTTTAAACGAAATCCAGGATGCATCGGGCTCCGGGCGTTTAAAATAATAGATATAGCGTTGGTCGATCTTTCCGGTAACCCAATCGGGAAATTCGGGGGAATTAAAAATACATTCGATTTCATCGGGTGAATAGCCTGCCGCATACAAACCTCCTACAATGGCTCCCATGGAAGTGCCGGCGATATAGTCGATCGGAACGCCTTCTTCTTCCAGTGCCCGCAACATGCCCACATGGCTTACTCCTTTAGACCCCCCTCCACTCAACACAACTGCTACCCTTTGGGAGTACACCGTCCCAAAAAGAAAAAACAGAAATGCAAAACAAACGGCTCTTATGCTCATGTTTCAATCCATGTAAAAAAATGTGGTAATTAAAAGATATTTTAACTGCCTAAGATTCTCAATGCCTTGTATATACAAACCGGGGAATTAAATACGCCCGAAAAACGAAATTATTGCCTTAATAAGACAAGGCATGTGGTTTATTTCCCCTATTCGTTCTCAAAAATAACAAAAAAAACAGCCACAACGTTTCAAATTTAAACTATTTATCCGGCCATTTGTCTCAGTACCCGCCCCAATTGCTCCAACATCTCATCCGTAAAATCCAAATGCGTCACAAAACGAATGGTTTGAGGAGCCAGAGCCATGGCAAAAATATGATTTTCAGCCAATTTTGACAAAAACATTTCGTGCGGTATGGATTTCTCCAGTTTAAAGAAAATCAAATTGGTTTGTACCGGGGTTACTTCTTCCACATATGGAAGCGATTGCAGCAAACGTTCTATTTCCTTTGCCCGACGGTGGTCGTCTTTCAACCGGGTTACATGATGGTCCAACGCATAAATTCCGGCTGCCGCCAAAATACCCGATTGCCGCATGGCGCCGCCCAACACTTTACGAATGCGGAATGCCCTGGCAATGAATTCTTTTGTTCCCAACAAAACCGAACCGACCGGCGCCCCCAAACCTTTGGATAAGCAAATGGAAATGCTGTCGAACACTTGCCCGTATTGACGCGGAGTTTCGGGTGTTTCAGCCAATGCATTGAACAAACGGGCTCCGTCCAGATGGAATTTCAAATTGTTTTGCGTACAAACGGCTTTTATTTTTTCAATTTCCGAAAAATCATAGATGCTTCCGCCGCCTTTGTTCATGGTATTTTCCAACGAAACCAATGTTGTCAGCGGACGGTGCGGATCCGTCGGATTGTTGATGTTTTGCGCTACCTGTTCGGCGGTAATGCGGCCACGGTCGCCTTCGAGCAAACAAACCGAAGCGCCTGAATTAAACGAAATGCCGCCGCCTTCATAGTAATAAATATGCGAATAGCGGTCACAAATCACTTCGTCGCCCGGCTGAGTATGGGTTTTAATGGCAATTTGATTGGTTTGGGTTCCGGAACAGCAATACAACGCGGCTTCCATACCGAATAAATCGGCGCATTTCTGTTCCAGCTCATTGACGGTAGGATCATCTTTAAAAACATCGTCGCCCACTTTGGCTGCCATCATGGCTTCGAGCATGGCTTGGGTAGGGCGTGTTACGGTATCGGAACGGAGATCGATTTGCATATTTTTGATTATTTGTTGAATCGTTGAGGTATTGAATAGATTATTTGTGAAGCGTGAACAGTGAAATGGTTAAGGGTAAACGGTAACGGTACAGGGTAAAATGTAGGAAAACGGGGAAGTCGGGGAAATGGAGTTGTTGAATTGTTGAACAGTTGAATTGTTGAGTTGTTGAGTTGTGAATGTAGAAATCGGGGACATAGGAAAAATGGCCGTAGGCTTTGTTTTAATCGGATAGGATAATTTAATCTAATAATATTCTATTTTAATCGCGTAGCGTGAAATGTGAACAGTGAAGCGTGAAATACTTGTTTAATTGTTTAATCTGTTTGTTTGTATCTAAAAATCCTTTCTGCTTTTTTGCTTTCTGCAATAAAATTGTTTCACAGAGAGTCACTGAGAATTCACAGAGTAACACAGAGATTCTTGTTTACTTGTCTACTTGTTAACTGTAAACTTGTTAGCTCATAAACGGCAAATCATTTTCAATTTTCCATTCTCCATTTTCAATTTTCCATTCTCCATTTTCAATGAAAAGAAACTCGTTCACTTGTATCTAAAAAACCACTTTCAATTTTCAACTTTCCATTTTCAATTAAATTAATGCTTCTTTCAACTGTTCCAGCGCCTTTTGCAGGGTGGCGCGAGGTGCACCGATGTTGATCCGCATAAAACCGTTGCCGTTGGGGTTGAATTCCGTTCCAAAATTAAGGCAGAGTTTAGCTTTTTCCACAAAAAGCTGTTTCAATTCCGCATCCGATAAGTTTAATTTGCGGCAATCGAGCCAAACCAAAAAGGTGGCTTCTGGACGAATGACCTCAATTTGCGGAATTTGTGTTTTACAAAAATCATCCAAAAAATCGACATTGCCTTGCAAATACTGCATCAATTCACCGAGCCAAGCATCTCCGTGCGTGTAAGCGGCTTCGGCGGCAATATTCCCGAATATATTGCCCAATCCAATGTGCATGGCATTGACCAACTGATTGAATTGATTGCGCAACGATTCGTTGGAAATAATGGTAGATGCCGTACTCAAACCTGAAACATTAAAGGTTTTGCTGGCCGAAATAGCGGTAATGACACAATCGGCAATTTCGGGTGAAAGCGATGCTGTGGGCGTATGTTTAAAACCCGGATACAGCAGATCACAATGGATTTCGTCGGAAAAAATCAGGACGTTGTATTTCCGGCAGATTTCAGCCATGCGGCGAAGTTCGTCGCTAGTCCAAACGCGCCCCACCGGATTGTGCGGCGAGCACAAGATCAACATTTTGGCTCCCGAAGCGCATTTTTGCTCCAAATCTTCGTAATCCATTTCGTAACTTCCGTTTACCTGTTTTAGCGGATTATACAACAATTCACGCTTGTGGTCGGTAGCGGCATGATAAAACGGTGCATACACCGGCGGCTGGGTAATAATTTTATCACCTTCCTTGGTAAATGCCAGCACGGCCAAATTGAACGCCGGAACCACACCAGGCACAAAACAAATCCAATCTTTTTCGATCGTCCATTGGTGGCGGCGTTGCAGCCAGTTTATAATAGCTTGAAAATAGTTATCTTCCCGAATGGTATAACCCAATATTTCGTGCGAAAGGCGTTGTTGCAACGCATCGATAATAAATGGAGGCGTCCGGAAATCCATATCGGCCACCCACATAGGCAAAGTATCGGCGCTTCCGCAATACATCGGAGCTATTTCGTGTTTCACGCTTCCGGTTCCTTTGCGTGAAACGATTTCATCAAAATTAAAAGACATCTTTATTAAATATAAAAAATAAATATGGTTTCGAACGGCAAAATTAGCGAAGTAATCAGTATGAAATTTTGAATGCTCCATTTTTTTGAACGCCTAAAAGAACAAAGAATTGGGGATTTGTTATTATATTCGTTGCCCCAAAACAGTTTTGCAAAAAACAAATCGTATGCAATCCCACGAAACCATCCGCCCGGCGCAGCTTTCACTCCTGTCGCGCAAATATTATTTCAACGAAACGGCCTTTGACAGCCTGATGCAAAAGCGTATTTACAATGTGTTGCTGGTCGCCAGCAATTACGATGCTTTTATTTTGGAAAACGACGGCCGCATCGAAGAGCGTATTTTCCTGGAATATATGTCGCTCAACCTGAATTATCCGCCGCAATTTACGCAAGTACCCGGCGAAAAGGAAGCTTTTGAGGTGTTGCAGCAAAAAAATATCGACCTGGTTATTTTCATGCTCAGTTGGGACGAGTTGGGGTCGTTTACGGCCGGCGAACACATCAAAGCGCAATACCCGGATATCCCGGTTGTGGTGTTGTCGCCGTTTTCGCGCGAGGTTTCCTTGCGGGTAGCCTACAGCCAGTTGAAAGGGATCGATTATATTTTCAGTTGGCTGGGCAACAGCGATTTGATTTCAGCCATCGTGAAATTGATTGAAGATCGTATGAATGCCCGGCACGACATGCTGGATGTGGGAGTGCAGGCTATTTTGCTTATCGAAGATTCGGTTCGTTTTTACTCGAGCTACCTGCCCAATCTATACAAGATTGTGCTGAAACAATCGCAAACCTTTATGACCGAAGGGCTGAACGCTCACCAGCAAATGTTGCGCATGCGCGGACGGCCCAAAATTTTGCTGGCGCGCAATTACGAGGAAGCGGTTGAAATTTACGATGAATTTAAGCAGCATTTGCTGGGTGTGGTTTCCGATATCAACTTCAACTACAAGGACACCAATTGCCCGGATGCCGGTTTGAAATTTTTGAATTATGTGCGGAAGCAGGACGAGTTCATGTTTTTCCTGCTGCAATCCTCCGAGGAGAAATACGAAAAGGTTGCACACGATTTGGGAGTAAGTTTTTTGAATAAAAACTCCAAAACCTTGTCGTTGGAATTGCGCGATTTTATGGTGCGTTACTTTGCTTTCGGCGATTTTATTTTTGTCGATCCGGATACAAACCGGGAAGTGGCGCGCGCTTCGGACCTGAAAACGTTGCAACAGCAGTTGCTGGTTATTCCCGACAATGTGTTGGAATACCATATTTACCGGAACCACCTCTCCAAGTGGTTGTTTGCAAGGGCTTTGTTCCCGTTGGCGGAATATTTCCGCGATTTACGCCCCGAACATTTTAAGGATTTGGCCGAAATCCGGCAATTTTTGTTTGAAGCCATTGCCGGTTACCGCTTTAACAAGGGACGCGGAATTATCGCCGAATTCAACACCGAAAGTTTTGATGAGTTTTCGACCTTTTCGCGTATCGGCGAAGGATCCATCGGCGGGAAAGCTCGCGGGTTGGCATTTTTGGATTCTTTAATCAAACGCAACCGTTTGTTCGACCGCTTTCCCGATGTGTCCATTTCCATTCCGAATACCTTGGTTTTGACCACGGATATTTTTGATGAATTCATGGAAATCAACGATTTATACAAAGTTACACTGGCTCCCCTCCCCGATTCGGAAATTTTAGAAGCTTTTAAATTGGCCCGGATCCCGCAACGGCTCGAAAATTCGTTGAAATCGTTGATTCAAGTGACCAGCAAACCCATTGCGGTACGCTCGTCCAGTTTGTTGGAAGATTCATACTACCAACCTTTTGCCGGTATTTACGCCACCTATTTGGTCCCGTCGGAACAAAAAAATCCATCCTTGATGCTCGATTTGCTGGCAACAGCCGTAAAAAGCGTATATGCTTCGGTATTTTACCAGGGAAGCAAAGCTTATATGGCGGCCACCAAAAATCTGATCGACGAAGAAAAAATGGCGATTGTGCTGCAACAGATTGTGGGAAGCCATTTTGATAAATATTACTTTCCGACTTTTTCGGGTGTGGCGCGTTCCATCAACTTTTATCCCATTGAGCCGGAAAAACCGGGCGACGGCGTGGCCAGCATTGCCATCGGATTAGGAGAATACATTGTAGGCGGAGGAACCACGCTCCGGTTTTCGCCCAAATACCCGCGCAAAATCATGCAACTCAGCACAACCGAAATGGCTTTACGCGAAACGCAAAAGCATTTTTACGCCCTGGATTTAAATCCGGAGCATTCCGATCCGCAAACCACCGGAAACCCCAACCTTATAGAGCTTGATATCGAAGAAGCTGCAGTAGATATGGGGTTCAAAGATTTGGTTTCGACTTACGATTTTGAAAACAACCAACTTCGGGAAGGAACAGGCATACAAGGCAAACGAGTGGTGACCTTTGCCAATATCTTGCAACACAACAGTTTCCCTTTGGCTGAAATCCTGTCCACTTGCTTGGATATCGGACAAAAAGAAATCGGGAAGCCTATTGAAATCGAATTTGCCGTGGATTTGCACCGGCCGGCAGGAACCCCAAAAGCCTTTTACTTCCTGCAAATCCGCCCGATTGTGGAATCGAAAGAAGTACTTACTCAAAACATTGAAGAAACGCCTCAAGAGGACACCATTCTGGAATCCCGGTCGGTATTGGGCAACGGCCTGATCAGCGACGTGTTTGACATCATTTACATCAAGCCCGAAACCTTCAATCCGGCGCGAAATCAGGAAACGGTGGAACAAATTGCCGCTTTGAACAAAAAAATGTTGTGCGAACGAAAAAACTACATTCTGGTCGGGCCCGGCCGCTGGGGGTCGAGTGATCCGTGGTTGGGTATTCCGGTCAAATGGCAACAAATTTCGGGGGCACGCCTGATTGTGGAAAGCGGTTTAAAGAATTACCGCATCGACCCCAGCCAGGGCACCCACTTTTTCCAAAACCTGACTTCGTTCCGCGTGGGGTATTTCACCATCAATCCGTTCCGGAACGATGGTTTTTTTGATCTGGATTTTTTATCGCAGCAGCCCGCCGAATATGAAGATGATATGATCCGGCATGTCCGCTTCCCCGATCCATTGATCATTAAAATCGATGCGCAAAAAAATGTGGGTGTGGTGCTGAAACCGGGCGTGGAAGAACCGGAAAACGAGGAATAAAAACTTTTGTTTTATTTCTATGATGCAGTATAATGGAATTGTGTCGCCCGTTACAAATTAATACGGTAACCGATTGAAATGGTGGTATCAAGGTTATAGAATTCAACATCACGGCTAACTTACCGGTTACCCTCGGTTTGAACTTGTGCAAAAATTGCACAGGTTGCTTCTTTTATCAGTTCGCCTTCCTGATAAATATTTGCCAAATGTTTCGTAATGACACTTCGATCTACGTCAAACAATGTCGCAATCAGTTTTTGAGTAAGCCAAACCGTATTATCTTGGATACGTACCTCAATGATATCTCCTCCCGATTGATTTGTAAATATCAAAAACTCGGCAGTACTGTTCCGGATTTGGAATTTAATTATTTGGGGCCATAATTTATTTTGTGATTATTTGTCTCTGGCTCTTTATCCCTCTGTATATTTTTTACAAGTACATTATTTAGACTCTTTCGTTCACTCTTCATTAAAAACAGAGAGGCACTTGCAAATATATCGATCAAAATCCAATAATCCAGTCGTTTCTGATGATTTAGTTTTCAACAAGATCCTTGTTAAAAAATCATGATAGTAGATTTCATCAAAAAAAATGAGATTCTCGAAAAATTAAAATCCCTGAAATTCTGATTTCCAGGGATTTTAATTTAAAACATTTTATGCTGCCTCCGGCAACAAACAATTTTTCAACCGGTCGAATCTGTTTGCTAACCCAATTTCTTGGCGTCTTCCACAAATTGCGCGACACCCAAGGTGGTTAACGGGTGGTTCAGCAAGCCCAAAATAGAATTTAACGGGCTGGTAATCACATCGGCGCCAATTTCGGCACATTTTACAATATGCATCGTATTGCGGATGGATGCCGCCAACACCTGTGTTTCAAAAGCATGCAGGTTGAAAATATCCACAATTTGGGCAATCAGTTCCAAGCCGTCCACACAAGTATCGTCAATGCGTCCGATAAAAGGCGAAACATAGGTTGCTCCGGCTTTTGCCGCCAAAATAGCCTGTCCGGCCGAAAACACCAAGGTGCAATTGGTTTTGATTCCTTTGTTGGAGAAATATCGAATCGCTTTTACGCCGTCTTTCAGCATCGGGATTTTCACCACAATGTTTTCATGCAACGAAGCCAACAGTTCGCCTTCGCGTACCATGCCGTCGAAATCGGTGGCAAATACTTCGGCACTTACGGGGCCCGATACGATGTTGCAAATATCCACATAATGCTTTAAAATCGCATCCATCCCTTTGATACCTTCTTTTGCCATCAAAGTCGGGTTGGTGGTTACGCCGTCTAAAATACCCAATTCGTGGGCCTCGCGGATTTGAGCTATGTTTGCGGTATCGATAAAGAATTTCATGGTTAAGGGGATTTATTTATGATTGCTAAGTTGCTTAATCTGTTAAAATGTTGAATCGTTGAGGTGTTGAACCGTTTATTTATATTTTAAAACCCTTTCTACTTTCTCCTAAAAAAGTTACGCTGAGTACCACTGAGAATTCACTGAGTTTCGCTGAGGTCTCCTATCAACTTGTTTACTAGTCTACTCGTTTACTTGTATCTAAAAAACCACTTTCAATTTTCAACTTTCCATTTTCAATTAAAAAGTTGCACAGAGTACCTCGTCAACTTGTATCTAGTTTACTAGTCCACTAGTTTACTTGTATCTGAAACTCATTTTTAACTAAAAAAAGGGTAAGCTACTTACATTGCACCGCTACAACCTTCTACCCTTGCTGTATTCCTACCCTGGGGGAGTTCGAAAGGAGCTGGTCATGTAAGACTTACCCGGGTGCAAAGGTAGAAACTTTTTGATACCGATAAAGGTTTTCGCCAAAAAAATTCTTACTTTTTCCTTTTAAGTTTGTTACTTTTGCATTTATTTTCAATTTTTAAACAACTTAAAATCATGGAAACAAAACCTCGCTCTCTTTTTCAAAATTCCCTGATCTGGGGATTGATTACCGGCGGAATGCTTATTTTATTCAGCTTGTTTCTCTATATCTTCGACCTGATGGGGAATAAGTCCATGGCGTATTTCTCCTATCTTTTGATTGTCCTCGGATTGGTTTTGGGCACCCTTCAATACCGCAACAAATCGCTGGGCGGATATATTTCCTATGGACAAAGCTTGGCTTCAGGGGTTTTGATTGCTTTATTCGCCGGAATTATCAGCGCTTTGTTTACTTTTATTTTCTTCACCTATGTTGATCCGGCAGCTTATCAAGCCATTGTGAATGCTCAGTTTGAAAAAGTCGCCAATGATTTAAGCGCCAAGGGATTGACAGATGAACAAATCGACAATGCCATTGAAATGGGGAAAAAGTTCTCAAGCCCATTGATCACGACCCTTTCTTCCATGTTTATGACCCCGCTTGTCGGAACCATTTTGATGCTGATTATTTCTATTTTTATTAAAAAGAATAACAATAGCTTCGAAGCATTTATCCACCAAGTAGACAACGAACAAAACACTCCCAACAGCTAATGGATATTTCGGTTATTGTACCGCTATTAAATGAAGAGGAATCGTTGCCCGAGCTTTGCCAATGGATTGAGCGGGTGATGAGCGAACATCACTTTTCGTACGAAATTATTTTGGTTGACGACGGCAGCACCGACCAATCCTGGAACGTAATTAAACGGTTAAACCAGGAAAAGCCGCAAATCAAAGGCGTCAAATTCCGCCGCAACTACGGGAAATCGGCCGCCTTAAATATCGGTTTCCAGGCAGCACAAGGCAATGTGGTAATTACCATGGATGCCGACCTGCAGGATTCACCCGACGAAATTCCCGAATTGTATGAAATGATTACACAAAAGGGATTTCATTTGGTTTCGGGTTGGAAGAAAAAACGCTACGATTCAAAGCTGGCTAAAAATATTCCATCTAAATTTTTCAACTGGACGGCACGCCGCATGTCGGGGATCAAGCTGCACGACTTCAATTGTGGCTTGAAAGCTTACCGGAACGACGTCGTAAAATCGATTGAAGTATTCGGCGAAATGCACCGCTACATCCCCATTATTGCGAAATGGGCTGGATTTAAGAAAATCGGCGAAAAAGTGGTAGAACATCGCAAACGCAAATACGGCGAAACCAAATTCGGCTGGAATCGTTTTGTAAACGGCTTTTTGGATTTGATTACCATTTCCTTTGTGTCAAAATTCGGGAAACGCCCCATGCACTTTTTCGGTTTGTTGGGAACGTTGCTGTTCCTGGCCGGTTTCATCATCGCCTGTTCGTTGGCTTATGATAAATATGTGCTAAACATTTACCGCATGACCGAACGCCCCACGTTTTACTTTGGTTTGCTGGCCATGATGCTGGGAACCATGTTGTTTTTAGGCGGATTCCTGGGTGAACTTATTGTACGGAACTCTGTTGAAAGGAATCATTATTTAATTGAAGAAGAAATTTAATTCCGTTGAAAATTGAGAATTGAAAGTTGAAAATGCTTTTGTTACAAGCTTTTCCTTCTGTTCACCCTTCACTATTCCCTTTTCACCAATTAACAAAAAACGCACAACGAAAAACTCGTTACTCATTACTCGTCACATAAAAATTAAATGAAAAAACTGATCCGATTTTTTCTACGTCATATACCCCGGAAGTATTTACAACGGTTTGTACAATTTACAACCCAACTATTGTCTGTTTTTTATATCGGAAATAAGGTGGAATGCCCTGTTTGCGGCAAACATTACCGAAAGTTCCTGCCCTACGGCTATGTGCATTCCCGCGAAAATGCGCTTTGCCAGAATTGTTTGGCCCTGGAACGGCACCGCTTGATGTGGTTGTACTTAAAACAAGAAACAAATTTCTTTTCGGAACCGGCAAAATTGTTGCATGTGGCGCCCGAACATTGTTTTATCAAGCGTTTTGAAGCCTTGCCGAATATCGACTACATTACCGCCGATTTGGAATCGCCCTGGGCCAAAGTAAAAATGGACGTCCAGAACATTCCGTTCGAAGAAAATACGTTCGACATTGTCTTTTGCAACCACATTATGGAGCACGTGGACAGCGACTTGCAGGCGCTCAGCGAATTGTACCGCGTGATGAAACCCAATGCCTGGGGAATTATCCTTTCGCCCATCAATCCGGCACGAAAGGTGACGTATGAAGATCCGTCCATCGTAGACCCGTTGGAGCGGGAAAAGCATTTCGGCCAAAAAGACCATTTGCGCGAATATGGGTTGGATTATGCCGAACGGCTTTCCAAATGCGGTTTTCAAGTGGAAGAAAATCATTTTTCCGCAAAACTTCCACCCAACCTTGCCCGTCGCTATGCTTTGCAGCCAAACGAGAAATTGTACATTGTAAGGAAATAAAAAATATGAAAGTTATTATTATCGGTTCTGCCTATCCTTTGCGGGGCGGCGGGATTACGACGTTTAACGAACGCCTGGCAAAAGCTTTTGCCGATGCAAATCATGAAGTAGCCATTTATTCATTTTCATTACAATATCCATCTATTTTTTTCCCGGGAAAAACGCAATATTCTGAAGATACACCGCCCGAAAATCTGGATATCCGCGTTAAAATCAATTCCATCAATCCGTTTAACTGGTACAAGGTTGGAAAAGAAATCCGGAAGCTACAGCCCGATCTGGTAGTGGTTCGCTATTGGATTCCTTTTATGGCGCCGTGCCTGGGAACCATTTGCCGGAAAATCCGTAAAAATAAAAAGACCCGGATCGTTGCCATTACCGATAACATCATCCCGCACGAAAAATTTCCCTTTGCAAAACTGCTGACACGCTATTTCGTAAAAAGCTGTGACGCTTTTGTGACCATGTCGAAAGCCGTTCTAAACGATTTGAACCGGTTCGACCAAAAAAAGCCCCGGACGTATCACCCGCATCCGCTCTATGATAATTATGGAGATCCCGTGGAAAAGCAAACTGCAAAACGCCATTTAAACCTTAAAGAAACCAGTCGTTACATCCTATTTTTCGGATTGATCCGCCCCTACAAAGGATTGGATCTGTTGTTGAAAGCGTTTGCCGATGAATCCGTCAAGAAGCTGGGCCTGAAACTAATTGTGGCCGGCGAGTTTTATGTAGATCAAAAACCTTATCTGGATATTATTGAACAAAATAATTTGCATGATTCTGTGCTTTTGCACACGCATTTCATTCCAAATTCACAGGTAGCTGATTACTTCTGTGCTGCCGATTTGGTGGTGCAACCTTACAAAGATGCCACGCAAAGCGGCGTAACCCAAATAGCCTACCATTTCAACAAACCCATGGTAGTTACCAATGTCGGTGGATTACCGGAATTAGTCCCTGATGGCAAAGTAGGTTTTGTGGTAAATCCCGATATTCATGAAATTTCTAACGCTATTTTGCGTTTTTATACCGAAA
This sequence comes from Lentimicrobiaceae bacterium, assembly GCA_031550085.1. Classification (GTDB taxonomy): domain Bacteria; phylum Bacteroidota; class Bacteroidia; order Bacteroidales; family UBA4417; genus UBA4417. The sequence continues at coordinate 57,439 of JAVBOY010000021.1, forward strand.
ATCGCGAGCAGGAATTTTCGGAAAACATGAACCAGGAAAAACAAAAATTCTCCTGGGAAAGCTTGTTGGAAACCTTACTTAGTGAAAAATTGAACGTTGAAAATTGAAAATGAATATTTTAGTTACTGGTTTACCTTGTACCCTGAACCTTTCACCCTTCACAGTTCACACTTCACATTATGCGATTAAAACAGAATATTATTAGATTAAATTATCGCAATTAGCAAAGCCAAGCATACCAGCATTTCTCCATTCACCCGTCACTGTTCATATTTCACAAATAAACGGTTCAACAACTCAACGATTCAACAGTTCAACAAAAAACACACTTGTACCCTTAATCATTTCACTGTTCACGCTTCACACTTCACAAATAATCAATTCAACAGTCCAACAACTCAATAAAACCGATTCCTGAAAACACCAAATAAAACGCATGAAGAATACCATTATCCGAAGCAAAGCACCTTTACGAATCAGTTTGGCCGGCGGCGGAACCGACGTTTCGCCTTATAGCGATATCTACGGCGGCGCCATTTTGAATGCTACCGTATCCATGTATGCTTATGCCAGTATCGAGCCGCTCAAATCGGGAAAGATCATTTTCGAATTGGCCGACAAAAAGGATCGCCAGGAATTCGAATCTGCTGTAAAGCTCCCGACCGATTCCCAATTTTGCCTGTTAGCCGGTATTTACAATCACATTGTAGAGAAATTTACCCAAAAACCGCTTTCTTTTAAACTGACGACTTATGTGGATGCGCCTCCGGGCTCAGGCATGGGCACTTCGTCGACGCTGGTGGTGGCCATTATCGGGGCTTTTGCCGAATGGCTGAAACTTCCGTTGGGCGAATACGATGTGGCACACATGGCTTACGACATCGAGCGGATTGATTTGGCCATGGCAGGCGGCAAACAAGACCAATACGCGGCCACTTTCGGAGGCGTCAATTTTATGGAATTTCATGCCGATGATAAAGTCATTGTCAATCCCCTAAGAATTAAAGATTTATATTTAAACGAATTATCCAACAACTTTGTGTTGTACTATACGGATACGTCGCGGCTTTCGTCGAAAATTATCGAAGAACAGCAACAAAATGTGATCAAAGGAAATACCAAATCCATTGAAGCCATGCACCAAATCAAGGAACAAGCCGTTATGATGAAGGAAACTTTGTTGCGCGGGCAACTGGACAAAATCGGCGAAATCCTGAACTGGGGCTGGGAACTGAAAAAACAAATGGCAAACGGCATTTCAAATCCGCATCTGGAAAATATTTATTCCACAGCCATTCAGGCTGGAGCCAGCGGCGGTAAGATTTCCGGCGCCGGAGGAGGTGGTTTCATGTTGTTTTATTGTCCGGCAAACAGCCGTTTCTCCGTTACCGAAAGCTTGCAACAACAATTCGGAGGAAAAATTCATCCGTACAACTTTGTAAACGAAGGACTCACGACTTGGTCGTTTTAATACTAATTGAAAATAGATTTTTAGATATAAATAGACTGGTAAACCAGTTTCAATGCAGAAAGGAAAAAGCAGCAGGCAGAAAGGATTTTAGATACAAATAAACAATTAAACAGTTAAACGATTAAACAAGCTTCTCGCGCCCTTCACTGTTTACATTTCACATACAGAAGGCAGAATGAGTAAACAATTAATCCGTAATTAAAAACCAAAGAAGATTTTACCAACCCCACAAAACAATCGTGACCATGATGAAAAACACCATAACTTCCGTACTCAAAAATTCCATTTCCGTAAAAGAAAAGATACTTCAATCCCCGGAATTGCTCAATACGATCGAAAAAATAACGCAAGAAATCATCATCTGCTACCGCAACGGCGGAAAAGTATTGTTCTGTGGAAACGGCGGCAGCGCAGCCGATGCACAACATTTGGCAGCCGAATTTTCGGGACGTTTTTATTACGACCGGCCGCCTTTGGCTTCCGAAGCTTTGCATGTGAACACTTCGTATTTAACAGCCGTTGCCAACGACTACTCTTATGCATTGGTCTATTCGCGCCTTGTTAAAGGTATGGGTAAAAAGGGCGATATTCTGGTGGGACTTTCCACATCGGGAAATTCGGAAAATATCCTAAACGCCTTTGATGCCGCTTTGGAACTGGGCATGAAAACCGTAGCCTTCACCGGCGAAACCGGCGGAAAAATGAACGGAAAAAGTACCTTCCTGATCAATGTGCCTTCTACCGATACGCCACGGATTCAGGAAAGTCACATTACCATCGGACACATTATTTGCCAAATCGTCGAAAGCGAATTGTTCCCCAAACCCTAGGCCATGAAAGAAGCGATCATCCTGGCCGGAGGTTTGGGAACCCGCCTGCAAGGCGTAGTAAATGATGTTCCCAAATCGATGGCGTCCATCAACGGCCGGCCTTTTCTGGAATATCAATTGGATTATTTGGAAAAACAAGGATTTACCAAAGTAGTTTTATCCGTCGGTTATCTGAGTGAAATCATCATCCGGCATTTTGGAAATCGCTACCAATCGATTCAAATCGATTATTCCGTCGAACCGGAACCTTTGGGAACCGGTGGCGCTGTGAAATTATCGTGTGCCCAAACCGCTTCCGGTAACGTATTTGTGTTGAACGGCGATACCTTGTTTCAAGTCGATTTTGACAAAATGGAGCAAATCCATTTGCAAAACCACGCCGACGTGACCCTGGCTTTGCGCGAAGTGCCGGATGCCGGCCGCTACGGAAGGGTACAAATGGATGAGGACGGCCGGATTACCGCATTCTGCGAAAAACAGCCCGGCGCTGGAAAAGGCTTGATTAACGGGGGGATTTATTTATTGAATACCCGCTTATTAGAAAATCTTCAATTCCCTGAAAAGTTTTCGCTGGAACGCGATTGTTTCGAAAAAATTACCCAAACACACCGCTTGCAAAGTATTGTCAGCAAGGGTTATTTTATCGATATCGGCATTCCGGACGATTACCAAAAAGCGCAGACCGAACTACCGCGTCTTGTCTAAGCGCCGGAATCCGGTGTAAAATCTGCTTAGGCCAAAGGCGTTGTATAATTCTAAAAATCAGCAAGAGATAAAACGATACGACTCCTTCGGAGTCGCATATTATTATTGCATCTTACTCTATATAAACATTCGAATCCTTCGGATTCGATATCGCTTCAATTCCAACTTCTGGAAGCAATCTCCCTTTTATTTGAAATTAATTTCACAATCAACTAGTTATCAAATTAATACAAAATAAATTTATAAGAATCTGTTAAAATTGAAAATTTACCGTCAAATTTTTATCTTTGCAATAATTCTTAACCTAAGGTCGGAAATAAGTACTTCCATTTTTATTTCCGGCTGATTTTGTGTGTAAAATTTATTGTCAGAGCATATTCTAATCAACCAATTAATTAAGGAACATTTAGTTGCAAACGATGAAAGTGGATGTAATTTTAGGCCTCCAATGGGGCGACGAAGGAAAAGGTAAAATTGTGGATGTTTTAGCGCCGCAGTACGATATTATTGCACGTTTCCAGGGCGGCCCCAATGCCGGACATACCTTGCAAATTGCGGGGCACAAACATATTTTGCATACGATTCCTTCGGGAATTTTCCATCCGGAAAAAATAAACCTGATTGGGAACGGAGTGGTTGTCGATCCGTTGATTTTGCTGCGCGAAATCAAGGAACTACAAGTCAAAGGCGTAGATCCTACCCGAAACCTGAAAATTTCGAAGCGGGCGCATCTGATTCTTCCCACACACCGGATGCTGGATGCAGCTTACGAAGCCGCTTTGGGTGACAAAAAAATCGGATCAACCCTAAAAGGAATCAGTCCTTGCTATACCGACAAAACCGGCCGGTTGGGATTGCGGTTCGGCGATTTGCTGAATCCCGATTTTATAGAGCGTTATCAGGCATTAAAACAGCGTCATCTAAAAATTGTGTCCAATTACCCTTTGAATGTTTCCGAGTTTGAACTGGATCAGCTACCTTTTGCAGAGTACGAATCGCAATGGTTGAAAGCGCTGGAACAGTTAAAAAAGATCGAATTCGTGGACGGGGAACTTTTTATCAATCATGCATTGAAATCGGGAAAACGGATCCTGGCCGAAGGCGCCCAAGGCAGTTTGCTGGATATCGACTTCGGTTCCTACCCTTACGTTACCTCTTCCAACACAACCTCGGCCGGCGTTTGTTCGGGTTTGGGGATTCCGCCCTCAGCCATCGGCAAAGTTTTCGGTGTTTTTAAAGCCTATTGCACCCGCGTCGGCAGCGGGCCGTTTCCGACCGAGCTCTTCGACGAAGTCGGGAAACAACTCTGTGTACAAGGAAACGAATTCGGTTCCACCACCGGACGGATGCGCCGTACGGGCTGGCTGGATCTGCCGGCGCTTCGGTTTTCGACCATGATCAACGGGGTGACCGACCTGATCATGATGAAAGCGGATGTTTTGAACAATTTCCAAACCATTAACCTTTGCAATACGTATAACTTAAACGGAAAAACCGTAGATGAGCTTTCGTTTGACGCGCTTTACAGCAAGGTAGAACCCAATTATCAAAAATTTGAAGGTTGGAATCAAGCGCTTTCGGACATTGACGATTTCTCGTCCTTGCCTCCCCGTTTTATTGATTACATGAAACACATCGAACAACAGGCAAACTGTCCGGTCAGCATCCTATCCGTCGGGCCGGGCCGGGAGGAAACGATTTTTAAATCAAAATTGAAGTAAAAGCCCCGGAAGGGCGCTAGAAAATAAACATAGCTGTTTCGGCTACTTTGTAGAACAACATTATTTTTCAGCCGGTTCTTCAGCCGGCTTTTTATATTTCCAGCGCTTGTGAGACCAAAGCCAATTGTCGGGTTCCGACCGGATATCGTTTTCAAGCAAACGGAGGTGTTTTTGCGTAATTTCAAATTCGGCCGTATCCTTTGGATTTTCAGAGATCAGTTCAAAAGTAATTTCGTAATAATTCCGCCGGGTCCGCCTAATATGGGAATAAATCAGCACATGATTCAAGGCTTTGGCCATTTTTTCCGTCCCCAAAAAAACCGCCGTATCCTGGTTTAAGAAAGTCGTCCAATAGTGAATTTCGCCCTTGTGGGGTGTCTGGTCAACCACGATCAATGTTAAATTTACTTTGTCCTTTCGTTGCAGTAACGTCCGGAATGCATGATGGTGGTGAACTGTGTAATCAGGTAAAAAATGCGAACGGAGTTTGGTAATGTATTTTTCGAAAAAAGGATCCGAAAGCGGTTTTACAATCACGGCAGCCGAATCAAAACCGGGACAATACAACCCGACGCCGGGGCCGTACCATTCCCAATTACCGCAATGCCCCGATACCAAAATCACGCTTCGTCCCGACTTGAAGTAGTTGATGAGTACTTCCGGATTCGTAACCCGTATGTGCCTGATTATCTGCAAGCGCGACATACCCCGGACTTTTAACGTTTCCAGAATAATGTCGGCTAAATTGCGGGTAGCCTTTTTTGCAAGCTTGTAGATTTCTTGCTTGCTTTTCTCGGGAAACGAACGTTCCAAATTCTCAATAACAACCTTTTTGCGGTATTTGAACACATAAAACAGGAAGAAATACAACACATCGGCAATACCCCGAAGGATGAAAAACGGGAAACGGCTTAGAATCCAAACAAAGGTTCGAAAAAGGAAATAAACAATTTGCATACAATAGAAAACAGCGCTACCGGGTATTAACGGGGCGTATTGTAATAATCGCTGGACTTTGCACCAAAATAGCTATCCAATAAAGCTTTGGGATCATCATTGGCATCAACGGGGCGGTTGCCACGAATAATAACATATTGCCACGAAGGGTCGTAAATTTCCCCTTTCACGGTGGAATGGATCAACTGGTAATCGTTAACCGTGATATCGCGGGTGCAAAAAACAAAACGGCGGTCGGTTTGCGATCCTGCTTTGTAGTAGTGCCAGATTTCATACGGATAGGTTGCCGGCTCGATGGTTTCGCCCATGCGCGCATTGGGAGGCCCGTACTGCAAATACACCCGGCCACGGTCGGTATCGTATCCTTTTTTGCGGGCGGTTGAAAACTCGGCATTCACAGCCAGTACATTCCGGTAATATTGTTTCCAGGCGACGTCCGGTTGGGTAGCGTTTCGTGTAACCCAAAAATTATGGAGCATCCGTTGCATTACCGTCACATTGCCGCTTTGCATTACCGACTGGATGGTCATTCTTTCCGAAGCGGTTGCTATGGGAGTAATCATGTGCAGATATTCACGCAAGGTATCGATGTTGGTATAATCCCGGACGAAACTGCCTTGTAGATCAAAATCTTCGTCACTGGCGATGGCGTATTGATGCGTCGAAGGATTGCTCCGTTGGAAAAACGCAATTTGTTGGGCAATTTCTTCATTTTGTTGGTTTTTCACCCGAATCACCAAATTGTAATTTCCGGAGGGGAGTTTCGAAATATCGAATTCTCCGATCTGCACATTCACAACGCGTGGTGTTTCTTTTTTGGTTTTCAGGTAGGACTCAAAAGGCCCTGAGCCGTCTACCGGTTCAATAGCCGTCGTGACGGTAAACGTTTCGCCCGATTGAAAGGTTTTTGGTGCATTGTAAATTTCGGCGTAATACGTCAGTTTGTTTTTTTCCGCCGGGAAAAAATTATCCAAATAAGGGACAATATCAAATCCGGATTTTGTCAACGGATTGTCTTTTTCAGACCTTGACAGCGATTCGACAAACTCAATTCCGGAAATTTGCAGGCTGTCGGAGCCGTAATTCAAGTTGAATGCTTCGGAAACGACAAAAGGCGCCCGGGTATCGTTTTTATCGCCGATTTCCAATTCGAAATCATATACTCCATTGGGAAGAAGGATTCGCCGTTGATCCAGGAACGAAACATTCGTGTTGGTCGTATCCGCCAGTTCGGGGCTCAGCAAATCGAATTTCCGGAAGTCTTTAATTTCATCATTTTGCTTAAAATATAGGGTAACCTGAACACTTCCCTGAAATTTCCCTGCATCGTTTTTTACCCAAATCAAGCTGCCTCCTTGAACGGAAAGATAGGTCTCAATATACGAACCTTGCCCGGGAGCATAAAAAGTGGTGTATGAAAAAAATGCCTGCAACGATTTTGGCCCGCAAAATCCAAATAAGGAAACGGACAAAAACAGCATGAGTATTGAAAACTTCTTCATGATACGGAATCTTAAATGACTTTACAAAGGTAGGGAAAAATGGATTTGCCGGGTCCGGTTTTTATTTTAATTCGAAAACGAAGCGCGAAAATGCTTACTTTTGCTGCCAAAAATTGAACGTACATTCTTATGTTTTCCCTCTTAAAAAAGGAAATTAACAGTTTTCTTACCTCGGTCATCGGATATGCCGTCATTATTGTTTTTTTATTGATAAACGGTTTATTTTTATGGGTCATTCCGTTTGATTACAATATTTTGGATTTCGGTTATGCAGGTCTGGATAATTTTTTCAAATTGGCGCCCTGGGTATTTTTGTTCCTGATTCCGGCCATTACAATGAAAGCGTTTGCCGAAGAACAAAAAAGCGGCACCATGGAACTGCTTTTGACCAAACCCCTTTCCGACCTTTCGATTGTGGTGGCTAAATACCTTTCGGGCTTGATTTTGGTGTTGATTTCATTGTTGCCGACCCTGGTTTACGTATTTTCCGTGTATAAACTCGGAAATCCCGTCGGGAACCTCGATATGGGCGGAACGATCGGTTCGTATATCGGCCTGCTGTTGTTAGCATCGGGATTTGTCGCCATCGGAATTTTTTCGTCGGCTTTATCCGACAATGTGATTGTTTCTTTTTTGATCGCCTTGTTTTTATGCGGATTTGTATACATCGGCTTCTCTTCCATCAGTTCGCTTGCCTTTTTCGGGCGTTTCGACCTGTTTATCCAGCAAATAGGCATCCAGGCACATTACAGTTCGTTAAGCCGTGGCGTCATCGACACCCGCGATATCATTTATTTCCTGAGCCTTATTTCGGTTTTCTTGTTGTTAACCAAATTTTTGTTGGAACGCCGGAAATGGTAGGCAAAATCACCGGCAGGGCATTGTAGTAAGGACGATTTTTTACATTAAACAAATTACGGGTCAATAATATGACTGACAAACGAAAAAATATTAAGTACAACAGCATCATCGGGCTTATCGTGGCATTCGCCATTATCGCTGTGGTAAATCTGATTTCAACTTATTTGTTTCATCGTTTCGACCTCACCAGCGAAAAGCGTTATTCGCTGGTGACTCCGACCAAACGGATGCTCCGCGATCTGGATGATATCGCTTATTTCAAAGTTTATCTGGACGGCGATTTTCCGGCGGGGTTCAAGCGGTTGCGTAATGAAACCAAACAAATGCTGGATGAATTCCGGGCTTATAGCGATAACGTTCAATTCGAATTTATCAATCCTTCGGCGGCTTCGGATCCCAAAGAACGGGAAGAAATGTACCGGCGTTTGATTGAATCCGGGCTGAATCCTACCAATATTCAAACAAAGAATGAAGGGGAAATGAGCCGCAAGCTTATTTTTCCCGGAGCTATTTTAACTTACAAAGGAAAAGATTATCCCATCGAATTGTTGAAACAGCAAGCCGGAGTTCCTTCAAACCAGGTGTTGAACAATTCCATCGAAGCGTTGGAATACACCCTGGCCTCCGCACTGAAAATTTCGCAAAAAGCAATCAAACCCAAAGTCGCATTTATCGCAGGCCACGGCGAATTGGACGGATTTCCCATTGCCGATATTGTCAGCAAACTTCGTCCGTTTTACGATGTGGAACAAGTACGGATCGACGGGCAAATCTCAAGCCTGACCAAACACTCGCCCGATCCTACAGACAGCACAAAATACGGATATTCAAACAAATACAAAACCATTGTGATTGCAAAGCCTGATTCGACGTTCTCGGAAAAGGATAAGTTTATCATCGACCAGTTTATCATGCACGGCGGAAACGCCCTGTTCCTGATCGATCCGGTTTATGCTTCGATGGACAGTGTGGCAAAGCAAAATCAAACGTTGGGAGTTGCCAACAACATCAACATGGACGATTTCTTTTTCAATTACGGGGTGAAATTGAAACCGAATTTGATCTTGGACTTAAATTGCATGCAGATTCCCATTGTGACAGGGCAGACTTCGGAAGGGAAACCCCAGTTTGAAATGATGCCCTGGTATTTTTTCCCACTCATCCTTTCCACTTCCGACCATCCCATTTCGCGGAATCTGAATGCCATCAAAACCGAATTTATCAGCAGCCTCGAAAGCATTGAAAGGCCTAATAGTACAAACACCATTTTGTTGACATCTTCGCCCTATTCGCGGATCATGAACACCCCGGCATTGATTTCCCTCGACATGATGAATCAAAAGCCGGACCTAAAACAATATAGTACGCCTAATTTGCCGGTTGCCGTATTGATCGAAGGAACGCTGACTTCCCTGTTCAAAAACAGGGTAACTCCCGACCTGGAGGAGGCCTCCGAAATCGGCTTTCAAGAAGAAAGCCGCCCGGCCAAACTTATTGTAGTTTCCGACGGCGATATTATTAAAAATCAGGTGCGAAGCTCGGCGCAGGGCATGATGCCGTTTCCGTTGGGTTATGACCAATATACCGGGGTGATGTTCGGAAACCGCGACTTTATCCTGAACTGTTTGAATTATTTATCGGACGACTCAGGGCTTTTGGCTGTACGCTCGAGGAGAATAGAAATCCGTATGCTGGACCTTGCGCTGGTTACGGACGAAAAACTGAAATGGCAACTGATCAATGTATGCGTGCCTATTGGCTGTATCTTGATTATCGGGTTGGCTTTCGGTTTTTACCGGAAACAAAAATACGGAAGGAAATAAATGCTTCGCATGGTCGCTGCATTCGTAAAAATGAATTAAAAAGAGCCTTCTTGATTGTTATAGCTGAATTGCTGGTACAATTTTAATTGAACACGATCATTACAAAACCTTTTTTGACAAAAAGTAAGAAATCGCATGAAAAAAAACCGCATTATCTTTATTATCCTGGGCATTTTAGTTGTATTGGCTGCCGCCTTAATCATCCAAAAGAATTATTCAGGCCGGGAACCGGAAGACCGTCAGTTTTCGGTGTCCGATACGGCAAGCATCACCAAATTGTTTTTTGCCAACAAAGACAACCGAACGGTCAAATTAACGCGCCAACCTAACGGTTTCTGGATTTTGAACGATCAATATCCGGCCATGACCCAGGTCGTGGATGGGATGTTGGCAACCTTGCAGGATATCCGGGTAAAATCTCCGGTTGCAAAATCTGCACGGAACAACATGGTAAAGCTGTTAGCCTCTTCGTCCATAAAAACGGAGGTTTACCAAAAAGCATACCGGATCGATTTTTGGAACCTGAAACTCTTTCCTTATGAAAAACGCACAAAGGTTTTTTATGTGGGCGAGCCAACCATGGATAACATCGGCACTTGCATGCTGATGGAAGGAAGCGAAACACCTTATGTTGTATATATCCCGTCATTCCGGGGATTTGTTGCCGCACGGTTTTCATGCGACCCCTTTTCGTGGCGCTCCCGGAATATTTTCAGCACCAAACTGCCGGATATAAAAAGCATAAAAGTCGAATTCGGCGACAATCCCGAATGGTCGTACGAAATTGAAAATAGCAACGAGCGGGGCCTTGCTTTAATTCCCTTATCGACCCGCCAACCGTTGGCAGATTTCGATACGGTGAAAGTGGTCAATTTCCTCGGTTTTTTCAAAAACATCAACTTTGAAACGTTTACGGGAGAAATGTTTACCCCGCAACAAAAAGATTCCATTACAAGCCCCCGTCCGTCCTACATCATCACGCTTACCGATAAATTAGGCAAGGTGCAAGTCGTAAAGGCCTGGAGGCAACGTTTACCGGCCGGAACCATTGACGAAACGGGCAGAGAACTCGAATACGACCCCGACCACATGTATGCCTTGGTTGAAAACGGGAAAGAACTCGTTAGTATTCAATACTATGTATTCGATAATATTACCCGTCCCTTGCCTTGGCTTTTGGACAAATCAAGGCCCAAACCCATGTTTGAAGAAATCAAGTAAGCATTTTGGCATCAGTGTGATCCAAGATGTTGTCTGAAAAACCGGCCTCAGGATCGTTATTTTAAAAAATTTTGAAACAAATGAAATTTTCAGCCCCTTTGTTTGTTTTGTTTTTGCTGTTGGCATCGTGCCATTCGAAAAATGCGTCGAAACAACAGTTGGTTACGGAACGGATTCAGTATGACGTCCCCATTTCGACTCATGATCCCGAACTGGATTGGTGGGTACGGAATATAGAAGGCTCCAAACGCGAAACGTTTGTCAAACAGATTGTTTCGGCTGTGGAAGATGGAAAGGTAAAAGCATATGATTTCTTTACCAACAGCGAATTTACGAAAGAAGAGATCAAAAATATGCTCTGTAAAGTCGATACGCTCACGGTGGAACGGTTTGACGGGACACTGGTCGATACGGCCGTAAAAAAGGAATTACAGCTAAAAGATATTTGCCGCATGCGATTTTTAGAAGAATGGTCAATCAATCCCAAAACGTTGGAAATGCAAAAGCGCGTCCTCGGCATCTGCCCGATTGCCGAAAAACGGGCAGAAAACGATAGCATTCTGGGGTACCAGCCCTTATTCTGGGTCTTTTTCGATGCCGAATATCCCAACAAGTTAAAACTCTCCAACCAATAAAAAAACCTTCCTTCTTGGACTACCAATTTTACCAGTTTCCGAACGGCATCCGCTTAGTGCACCGCCAAACCAAAGGATTGGTAGCACATTGCGGCATTACCGTCAATGCCGGCTCCCGCGATGAATTACCCAACGAGCAAGGATTGGCGCATTTAATCGAACATTGTATTTTTAAAGGAACAGCCAAACGAAGCATGTATCAGATCGTCAGCCGACTCGAAAACGTAGGCGCCGATCTCAACGCTTACACGACCAAGGAAGAGACCTGCGTTTATGCGTCGTTCCTCGCAACCTACTACGAACGCGCGGTTGAACTTCTCTCCGATGTGTTGTTCCATTCCGTTTTTCCCGAAAAAGAATTGGAAAAGGAAAAAGATGTGGTCATCGACGAACTGAATTCTTACCGCGACAATCCTTCCGAGTGGATTCTGGATGAATTCGACGAACTCATTTTCCCTAACCACCCGCTGGGGCGTAATACTTTAGGAAACGAGGCTTTTATAAATAGTTTCTCCCGCACCCATTTAATTCAATTTATAAACCGGCAATATTTCACCAACCAAATCATCTTCAGTTCGGTAGGGAATATTTCCTTTGAAAAACTAATCAAAATCCTCGAAAAACAAATTGGCGAAATCCCTTCTCTATTGGGCGAACCTGTGCGGACAGCGGCCAATTCTTACGTTTCGCGCCACGAAACATTTACCCGTCCGGTGAATCAGGCACATGTGATCATGGGAGGTCCGGCCTATCCTTACACCCACAAAAACCGGGTGGGTCTGGCTTTGTTAACCAACCTGTTGGGCGGCCCCTCCATGAATTCCCGCTTAAACATGATTTTGCGTGAGCGGCGGGGAATTGCTTACAACATCGAAGCGAATTTCAATTCCTTTTCCGACGCCGGAGAGTTCAGCATCTACATCGGTTGCGATACGGCTCTACACCAAAAAGCGATCAAGCTTATATCGGAAGAGTTGGAAAAAATCGGTGCAAACCCGCTTTCACCTTCCCAGTTGAAAATAGCCAAAACCCAATTAAAAGGGCAACTGGCGCTCAGCCGCGAATCGGAACAAAGCGAAATGTTTGCCATCGGCAAAAGCATGCTGGTTTACAACAAAATCGACTCCCTCGAAGAAATCCACCAGCAAATTGATGAAGTATCCCCTGCCCTGTTATTGGACATTGCCCGTGAAATCCTCTCGCCGCAAAAATTATCTTCCCTGGTGTATCTAAACGCTTAAAACAGGGTTTAAAATGCTGAAAGAGTTGCCGAGTTCCAATTAGAATCGCATCCATCGAAATTCAAAAGGCTTATTGATTTTTAATGGATTCCTTGTACTTTTGACAAGGTATACATTTACCGGGGAAACCGTTACTCCCTAAATTTTCATACAACATGAACACCATCCGTACCCTAAAACTGGTTGTTATCTGCCTTTTTCTATCTGCAACGATGAAAGCTCAAAAATTGACGGATTACGTCAATCCGTTTGTAGGAACCCAAAGCATGGGACATACATTTCCCGGCGCCTGCGCTCCGTTCGGCGGGGTGCAACTCAGCCCCGATACCGAAGAAGTGCCGCACAACATCAACGGCATGTATCAAAAAGACGCATATAACTATTGCGCCGGTTATCAGTACAACGACAAAACCATTGTCGGATTCAGCCATACCCATTTCAACGGAACCGGACATTCCGATTTGGGCGATATTTTAATTATGCCCACTACCGGAGAACTGCATTTGGATATGGGAAGCGCCGAAAATCCCGGAAGCGGTTACCGTTCGCGGTTTAACCATGCAACCGAAAGCGCTTCGCCCGGTTACTATTCGGTACTATTGGACGATTACAAGATAAAAGCCGAGCTTACGGCAACCGAACGGGTGGGCGTGCACAAATACACCTTCCCCAAAGGAACCGGACACATTATTCTTGATCTGGCTTACGGAATTTACAATTACGACGGCAAAGTATTGATGGCGAACCTTCGGATGGAAGATTCGCAAACGCTCACAGGGTACCGCATTACGCGCGGTTGGTCGCGGATGAACTACACCTATTTTGCCATTAAATTTTCAAAACCGGTCATAAACTATGGTTGCCGGAATAAGGAAAACGTGAAATACAAAGGATTCTGGCGCAAGTTCGACATGGAGAAGAATTTTCCCGAAATGTTCGGAACCCAACTGACCGCCTATTTCGATTTTGATTTTGCAGAAGGGGAAAGTTTACAAATCGAGGTCGCCTTGTCTGCGGTGGATTGTTTGGGCGCCCTGAATAACCTTAAAGCAGAAGTTGGCACGAAAACATTTAAAGAAATCAAAGAAGAAACCCAAACCAAATGGGAAAAAGAACTTGGCGTTATTGAACTGGATGCCGACCCCGATACCAAATCGGTATTTTACACGGCGCTCTACCGGACGATGATTAATCCCTCGGTATACCAAGATGCAGACGGGCGTTATCGCGGCATCGACCACAACATTCACCAGGCAAAACCGGGGCAAACCAATTACACGGTTTTTTCCCTTTGGGATACCTTCCGCGCCGAACATCCGCTGATGAACCTCATCAAGCGGCAACGCAGCGAACAATTCGTCAATTCCATGCTGAACCACTACCAGCAAAGCGTGCACGGCATGCTGCCCGTTTGGTCGCATATGGGAAACGAAAACTGGTGCATGATCGGATACCATGCCGTGTCGGTGGTTGCCGACGCCGTTGCAAAAGGCATCCCCGTGGATCTGGATCTGGCATTGAAAGCCTGCGTAAGTACTTCGAACGTAAAATACTACGACCAGATCGGCGATTATCGTCGGTTGGGGTACGTCCCGCTGGAAAAAAGCCAGGTATCGGCTTCCGAGACGTTGGAATATGCCTACGACGATTGGAGCATTTACCAGCTGGCTCAAAAATCGGAAAACAAGGCCCTGGCAGAAGAATACAAATCCAAATCGTTGAATTACAAAAATATTTTTGACCCAAGCATCGGCTTTGCCCGGCCCAAACAAGAAAACGGCAATTTCCAGGAGAACTTTGATTTGCTCGATACCCACGGACAAGGCTTTATTGAAGGCAATTCGTGGAATTATTCGTTCTTTGTTCCCCACGATGTCAACGGATTAATAGCTCAAATGGGCGGTGACAAGCAATTTGTGCAACGGTTGGATTCGCTGTTTACCATGCATCTGCCTGCCCAATACTTTGAAAACACCGAAGATATTAACGAAGAAGGGTTGATGGGCAATTATGTGCACGGCAACGAGCCCAGCCATCACGTCGCCTATTTGTACAATTGGACTTCGCAGCCCTGGAAAACCCAATATTGGGTTCGCGAAATCATGCGCAGAATGTATCGCAACAAACCCGACGGACTTTGCGGCAATGATGATTGCGGGCAAATGTCGGCATGGTATGTGTTTTCGGCGCTGGGATTTTATCCCGTTTGTCCCGGTTCCACGCAGTATGTGCTGGGTTCGCCCAATGCGCCGTCCACAACCATCCACCTGGAAAACGGCAACATATTTTCGATCAAAGCTCGTGCGTTCGATCCGAAAAACGTGTATGTAAAATCGGTAACCCTCAACGGAAAACCTTACACCAAAGCTTTTATCGAACACGAAGAGATCCTGAAAGGCGGCGAGCTGGTATTTGAAATGAGCGACAAACCCAATAAGAAGAGAACATTTACCGAAGCCGGCAAACCGTATTCTTTCTCAAAAACCAATCCATAATGTTTCGTAAAACCGTCGTTTTTGTCATTTTAATCTTATTCCCGTTTTCCGTTTCCGTTGCCCAAAAGAAAAATGGAAGCTGGATCGCTCCCGACTGGAAAAATTTTGTCTATCCGCAAGTAAAATTTACAAACAAAGCCAAAGGAACGCAAGGGGCTGCCATCTACAACCGCTTAATTCCCAATCCCGAGGCCTTTATCCGGCAACACGCTTTGCTGGTTGCCCAAACGTTGTACTGGACGGCCTGCGATTCCATGCCGGGGATCAAAAGAATCCATTACAGCCTGGAAGACATCGACGGCATATCGGCCAAAGACGGCGCTCCACCGGCCATTGATATTTTTTACAGCTCGCGCTGGGTCGAAAAATCCAATATCGGCAACAACGATGCAAAAGTGCTTTACGAAACGCGCGGAGTATTATTCCACGAGCTGACGCATGGATACCAGCTCGAACCGCAAGGAATCGGCGGCTATGTGCAGGGAACCGAATTTTGGGCCTATATCGAAGGCATGGCCGATGCCGTCCGGTATCAAAACGGATTTTTTCCGGTAAGCAACCGTAAAGCCGGCGGACATTGGATGGATGGGTACCAAACCACCGGCTTTTTCTTGCAATGGCTCACCTGCAAAGACCCGGATTTTCTCCGGAAGTTCAACCGGTCTACCTGCGAGATCATTCCCTGGAGTTTTGACAAGGCAATGAAACATATTTTCGGCGAAAGCCAGGGTGTCGAAGCATTGTGGAACGAGTACCAGGATTTTTTAGAGCGGAACCAACAATCCGGTTCCTCAAAGAACTGATTTTTAAACAAAGTATATTTCTGCAAGCAGCCCTAACAAAACGCGATCGTCCCGGTTGTGTATATCTAATACTTAAAAACTATGTTAGATAATTTAATGGACATCGTAAAAGGGTTTTCGCAAAAGGCCGTATCCGAAAACGCCTCCATTCCGGACGATCAAAAAGCAGCGGCCAGTCATTCGCTTTCCACATCGGTGGTTGAGGGACTGAAAGACCAGGTTGCACAAGGCAATTTAACGGATTTGTTCGATATTTTTTCGAAAAAAGAAACGGCAACCGGCAACCCGGCCCTAACGGGTATCCAATCATCGGCTCAAGCAGCTCTTTCGCAATCAACGGGCATTTCCGGCGGGAATGTTTCGTCGATGGTGACCCATGTACTGGGCATGCTGGGCAAAAAAGCCGGAGATCCGAACGACCAGGGGCTGGATTTCAACGGGCTGTTCGGTTCGCTCAGCGGCGGAAAATTGGGCGGCATCGACCTGAACAACGCCATGAGCCGGCTGGATGATGATCACGACGGATTCGGCCTGGATGATGTAAGCCGCTTGTTTTCAGGAGGAAATATTTTAGGAAAACTAAAAGGGCTGTTTGGCTAACAAAAAAAACGGGGCTGTTCGGGTTTTTGGACAGCCCCATTTTTATTTAACAAGGGATACTTGGGTTAATATGTAGAATCACAACCTCCCTTCGCAGGGAAATCGATCCGGAAGTTACTATTGATCCTCCATCGGGCAGGAACTATATCCCAAAAAGGTATAAAGCGGGCAAAAACTCATGCCGCTGGTTAATACCAAACTTCCTGCCAAAGTCATGGATAAAATTCCCCAGACACCGGTTGCAATGTCTGTTAAAAATAAAAAAGCGAATAGAGCGGCGAGGGTCAATCGCAATACCTTGTCCAGTGTGCCAACATTCGGTTTCATAAATGGAGACTGTTGTAATGTGTAATCTGTATAATTTGGTGAAGATTTTATGGAAAAACAACCGAAACCTTCATTTGGTTCAAACGATTCTAAATTTTCTGTCCGAATTAACAATTCTGTAACACAAGAGCTGCTTTTGCAGCTTAGGAAATCCAGAAAGCTATTTTTACGCCTTAACTTTGTGTGCGAACAAAGTTAGAAACTCCAAAAAGCGGGCAATGACGAGCGGATCAAAATGCGTTTTTTGCCTTCCGTCAGCATCTGCGAGTAATTAGCGAAAGCGCATTTTGCGCCGGCTGCAATCCTGACCTCTTCCAAATAGTTTCCCGGATGCCCCCCTTCTAGTACACCTGTCGGCCCCTCGATAGTGCACCTGTCGACTCCCTGATAGTGCACCTGTCGACTCCCTGATAGTGGTCCTGTCGACTACCCGATAGTGCACCTGTCGACTACCCGATAGTGCACCTGTCGACTACCCGATAGTGCACCTGTCGGCCCCCCGATAGTGCACCTGTCAGCCCCCCCGATAGTGGCCCTGATGGTTCGGATGACAAAGAGAAGGGTGAAATGGTTCAGGGTAAAGGGTACATGGTAAACGGTGCAGGGTAAAATGGGAAAAATGGGGAAAATGGGGAAAGGGCTGGTACATCTGGTGTTATCGAATAGGATGATTTAATCTAATAATATACTATTTTAATCGCACAGAGCGAAATATCAGTTTAATCGTTTAACTGTTTAATTGTTTATTGGTGCAGGGTATATGGTAAAAGGTGAATAGTAAACTTGTTAGCTCATAAACGGCAAATCATTTTCAATTTTCCATTCTCCATTTTCAATTGAAAAGAAACTCGTTTACTTGTATCTAAAAAACTACTTTCAATTTTCAATTCTCCATTTTCAATTGAAATGCCTTCTGCTTTTTCCCTTCTGCATAAAAAGTTACGCTGAGTACCACTGAGAATTCACTGAGTTTCGCTGAGGTTTCCTATCAACTTGTTTACTAGGGCGTGTTAACACATAATTTCATATCTTTGCAAAAAATGACAATATGAAATTAACGGAAGAGCAATACGGTACAATTGCGGAATATTTCCCGATCCAACGCGGTAACGTAAGTTTAAGCAATTTGGAGGTTTTAAA
>JAVBOY010000042.1:0-43646 GCA_031550085.1 Lentimicrobiaceae bacterium
TTTTTGCAAAGGTATTGTTTATTTGAAAAGAAGTACTACTTTTGCATCCTCATTTGAGAAATTCCTCCTTAGCTCAGTTGGTTAGAGCATCTGACTGTTAATCAGAGGGTCGCTGGTTCAAGTCCAGCAGGGGGAGCAAAAACGAGTCCAAACGAGTCTTCTAGGAATGGAAGGCTCGTTTTTTTTATTTCTGATTCAAAAGCCTTTACACCCCAACATAAATTTTCAATATTTTTTTTCATATGTCAAGTTAAACTGTATTTTTGTAGGCTTCTAAAAACAAAATTGTTTTGAATTAATTTGCTTCAAGAAATATTGATAATCAATTATTTATTATAATCGAAAATCAATATCTAGAGATTATACAGCGATTTTTTCTGGCAAGGATTTTGTTGCAAAATAATACCTTATGCGGACAGTTCATTAACTTAATTTACCTTATGGAAAAAAAATTACGCTTCTTCTTCTTTTACGCATTATTTCTTCTATACGTCATGACAAATGCGCAAACTATTGTCAGTACGGTTCCGGGTAATCGGAATGTCGTTTTAGAGGAATTTACGGGAATAAACTGTGTAAATTGTCCCTATGGACACCGGATTGCCAATGAAATTGCAACAGCCAACCCCGGGAGAGTTTTTCCTGTTAACATTCATTTTGGGGACTATGCCCCGACGGCATCTCCTAATTACCATTGCCCCGATGGGGATGTAATTGGAGGCACTTTTGGCCCGCAAGCTTTCCCAATTGGGAATGTGAGTAGGCAAATTGTTACCGTTAACGGAACACAGACCATGCTGCTTGGCCGTGACCGTTGGGCACCTCTTGCCGACAGCTTATTGCAACTGTCTTCTTGTGTGAATGTTGCTGCACATACCATCATTGATCACACACAGAGAAAGCTTACTATTCTAGTAGAAGTTTACTATACAGCAAATAGTGCAAAGCCTACAAATTTGATCACCGTCATGTTGTTGCAAAATAATATCTTAGGGCCTCAGTCGGGCTCAACTTACAACCCTGAGCAAATCATTGACGGCAAATATTGTCATTCGCATATGCTGCGGGATGTTATCAGCGAATGTGATTCCCCTTGGGGAGATACGATTAAGCAAACCACAGCCGGAAGCTTTTTTACCAAAACGTATGAATACCCGTTACCAAGTAGTTTTAATGGAATTCCGGTTGATCCGTTTGATTTGGATGTAGTTGCTTTTGTTTCTGAAAAGAGTGTCGGTACTTATTCGGCTTGCCTCAGTAGTATCGAAAGAATAGGAATTGGAGCCATTGACCCCCGGATTATCAAATGCAAACAAGAGCCGAAAGAAAGCTGTGACCATTTAGCCGCAGCATCGGTGAAGGTTCGGAATTATGGTTCCGTGCCCATTCAATCGTTAAAAATTCAATATGGGCTTGATGGCGCATTTTCAACATATACGTATAACGGAAACCTTCCGACAGATGGCGAAACTACCATTTTGCTACCGGATTTTTACTTGGGAATTGGGCAAAGTAAAAAATTGAAGGTTACCATTCTGGAAGAAAACGGCATTGTCGTTCCGTTAAACCAAACACGGACCAAAGAAATCACGGTTTCCAAAAATGCAGTAGGCTTTACGGACAGCGATTCAATCCGGGTAAAAATATGGCAAGATCGTTATGGTTCGGAAATCACCTGGAAGTTGTTTGCTTCCGATAATTCGGTGATTGCTTCCGGAGGTCCTTACACGGACCTGCCCTCTGCCGGCACCGAATTACACGAAGAAGGTGCAAAGCTTCCAGTCAACGACTGTTACCGTTTTTGTATCTATGATTCATTCGGCGATGGAATAAACAATAGCAACGGCAACGGTAAATACCAAATAACTACTCCTTCAGGAAAAATAATTACTTCGGGAGATGGGAAGTATGGAGAATCCGATATGCGGCTGTTTTCTAAATATCTTCCGGGAAGTACGGTAGAAATAAATGTTGCATCGGAAAGCCCGGCTCAAGGTAGCGTACAAGGAGGGGGTGTTATCAATATGGCGGAAACCATGATTATTCTTGCAACTCCCAAGGAAGGATACCAGTTTATGATGTGGACTCTGAACGGGATGATTGTATCGGCAACTCCGCAGTTCAGTTTCCGGGCTATTGAAAACGGCTCTTACGTAGCCCATTTTGAGTTGATTAACCGGGTATCATACCGGGAAAACGGTATTAAACTTTTTCCGAACCCTGTTACGGATGTTTTAACCATTCGAAATGAAAAGAACATCGAACGATTTGAAATTTATAGCATTACCGGCCAGCTTCTTAAATCCGGAAAGCTTTCAGATAATCGTGTTGTTGTAAGCGATTTACCCAAGGGAATTTATGTTTTGCGGATTTTTAATGCAGCGGGGATGCTCCAACAACAATTTGTGAAAAACTAGGTATGAGATTAAAAAAGTAGGGTGTCAAATTTTGATGCCCTGCTTTTTACATAAGAGGCAAAGTGCAAAAGGAAAATTTTCAATTTGTTGACAAAGCAAGGAAAGAAAGAATATATTTCTTCTTTTTAGTACAAAAAATGAATATAAAAATTTTGCCCTTGCTTGCTTTCGTTCTTTAGTTCAGTAAAAAAAACTAAGTAATTAATAATTAACCACTTATTTTAATCATTTCATGAAAAAAAACGTTACACAATTGTTTGCATTGTTTTTTGCAATGTTTTGGGCATCGCTTGCTTATGCCCAATCACCGGAAGGAGGAGCTTCCAAAAGTCTTTGCCGCCCTCCGCAAAACCTGAAAGACTCGCTTCACACGCCATCCTGGTATGGAATACGGTTGGAATGGGATAGGCCTTCTACCTCAAAAGCTGTTACTATGGTTTATGAGAATGGCCCTGTTATTACGAAACCGGGAGCAGGGGTAAACCATACCAGTTTGAGTGAAAAAATTGCTTTATCCAATACTTTGGGAGGAAATGCAAAAAGAGGTACCACCAATCCGGTATCTTTGGCGGATGACTTTGTTTTAGACTTTGAAACCCAAATCACAACGATTGACTTTTACGGTTTTCAGTACCATTACTCTTTTCCGTCATATATTCCATACAAGGATACTACAGCTTCTCCTTTTACAGGGGTTTATGTGAAAATTTTTAACGTGAAACCTACAGCTTCTACTACACCGGTCTGGGGGGATTTTACAACCAATCGATTGGCATCGACTTCTTTTTCAAGAATTTATAGGGTTCCGAGCACGGATCTTACCAATGTTGACTGCCCACTTTATAAAATCACGGCATCCATCAATACAACATTGCAGCCGGGTACGTATTGGGTTGAAGTTTGTGTAATGGGTCAAGATGCCGGCAAAGATGTTTACCTTGTTCCGGTTTCTCTTCCCGATCAACCGTATGTGGGAAATGCGCTTGCACGAACTGGAGCGGCTGCTTATGGGAACTGGCTTGATGGAGGAGGGGCGAAACCACAACATGCACTTGCCTTTTCTATTAATGGAGTGGTGAACAATCCGATTTTGGGCTACAATGTGTACAAAAATGGCATGAAAAAGAACTCCAGCCTATTGACAAACCGTTTTTACACAGAAACCATTGAAACAGGGACTTACACCTATGGTGTTACCGCCGTATGGGATGACAATTGCGAATCAGTTCCTGTTGAAAAACAAATTGTGATGAAAATCGACCCCTGTGAACTGTCAAGAAATACATTTCCATTTATTGAAGGTTTTGAAGGAGGGAAGATGCCTTCTTGCTGGACCGAAGAATATACTGTCGGAGCGCAATTGAACTCCTTTAGGGCAGGAGGCTATGGACTACAGTACCCCTTTGGCGCTGCTAGCGGAGTTTACAATACCTATTTCTATAGCGATGCTGCTAATGGAGCTGTGACCAAGCTAATCACTCCCATGTTGGATTTAACATCGTTAGAACGGCCGGGTTTAAATTTTTACCATGCGCAAGCTACATTCACAACACCTCAAGGCAGTACACACGATAGTTTGATTGTCTATTACAAATCAACACCGGCAGGGCCTTGGAAAAAGTTGGCTTCTTACAATCAGGCGATTGAAACTTGGACCAAGCACGAACTTATGTTACCTGAAAAGTCAGATACTTATTGGATTGCTTTTGAGGAATATGCAACCGGGGGACGCGGAGTGGTCCTTGATGATATTACGGTTGAAGAAACCGCTTGTGAAGGAATCGGAACTTTGACCGCACAACTTCACCAACCGGAATGGTACCGGGTGAACTTGTCGTGGGAGGACGCTCCGGGCAAAAAGTCAGGCGAAAAAGGAATCGTGGAATTATTCGATAACGGGCCGATTATCACAAATCCGGGTGCTGGCTACAACGGAGCAGATATTAGCGCAATGCCTTCAACCTTTGCAAATAGTGTATTTGGTGCAGTTACGGAAAAACGGGTAAATTCGACCATTTGCGATGATTTTACGTTGACTGAAAATGCCTATGTTTCATACATTGACTTTTATGTTTATGATGGGCGCTCATCTACAACTTCTTCTGTAAAGGGAATTTATGTGAGATTTTATGATGCTGACCCGCGGATGGGTGGGGTTGTGATTTGGGGAAATCTGACCGATAACCTTTTGAACTCATCAGCATTCTCAAATATTTACAGAACGCCGAACGCGGCTCCCCTTGATGTTGTACGCCCGATTTTTACTACAAGAGCGAACATTAACAGGTCCTTTGAAGCGGGAAAATATTGGGTAGAGGTTACATATGTTGGAAACGGAACAGAATATATATATGTTAATCCCGTGGCTTATCCTGGTGCAGGACAAGAAACAGGTAATGCGTTGTTGTGTCAAAACAATGTATGGAAAGAATGGAAAGCCTCGTCATGTAAACTTGGAATGCCGTTTAAGGTATTTGGCTCTACGGGTGAAAATCCGGTATTGGGGTACAATGTATACAGGGATGGTGTAAAACTTCCGGGTTCTCCTACGGCTACAACCAGTTATTCCGACTTGCTTACCACTGCCGGTGATTATACGTATAGCGTAACCAAACTGTGGAATACCGGCTGTGAGTCGTTTCCTACCGATGTTTTGGTTCATATGCCGGCCGATCCGTGCGCTTCGGCATGGAATGGATTCCCTATTCAAGAAGGATTTGAAGGAGAGGCCATTCCAACTTGTTGGACACAAGAACCTACTATTGGTGCAACGCTTTGGAGTACGGTTACGGCTACTACACCTTGTCCCGCTACAGCTCATTCCGGATCACACAAAGTGAAAATGGAATATCGTCCGTCAACAGGAGGAGTTGGTGCGACGACCAAGTTGATCATGCCCCAAATGGATTTGACATCTATAAGTCTTCCGGTATTGGACTTTTGGCATGCTCAATGTGGTAATGATACCTACCAAGATGAGTTACGGGTTTATTATAAAAACAGCCCGACGGGAGAATGGATACAAATAGCAGAATTCATCTCGAACATCAGCGATTGGAAAAATTCGATCATCGACCTGCCCAATCCGACAGCAACCTATTGGGTGGCATTTGAAGGGCTTATCGGTGTTGGAGAAGGAATTTTAATGGATGACATCACGATAAAAGCAAAAGAATTGCTTCCTCCTGCGAATTTGAATGTAAACGTTGCCAGTCAGGCAACATGCACTTATCAGCTGACTTGGTCGGCTCCGGAAGGCGGAAATTGTACTTACAATGTTTACCGGGATGATGTTAAAATTGCTTCCAACTTGTTGAATCCCACTTACCGTGATGAAAATGTCGGAACCGGAATCCACGCATGGTGCGTGACAGCCGTTTATGGAACGACTTCTGAATCGACAAAGGCATGCAAAGCCGGCCAATGTACGGTTGGTGTGGAAGATAAAGATATGGCTGCTCAAATTACGTTGCTTCCCAATCCGGCTAATACTTATGTAACCGTGAAAGGGAATAACGTGAAAATGGTGGAAGTCTACAATGCCTTAGGTCAATTTGTAGAGAAAATCAACATCACCGAAAAAACACAGAGTATTAATGTGGAATCTTATAAATCTGGAGTCTACATGTTCCGTGTTTATACATCGGATCAGAAAGTAGTTACCAAACGTTTGGTGGTTGCCCACTAA
Source organism: Lentimicrobiaceae bacterium (assembly GCA_031550085.1). GTDB lineage: Bacteria > Bacteroidota > Bacteroidia > Bacteroidales > UBA4417 > UBA4417. The sequence goes on from JAVBOY010000042.1 coordinate 6,106, forward strand.
GCCTTAGAAACTTCCTAAAAAAACTCGCGGACAACCGCGAGTTTTTTTTATGGAATAAATTTACCAGATGAACCCTAACGTAGTTAAAAAGATTCCTTGTAACCAATGAAAGTGAATTTCCATTTATATGCTTTATTACTATTCAGCTTTCTTCGTTAACAAGAAAGGATGCCTAAATGAATTTTGGCCTTCAAAGAAGCCATTTTCTGTCTTCTTTTGGGCTTTTTTCTTTGAAATTGTAAAACGCTTTTCAAGAGGTCTCCTTATATCGAACCCAATTCCCCAAGGGCTTTTTGCAAGGTTTTATCGGTTTTCAGGTAGATCGGATAAAACCCTTTGTCGTCGAACAGATTGCGGGCGACATACGCTTTCATCAGGTCTTTCACTTTCTTTTCCGAACGGGCTACAGCTGCCGCAGCGGTGTGTTTAACGCCGTTCTTTTGAGCATATTCTACAAATTCCGAAAATAAAGCCGGTGAAACGGTAAATGTCTGGTCGAATGAATGGACGGACGAGTATTGGGACGTTAATTGTTTCCGGTTTTTATCCACATACGAAAAAGTAAATTGATACAAAGTGCCCCGGTTGACACTTTCGTTGAAGAAGGTTGTCGTCGAATCGTAATCCAACCCCACAAAAACATCGGGAATAATGCCTCCGCCGCCGTATACGATTTTCCCTTTTGGCGTTTTGTATTTCAACGAATCGTTTTTCTTGATGCTGTCGATGGTGAGTAATTCCCCATCGGTAAAGCGGTTAAAGTACTCGAGCAAATATTCTTCTTTTCCGTGGGTATACGGTTTTTGAATGCAACGTCCCACAGGAGTATAGTAGCGTGCTGTGGTGAGTCTTAAGGCTGCTCCCCCTGTAATTCCTACTTGTTCTTGCACCAACCCTTTGCCAAACGAACGCCGTCCGACAATGGTTCCGCGATCGTTATCCTGAATGGCTCCGGCCACAATTTCGCTTGCCGATGCCGACCCTTCGTCGATCAACACCACCAAAGGTTCTGTTTCCCATTCACCTCCTGATGTGGCGTAAGCTGATTTTTTAGTGCGATGCAACCCTTCGGTGTAAACAATTAACTGATCGTCCGGTAAAAATTCATCAGCTACAGCAATGGCTTCTTGCAAATAACCGCCGCCATTATCCCGCAGATCGAGAATCAGTTTTTTGGCTCCTTGTTTTTTCAAATCTTTTAGCGCATCATGAAGCTCTTCATGGGTCGTAGCCGAAAACTTGCTGAGTTTGATATATCCGGTTCCGTTTCGTACCAGATAAGCAATATCAATGCTGTAGGTTGGTATTTTGTCCCGTTTGATGGTGTAATCAATTAACCCTTTTGTTCCTCTCCGCAAAATACTCACTTTTACAGTCGTTCCTTTGGGGCCCTTGAGCATTTTCATGACGTCTTTGTTCGTAAGCTTGATGCCGCCTACATTTTTACCGTCAACTTTTACAATGCGGTCGCCGGCTTGAATTCCAAGTCTTTCGGATGGCCCGTTCTTTACCGGTTGGGCAACCAGAATGGTATCATTTTCCAGGCGAAATTGGATTCCGATCCCATCGAAACTTCCCAGCAGCGGGTCGTTGATGTCGTCGTAATCGGCGGCTGTGATAAATTCCGAATGAGGGTCGAGGCTGGCCAACATCGATTCAATGGCTTCATTACGAAGCTGTTCGGTGTTTACCGTATCCACATAATTGTCGTTTATGTAAGACAAGAGTGCCTCGAACAGATGATCGCCCGTAGCTTGAATTGTTTGATTCCGTAGGCGAAATTCTGTTCCCATGCGGGTTACAAATGTTCCGATCGACATCCCTAAAAACAGGATGGCTGCATAAAGTAAATACTTGTAAAAGGAAGACCTCTTGTCCGATTCCATAACTTAATCAACAATTAATAGCCAGTGAATGCTCGATTTTATCGGAATAATTTAACGATATCGTTTCCATTGGCGAAAATGAGTAGTGCAAACAAAATAAGCATTCCCGTTACTTGCGCATATTCCATAAATTTGTCGCCCGGTTTTCGCCGCGTAACCACTTCGTACAAGAGGAACATCACATGGCCACCGTCCAAGGCCGGAATCGGCAGCACATTCATAATGGCGAGAATAATCGAAATAAATGCTGTTAAATTCCAAAAGGCTTCCCAAACCCAAGTTGAGGGAAATATTTTTCCGATGGTAATAAAACCACCCAAACTGTCGTATGCTTTGGTGTCTTTTTTGAACAACAACTTAAGCTGTTTGAGGTAATTGCCCATCGAACTCCATGTTTTGGTAAATCCGGCGGGAATTGCTTGTAAAATATTGTAACGATGTTCCTTTAATGTATAAAATTCTTTTGCCTGGATTCCCAAAAGGTTGTCCGGCGAAACTTTTATAGAAGCATGTATCGAATCATTACCGCGCAGGGCAACCACTTCAATCGTATTGCCCTTATTTTTCAGTACTTCGGGACGTACTTCGTCCATAAATGCTACCGGAATAGAATCTATCCTGCAAATTTTGTCGCCTACCTGCAAACCGGCATCTTGAGCTGCCGATTTTTTAGCAAAATCGCCGATTTCGGCCGGAATACGGAAACCGATAAAATGGGCTGTTTGGCTTTTGATGATTTTGGCAATAGCTCCTTGCGGGACCTGGATGTCTGTTGGCTTTCCGTCACGCTCAACGCCAATGGTTTGGGCATTATCCAGTACAATTTGCATCGAGACTTTGGTAAAATCTTCGGGAGCCGGTTGCCCGTTGATGGTAAGGATTTTGTCGCCGTTTCGCAAACCCAATTCACTTCCGATCGAATCAACCGTGATTCCGTATTTTATTTCACTGGTAGGTAAATATTCTTCGCCCCAATAGGCCAAAATTCCAATGTAAATAACAATTGCCAGCAGTACATTCATAATTACGCCGCCCAACATAATGATAAGGCGTTGCCAGGCCGGTTTGGAACGAAACTCCCAGGGTTGGGGCGGCTGTTTCATCTGTTCCTTATCCATGCTTTCGTCAATCATGCCCGAAATTTTGACATAGCCGCCCAGGGGCAACCAGCCGATGCCGTATTCGGTTTCGCCGATTTTTTTCTTTACCAGGGAAAACCACGGATTGAAGAACAAGTAAAACTTTTCGACACGGACTTTAAAAATACGGGCCGCCATGTAATGCCCGAGTTCATGAATAATAACAAGTATGGATAAGCAAGCGATCAGTTGTAATGCTTTGATGAGAATGGCCATATTCTATTTAAAAATAAGTGGTTTTTAATAATTGATATACTCAAGCGCTTTGATCCGGGTTTCTTCGTTGCAAGCCAAATAGTCCTCAAAAGCAGGTTTGGGGATAAAAGCCGCAGTTGCCATGCACTTTTCAATTAATTCAGGGATTTCGAGAAACGAAATCTGATGTTTTAGAAAAGCCTGAACGGCTATTTCGTCCGCAGCGTTCATGACACACGGCATATTTCCGCCCATTTGCAATGCTTTGTAAGCCAACTTTAAGCAAGGAAACGTTTCGCAATTGGGTTGTTCAAACGTAAGCTGCGGATAATCCAAAAAGCTAAAACGCTTAAAATCGCTTTTTAGTCTTTGCGGATAACCCAATGCATATTGAATGGGTAGCCGCATATCGGGAAGGCCTAATTGCGCTTTGATGGAACCGTCCTGAAATTGTACCAGCGAATGGATAATACTTTGCGGATGTACCACCACTTCAATTTGCTCGGGCTGAACGCCGAAAAGCCATTTGGCCTCAATCACTTCCAATCCTTTGTTCATCAAAGTTGCCGAATCAATGGTCACCTTGTGACCCATGCACCAGTTGGGATGTTTTAATGCTTCGTCGCGAGTAATGCCCGCCAATTCGGTTTTTGTTTTTCCCCGGAAGGGGCCGCCTGAAGCTGTTAAAATAATTTTTTCAACGGGATTGTGAAATTCCCCGGCTAAACACTGGAATATGGCAGAATGTTCCGAATCGACCGGAAAAATATTCACGGCTTTTTGTTGCGCCAACTGCGTAACCAATTCTCCGGCTACGACAAACGTTTCTTTGTTGGCAATTGCAATCGGTTTGCCTGCTTCAATGGCTTTGAGCGTGGGTTTTAAACCTGAAAAACCAACCAAAGCAATCAGCACCAGATCCACCGTTTCCATTTGGACCGTTTGCCAGATAGCGTCTTCGCTGCAATACACTTTGATATCGTAATTTTCCAATGCCGAACTTACCCGGTCGTAAAGTTCTTCTTTGGCAATCACGACTACATTGGGCCGAAATTCAACGGCTTGTTCGATCAGCAACTGTGCATTTGAAAAAGCGGTGAGTACTTCCACCTGAAGTGTATCACGTTGTTGACGGACAACTTCCAACGCTTGCGTACCAATAGAACCTGTTGAACCTAGGATTGCGATGCGACGCTTCATGGGATGTTTTTAGAAAGGAATATAATCGGTTGGATTTACCGGGTTTCCATTGATCCAGAGCTCGAAATGGAGATTTGGAACGGTGGATAGTTTGTTGGGCTCGCCGATAATGGCGATGCTTTCCCCCGAACGTACGAAATCTCCTGCTTTTTTCAACAAAATAGAATTGTTTTTATAGATGGAAACCACATTTCCCGAATGTTGGAGTGTGATAACATAACCATCTTCAATGGTCCAGCCCGAAAAAATAACGGTGGCATCCTGAATGGCTTTGATGGCGTCATTTTTATTGGCAGCTACATCGATTCCGAAATGTTTTTGCAACGGATTGAATTTATTAGTGATCTCACCTTTCAAGGGAACAAAAAAAGATAAATTCCGGTTTGTGGAGGCATAGCTGTAAGTGGCAGGCTCATCTGCATCTGTATTGTACAAGTTGTAACGGCTTTGTTTCTCAATTTCGGCCCGTAATGTGGAGTCTTCTTTTGAGGGTTTGTCTGTAATGGATTTATATTTTGCCATTTGGAGCGAATCGGTTTTTTTGTATTCTTCCCGAATGGCAGGTTGGTCTCCGCCTAAAACCCGTTTGAGGCTTTCCAGATATCGTGCGTTGGCATGGGCTGCATAATCCATGCTGTCCGCTTTTATTTGCAATTCGTAAATTTTTCGCTGAATGGAAACATCGGTATAGCCCGGAATGTATTCACGCAAGGACGTAAAAGCAATGATGTAAGAGGTCAGTACCACCAAAAAAATCGACAACAATCCGACTGCTACAAAAACATTGAGCCGCGACAAGCGAAAGGATAACTTTTCTTCAAACGTATTTTCATTTAAAATGACAAGCCGGTATTTGTCGCGAATGCGGCGTCCCAGTAATTGGAATATTTTACGAAGTTCGCTTTTGGATTTACTCATTGCACGACGAGCTGTGAAAGGAATTAGTTTGAGCGCAAAAATACAAAAAATAGGGTTCGAAATGCCAAGCCGGATTCGGGCGTTCTTTTGTTCCTGCCCTTATTTGTTTTTTCAGGTGTTGAAATATATAGCAGAGGAAAGTGAATCCTGTTCAACGGTTAACATTTGGCTGTTTTCCGCTTCTTTCCGAGGGCGTTGTGGTCGGCGACTTTCCGGATATACTCCGGAGAAAAGGGGACTTTGCAAGCTGTTCCGTTCATATCCACCTTCACTTTGCCGATGGCTTCTCCGGTTAATTCGGGAATAAAACTGCCTGCCGCAATGACAAAGCCGTTCATCACATAGCGCACCCGGTTGGGCGCTTGATGCAGGGTGGTTGCAACACGTTGGAGCAAGGCTCGTATTTTTTCGAGGTCCAATTCCGGATTGGGTTTTATTGAAAAAATAGAACTTAGGGTTGCCCAACCGGCTGTGGCGATCCGTTCTTGATCCGATTCGATCCATTTTAATGCTAAATCCCAACCCAATGGGCTTTCGGCGGCTGTCCAGGCTACGGCACATTCGCTCAACATATGCCAACTGGCGGTAGCTGCCCAATGTTCCAGGTCGGTTTTCGTCATTTTTCCCGGATCGGAAATTAAACTAGCCAGGTACATGGCATCGGAATTCCTAGAGTTCCAGAGATCAAGGGCTAGCTGATAATTGGTTTTTACGCGCTTTTGGATCTTTTTTAAGTCTTCGATTTTTACGCCGGACAAAGGTTCGGTGGCACCGTGTTTCCGAAGAATTTTACGGCTTTGCTCGTTACCAAGTTGTTCCAGTTCGGCGAGAATTTCGGCAGCAGTCATGGTTTGAAATTTGTTTTTTTACGAGGGTGGAATTTTTTGCTGTTCTTTTTTGGGCAGGCTTTTTACAACCAGGTTGTAGGAATCGTCAATCAGACGGATCAAAAACGCATCGTTGAGCGAACCGTCGATAACAACCGTGTTCCAGTATTTCTTGTTCATGTGGTAGCCGGGAGAAATGCAGGAATATTGCTCTCGAAGTTCTACGGCATATTCGGGATCGCATTTGACATTTATGCTGAAAGTATCTTCCGTGTCGGTGAGCAGGAACATTTTTCCCAGCACTTTAAACACCAAGGTTGTTTCGTCAAAAGGAAAACCTTCGGTCACAAAAAGTTTTGATAGACAATAATCGCGTAATGCTTCGATATTCATAGATTTTGATGATTAATGGGCCGGATATTTCTTGATGCAATATAAATGGCAGCTGGCGTTCGAAATCTTAAAACCGGATTTTTCTTTATCCCAAAAATAAGCTTTTAGCTTTAAGGGTTTGGTATCGCTGGGTTTGACTGTAAAAGACATGCGAACACGTTTTTTCTCATTGTATAAGTTTGCACCGTTCCACAGGAAATTTTCGTTATCCGGTTTTTTGATATCCAAAACCAAGGAGGGACAATTTTTTTGAAGGGTTTCGGCGCTTGTAATCTCAAAGTCCAGGTAATACTCGCCCGCTTCCGTAATTTCCATTTCCGGAATGATATCGCCGTATTCGTGTCCAATGGGCATTTGATACACTTTTTGCATGGATTGGTACAACATCTCGTTTTTCGAATACGAATAATAAATGCTATCGGGGATCAACTTGTAATTTGCGCAGCAGTAAGTATTTAACGCATTGAAATTTTGCAGCATCTTGGCAAGCTTTTGCTGCATGGCCGGGTCGTCGATACGGGTTGTACGGTCATCCTGATCGATCTTGAACAAGGTTTTGGCGTTTGACAAGAAATAATTTTCGTACAATAAATCGATAATCACGCGGTCTCCGTTCATAAATGCAATGGGTTGGGTGTTCCTGAAACCGGCTGCGGTATCCAATAGCTTGCCGATAAAGGCATTTTGTTTGGGCAGGGCAACGCCGTAATTTTGGTGCAAATATGCCAATAAGGTGGGGGCCACATCCAAATGCGAGTTGACGCTGTGGAATGTTTTGGCTTGTTTCAAAAGCGGCGAATAGATGATGAGCGGAACCCGGTACCGCATGTAAGTGTTTTTAACCGGAATATCGGCCATGTTATGATCACCGGTGATGATAAAAATAGTGTTTTCGTACGACGGATGTTTTTGATATCCGAGAAACAGCTCGCGTAAAGCATCGTTGGCGAACAAGATCGAACGGATGAATTTCCGGTATTTTTGGATAAATGCCTTTTCGTCTTTACTGAGATTTGATTTTAGAACCAAATCGTCTAATTTTTGATCGTATTTGTCACGGTCTTGAATTATAAACGGTTGGTGCATCGAGCCGGTGAAGTACATTTCCAGGCGGGGAGATTCCGGTAGGCTGTCGCTGATCACTTGCTGTGCATAACGTACCAAATCCTTGTCATCATAACCCCAGAAATAATCGCCTACCATAATCCGGTGGTAGGCGTCGGGAAACCGGTCGCAATCGACAAATTTGTCGAGGCCGTTTCGTTTCAAAAAGGGACCTTTATCATGGAACCATTTGGGTTGTCCGTAAAAGAACGTCGTGTAATAATTGTACTTGGAAAGCATATTTACCAACGAAAGGTCGTATGTTTTTTCGCTTTCGGAGGCAAATCCCTTTTTCCCGTAGGGCGCTGAAGTGATCAGCGAAGGGACGACATTGAACGAACGTTCGCCCACGGTAACCGCTTTGTCCCAATACAGGCTTTTCTGAACGAGGCTGTCGAGAAACGACATCAAATGCAGGCCGTGAAAATCGCCCATAAAATGCGCGCCCAATCCCTCCACAATGATAAACACAAGATTGGGCGGCTGTTCGTTTGACGTTTTATTTAAAAACGGCCCCAGTAGATCTGTAAAATCGCTTTCCGCCAGCAGTGGAAATTCCTGCGATACGAATTGCCGGCCGGGGAAAAGGAGGTTGCGACCTTCCGGGTCGAAGTTTTGATCGGTAAGGTTTTGCGGATGAAGCAAAAAGTTTGCAGTGTTTTTGTAAAAATAATAGGATTTATTCAGGCGAATGGAATAAGGAGGTGTTTCTTCCTCTACTTTGGCAAAGGATTTCGTTATAAAAATATTCCCGATCAGGCAAAGTAGCGCAAAAACACAAAGACCGAGTTTCAACTTTACCGGAAGCTCAACTCTATTCAGTAATTTCCATGATCCCAGGAGGAACAGTAAACCCAGTAGAATGCCAACTCCGAATGTGAAATAATTGGAATCGGAACTTCGGATGGTAAAAAGTACTTCCTGCAAGCTATGGGTAATTAAAATACTGCCCAGGGGGTGTAATACCCGGCCATAATATTGAATAATTGATAAATGAGCAATTAAAACCAGCGAAAGGATGACTCCCATAAAAATATTGGCTGCTTTCGCCGATCCTCGTTGCAACAAGTAAAAAATCGGGAACAGGAATACCAAAAATGCACTGACAGAAACAATATCCAGCAAAAAACCGGTGCATTCGTTTTGAATAAGGCCTGTTACAAAATGATGTTGCTTTACGAGAATTGTTTCTACAATTCGTACAAACAAGAGCAATACCCATGTTGCTCCAATCCAGGAGCTATACGAAAGCCATCGGGTGTTTTTCATTTGCGTTTATTTTGGACGAAGCAAAAATAAAAAGAAAGTTTTGAATTTTTTACCGGCTAATTAATTCCTTTGGAATTTTCTAAATCATTGATTTTGTGTATTTTGATTTTTGTTTTGTTAACTGCTTAGGCTGTTTATTTTAGAAAGTATTTTTTGAAACAGTTATGGTAATGATTTATGTAATTTTCAAAAAAACGATATATCGATAAAACAAAAAAGTATAATTTTCCAAACAAAACCGTCTGTTTCAAGGTTTTAAATTCTAGAAAAGGTAAAAACTTAATCGTGCCCGGTGGCAGAATGCATGATCTAAAAGGTTCATTTTTTTACTAAAATCAGATATTTAATTTAAAGCGATATAAAGCCATTGGGTGTCATTCGAAAATTTAATTTTCACGAGTTAACGATTTATTCACAGCCGTACCTTCTTTCAACGTTTTGCATCAGATGATGATGGCGGAGAAAAAGTGTAGCTATTGATAAAAATTAAGCATTATGTTGTTACATTCAATTAAAAATATCGAAAACGAAAGCGTATTCGACACTTATACATTGCCGGAAACTTTGGAGGAAATACCGAAGTATAAAATGCCGGAGGGGTCAAATGATGCGAAAGTAATCGCCGACCTTATTCTTGACGAACTGCTGCTGGATGGCAATGCGAAGCAAAATTTGGCTACATTTTGCCAAACTTATGCCGATGACGAAACCCGCAAAATTATGGATCGGTGTATCAATAAAAACATGATCGATAAAGACGAGTATCCTCAAACGGCCGAAATTGAGAGTCGTTGCGTTCATATATTGGCCGATCTTTGGCATTCGCCGCAGGGAATGTCTACAATGGGCTGCTCTACTACGGGATCCAGTGAGGCTAGCATGCTTGGAGGTCTTGCATTGAAGTGGAAATGGAGGGAACATCGGAAGCGAGAAGGGAAACCGACCGATAAGCCAAACCTTATTACCGGTCCGGTACAAGTATGCTGGCACAAATTTGCCCGTTATTTCGACGTGGAGCTCCGTGAAATACCGATGGAGCACGGCCGTTTATTGATGAATGCTGAGGAGGTGATAAAACGCGTGGATGAAAACACGATCGGTGTGGTTCCTACACTTGGCGTAACATTTACATTGGAATATGAGGATGTGGAATCCATCAGCCGGGCATTGGATGAATATCAATCCAGAACAGGCCTGGACATCCCGATCCATGTGGATGCTGCGAGCGGAGGATTCGTCGCTCCCTTTCTCCAACCCGACTTGGTATGGGACTTCCGGCTGCCGCGCGTGAAATCTATCAATGCGTCGGGGCATAAGTTCGGTTTATCGCCTTTGGGTGTTGGTTGGGTCGTATGGCGAGAAGCAAGCGATTTGCCCGAAGATCTGATATTCCGGGTGAACTATCTTGGCGGCGATATGCCAACTTTTGCACTTAATTTCTCCCGTCCGGGAGGGCAAATTATAGCACAATACTATAATCTGCTGCGCAACGGCCGCGAAGGGTATAAGCGTATTCAGCAATCCTGCCTGGAACATGGCATATACATTGCCGAAGAAATCAATAAAATAGGGCTGTTCGAGTTGTTATACGACGGACGTAGTGCCTTGCCGGGCGCCGCTTGGATGTTAAAAAAAGGTGTTGATCCAGGTTTTAATCTGTACGATTTATCGGACAAATTGCGTACCCGTGGATGGCAGATTGCTTCGTATTCCTTGCCGGCAAACAGTCAGGATATGGTGATACAACGTGTATTGATCCGTCACGGATTTAGCCGCGATATGGCCCGTTTGCTGATCGACGACATCAAGCGTGGAACGGAATATTTTGCAAAAAATCCTGTCCGCAGGAATCTGACCGAGAATGAGGCGGGCGGATATCATCACGGTTAAATATAATGGTTATGAAGAAAAAATATATAACGACCATGCAGCTTGCCCTGATGACAGCGGCTGCGGTCATCAGCCTGAGAGGTTTGCCGATGATGGCAAAGGAAGAGTTGACGATGTTCTATTACATATTTTTCGCCACCTTCCTTTTCCTTATTCCTGCAGCACTTGTAAGCGCCGAACTGGGCAGTGCTTTTTCCGATAAGGGTGGGGGAGTATATACTTGGGTGAAAGAGGCTTTCGGGAAGCGTGTAGGTTTTGTGGCTATTTTTATGCAATGGATCCAGAATGTAGTTTGGTATCCCACGGTTTTATCATTTGCTGCTGCCGGCATTGCATATTTTATTGGCCGGAACACTTTGGCACAGGATGGCACTTTTGTGGGAATCTTTTCCATTGCGATGTATTGGTTTGCGACTTGGATCACATTTAAAGGCACGTCTGTAATATCCATGATTACCAGCAGGGGTTTCTTACTGGGAACTGTGCTGCCTGGGCTGGCTATCATTGTTATGGCTGTTGTTTGGATCCTTACCGGAAAACCCATTGCATTGGAGCAAATTCCGTCCAGTGAAACAGAGTTGGTAAACGTTGTAGCGGGGCATGTTCACCCGCGCTTCTTCCCGCACATAACAGGCATGGGAAACATTGCATTTTTGGCCGGTATTATCCTGCTCTTTGCGGGAGTCGAAGTGCATGCTGTACATGCAAGTGAAATGAAAAATCCGAAAAAACAATTCCCCATTGCGATATTCCTCGCCGCTTTGATCTCATTCGGGCTTTTTACTTTAGGAGCTTTGGCAATCGCAGTGGTCATGCCATACGAGGATATCAACTTGCAAGATGGCCTGATGCTCACGTTCAAGCATTTGTTTGATACCTACAATATCAGTTGGATGACCAATATTTTTGGAGCCTTGGTCGCTTTTGGCGCATTAGCGGGCGTGATGTCGTGGATATCTGGACCTAGCCGCGGTTTGCTGTGGACAGCACGCGACGGGCAACTGCCCAAGGCAATGACCAAAACAAATAAAAACGGCATCCAAGTGAATATCCTGTTTATTCAGGGATTGATTGTGACCGTTCTTTCGTCCCTCTATTTCATTATTGATGATGTAAGTGTGGCTTTCTTTTTGTTGAGCGCGTTAACAATCGGTCTGTACCTGATTATGTACATGCTGATGTATGCCGCCGGAATTAAACTTCGTAAGTCGCAGCCGGATTTACCACGCCCGTACAAAGTTCCCGGCGGACGGGCCGGTATGTTATTCATAGCGGGGATAGGTTTTGTCGCTGTAGTATTCTCCTTCATTGTCGCGTTCTTTCCGCCTTCGCAATTACCGGTCGGAAGTCCGGGCATGTACGTGGGATTGGTCATTGCAGGAACGATTCTCTTTTTAAGTATTCCGATCATTATCAGTATCGTACAAAATAGGCGAAAAAACGTGTAAAACGGGAGATCCAAAAAATGAATACGGGTAAAAACACGATATGGCTACTTCCTTTGCTTTGCATCTGTTTATTTTACTATTCCGAAGCCGAAGGACAGAATGTTACGTTAAAGCAATTACAGGATAGCCTTAGCCATTTGGAGCAAAAAGTAAATCGTTTGGACACGGCGATCCGAAGAGCGGAAATCGGAACATTGCCTGCTTCCCGGAACGATATCGAGAATCATCGTTCACTTGGGTTTGTGATTACCGATGTAAAAGGATTATCCTTGCGTATCGGCGGATTCTTGCAAACGGATTTTATGTACGATATGCGGGGAATGACAAACCGCAACGGATTTCAGCCTTCTACCATTGTTGTGCCTGAACTTGACGATGGAGCAACGAATTTCAGCATCCGGCAATCGCGCCTGAATTTTTTGGCAAGCAACCCCGATAAATTATTTACGGCATTACTGGAATTGGATTTATCAGGGCCTGAGGGAACAACGGCTCCGCGAATCCGCCATGCATGGATCAGTTTTGGCAATTGGGGATTCGGACAATATTGGAGCAATTTTACCAATAACGATACATGGCCTAACTTGATGGATAGTTGGGGCCCAAATGCTGCGATATGGAGCAGGCAGGTGCAGATACGCTACACCCAAAAACTGAATGCCGCAAATATGGTTGCCCTATCTGTGGAGCAACCCGGAGCAGACGTGACTTTGCCTTCCGATTCGGGATGGACAGTCCGGCCGTTGTATCCCGATGTGGTTGGGAGTTATGCTTTCAATTGGAACAAGGGCAGCAGTCACATTAAATTGAGCGGGCTGCTACATCCTGTGGCATACCGGACTTCAATTGATAATACATCAACGTTCATGGGTGGGGCATTCAATTTATCAGGAAACATCAGCACTACGGGGCGCGATGCGGTTAAGTTCCAGGTGTCGTACGGCACGGGGTACGCACGGTACAATGAAGACTTGAGCGGCCAAGGGTATGATGCGGTTCCTGATCCTGATGATGGATATAAGCTGAGGCCCGTTACACAACGATATTTATGGCTTTTCTATGACCGTTGGTGGAGCAGGAAGCTAAGTTCTACCATCGGCTGGGGAAACATTACCTTAGATACGGATAATTATTTCTCACCCGAGGCCGTTTCATCCACGAATTATGGGGCGGTGAACCTGATATGGTATCCCAATAGCTATTTCAAGGCCGGAATGGAAATAATTTATGGAAATCGAAAAAATGCAAATGGCGAACAGGCCGATAATCTACGTGTACAGTTCAGCGCTTTCGTAAAACTATAGGCGTACATTTCGCTCCTTAGAAATTTTGATCCAAACACTTTTTTTCTCATTCAAACGTTGTTTTGCGGAGCAAAATGACCTCTGTAGAGTCGTGCTATTCCATCCTCAAAGATCAATTCCCCAACTCTCTCAACGAAGAAACCGGATAAAGAAGTAAGTGCTCATTTTGTTAGCTTCTTTAATAGATTTTGTATGTATTCGAAAAAGTTGAGTTTTATTCTATTTTTATGAAAATAGATTTTGTTACATTTTGTAGAACGAAACATAAAAAAAAGGTGCTTTTTTTAACATTAAGTTAGACTTTTTTCTATATTTGCAATAATTTGATTAATGTATCTTTTTTAATTATGAAAAAAATTATTGTTGCATTTTGTTTGGGGATTATGTTCTTATCAACAGTGCAAGCACAGCTGAAAGTGCTTTATGATGGAACCGTTCAAGTTCCCGCAAGGAAATTTATGCTAGCTGATTGGGTAAATCTGAAATCAGAGATTGGAGGTTGTTGCGGACAAATAATACTATACCCTGATTTGGATTGGTATATGCAAATTGGGAAAGATAATTTCAAAGTTGGCAGCTTTTTAGCTCATGATATGAGAGCTTACCACTATTATTCTTGGTCTGATGCGTCATTGAAAACAAATCTAAAAAGAATTGAAAATCCGATAGAAAATTTATTTAAAATAAGTGGTTATATATACAATTTTGTTCCGGAAGTATATCAGCATTTGCCCGAAAAAGTTCAAGAGCAGTATGCAAAACCGCAATACGGTTTTGTGGCCCAACAAATTGCTGAGGTTTACCCTGAATTAGTCGAAAAATCGGAAGAAACGGGTTTGTTGTCTGTAAATTATCAAGCCTTTATTCCTCTTTTGTTAGAAGCCGTAAAGCAGCAACAAAAAATTGCGGATGCACAAAGTTTAAAAATTAAAGAATTGGAAAAACAATTAGCAACAAAACAGGACGTTCAACAATCAGATTCTCCCAAAAATCTGGGAGGGGAAACCATAAGCCTCACTCCCGGAGCAATGTCTTCGAATGCAGATGCTCAATTTGCACATGCTTTTTTGTATCAAAACACGCCTAATCCTTTCACAGAAAACACCGAAATTCGTTATTTTTTGCCCCAAAATACAGGAACCGCTTTATTGTGCATTTTGGATTTGCAAGGTGCCATGAAAAAACAAATACCCTTGAATGTAAAGGGCACCGTTTCGAGTGTAACTTTGCATGGCAACAATCTGGTTGCCGGCATGTATGTGTATTCGCTTATATGTGATGGACAAATTGTGGATACCAAACGAATGATTTTAACGAAATAAAACAGGAGGCTAAATAATGAAAAGCAATTTTTTATTATCCATGGTAATCTTGTTATTACTTGGGTTTGGGTGTAAAAAAGATGAAAAGCCATCCTCCATTATGCCTATACAGATAAGCGAAGGTAGTTTGTCTGGCACTGGAATAGAGGGTATCAATAAACAAGAGATTGTTATAACTCAAGATGAGGAGTGGGAACAATTAATTCAAGCAATGGATAAAGTTAATGATGTAACGAGAAATTTTGTCAAAACGGATGTAGATTTTAGCAAATACCAGATTATTGCTGTGTTTGAAGAAATTAAACCCCATGATGGTTACGAGATTGAAATTTCGCATATTAGAGAATATGAAAGCAAAATAGTTGTTAGCGTGATTTACAAAAAGTTAAAGATAGTTGTACATCCTGTTTTAACGCAGCCTTACCACATTGTTGAGACCCCTGCCTTTATTGGGAAAAATATTGTTTTTGAATATAAATACATAGATTAAATTCATGAAAAAGGGGATTGTATTTTTAGTATTGTTATTCTTTCTGTCGGCACGAGGGAATGCGCAAAATTGGTATTATCACTATAATGGAGAAAAAATCAACTTAACAGTAGATCGAAGTTGTCTAAAAGTTGTTACTCATTCACATTTCCAGCTACCCTCAATATTGAGCATTAATAATAAGAATTTTGGTGTCGAAATGATCAGCAATGAGGATCAATTGGAGTCTCAAAAAATTACTAAACTAACATTTGCATCAGCATTAAATGAAACCGAATATTCTAATATGGTGAAGATTTTAAAAGAGGATCCTAATGTTATACGTGTTTCACCCTATTTTGAGAGTCCGCTATTGGAGAATAACCCTATTGGAATATCGGATATTTTTTATGTAAAATTGAAAAAAAATGGAGATACTACCCTGCTCAAAACTGTGGCAAAACAAAAAAATATCCGTATTGTAAAACAAATACCCTACGCCACTGAGTGGTATATATTGTCGCTAAATGCTACCGATAAAACTACTTCATTAGAGGTAGCAAATCAATTTTTTGAAATGGGGTGTTTTGCCGATATTGACCCGGCGCTTATGCTTTCTGTTGAACATACTTGTACGAATGATCCTGAGTTTTACCGTCTATGGAATCTTAAAAACACTATATGTCCGGGCATTGATATAAATGTTTGCAAAGCTTGGGAAATTACAAGAGGTGCAGGTGTTAAGATTGCTGTCTTTGATGACGGAATTGACCGTAATCATAATGACTTGAGGGGGAATTTAAGTTCATTGAGTTTTGATGCTAAAAGTGGTCAATCTCCTAGTGTCTTCACATCTGGAAATACGCATGGAACTCATGTTGCAGGAATAGTTGGAGCCATCCGAAATAATGGACTTCAAGTTGTGGGAGTTGCTCCAGAATCCTCAATTATTGAGATTAGCCATAGTTTTGTGCAATCTTCTACGATATTGGCAGAATTCGCAAGTGGAATAAATTGGGCATGGCAAAATGGCGCAGATGTGATAAACTGCTCATGGAAGGTCATCGGAGGGCGTAGTCCTCTTTTGGATAATGCCATTTTGAATGCCATCACACAAGGAAGAAACGGAAAAGGCTGTGTAGTTGTATTTGCAAGTGGTAATGATGGAAGTGGAGTTTCCTATCCTGCTGATTCTCATCCGGATATTTTAACAGTAGGGGCAGTTAATGACAATGGAATGTTAGCTATGTCAAATTATGGTCCTTTACTAGATCTTGTTGCTCCTTGTTGTTGCTATTCAACCATGCCAGGTAACCAAATAGGTTATAAGAGTGGAACATCGATGGCTGCTCCTCATGTTGCGGGAATTGCCGCAATTGTACTTTCTGTAAAGCCCGGTTTAACAGGGCAAGAAGTTCGCGATATTATTGAAAAGACGGCAAAAAAGCTGGGACAGTTTAACTATGAAATAACTGCAAATCGTCCGAA
Source organism: Lentimicrobiaceae bacterium (assembly GCA_031550085.1). GTDB lineage: Bacteria > Bacteroidota > Bacteroidia > Bacteroidales > UBA4417 > UBA4417. The sequence continues at coordinate 22,958 of JAVBOY010000042.1, forward strand.
TGGGCTTTGGAACTATTATACAGGATATGGTCTTGCAGATGCTTATGCTGCGGTTTCAGCAGCATTTCTTTGTACCGGCATAACCAATTTCATGAATCAAACGGTAAATAGCAATACAACTGTTACCGGCTGCAATATTAATGTGGAGAATGTAACGGTAACCAATGGTTCAAACGCACTGTTTGATGCCACAGAAACTACTACTATTTCCAATAATTTTGAAGTACTGCCTGGTGCAACGTTGGAAGTTAAGTGAGTTTATTTTGAGTTTTTAGAACGCAAACTCTGCATGATAGCGGGGTTTGTTGTTTCTTTACGGGGTTTTGCTTATTGTTGGCGAAGTATTTTTGCATATTTTAAGAATCCTATAAGGGATTATGCAATAGTTTTTTAATGTGATTTTTACCCCTACAACGATTGGTGGCTTTAACAAAAAAGTAACAAATTAGTGGGGTTGAAATTTACTTTCATACCTTTGCCTCGAATCTGGCAAATTCATCTCCAAAAAATAATGAAGTATTAACTAAAAACCAAACCTATGTCATTAAGCCACAAATCCTCAGATTTTAAGCGCCGCATGCGCGAAGCATTGAGTGGAGGCGGAGAAAAAGCCATTGAAAAACAAAAAGCAACCGGCAAAATGACCGCTCGCGAGCGTATCATCGCCTTGCTTGATCCCAAATCGTTTCATGAATACGATTTGTTTGTACAACATGCAGGTCGCGATTTCGACATGAGCGACAAATATCTTCCCGGTGACGGGGTTATTACCGGAACAGGTACCATCAACGGCTATCCGGTTTGTGTATTTGCACAGGATTTCACGGTAGCGGGCGGATCGCTGGGCTATATGCATGCAAAAAAGATAACGAAAATCATGGATCATGCCATGAAACTGAAAGTTCCCCTCATCGGTATCAATGATTCCGGCGGAGCGCGTATTCAAGAAGGCGTAAATTCTTTGGCCGGTTATGGCGAAATATTTTGGCGCAATACGCAATCGTCGGGAGTTATTCCGCAAATATCGGTGATATTAGGCCCTTGTGCTGGTGGCGCGGTATATTCGCCGGCTTTAACTGATTTTGTGTTTGTGGTCGACAAGATTTCCAAGATGTTTATTACCGGTCCCGAAGTCATCAAAACGGTTTTGGGCGAAGAAATTTCGATGGAAGAGCTCGGCGGCGCCCGTGTACAGGCCGAAATTACCGGAAACGCCCATTTCTTTGCTGAAAGCGAACAAGAGTGTTTCGAGCAAATCAAACAACTTTGCAGTTTTATCCCCTGGAACAACAAGCAAAAAGCAAAAGCTTTTCCCGTAAAACCGCCGCACACCAAGCAATATAACATTGCCAAGATTTTTCCGACCAACCCGCGCATGCCTTACGATGTAAAAGACGTCATTTGCGGTATTTGCGACGATAGTAATTTTTTTGAAGTCCAATCCTTGTGGGCGCAAAACATCGTGATTGGCTTTGGCCGGATGAACGGCAACACCGTAGGGTTTGTCGCCAACCAACCGTTGGTGCTGGCCGGTGTTTTGGATGTTGATTCAAGTGATAAAGCTGCTCGTTTTATTCGCTATTGCGATGCATTTAACATTCCGCTTGTTACGTTGGTCGATTTGCCCGGTTATTTGCCCGGCGTCGATCAGGAACATGCCGGTGTAATCCGTCATGGTGCAAAAATATTGTATGCTTACAGCGAAGCATCTGTTCCGAAAATTACCGTGATTACCCGCAAAGCTTATGGAGGTGGTTACATCGCCATGTGCTCGAGCCATTTGCGCGCCGATTTTGTATTCGCATGGCCAACCGCAGAAATTGCCGTGATGGGCCCCGAAGGCGCTGCAAACATCATTTTTAGAAGCGAAATCAATAGTGCGGATAATCCGGATGAAATGCGCAAAGCAAAAATCAAAGAATACAAAGAAAAATTTGCCAATCCCTTTGTTGCCGCTGCTTATGGTTATGTTGATGCCGTTATTGACCCGGAAGAAACCCGCAGCATGGTGATCCATGCGTTGGAAATTTCGCAGCAGAAAGCGGTTGATACACCTTCCAAGAAACATGGAATTCCTCCATTTTAATAGATTAAATTAAGAATGAACAAATAGCCCTTGTTCGCTTGCAAATGCAAGATTCCTTTAAAGGCTGTTTGTAAAATTTTGATACCAATTTAAACTTTGAAATTATGGACGAAAGCAAGATACACACCGGAAGTGAGGACAATCCCTCCAATGAGAATTCGCCGGCAGAGGCTATTCAAAACTTTACCATTGAGGATATTAAGTATAAAACACGGCTTACTCCCAAATTTTTGACCCGTAAACCTTACAAGCCGCATGATCCCAAGGAAATACGTTCGTTTATACCGGGGACCGTTTGCGAAATTTTTGTAAAGAAAGGACGGAAAGTAAAAGAAAATGACCCATTACTGGAATTGGAAGCCATGAAAATGCTGAATACCATTTATGCCCCGCAGGATGGAGTGATTGAATCCATTCACGTAAAAACAGGAGATAAAATTCCGAAAAACCAACTCCTCATAAAATTTAAATAAAAAAGAAACTATTTTTAAACAACAGCAGCACTACCAAGCTAAATGGAGTGCTGCTGTTGTTTTATCAATGGTCAATTGAGCCGTAGCTCCCAACACAAGCGGCAAATTTAAAGGCTGGTGTCCGGCAGGGAAACCAAAACAGACCGGATAATCGTATTCTACTACCGCTTCAAAAATAATTTCTTCCGCCGTTTTTCCGAAAGGAACCGAATTATCGTTCATTTTTGTCATTCCACCAACGACCAGGCCGGCAAGATTTGCCAACTTGCCCGAACGTTTCAAATGCACCATCATCCGGTCGATGTGGTAGAGGTATTCATCCAAATCTTCGATAAAAAGGATTTTTCCTTGGGTATCGATGTCCGAAGAAGTTCCGGTTAGTGTGTGCAAAATCGAAAGATTTCCTCCTACCAATTCTCCAGAGGCATTCCCTGCCCGGTTTTTGGGATCTGAAGAGATCTCATAAACGAATTGTTTCCCGAATAAGGTTTCCTGCAGATCGTTTAGTGTGTCGGAAAATGCTTCTTCTTTGGGAAATGTAAGCGGCATAGCAGCATGGAGGGTCGCTGTGCCAAAATTTGCATGAATATGCGAATGCAAAACCGTAGTATCGCTGAACCCCACAATCCATTTGGGATTTTTGCAGAACTGTGTGAAATCCAACTGGTCGATAATACGAACCGTTCCGTAGCCGCCGCGTGCGCAAAAAATTGCTTTTATTTCCGGATCGTCGAATGCGATTTGCAGGTCCGATGCCCGTTGCGCATCCGTTCCTGCAAATTGGTTGGATTCGGCAAAAAGAAAATTCCCCAAAACAACCTGTAGCCCCCAACCTTCAAGTGTTTGTATCGCGAATAAAATCTCCGGCTTCGAGATTTTCCGGGCAGGAGCTACAAGAGCAACCCGGTCGCCTTTGGATAGGGGGGAAGGGAATTGCATATTTTCAGAGTAAAATACAAAATTACGAATAGAGACCCAAAAGACAAAGTATTTGCATAAGTGTTAAAAAAAACAATGAAATATAATTTTTCCAAACGAAAGCAAAGCGAAAAAAATGTGGAGATAATAAACCATTAAAATAGGGTGCTTTAAAAACTAATTTTTTCTTTTCAATTGGCAGTTTACAAACGATAACGAATCAACGTAATAGTTTTCAAAACAGTCTGTTAATGATTGTTTATATGTGAAAAATATTGCAAACAAAATTTGCATGAAATTGTTTTTCTACCGAAACAATAAACTTTTGGTAATGAAGCTTTTTTCCTCTAAACAGTATAGATACTTGGTTGCGTTGACAATTGGGATTGGTATATCTTTTCCTGCTTTCGCCCAATGGGCAGGGGGAACAGGTACGTCCGGAGATCCATACCAGATTGCAACCATTCAGCAATTAACCTTTTTGCAAACATCCACCAATGCCAACACAAATTACACCAATGTTTATTTCAGGTTGATGAGTAATTTGGATTTGGGTGGAAATGCCTGGACGCCGATAGGGAATTCTTCAAGTCCTTTCAGGGGAAATTTTGATGGAGACAGTCACACGATTTCCGGGTTGTTTATCAACACATCCGGCAATGATGTAGGGCTGTTTGGTTATATGACCAACGGAAGTGTTTCAAACTTGGGTGTTACCACTTCGTCGACGGGTGTAAAGGGGAATAATAATGTCGGTATTTTGCTTGGAAGTCAAAATGGAGGAACAATTACCAATTGCTTTGTGATGGGAACTGTTGCCGGAAACGATATTATCGGGGGGATGGTAGGTAACCAAGCGAGTGGTACCAACAGCATTACACAATGTTTTGCACTTGTCGACGCAACAGGAAGTACAAATGTCAATGGAGTTGGCGGATTGATCGGTGTACTTCGAGGAACCCTGAACAACTCCTATGCTTGGGGCGAACTCAGGAATATAAATACTGTTGGCGGATTGGTGGGAACAGCAAGTAGTAATGGTGTAATCAATGCATGCTATGCCATGAACAATGTCCAATCTTCTGTCTCATCAAAATTGGGTGGTTTGGCCGGAAATCTGAGTCAAGCGACAACAACAATTCAGAATAGTGTCGCCTTGAACAAAACGCTTGTGGGATATAGCAACAACGTTGGCCGGGTAGCGGGATTGAAGCATTCTTCGGCTACTCTTGCCAATAACTATGCATCCGCCGGTATGTCGGTAACGATGAATGGTCAACCTAAAACGATTGTATCCGATAATAACAACCTGGATGGCGGGACACAAAACGATGCCGTGCTGAAAACCCAAACGTTTTACAATACCACTCTTTCATGGAGCATCAGTTCAACCAATGATGCTACCAAGATTTGGAATATTTGGGACAATACCAATACGCCTTATCTGCAAACACAAAGTTCACCTGTAAATAATATTTCTATTTCGGGTACTACGCTACAAGGAATTTTCCGAACAGATGCAGCCATGGATAGCATTTCAATCTATATAAAATCCGGAACTTCGCTTATCCGTCTGGGAACAGCGAATGTAGATAACACCAGTCATACATGGACCTATACGAACTCCGCGTTGCTTATGAATGGCGTTCTGTACATTATTGCTTACGAATCGGGGAAAGATTGGCCGTCTTATCCCACATCATATACGATATGCGGCATTCCGCCTACGTTCGATGTAGTTAGTCCGGTATTATGTTCTCCAGCCATCAACTTGCAAACCTGCATAACAAACCTGCAAAATGCAAACCTGAATGATGTTCAGTTTAGTAAAGCCGGTGGAGCGGCATTTGATGCCAATATCATTCCGTCGCCGGCAAACTATTTCGTTAAAGGAACCCAAACCATTTATGCCCGGGCAACGACCAGCCTGGGTTGTCAAAGTGTCATCAAATCGTTTCAGGTGACGCAAACAGGCAGCCTGTTGTTTAAAGAAGATTTCGGATCCGGAATAAACTGTTCCAGCACACCCTTGGGAAGTAGCATAACCTCCTATATTTTCGGTGGCGATTTACACACAAATGGTCACTATGGTATTTGTTCTGAATTAGATAGTTATTATTATGGCGATTATTGGTATTCTGGAACGTCAATATACGACCATACCAATCCAGGCATTGGACGTTCATTGATTGTAAATGCTGATTTTGGTCCGGGCCAATTTTATACACTTACCATTAACAACCTGTGTCCCGGTACACGCCTGAATTTTTCTGCATGGGTGTTTAATCTAGTAAATCCGAATGCTCCCAATACCAGTTATTACACGAATCAAGGCGTTGTATTTAACGACCCGGATCTGCTGTTTGAACTTACAGATGCAGATAATGGAAACGTGCTGGCACAATACAATACAGGCAGTATCCCGAAGGTAACAGATCCTGCAAAGAATTGGCGTCCCTACGGTTTTGAATTTGTTGTCGGTTCCTCTTCATCTGTTACCCTCACGTTATACAACAATGCACCGGGAGGAAACGGAAATGATTTGATGATTGATGATATCGAAATTTACCTGTGTTTTCCCCCGGTATCCATTACAGCACCCACTGGAGCGGAAACAGTGGTTTGTAGCGGTGATCCGATGACCCTGACGGGAACCTATACCGACGATGGTACTTTAGGAAATGATATAACATATCGCTGGATACGCAGCACCACCGGAAATGTCAATAATCCTGCCGATTGGACTACCGTATTTACAGGAACATCTGCAAATCCCTTGAACGTATCGTATACCATCCCAAGCATGGGAGTTTCAGATGAAGGTTACTACCGCTTAGTAGTTGGGACATCCGGCAGTATTGATTTGTATAACTGCATTGCCAAATCAGCCCCGATCCATCTGACATTCAGGCCAAAGGTGGCATCCTCGGACATCAATGTAACAGGAACAACGGCGCTTTGTGCCGGAACTTCCACAACGCTTACGGCAAATTTGCAGAATACCCTCATACCGAATGCCGTGTACAAATGGTACAACAGCCAGACAGCAACCGAGCCGTTGTTTATGGGACAAACATATCATACGCCCGACCTTACGGTCAGCACTACCTATTACGTGGGAGTTTCAGGTAACCGTTATTGTGAAAACGCCCCGGGCGACCGATATGCCGTAACGGTAACGGTGATTCCGTTGCCTACTGCCGATGATATCCTTACGATAACAGAGCCTGAGATTTGTTCCGGTACTACGGCTACTTTGACGGCTACAACTTCGGCAGGCTTGATCGCTCACTGGTATGCTGATGCCGGCCTGACAAATTTTTTGCTTGAAGGAAATACTTATACCACACCGGTATTGAATGCCGGCACAACCTATTATGTTATTGCTAAAAACACGGCTCTCGGTTGTATGGGCGATGTTACTGCCGCCAAACCGGCGGTTGTAACCGTCAACCCTAGACCAGAGGCTGATTTCGGTTATCTTTTGGATGATGCTAATCCTTTTATCGCCAACTTCTTCGACAGTACGACCGTAAGTACGGGAAGTATTGTTTCCTGGCAATGGGATTTTGGAGATGGGACTACATCAACCTTACAAAATCCGGTTCATCTGTATGCTTTGCCGGAAGCCGATCATGAGGTTATGTTGATTGCCACCGGCAATAGCGGATGTAGCGACACGGTAAATTATTCCATTCATGTGGGGAAAACACCCTATGCGAGATTCGGACTTAATGACACGGCACAATGTTTGGGTGGAAATTCATTTGAGTTTACCAATTTAAGTTCCATAAGTATCGGGGAGCTTCCGCAAACCAATTATTTATGGACATTCGGTGATGGGGCCCAAAGCACATTGGAACATCCGGTTCACCACTATACGGCTGCTGGTACTTATACAGTGAAGTTGGTAGTGGATATGAGCGGCTTGCTTGATTCCACGACGCTTGAAATTACGGTTTACCCGATGCCGGAAGCTACGGATATTATATCTGCTAACATTCCTTACGTTTGTGCCGGTAATACAACCACACTTTCAGTTGCAACTGCACCGGGATTTGTACCCCGTTGGTACGGTGATGCCGGGTTGACCGACTTTTTGACGGAAGGTTCCACCTACACCACTCCGGTATTAGACTCCACCACCACCTATTATGTTGCTGCAAAAAATACGGTAACCGGTTGTAGCGCTGAATCTTCGGAGGCAATCCCCTTAATCGTAGTTATTTATCCGCTACCGACGATTAACGATATAACCACGATAACCAGCGACACCGTTTGCATTGGTAGCACAGCTACGCTTTCAGCTACGGCTACGCCGGGCTTTGTGCCTCGCTGGTATGCTGATGCTGCGTTGACCGACTTTTTGACAGAAGGTTTCATTTACACCACGCCGGCGTTAATAGCTACCACTACTTATTACGTGGCTGCCAAGAATATTGACGGTGATTGCATGGGAGGTACGACCATAGCAAAACCGGTGACGGCAACGGTTGCCTTGTTGCCAACATTCGATGACATTCTGGATGCTACCGGCGTTTTTACTTGTGCGAACAGTACAGCTACACTTTCGGCCACAGCTGCGCAGGATTTTGTACCGCGTTGGTATGGAGATGCCGCACTAACTGACTTTTTAGCAGAAGGTACCACTTACACCACGCCAGTGTTAACCGCTTCAACCACCTATTATGTGGTGGCCAAGAATATCCTTACCGGTTGCATCGGCGATGCCGCCGCTGCAAATCCCGTTTCAGCAACGGTCATCCCGTTGCCCACAGCAACAGATATTTTGGATATCACCGATGCAACCATTTGTGCCGGAAACACGGCTACTATTTCGGCTACGGCCGCACCGGGCTTTGTACCGAGTTGGTACAGCAATGCTACGCTAAACGATTTCCTGATAGATGGGGATACTTATACAACCCCATTGTTAAACACTACGACTACGTATTATGTAGTCGCAAAAAATACGACTCTTGGGTGTATCGGTTCCACTGCAGATGTTATAGCCGTGGCGGTAACGGTCGACCCGCTTCCGACGGCAGATGATATTGTCGATGTTACGGACACCGCTATTTGTGCCGGTGGTACAGCTACCCTTTCGGTTACAGCCGCACCGGGATTTATACCACGCTGGTATGCCGATTCTGCTTTAGTAAACTTTTTGTTAGAAGGGGATACTTATACAAGTTCCATATTGGACTCTACAACCACTTATTACGTAGTAGCTAAAAATCTTGCCTCCGGTTGTATTGGGCTGCCTGATGCTGCTATAACAGTAACTGCCGTTGTAAATCCATTGCCCATAATTACCGATATCACGAACGTTACCGGGGATAGTATTTGTCCCGGTACAACGGCCACGGTATCTGCTGTGGCAGCGGTTGATTTTGTGCCTCGCTGGTATGCAGATGCCACATTGACGGATTCCCTGTTTGAAGGCAGTAGTTATACGACTCAGGTATTGGATACATCCAGGACTTATTATGTGGTGGCAAAAAACGCACAGACCAGCTGTATTGGAACAATGAGTGCTGCACATGCCGTAACAGTTGTCGTAAATCCGAAGCCTCAGGCTGACTTCGACCTGTATGCGGACGATATAGATCCTTTTACGATTTATTTTTTTGATAGCACAAAGATCAATACGGGAAGTATTGTGGCATGGAACTGGGATTTCGGTGACGGAGATATATCGACCTTTCAAAACCCGCAACACCAATATACCCAACTCGAAGCCGATTACACAATTACGTTGATCGTTTTCAGTGACCATGGCTGTTCCGATACGGTAAGCTATCCGGTTCATGTAGGCAAAACCCTGCATGCCCAATTTGGTATGAATGATACGACCCAATGCTTGGATAATAATTTGTTTGTATTTAAGGATCTAAGTGTTGTAAGTATAGGACAAATATCTCAAACCACTTATTTATGGACATTTGGCGATGGAAGTGCCCCCAGCTCTTTGGAAGGCCCTGAACACCATTATGATGCTGCCGGAACCTATGAGGTGAAATTGGTCGTAACGATGGGGAGTTTAAAAGATTCTTCAACGATGCAGGTAACGGTGTACCCCATGCCTTCGCTGCTAAGCAAACAGGATGCAACCCTCTGTGAAGGCGAAAGCGTGGATTTGAACACCTTGATCGTCGTCAATGCAAATACAACGGCTGTGTTCTATTCGGCTGTGAATGGAGCGCCTTTAGGGAACACTGTGGTCGGTCCGCCAGATACAACGCAATATTATGTTTTGGTAAGCAGCGCTATCACCCTTTGCGAAACATGGGACTCACTGACCGTAAATGTGAATGCCTTACCCGGATTACTAAGCAAACGCGACACGACCCTATGTAGCGGAGAAAGCATCGATTTGAATAGCTTGGTGGTCCGTGAAGCCAATACAACACTCAGTTTCTACACAGCAGTGAATGGGACATTGATAAATCCGGCGGTAGTTACTCCAGTCACTACAACAGAATATTATATAAAAATTGAGAACAATGCAACCACTTGTACGGCTTGGGATTCGCTAGCGGTGGGCGTCAATCCAAGACCTTTGTTAGCGGATATCTTATCCGTCACCGGAGATACCATTTGTTCGGGCAATACAGCGACCGTATCGGCTACTGCCCTTGCAGAGTTTATTCCTCAATGGTATTCCGATCCTGCTTTAACGGATTTTCTATTCGAAGGCAGCAATTATACAACTCCGGTATTAAATACTACTACCACTTATTATGTGGTAGCAAAAAATATAGTTACCGGATGTGTTGGAGATGAGGAAGCTGCACAAGCCGTGACGGTAACAGTTAATCCGGAGCCCATCATTACCGATATTATTGGAGTGACCTCCGATACCATCTGTTCCGGAAACACAGCTACGGTATCGGCTACGGCAGCTATAGGCTTTATTCCGCAATGGTATTCCGATGCAGCTCTAACGAATTTTCTATTCGAAGGCGGCAATTACACAACTCCGGTATTAAATACCACCACCACCTATTATGTGGTAGCAAAAAATAGATTGACCGGATGTGTTGGAGCAGAGGAAGCTGCACAAGCCGTAACGGTAACGGTCAATCCGTTACCCACCATTACGGACATTACCGGTGTAACGGACGATACCATTTGTTCCAGTTCCACGGCTACGGTGTCTGCAACAACAGCTGCCGATTTTATTCCGCAATGGTATTCGGATGCCGCTTTAACGAATTTCCTGTTTGAAGGCAACAGCTATACAACCCCGGTATTGACCACAACCACGACCTATTATGTCGTAGCAAAAAATAGAGTGACCGGATGTCTCGGAACAGAAAGCGCTGTACAAACCGTAACGGTAACGGTCAATCCGTTGCCTACAGCCGGTGATATTATCAGCATAACTGGTAATACCACTTGTGAAGGCAGTACGGCTACGGTGTCTGCAACAACGGCTGCCGATTTTATTCCGCAATGGTATTCCGATGCCGCTTTGACAACGCTCTTGTTCGAAGGCAACAATTATAAAACTCCGGTATTAAATACAACCACGACCTATTATGTCGTAGCAAAAAATATAGTTACCGGATGTGTTGGAGCGGCCAATGCAGCACAAGCCGTAACGGTAACGGTTAATCCGTTGCCCATTATTACGGACATTACCGGTGTAACCGGCGATAGCATTTGTTCCGGTACTACGGCTGCGATTTCTGCTACAGCGGCTGCAGGCTTTATTCCGCAATGGTATTCCGATGCCGCTTTGACAACGCTCTTGTTCGAAGGCAACAACTATATCACCCCAGTATTGAATACATCTACCATTTATTATGTGGTGGCAAAAAATACAACGACCGCTTGTATGGGTAATGCTGATGCAGCTCAAGCGGTTCAGGTCATCGTAAACCAGCAACCCGGCGTCAATCCGGTTCCCGACCAGGTACATTGTCCCGGCGAACAAGTGGAAGTCTATACTTTTACCGGGGATACGCCCGGCGCACAATATGCCTGGCGTTACCTGAGCGGGGATCTCATTCAGGGTTTGCCCCAAAGCGGGAATAATCAAATGCCGGCTTATCTGGCTGTGAACAACGGGATCACGGTGTTAACAGCCTATTATGAAGTCGTACCGGGTGATTCATTTGCGGGTAACACCTGTTCCGGTATAGCCGATACCTTTGCCATCCAAATCCAGCCGTTGGCATCGGTAACACTGGCAAACCGCACGCAAGCTTGCAGTGGCGATCCCGAGGCGTTGCTTTCTTGTATCAATAACAACCCTTCTTTACCGGTTTCCTATAAAATTACATTTAGCGAAGAAGCCCTTGCTGCCGGATTTGTAGATATGAGCGATTATGTCGTGTTAACCGGTCCGGTCATTCACATTGCCTTGCCTGCAGGTGTCGAACCTTCACTGTATGAAGCTTATTTGAGTGTACACAATGACTGCTCTGTAACCGACAGCATTTACGATTTTGTTATTGAGGTCATCCGGGCAACAAGTATCAGTCAACAACCCGAATCGCAATACCTGCTTTGTGACGAAAACGGTTTCATTCATCTCGAAGTAAAAGCGGAGGGGACAAATCTTTCGTACCAATGGTATCAAGATGGCTCGGCTATCCAGGGAGCAACCGGCAGCATTTATGAGAAAAACAACGCAGGTCCTTCGGATTACGGCATCTATACCGTGGAAGTACGGGGCAGTTGCGGAACCCTGATGAGCGATCAAAGCCATGTGAAACCGAATGATGTCGTGATTATGGTAAAATGGGACGATGTGCTTTTTGTATCACGCCGTGATTCATTAGGAAACCCATTGGATATCGAATCGTTCCAATGGTATCGTGTGGATGGAAACGGACAAATGTCGCCGATCGAAAGTAAAGGCCAATCGCAATACTATGCCGAACTGGGTCTGAGGGGAACTTTTGCGGTGGAAGTCACCTATTCCAATGGCGAAAAACAAATGAGTTGCCCTTATACATTAATTCCCATAGAAAGAGGCGCCATAAAGATCTATCCGAATCCTGCCGCATCAAACGAAAAAATAAGCCTGTTCCTGGACTTGCCCGGAGGGGTTGTGAGCGGCTCTGTGGTAGAAGTATTTGATATGCTGGGAAAATTGTTGCAAAAGAAAACAATCACGCAGGCCATTACGGAATTTTATTTGTACACGCCAGGCTCCTATATGTTCCGGATTACAGAACCTGATGGGAACGTGACAACAAAAAAGGTAGTTGTTCAATAACATCCTTTGCAAAATCTATTATTAAATAAAAACACATTCGCATGAAAAATGTAAAAACAATACTGATCATCGGATTGATATTGAGCGCATTCATAGCTGCCGCACAGGAAAAAGGTTGGTACCTTACCGCGGCCGGAAGTCTGGGCGCAAACAATTATCGTTACACCCTGGATAACAAGAATCACAGCATCCCTCAACTCGGGTTCGGAGGAAACTTGGGAGTGCAATATTTTTTTAGCCGGCATTGGGGACTGGCCACCGGTGTGGGGATTTCGTTCTACAACAGCAAAGGAAACTATGCCAATTCCTGGGATAACGACCCGCAGCATTATGCATTCGAAGGAATGTATGACGATGACTTCCGGTATCTTTTCGGCGATGACTATACTCATTATACATTGCGTTTGGGGTTAAGCGACTGGACGGAAGTCCAGCAAGGCTATTTTATTGAAATTCCCCTGATGCTGATGTATCAAACCAAATGGGGCGCTTCGCAAAGTTGGGGAATGTATTTCGGTGTGGGTGCCAAGGCGCAAATTCCTGTAATCAGCCAAACTTATAAAGTAAATACAGGCAGTGAACTTTCCGTGTCGGCCTATTATGAAACACCCGATCTGGTACTGCCCGATCCGAACGGGCCGGATGTAAGCTGGCACGGCTATGGTGTTAACGATAAAATAACCTACGATGGGGATATGGAAGTAAAAACCAGTTTTGCCCTTTCGGGTAAAATCGGTTTCCTGAAAACCCTTAGTCCGCGGGTAGATTTGACCTTGGGAGCCTATTTGGATTATGGGTTGAATAATATTAAAAACGGAAACAAAACGGAAGGAGCCTATTTAATCGGTCCCGAAAACAATGCCAAAACCATTCATCCATCCAGTTATGTGGGCGACCATTTGCAATACAACGGATACCTGAATTCCCATGCCGTGGATAAGGTCAATCTGTTGGCAATTGGCGGAGAATTAGGAGTCCGTATCAGATTGGGTAAATTGGAAACAGAAGTGGTTGTGATCCCGGAAATCATCGAACCCGTCAAGCCCGAAAAATACGCTTATTTCGTACGGGTGGTAGATAGTTTGACGCTGGAACCATTGGCAACCCGTGTAGAGATGAATTGCACGGATTGTCCGGCCGGAGAAAACGGAACATTCAATTCTTCAAAAGACTCGAGCATTACCTTGAGGCTGCGTCCGGCCCATACCTATCCTTTCCGTATCACAAAATCCGGTTTCCCTGATTATACCACGGAAGTTATTACAAGCACCGTTCCCGGTTTTGCAAATGTGCCAGGCAATCAAAACATCACCCTCAAAGTCCCTTTACGCCCGGTAATCAAAGGAAACGTAAAAAACACAAAAAACAATCCCTTATCCGGTGTTGAAATCAGCCTGCTTCCCTCCGGCGGAATCCGATCCAAACTTGTTACGGATAACAACGGCAATTTCACCACAATGCCACTCGATGCAAGAACCCGTTACCAGATTATTGCTGTTAAAACCGGTTACGACACGGCCCGCACGGAGATCACAATACCTGTTTCGGCCGAAGAATTGCAACCCGTTTACAACGTGATGCTGGAAATGAAACCCAGTAAGAAAATCATTTTATCCGCATTGGTACTGTTTGATTTTGCAAAATTCGATCTACGCCCGGAAGCCAAACGGGATATAAACAACATCGTTTCCATGATGAAAGAAAATCCGGAAATAACGCTCACGCTCGATGGACATACCGATTCCAGGGGATCCGCAGCCTATAATGAAAAACTTTCGTTGCAACGGGCCAATGCCGTCAGGGATTATATGATCGAACAAGGTGTTTCCCCGCAACGCATCCGGGCCTTCGGCTGGGGATACCGCAAACCGGTCAACCAATGCAAGCCCAAAGTACACTGTACGGAAGCTGAACATCAGGAAAACCGCAGGGTAGAGTTTGTTTTTAAGGATAAATAATTTATTTTGTTGAACGGATTACGCTGTTTCAGCGATAGAATTATAGAATAAAGCGAGGGAGGTGAAAATTTAATTTCACCTCCCTCGCTCATACAAAAGCATAAAAAATGCCCCGTAAATCGGGGCATTTTTAAGGAATTACTTTTTAAAGAGTAACTACATGCTTATGCCGGGTGAATTGCTTCAACGGGGCATACATCAGCGCATGAGCCGCAGTCAGTACAAACTTCGGGATCAATTTTATAGATGTCGCCTTCCGAAATAGCTTCAACGGGACACTCGTCAATGCAAGTTCCACAAGCTGTGCAGTCGTCAGAAATTACGTAAGCCATTTTTTTTCTTTTTTTGGTTATTATGAGCGCAAAGATAAACAGAATTTAAGAGGCAAAAATTCTCATAACGAAATTTATAATGAGTCTAAATAAAATACAAGGGAAACAGACCTTTTGGACCCTGCTTTGTTATACCTTTGGTGAAAAAATCCAAAGGCTATGATGAACAGAATTTTAGCAATCGTTTTTTTATTTTTGGCATCCCAAGTCACAGCACAAATTACCGTAACGCCTTCGTTACCGACCGATTTGGATGCCGTGGAGGTGATTTTCGACGCTTCCCAGGGGAATGCCGGGCTGAAAGGCTACACCGGCGATGTCTATGCCCACACGGGAGTGATTACGAACAAAAGTACGTCGTCTTCGGATTGGAAATATGTGAAAGCGGATTGGGGTGTGAACATTCCCGATTGCAAAATGACTTCGCTGGGGAATAATTTGTGGCGGCTGACGATTTCGCCCAGCATCCGCCAGTATTACGGTGTTCCGGCCGATGAACAAATTCTGAAAATGGCTTTTGTATTCCGCAGTGCAGTGCAAGTAGGAGGGACGTGGCTGGAAGGAAAAACGGCTACCGGGGGCGATATTTTTTATGATGTCTATCCATCCGGTTTGGCCGTGAAAATTGTACAACCCGAAGAAGAGTTTTTGTTTGCCAACTTGTTGCAAAGCATTCCGGTTTCCATATCGGCTACCTTGGCAGACAGCGTTTTTTTGTATGTGGATGATCAGAAAGTCGATTCGGCCCAGGGAAACAGCCTGAGTCATACCCTTCTTGCTTCGGAATACGGGCGAAAAATGGTAAAAGCGCTGGCCAAGAATGCAAGCGGAACCACAGAAGATTTCTTTTATTACTACGTCCGCCCGGCGGTACCCATCGCCGATTTGCCGGCAGGTATGAAAGACGGTATCAATTACTTGAACGATAACGAAGTGCTGTTGTGTTTGCACGCCCCGCAAAAGGAATATGCTTTTGCAATCGGCGACTTTAACGACTGGCTGCCTTCGGAAAATACTTATATGAACCGGACGCCCGACGGAAAACGCTTTTGGGTGGAAGTCGGCAATCTGGAAAAAGGCAAAGAATACATTTACCAGTATTTTGTCGATGGCAGCATCCGCGTGGGCGATCCGTATGCCGAAAAAGTTTCCGACCCCTGGAATGACCAATACATCGATGCGGAAACCTACCCCAACATGCTTCCTTATCCGGCGGGGAAAACGGATGGCATTGCCACTGTCCTGCAAACCGGGCAAAGCGAATACATTTGGCAAAACACTTCGTTTGCGCCGCCCAAAACAACCGATTTGGTGGTGTACGAACTGCTGATCCGCGATTTTATGGACAAACATTCGTTTAACAGCCTGATGGATACCCTGGGTTATTTGAAAAATCTGGGAATTAACGCCATTGAACTGATGCCCGTCAACGAGTTCGAAGGAAACCTGAGTTGGGGGTATAACCCCAATTATTATTTTGCCGTCGATAAATATTACGGACAGCCCGATGATTTCAAACGCTTTATCGACAAATGCCATTCCGAGGGAATTGCCGTACTTATGGACATCGCGTTGAACCATTCGTTTGGAACATCTCCCTACGTGATGCTCTATTGGGATGGCGTGAACAATCGCCCTTCGGCAAGCAGCCCGTTTTACAATGCCATTCCGAAACACGATTTCAATGTAGGCTCCGATTTCAATCACGAATCGCCCGATACCAAAGCCTACGTCTCAAGGGTTTTTAAATTCTGGCTGGAGAAATACAAAATTGACGGCTACCGTTTGGACTTATCCAAAGGCTACACGCAGAAAAACACCTTGGGAAACCTTGCGGCCTGGGCGCAATACGACCAGTCGCGCATTGATATTTTATCGGCCTATTACGATACCATGATCAAAGTAAACCCAAAGGCCATTGTGATTCTGGAACACTTTGCCGATAACAGCGAAGAAAAAGTGCTGGCAGAAAAGGGCATGCTGCTTTGGGGAAATTTAAACTACAATTACCGCCAGGGAGCAAAAGCCATTACCGGCAATTCGCAAAGCGATCTGTCGTGGGGCGCCTACACCACCCGTACCTGGACCAAACCCAATCTGGTAACCTATATGGAAAGCCATGACGAAGAGCGCATGATGTACGATTGCGAGAAAAACGGAACGGGAAATGCCTCCTATAATACCAAAGACACTGCAACCGCTTTAAAACGGATGGCTTTGTCGGCTACCTTTCTCTTTACCATTCCGGGGCCGAAAATGATTTGGCAATTCGGGGAACGCGGCTACGACTATTCCATCAATTACCCTTCGGGCACTGATGCCAGCCGTTTGGACAGCAAGCCGCCCCGTTGGGATTACCTGTCGCAGCCCCAGCGGAAAAACCTGCTCGGAATTTATTCGAACCTGATCAAACTGCGCATCGACAACCCCTTGTTTGAAACCACCAATTTCGACCTGGACGTTGCCAGCACCATGAAACGCATCCGGTTGAAATCCGATGATTTGAGCGCCGTGGTATTGGGCAATTTCGGATTGCTCAGCGCGCCCATCAATCCCAATTTTTATCAAACCGGTTACTGGTACGATTACTTTACCGGCGATTCCATCAACGTGGTGAATCCTACGGCTTCGCTTTACCTCAACCCGGGTGAATACCGCATGTATTTCTCCAAGCGGATTGTCGCCTTGGAACGGGACGAACGAAAAGCGCTGGCCTTTGATTTCAAGCTGTTCCCCAATCCGGCGAATCAGCAGGTCTATTTTACCATCACAACAAAAAATCCGATGAATTACAAGGTTTGGGCATCCCGGGTCGACGGCTCAAACCGGCAGTTGATTTTTAATCAAAAAGTAGATCAAACCACCACGCAACCCTGGATTCCACCCGCAAAAGGAATCTGGATTTTAAAAATAGAAAATCAAAACCAAGAAACGCTGACGACAAAATTGATTGCATTTTAACTTCGTTCGTCTAAGGCAAAGCCTTAGAACTATATGCGATATAGCAAGCTTTGCTTGCTTTTGATATAATGGCGGCGGCAAAGCCGTGAAACAAAAAAACGCCGACCGTAGATAAAAATTACGGCAATAGCTTATCTCCCAAATCTTTCAAATATGAACACCGGGGAAATAGTAATCTATGAAAACGCCAACGGAACTATTAAAATAGATGTCCGTTTGGAAGACGAAACGGTTTGGCTAACACAAGCACAAATGGCTTTATTATTTGGCGGAAAATAGTAAACGTTTGAAAGGACGAAAATTAAACTATTCTACAATTTATAGCAAAAAGAAAAACACACAATGCCTGAATCCAGTATAATATTTTACACTACGCCTAATGGGCAAGTAAGCATACAAGTACAATACGAAGATGGTAGTTTTTGGCTTACCCAAAAACGTATGGCAGAATTGTTTGGGGTAGATGTGCGAACCATCAATGAACATCTGAAGAACATTTATCATAGCGAAGAATTACAGCAGGAAGCAACTATCCGGAAAATCCGGATAGTTCAAAAAGAAGGTTCCAGAGAAGTTTCCCGCGAATTGGATTTTTATAATTTAGATACCATTATTGCCGTGGGCTATCGTGTAAATAGTTATCAGGCGACACAATTCCGTATTTGGGCAACCCATACCTTGAAAGAATTTATTGTCAAAGGTTTTGTAATGGACGATGACCGTCTGAAACAAGGCATAAATTTTGGCAAAGATTATTTTGAAGATCTACTCGAACGTATTCGCGAAATCCGTGCAAGTGAACGCCGATTTTACCAAAAAATTACCGATATTTATGCTTTGGCTACAGATTATAATAAAAATTCGCCGGTTACAAAAAAGTTTTTCGCCACAGTACAGAACAAGTTGCATTGGGCAATTACCGGAAAAACTGCCGCAGAAATCATCTATACATCAGCTGATGCTACAAAACTATACATGGGATTGACCAACTGGAAACAAGCACCGGACGGAAAAATTTTGAAGTCGGATGTAACTGTTGCCAAAAATTATTTGAACGAAGCGCATATCAAGGAATTAAATCGCATTATTTCAGCCTATTTGGATTTAGCAGAAAACAGAGCCAATCGGGGTATTACAACCAGTATGCAAGAATGGACAGAGTTTCTAAATCAATTTTTAGAACTTTCGCAGTATCCTATTTTGCAGGATACCGGAAAAATCAGTGCTTTGGAAGCAAAGCTAAAAGCAGAACAAGAATATAAAGTTTTTAGAAAAATTCAAGACGAAAATTATATCTCTGATTTTGACAAGGAAATAAAACGCATACAAGGGAAATTGTAACATATTTCTGTAAATGCTTGTTTTAAACAAAAAACATAAGAAATCATGCCTAACGATAAAACTCAACCGGCAAACAGCCAATTTATCCTGTATCAGGACGACAATGGAGTAACCAATGTCAATGTCCGTTTTGACGGACAAGACGTTTGGCTTTCGCAACAACAAATTGCACTGTTGTTTGATACGACACAACAAAATGTCAGCTTACACATTAACAGTATTTTAGATGAAGGGGAATTATTGAAAGACGCAACTCACAAGTATTTCTTGTTAGTTCGCAATGAGGGTAGCAGATCGGTAAAAAGACAGATTGAACATTATAACTTGGATATGATTATCGCGATTGGTTATCGTGTTAAATCACAGGTGGCAACACGGTTCAGGCAATGGGCGACACAGCGGCTGCACGAATATATCCAAAAAGGATTTACGATGGACGATGAACGCCTCAAAGGAAACGGGAACCGTTATTTTCGCGAGTTACTGCAACGGATCAGAGATATTCGTTCGAGCGAACGCAATTTGTACCAACAGGTAACCGATATTTATGCCACATCCGTAGATTATGATCCACGAGCTGATGTTACCCGTCAGTTTTTTGCTACAGTGCAAAATAAGATGCACTATGCCGCCCATCAACATACGGCGGCAGAAGTAATCTACCAGAGAGTTGATGCCGATAAGCCAATGGTAGGTATGACCAACTTCAAAGGGGATTACATAACACGAGATGATGTCAAAATTGCGAAGAACTATTTGTCGGAAAAAGAATTGCAGGTGTTAAATTTATTGGTGTCCCAATATCTTGATTTTGCCGAATTGCAAGCCATCGAGCAACATTCAATGACCATGCAGCAGTGGATAGGAAAGTTGGACGATATACTGTCAGTTGGCAATCGTCCCTTACTTAGCAATGCAGGAACAGTTTCACATAAACAAGCTGTTGAAAAGGCAACGCGGGAATTTGAAGAATATCGCCGTAAAGAAATGCTACAATACGAAAGCGATTTCGACAGGGCAATTAAAGGATTGAAATCTCAGGCGGATGAGGATAAAAACAAAACACCGGAATAGATTCTGTGTAATTTGAGAAATTGTTCTATCTTTGCATCAAGCTAATCAACCTGCTCAAAGCGGAGCGAATTGGTGAAGTTAACTCGTTACTTATCCGTTACCTATTCTGAATTACAACCAGCCCAAATGGTTGATTTAGAAAGGATTAATTCAAAGACATAGGCTTGTTTCTATAGGCTTATTCTCCTAATAAAAAAACAATCCCAACCGATTCATTATGAATTAGTTGGGATTTTTTGTATCTTTGTTTGTCCCCCGACAATACGGTTTCGAGGCCAAAAACGGGGAAATCACGCTAAAAAATACAGCATGAA